>JAWOID010000112.1:0-66483 GCA_046484865.1 Candidatus Krumholzibacteriia bacterium
GTTTGCTGGGTCAATTGGGGCGAGCATAGATTCAACGTTACTATCGTAAATTACATGTGCATATACAGGTCGGTTCCGATCTGTGTCTGTTGTGTCATATAAAATATCCATAAGGACGGAGGAGTCGGGTAAAGCGACCCTAACGACTCCGATGTGGAGACTCATAGGGGGAACAGATTCAGCCAGAGACAATCGAACTTCAGCAAGCAAATTGGGGGTGTCGCTTAATATAATGCGAGTCTCCTGAGAAAAGTAGTCAGCAAGCTTAAAGAATCTTGTAGTAAAGAGTAGGCCAGTTCTCGACAGGCCCGCCAGCCTGAGATAGGCCGGGGCCGAGTAGCGGCTGGATAGTGAGGTTGAGTGAATATTTCGTTCCTTGCCGAAGGTCCCATCCTGCTTGAGCCGGGCAACCCCGAACTGGATGAAATGCCCCCGTGGATTCGGGGTCGGTCCCTTTGCCGCATTCCCGGCTCTCCGTTACGTTGCCTGCCGGGGGACGTGACCAGCGAAGCGACGGGTGGAGCGTGCATGGAGGGACCCGACCGGACGCCGCGAGCGGAACGGCAGCACGAGTCGGCGGAACCTCGATCGGCCGAGGGTCCCGGCGACGACCGCGCCCGCCGCATCCTCGCGACCATCACCGACGGCTACGTGCGCCTGGACCGCGACTGGATCATCCGCGAGGTCAACGCCGCAGCCGCGCAGTTCGTCGAGCGCGAACGGCACGAACTCGTCGATCGCAGGTATCTGGACGTCTTTCCGGAGGCGCGCGGCACCGATTTCGAGCGTGAGTACCGCCGCGCTCTCGACTCGCGCCGGCCGGTGCACTTCGAGGCAGCCTCGAGCCTGCCCACCGGCCGCTTCAGCGAGGTGCACGTCTATCCCGGCGATGACGGCGGCCTCGAGATCTACTTCCGCGACATCACCGACCGCAAACGCGCCGAGCAGGAGCGCGATCGCTTCTTCGACATGTCTGCGGACCTGCTGGCGGTGGCATCGCTGTCGGACGGCCGCTGGAAGCGGATCAACCGTGCCTTCACGCGGGTCCTGGGCTGCAGGGAGACCGAGCTGCTCGAGAAACCCATTCTCGACGCCGTCCACCCGGAGGATCGGCAGGGAACGGAGCAGGTGATCGCCGCGCTGTCCGCCGGGGAGAAGACGCGGTCCGTCGAGAACCGGCTCACCTGCAGCGACGGCGACACGCGCTGGATCGCCTGGGAAATCAGCCGCGATCCCGAGACGGGCCTGCTCTACTGCACCGGTCGCGATGTCACGGAGCGACGCGCCGCCGAGGAGGCGCTGCGCCAGAGCGAACAGCGTCTGCAGCTCGCCCTGCGGCTCACCGGCAGCACGGCCTTCGCCCAGGATCGGGACCTGCGTTACACCTGGGTCTACAGCGCGCGACGGCCTGCTTCGCTCGCGGAACTCGTCGGCCGCACCGACCACGAGTTGCTGCCGCCGGATCAGGCGGCTGCGGTGGTCGAGCCCAAGCAGCAGGTGATCGCGACGGGAGAGCCGCTGAGGACTGAGGTCCGCGTGGTGCTGGGGGGAAAAGCGCGTTACTTCGATCTGGTGCTGGAACCCATGCGGGACCAGAGCGGGACGGTGTACGGACTGATGGGGGCGACGGTGGACATCACCGGCCACCGCAGGACGGAGCAGCGCCTGCGGGAACTGGCCGGCGAGCTGGAAGATCGGGTGCGGGAACGGACCGCCACCGCGGAGCAGCGGACAGCGCAGCTGCGGGTGATGGCGCTGCAGTTGACGCAGGCCGAGGAGCGCGAGCGGCAGCACCTGGCGCAGGTGCTCCACGACGGCCTGCAGCAGCTGCTGGTCGCCGGGCAACTGGAGTTGCAGCGGCTCGCCTTCAGTCCGCGGGATCGGCAAGGGCTGGCCGCGGACACCGAGCGGCTGCGAACGATCTTGCAGGAGGCGATCGAGGAGTCGCGATCACTCGCGTACGAGTTGAGCCCACCCGTGCTGCGCAAGCACGGGCTGGCGCCGGCGCTGTCCTGGCTGGCCCGCGACGTCCAGCGCAAGCACGGTCTCGAGGTGAGCCTGGATGTCCCGGAGGAACTCGAACTGCCCGAGGAGCAGGCCGTCTTCCTCTTCCAGGCGGTCCGCGAACTGCTCTTCAACGCCAGCAAGCATGCGCGCGTGGGCCGGGTGCAACTGGTCGCGCGGCAGGAGCCGATGCGGCTGCTGCTGGATGTGCAGGACAACGGCGTCGGATTCGATCCGCGGCCGGTGGAGGCCGGTCCCGAGGCGGGCTTCGGTCTCTTTAGCGTCCGCGAGCGCGCCGAGGTTTTCGGTGGCGGTCTGGAGATCGAGTCGGCTCCCGGGCTCGGCAGCAGGTTCCGGCTCTGGCTGCCGCTGTCGCCGCCGGCGGCGACCCGGTCGGCCGACACCGACTGATCTCGCCGAACTCACCCATCGGCGGCTGCAAGGCGAACTGGTCATCGTGATTCGCTTGACGGCTGGTCCGGGCTCTTGCCACCGACCAGCACCTCCCGCAACTCCGCACCCTTCCGTTCGTCACACGCTCCGAACCACCGATGCAAGATCCAGCCCTCGCGGTCGACGAGAAGTGCGGCGATATCGTCCGTGTGCGCGGTGCCGACCTGGCCGCGGAACCAGTCCTTGTCCAGAAAGAGGGTGATCACGCGGTCGCGCTGCTGGCGATCGCGGATGCCGCGGCGCATGCCTGCGTCGATCACCGGGCGCATGAACCGCATTCCGCCGCCGATCGTCGGCAGCTCGTAGTACGAGAACTCCGGCGGCGCGAGCTCGAGGTTCCCCAGCGCGACGAGCCAGGTGTCGACATCCGCCTGCTGGTCGCGTTCGTAGGCGATCACGAGCAGATTGCGCTCGCCGGCGAGGCCGTCGGGCAGGCGGATGGAGCGGCCGCGCAGCGTCTCGGCCGCGATCACGGGGAAGCGGCCGGGCTCGTCGTCGCGGCGGTCGAGGACCTCGGTGGCCAGGGCGGGCTCGGCGGGGAGGGTGGGGAGGGCGGCGAGCAGCGCCGCGACGAGGAACGCGGATCTCGGCCTGACCGTCCCGCATGCGACGCCGGCGGCATGGGGGTGGACACGGGAAGCGGCGGACCTGGACACGACTCTCTCCCTCGACAGCGGGCAGGCGTGGATTCGTTGCGATCGGCGTCAGGGCAGCCTGACGTCCCGCAGGTAGTTCGTCTCGATGTACTCGCGGGTGATGGCGTCGGCGATGGACTCGATGTCGCCGAAACGTTCCCACCCCACGCGGATCACCGGGATGATGCGGCTGATCTCGGTCACGAAGGCGCCGTATTCGTGGTGCAGGCGCTGCAGGTACTCCAGGCTGATGCCCTGCTCGCACCCGCGGCCGCGGCTCTGGATGCGCTCGAGCGTGGTCTCGGGCGAGGCGTCCAGGTAGACGATGACGTTCGGCCGGCACATGAAGTTCGCGAGATTGCGGAAGAGGTCGACGTAGGTCTCGTAGTCGCGCGGAAGCATCAGTCCCATGTCCATCAGGACCTTGGCGAAGATGCTGTCCTCGTAGATGGTGCGGTCCTGGACGGCGCCGCGGCCGCGCCAGATGATCTCCTGGTGCTGCTGGAAGCGCCGGTTCAGCAGGTAGACCTGCATGGCGAAGGAGTGGCGCAGCGTGTCGGCGTAGAAGTCCTCGAGGTAGACGTTGTCGTCCACCGGCTCGCAGTAGACGTCGAGACCGAGATGCTCCCCCAGCTTGCGGGCCAGGGTGCTCTTGCCGACCCCGATGAGGCCGGCGATGCCGATGAACGCACGGTGCAGCGGTGAGCGCATGTCTGCCATGAACGGATCTCCCGCCGTCGGTGCGGTGGTCGCGGCGCCGTCATCGAGCACGAGCATACCACCAGGCCATGGGCCCTGGCGACGCATACTCTGGACCGGCACCGACTGACCGTGCCGGCACTCACCCATCGACGGCCCATCCGCGACCCGCCGCGCGGGCCGCCGTTCCCGGCCCTTGCGTCTCGACTGCCTCCTGCTCGAGCGGAACCGTCCGCAGGAAACTGCCGTAGGCCTTCAACTCCTCGAGCCGGCATGACCATACGAGCTGTCCCTCGTGGACCGTGATGTCCGGGCAGCCGTCGCACATGCTCTGGTCGCCCCTGGCGGTGAAGTCCACCGGCTGGATGAACATGATCGACTGCAGGTGGACCGGACGGAACGCCCGCAACGGCCGTCGGACCACCCAGCGTAGCCAGCGGCCGGCGCTGCGCTCGAGACCCGGATCGAGCGGCGCCAGGAGCGCCATCGCGAGGCGACCGTGCCGGCAGGTGGCCGGCGAGGCGTAGGAGAGGTACTTGCCGGTCCTCCAGTGGTAGAAGCCGGTGGCCAGTTCGGCGAAGCGCGGTCCGGCATAGCCGAAGATCCGGTCGGCGTTGCCGATGCGCTCCGTGACCAGCCACTTCAGCGCCTCCGGCTGGTGGGTGCCGTTGAGGTAGGCCATGGGAGTGAACGCAGGGTCCACCTCACGCATGCGGCGCACCAGATCCTGCGAGCCGATCGTCACCTTCCGCTTCTGGTCGGAGTGATACCAGATCTCGTCCCAGGGCACCCGCCGGCCGCCGGCCCACCACTCGAACGGCATGTCCGGCACCACGTGGCGGAAGCAGATGAACACCATCGTGTGGACGATGTCCATGTGCTGCTGGGCCCAGTCCAGCAGTTGCGGCACGTGCTCGATATTCTCCGCGTAAACCGTGGAGTTGAAGGAGCAGGCGATCCCGCCCTCCCTCGCCAGCATCAGCGCGTACTTCAGCCGGAGGTCGCACAGCTCCAGCTCGCTCTTGCCGTCCCACGGGGCGCCGCGCCGCTGACCGCTGTCCACGTGGAAGGTGAAGCCGAAGACGCCGGCGCGCTTGAGATCGTGCAGCAGTCCGGGTGTGAGAGCCTTCCCGTTGGTGTTGACGATGGCCTTGAAGCCCCGCTCCCTGATCTCGCGCACCAGGGGCACGATGTCCGGATAGACCAGCGGGTCGCCGCCCGCGACGGAGATGCAGTCGCTGCGCCGGAGACGCTGGAACACGTCCAGCTCGCGCTTCACCTCCTCGAGGCTCTTGTGGTTGCCGCTCTCGTTCTTCCGGTAGCAGCCGTCGCAGACCAGATTGCACTCCGAGGTCGGTTCGAGCCAGCTGATGCCGTTGTCGGGCAGCGTCCAGGGCAAGCGGTAGAGCGAGCTGTGGTCGATCACCGGTGCAGCCATCGGATCCCTCCTGCGCGTCGAGCGGCCGGGTACCCAAGGCGAGACGATAACGACTCCTCAGTCAGGGTCGTGCCGGTGGCGATCGGCCGCAAGGAGCCGAGCCGGCCGTCGATCGGCGGGTGGGATCGCGGCCGAGGTGCCGCCGGATGGCTCCCGTGACCCGGGTCAGGCAGAGCGCCCGATGACGGCGGCGAACCGGCCGGCGCGTCCTGCCTCGGCCCGGTGGCTGGGGAAGAGATCGGGGTGGCAGATGGTGCAGATGCCGGCGACGTGGATGTTCTGCGGCCGCACGCCGGCCGCCGCGAGCTGGTCGCGATTGGCCAGCCAGAGGTCGAGGTGGAGCCGCCCCGAGCCCGAGCGCTGGAGCCACGCGTCCGCTGCGTCGCCGTGCGAGGCACGCAGGGCGTGGCGCACGTCCTCGCCCACCTCGTAGCAGCAGGGACCCGCCGACGGCGCGATGGCACAGACCAGACCCGCCGGATCGGCGCCGGCCGCCGCCAGTTCCCGCACCAGCGCAGGCGCGATGCCGGCGCCGGTGGACCGCCACGACGCGTGCGCCACGGCGACCGGCGCGGCGCGGCCGGTCGCCGGAAGGGGGGCGCCGCTCGTCTCCTCCGGCAGGGCGGCGACCAGGATCAGCGGGCAGTCGGCGCTGCGCGCGAGCACGCCGAGATCCGTCTGCGCGGTCCAGACCGCATCGCCGTCTCCCGCCAGTCCCGCCGTGTCCGCCTCGATCACGCGCCCACCGTGCACCTGGTGAGCCCAGGCGGCGCCGGTGAGCCCCAGGACGGAAGCCGTGTCCGCGGCCGCCGCACGCATCGTCGCGCCGGACGCCTCGCGCCCGAATTCGGGTTCGCCGCGCGTGGTGACCACGTGCACCAGCCCCGGCACGGCGTCCAGCGCGGGGAAGCGGCCGCTCAGGCGCCCCGAGGCGTCCCGCGCCAGCACGAAGGCGGGCGTGGAGGCGAGGAGCGCCACGGTCGTCGGCGACGGCACGGGGGCTCCGGCCGGCCACCAGAGCTCCGCGAGCTGCAGCAGGGCGCCGGCCAGCCGCCGCACCAGCCTGTCCAGCGGGTCGGCCCCGGCGACTCCGTCACTGGATTGCGCGGCGTTCAGCCGCTCGAGGAACGCCTCCCAGTGCCGCTGTGGGGCACCTCCGCGCGAGGCGTGACCCAGGACCAGGTCCAGGTCGTGATAGCGGGCCGCCTGCGCGTAGCCGGACAGACACTCGAGCAGGCCGATCGCCGGGACGCTCGCCAGGAGCCGACCGGCCGCCACGGCTTGCGGTCGCGGGTCGTCGCCGGCCGCGGCTGTCAGCCGCTGCGCGAGGCCGACCAGGGCGTGTCCGCGATGGCCAGACGGGAAGATGCCGCGCCCGGGGAAGCGTCCGGTGCGTCGCTGCTCCGCCAGGCAGACCACCGCCTTGAGCAGCCGCTCGCAACCGGCGGCCAGACACGTGAGCACGGGATGGGTCGTGGGCGCGGCATGCCGGCGCTCCCGCAGCCCGGCCGCCAGAAGGTCGCCGCCGCCCTGCAACTCGCGGGCGAGGGCGACCAGCGCCGGGCCGAGCCCGGCGTCGTCGCGGTCGCCGGATGCGGAGGCGCTCGCGCCGGGATCGCGGTCCGGGCTCACGCGGGCCCGTCCGTGCCGCCGTCGCCACGCTTCGTCGCGGCTGGATGCCCGTCCACGGGGGCCCTCCTCGGGAATCTCGTGCTCGTGCCGCCCGTGGGCGACGTACGCTTCGCCGGTACCACGGAAGATACAGGGAGCGCTCCCGCCGGGCGACCCCGGCGGCCGCCCGGCGGCCACCCGGCGGCCGCCCGGCGGCAGACGCTGGACGGCGGCGGCGCCGTCGGCTAACCTGCCGCCATGAAGATCGCCTTCCTGGGGACCCACGGCGTGGGCAAGACGACTCTCTGCTACGAGCTGGCGGCGGCCCTCAAGCGTCGTGACGTGTCCGTGGACATCGTCAAGGAGGTGGCTCGCTCCTGCCCGCTGCCCATCAACCGCCAGACCACCGAGCTGGCCCAGCGCTGGATCCTCCACGCGCAGATCGCCCGGGAGATCGAGCTCGCTCAGCGCTACCGCGCGATCGTCTGCGATCGAGCCGTACTGGACAACTACGCCTATCTCGTGCATGCAGCGGGCCGGCAGGACGACCTGGAACCGCTCGTGCGCCGCTGGATGGACACCTATACCCTCCTGGTGAAGGTGCCGGTGATCGCGGCCCCGACCTTCGACGGCACCCGGGACACCTCGCAGGTCTTCCAGGGCGCCATCGACGCGCTCATCGATCGCCTGCTCGCGGACCTAGGCCTGACGCCCCTGCGGCTGCCGGCGGATGACCGCACGGTCTGGATCCATCGCGTCGTGGAGCGTCTCGCCTTGCCCCCCCGGGCGCCACAGCTCCCGCTGTTCGGGAGCTGATCACGGGGCGCCGCCCCCTGGGGGAATCCCGCCCTGGCCGGACCCGGCACCTGTTGCCTAGATTGTGGCCCGGCCGGGACCCTGCCGGAGCATCGGTCCGCCGGACGTGACCGCTGCCTGGAACCTCGGGGCGCGGCATGCGTATTGCAAGTCTGCAAGTCGTCGCTCACCGGAGCGAGCTCGACCGGACCGGGCGCCGACGCGCCGTGACAGGAGCAGGAGACCTCAAGCATGGATCGCAGCCACCTGCGGGTGATGACCTTCAATCTGCTCACCTCGACCAAGAAGCGACGCACCAACCCCTGGCGCCTGCGCCGGCGCATGATCGCGCGCATCTTCCGGGAGCACCGGCCGGACATCGTGGGCACCCAGGAAGCGAACTACCAGCAGCTCATGGAACTGGCGGAACTCCTGCCCGACTACGAGTTCCTGGGAGAGGGCAATCTGGGTCCCGGACTCGCGGAGAGCCGGCGCAGCTGGTGGTGCGCCATCTTCTACCGTCGTGAGGTGCTGCAGCCGATCGACAGCGAGAACGAGACGTTCTGGCTGTCGCCCACCCCGCGGGTTCCGGCGTCCCAGTTCCATCTGGGAACCCGGCCGCGGCTGGTGACGTGGAACACGTTCGAACACGTGGCCACCGGCCGGTCGCTGGTGTTCGGCACGACCCATCTGGAGGCGGCGATCGGACGTCACCGCGTGCGCAGCGTCGATCTGCTGCGGGAGCACGTCGACCGCAAGGTCGACGAGCTCGGCGAGGACCTGCCCGTGTTCCTCACGGGCGATTTCAACGCCGTGGCCACCTCGCCGGAGATCCGTGCCATGCGCACGGCACGCCGCGGCCAACCGGGTCTGCGAGACGTCTGGGAGCACGCTCTCGACGTCGGGCCTTACGCGGGTGCCACCTTTCGCGGCATGGGGCTGCGCGACCGGATCGGGAACGTGCTGCTGGGCCCGCGCCGGATCGACTACGTGTTCTACCGACCGCGCCTGCAGGTGCGGAGCGTGCGCCGACTCGGTTTCGGCCCGTTGCCTCACGCGGCGGCGGCGCCGTCGGACCACTATCCGGTCCTCGCAGAGTTCCAGCTCAGCCCCTAGCCCAGGCCGCGCCTGCGAGCTCGTGCCGTCTGGGCGGTCGCACCGGCGCGAATCATGCTGGTCCAGGCAGCCGGGGGTCCGTTCGTTGCACCACGCACCCTGCATCGCGGAAGACGCATCGGGTTCGGGCGCGACCCGCGCTCCCGCCGGCGCCCCCCTTGCATCCTGGCGGGGGTCCAGTACAATGAACCCAGAGCGGCCCCAGCGCCCTCGGGGTCGCCCGACGGTGACCGTCAAGGAGGTCGGTGCATGGAAATGACCCGTTCTGGACGACTCGTACCTCCCGCGAATGATCGAGCCCCCTCCGGTCTGTCCGACCTGCTCCCGTCCGAGATCCTGGCCCTGCCCAAGGTGGAGGTGCCCGTATCCGGCGCCACCGGGTTCTCTCTGGCCGACGACGAGAAGCAGGTGGTGTTCTTCGTGTTCGACGAGGGAGTCTCGTTTCCCGACCACGCGCACTGCGAACAGCGCGGCGTCGTCGTATCCGGCGAGATGGTGCTGGAGATCGAAGGCGCGACGAACCTGTACCAGGCTGGGGACCGCTACGTGGTGCCGGAGAACGTCCATCACCGCACCACGTTCACCCAGCAGACGGTGCTCATCGACATGTCCGATGCGACGGACCGATTTCCCGTGAGGAGATAGCGGTCGCGACGCCGGCCGCCGGGGCAGTCGGTGGCAGTGAATTCCGGTCGTGGAGCATGCGAGGCCGACCCCTTGGGTCGGCCTCGTTCCGTGGCGGCGTCACGAAGGCATTCGCGGCACCTTTTGAAGCACCATTGGAGACCAGCACGAGGATGCGCTCGCCCCGTCAATCTCCCGGCGCGGCCACCACCTCGAAAAATCGATCGGTGGTCAGGTAGCGATGCGCCGCATCCTGGACCGCAGTGGCGGGGCAGGCGCGCACGCCGTCCACCAGGTGCTCGAGATCGTCGCTGCCGCGGCCGTAGATCAGGTCGCGGGCACAGCGGGCGGCGCGCGAAGGGCCCGACTGGTTCGCGATGAGCAGGTTGCCTGCGAGCTTGGCGCGCACGCGCTCCAGCTCGCTCTCGGGCACCGGCTGCTCGGCCACGCCGGACAGGACCTCCAGCAGGGCGGCACGGGCTGCCGCCTCGCTCTCGGGGGCGGTCAAGACGTAGGCCGCGAGCAGTCCCTGCGCGAAGCCGCTCACGCCCATGATGCCGGCGTTGTAGCAGAGCGAGCGCCGGTTGCGCAGTTCGTCGAACAGCCGTCCGCTCTGTCCGTTCAGCAGTTCGCGCAGGACGAGCAACGACACGCGGTCGGTGACGGGATCGGGCGCTCCCGGCCAGCCCAGCAGCAGCACGCACTGCTTCTGGTCGCGAGTCAGGCGGCGCTCCTCCGGGCCGGCCGGTCGCCGCGCCGGCGCGAGTTGCGGCCGCGCCGGCGGCTCCGCGCGGCGCGGCTCGGCGAGCGCAGCCTCCAGTCGTGGCAGGTCGTGCTCGGGATCGACGTCGCCGACCAGCACCAGTTCCAGCGGCCCGGACAGCCAGGTGCGACGATGCCAGGATACGAGGTCATCGCGCCCGAGGCGCAGCAGCGAGGGCTCGGTGCCGACGAGCGGTCGGCCGTAAGGGTGATCGCCGTAGATCATCGCCCGCAGCTCCAGGGCCGCCGCCTGCAGCGGCGTGTCCATGACCGCCGCCAGCTGCTCGCGCGCCAGTCGCCGCTCGCGCTCCAGCTCGTCGTCGCGGAAGTCCGGTCGCACGATCGTGTCGCCCAGCAGGGCGAACGCCTCGCGGCGGTTGCGCCGGAGTCCGGAGGCGAGCAGACCGGTGAAGTCGCGGTCGAGCTGGGCCGAGAGCGTGGCGCCGAGGGTCTCGATCCGGTCGTGCAGCACGGAGGCCGGTACCCCGGCCGCGCCCTTCACCTGCACCTGCTGTCCCAGCGCAGCCAGCCCGGAGTCGGCCGCCGTCTCGTGGAGCACGCCGCCGGGCGTCACCACGGCCGCCGACCAGATGGGTTCGGCTCGGTCCACCAGATAGTGGACCCGGAGCCCTCCGGCCAGATCTGCCGACGTGAAGCGCGGCATCTGGCCCGGCCGCGGCGGTGCGGCGGCCCTCTCGACCGCCGTCGCCGGGGACCGCCGATCTCTGCCGGTGCCTCCGTCGGAGCCGTCCTCCTTCGTCGTGTGCTCCGCCGCCTCGCCTGTGTCCGGCTGCGCAGGTGGGGCTTCGGCGCCGCTATCGGCATGGCTCAGCACGGGCGCGAGCAGGGCCTCGAGCCCGGCGGCGTCCCGGGGTATGCCGAGGGCGCGCGGGTCGAGATCTCGCGGCAGGTAGACCAGGCAGGCCAGGCGCTCCCGGCCGAACACCCGGCGCGCCAGGGCCTTCACGTCGGCGGCGGTCACGGCGTCCACGCGGTCGGGGAAGCGGAAGGCGTCGGCCAGGTCGCCCATGGCGTCGTGCCGGCCCAGTCGTGCCGCCAGTCCCTGGACCGTCTCCGAGCCGAAGTGCACGGCTCGCCGGGTCCGTACCCGGGCCCGCACCAGCTCGTTCTCAGGCAGGTCGCCTTGCTTGAGCGATTCCAGGACCTCGGCGGTGGCGGTCAGGGCTTCCGCCAGCCGCTCGGGTTCGCACTCGAGATCCACCACGATCAGGCCCTCGCGCGGGCCGCTCTCGCTGGCGGCGGCGATCTCGCTGACGAGTTGCCGCTCCTCCTGCACGACCCGGAACAGGCGGCAACTGCGGCCGTCCGTGAGCAGCCGGTGCAGCACGCTCAGCGCCGGCCGCCACGCCGAGCGCTCGCCGGGCGTCAGGAAGACCAGCTTCGCGTAGGCATGCTTGAGGTCGCCGCTGGCCAGGCGATAGCGCAGCTCATGCCGCGGCGGCTCCACCGGAGGCTCCGTGAGCTGCAACGGCCCGGACGGGCGCGGCAGGCGGCCGAATGTCCTCGCCACGAGGTCGCGGGCCTGCTCGGCGCCGATGTCGCCCACCACCACCACGGTGGTGTTGTCGGGACGGTACATGCGCCGGTAGAAGCCCACGATCTCTTCCCGCGGGGCTTCCAGCAGCGCCTCGTCGCGGCCCCCGATGGGATGGCGGTACGGGCTGTGGTCGAGGGCCATCTCCAGCGCCCACTTCCAGGTGATCCCGAAACCGAAGGGTATGTCGTCGTACATGTGGTTCTCGTGCACGAGGACGTGGCGCTCGCTGTCCAGCGAAGCGGCATCGAAGCGGGCGCCGAAGAGGCCGTCCGCGAGCAGGTCGCACGCCTTCGGAAGTTCCTCCACCGGCACGATCACGTGATAGCTGGTCGTCTCGTAGCCCGTGCCGGCGTTGCTGCTGCCGCCGGCGGCTGCCACCTCGCGGGCGAAGTCGCTCTCGCCCCGCCGATCCGAGCCCTTGAAGATCATGTGTTCGATGCCGTGGGACCAGCCGCGCAGGTGCTCGGGCTCCCAGTTGGAACCCACCCGCACCCAGACGTGGCAGATGGCCACCGGCGTTCGCCGGTGCTCGGCCACGATCAGCCGCACGCCGTTGTCGAGGACGGCGGTGGCGACGCGGGGGTCCTCGGGACGGCGCTGCAGGGGCGGGACGGTCATGTTTCCTCGCGATGGGCTGGAGACGCCTGACGCTCGTATCTTGGCAAGATAGCGGACCCTGCGCGCCCTGGCGATGGCAAGTACGAGCTTCGCCACGCCGGCCGGTCAGGGACCGGACGTTGACTGAGAGGCTCTCGTGGCCCAGTTTTTGCCCCGCCCTGCCGCGGCGACCGACCTGCCGAGCCGGTTGCCACGGCCGGGCCGCAGACGGTCGCTGTTCCAGGGCGCGCCGGGGGGCGTCGCCCCTGCCCGCACGGGCCGGTCCGCGAACCGTGCCGCCGATTTCACCGACCCCGGGAGTGTTGTCAGTGGACCCCGTGACGCCCGCGGCGCCCGGTCGACGACCGCGGCGCTGGCTGCACGCGCTGCTGAGGCGTTTCGCGCCCGACGAGACCACGATCATGGTGAGCGTGGCCGTGGTGGTGGGCGTGGTCGGCGGCCTCGGGGCGATCCTGTTCCGCTGGCTCGTGCAGGCATTCCAGGGTCTGGCCATCGGCGCTGGCGAGGACACGGTGGCGCTGCTGGAGCCGCTGCCGTGGTGGCACAAGGCGATGCTGCCGGTGATCGGCGGGCTCGTGGTGGGCCCGCTGGTCCACTTCCTGGCGCGGGAGGCGCGCGGCCACGGCGTGCCCGAGGTCATCAACGCCATCGTCTTCAAGAAGGGCGTGATCCGCCCCGTCGTGGCTGCGGTGAAGATCACCGCCAGCGCCATCACCATCGCCTTCGGCGGCTCCGTCGGCCGTGAGGGGCCCATCGTGCAGATCGGCTCGGCGATGGGCAGCACGCTCGGGCAGGTGCTACACTTCTCGCCGCAGCGCCTGCGCACGATGATCGGCTGCGGCGCCGCCGCCGGCATCGCCGCCACCTTCAACGCGCCCATCGCCGGCGCGTTCTTCGCCCTGGAGATCCTCCTGCGCGATTTCGCCGTGGTGACCTTCGCGCCCATCATCGTGGCCAGCGTCACGGCCACCGTCGTCAGTCGCCACTTCCTCGGCGACACCCCTGCGTTCCCGGTGCCGGGTTTCAGCATCCAGGGCTACGGCGAGTTGCCGCTCTACCTGCTGATGGGGCTCGTGGTGGGTCTGGTGGCGGTGGTGTACGTGCGCACCCTCTACGCCTCGGAGCGGTGGTTCGAGCGGTTGCGGGTTCCGGCCTGGATCAAGCCCGCGCTGGGCGGCGTGCCGCTCGGCATCCTCATCATCTGGTTCCCGCAGGTGTACGGCGTCGGCTACTCGTCGATGGTCGAAGCCCTCGAGGGGCGCATGATCTGGGAACTGATGGCGTTGCTGGTGGTCGTGAAGCTGCTGGCCGTGAACATCACCCTCGGCTCCGGGTTCTCCGGCGGGATCTTCGCGCCGGCGCTGTTCATGGGCGGCATGGCCGGCGGAGCCTTCGGCGCCGCCGTGTCGCCGGGCCTGCCGGACGCGCCGGGTCTGGCCGGTCCGTTCGCCATGGTGGGCATGGCCGCCATGGTGGGCGCCGCCACCGGCGGTCCGCTCACCGCCATCCTCATCCTGTTCGAGATGACCGGCGAGTACAGCATCATCCTGCCGCTGATGCTCGCGAGCATCGCCGCCACCCTGGTGTACCGGTCCGTCCAGCGCGACAGCATCTTCACCCTCAAGTTCACCCTCGCCGGCAAGCGCCTCGAAATGGGCCGGGAGAGCGCCATCCTCCAGCAGTATCAGGTGGAGGACATCATGGTGCTCAACCCCACGACCATCCCGCAGGACTGGACCTTCGACCGCATCCTCGAGCTGTTCCTGTCCGGCTACGACGAGCACTACTACGTCACCGACGACCGCCGGCGGCTCGTGGGCGTGATCTCGATCCACGACGTGAAGAACCTGCTCCACGAGAAGAGTCTGGCCCGGGTGCTGATCGCCGCCGACATCTGCGCGCCTGCGCCCGCCGGCGTCGACCGCACCGACAACCTCGAGGATTGTCTCCTCGAGCTGGGCCGGGAGGACCGGCGAGATCTGCCGGTGCTCGAGTCGGCGCACGACCCGGTGCTCACGGGGATCGTCACCCGGCGGGGCATCTTCGAGGTCTACAACCGCGAGGTGCTGCACCAGGAGGACATGGGCATCAAGCTGGTCACCGGCGAGGCCCGCATGCGAGACTGCGTGGACCTGCCGGAGGAGTACCGGGTGCAGGTCCTCACGCCGCCCGCCTCGTACCTGGGTCGCACGGTGCGTGAGCTGGGGCTGCGGGAGCGGTACAACGTGTCGGTGCTGGCCGTGAAGCGACGCACCGCCCTGGGCGGTCAGCGCAACGAGTTGCCGCAGCCCGACCGCGCGCTCGATCCCGGCGACCAGCTCATCGTCGTGGGTCACGTCGACGATCTCGAGCGGCTGCTGGCGGAGATCGATCCCGCGGCGCATTCCGCCGCCCTGCGCCGCTCCTGATCCCGGGGAAGGAGGCTCCGTGCCGACGAGCGTTCGCCCGCCCGACATCCTCACCATCGACGTGGAGGAGTGGTTCCATGGCCACAACTACCTGCACGTGGTACCGCCGGAGCGCTGGGACGAGCAGGAGATGCGGGTGGTCGCCAACACCGACCGCTGCCTGGACCTGCTGAGGAGGTACGACGTCCGCGCCACCTTCTTCGTGCTGGGCTGGACCGCGGTCCGGCAGCCCGCGCTGGTGGCCCGCATCGCCGCCGCCGGTCACGAGATCGGCTGCCACAGCCATGCGCACCCGGTGGTCTACGACCTGGACGACGATTCCTTCCGGCGGGACCTCGCCGCCGCCCTCGCCGCCCTGCGCGACGCCGGCGTGAGTCGAGTGGCGGGCTACCGCGCGCCGAGCTTCTCCCTCACCCCGCCCGTCCACCGTTTCCTGCACGTGCTGCGCGAGGCCGGCTTCCGGTACGATTGCTCCATCTTCCCCATCCGTCATCCGCGCTATGGCCAGCCCGGGTCGCCCCGCGAGCCGTTCCTGCTGGACGTCGGCCCGGTGGCCGGCTCCGGGTCGCCGGTCCCCGCCGCCGCGGCAGGGGGGAATCCGGCCAGCGCCGGCCCGGGCACGGCGGCTGACGCGGATCCCCGGGCGGATGGCCTGGTGGTGGTGCCGATGACCACGTGGCGGGTCGCCACGCTCAACGTGCCGTTCGCGGGCGGCGGCTACCTGCGCCTGCTGCCCTGGCCCGCCTACGCCTTCCTGCGCGACCGCGCACTGGCCCAGGGGCAGCCCAACATCATCTACCTGCATCCGTGGGAGCTCGACGGGTACCGGCCGCGGGTGGGGCAGTCGCGCCTGGGCCGCTGGCGCAGCCAGGGCGGACAGGACAGCATGCCCCGCAAGGTCGAGCGGCTGCTGCGGCTGGGGAGGTTCGCGACGATGGGCGAATACGTCGAGGAACGGCGGCGGTCCGGCGAACTGCCGGTGCGGACGCTGCCCGTCGTGGGCACGTGAGATCCGGGGCAGCCCTGCGCGGTCGCACGACGCGCGGGGGCGGGACGCAAGGCGACGGCCCGGGCAGACGACTCAAACGGGGCCGTGGTGGGCCCCGTCTGGGTCGTCGCGCCGCTCCGTCAGGACTTCGACCCTGTGTCCCGAGGAACCGAACCTGGGGGGAAATGCTTTCAGCGGACCAGGTTCGATTGTAAGTTACGCAACCGCGGGCGGAGTGTTCCAGTCGAGGAAGCGATTTTCCGGCCGGGGTTTTCCAGAGGCTGGACCCGAGCCTGCGATGGGCCGCAGGAGGAGCACGGGACGGACATGAACATCGTGATGGTCACCTTCGAGCTGGCGCCGATCGCCAAGGTCGGCGGGCTGGCGGACGTCGCTGCGGCGCTCTCGCGCGAGCTGGCCCGGCGCGGGCACGCGGTGCGAGTCGTGCTACCGGCCTACGGTCACCTCGAGCTCGCGGCGGCGGGCCTGGAGCCGGTGCCGGGGCTGCCCGTGCTGCCCCTGCGCGCGGGGCAGCGCGTGCAGCCGGTGCGCCTGCTCCGCAGCGAGTCGTTGCTGGACGGCGTGGAGGTGTTCGCGGTGGACTGTCCGCCGCTCTTCCGGCGGCCGGGCATCTACGGCAGCCCGGACGGACGCGACTTCGCCGACAGCCTCGAGCGGGCGTCGGTGGTCGCGCAGGCGGCGCTGGTCCTGCCCCTGGTCCTGCAGTGGCCGGTGGACGTGCTGCACTGCCACGACGTGCAGGGCGGCCTGGCCGCCGTGTACCGGCGGCGCTGGCACGGACCCGACCTGCCGGGGCGCGGCGGGACCCTGCTGACCATCCACAATCTGGCCCACCAGGAACTGCGTCCGCCCGACGGCATGAGCGCGCTCGACCTGCCGCAGGAGCTGGCGCAATGGCCGGGCCCCTTCGAGTTCCACGGATCGATGAACACCCTCAAGGGCGCCATCCTGCACGCGGACCTCGTGAACACCGTCAGCCCGAGCTACGCGCGGGAGGTGGTCGGCGACCCGGCCCACGGCCATGGCCTCGACGGCGTGCTGGCCAGCCGCGGCGAGGATTTCAGCGGCATCCTCAACGGCGCCGACTACGCCACCTGGAGCCCGGCGAACGACCCGCTGCTGCCGGCGCGTTACGACAGCGACGATCTCGCCGGTCGCGAAGCCTGCCGCGTCGCCCTGACGAGGGAACTCGGTCTCGACCCCGGGACGATGGTGGTCGGCATGGTCACCCGTCTCTACAGCCAGAAGGGCGTGGACCTCGTGCTCACCGCCTGTGACCGCATGGTCGCCGAGGGGATGAGCCTGGTGGTGCTGGGCTCGGGCGACGCGGTGATGGAGGCGGGGCTGCGCCGGGCCGCCGAGCGGCACCCCCGGCGGGTGGCATTCAGTCCCCGGTTCGACGAGCCCCTGGCTCACCGGATCTACGCCGGGGCCGACGTCTTCCTCATGCCGAGCGCCTTCGAGCCGTGCGGACTGAGCCAGATGTACGCGATGCGCTACGGCACTCCGCCGGTGGTGCGGGCGACCGGCGGACTGCGCGACACGGTGGTGGACGCGAGCGAACCCGAGGGCACCGGGTTCGTCTTCTGGGATCAGAGCGCCGACGCCATGCTGGCGGCGCTGCAGCGCGCTCGCGTCATGCGCGAGGATGCGAAGGCATGGGAAGCGCTGGTCCGCCGCGGCATGGCGCAGCGCTTCGACTGGTCCCGCGCCGCGGATCGGTACGAGGAACTGTACGGGCGTCTGGCGACACGCTGAACACGCCGCCGGCGCCCGGAGGGAAGGAGTCCGGCGCATGCACCGGGATGAGCCGCGCCGAGAGGCGGATCTGCTGGCCGAGGGTTTCCGGGCCAGCGTCGGCTCCCTGCTGCTCATCGACGCCGAGTTGCGGATCGTGATGGCCAGTCGCGGTGCCGGTTCGCTGCTCGGCTGGTCGGCGGAGGACCTGGCCGGACAGCCCCTGCGTCGCTTCGTGCCGGCCGCGCGCGAGATGGAGACCTGGGGCGCGGGGGGGCTTCCCCTGGGGACCCGTAGCTTCCACCTCGAGATCCAGTCGTCCTCCGGCACGGTGGTGCCGGTCGAGGTCCAGGCCAGCGAGTTCGTTTCCGGCGGCGAGCGCCACTACCTGCTGCTGCTCAACGACAGCCGCGTGCGCGAGGATCTCGACGCCAAGCGCACGGCCCGCCTGGCGCGGCTCACGCTGCTGAACCAGGTGAGCGAGGCGCTCTACGGCGCTCACCTGACCCTCGACCAGATCCTGGAGGCCGTGCTCATCTGCATGACGGCCGGGCAGGGGCTGCGGTTCAACCGCGCCTTCCTGCTCCTCACCGATCCCCGCAAGGAGCACCTGCGGGGCGAGCTGGCCATCGGACCCAGCAGCCACGAGGAGGCCGCCCGCATCTGGAGCCGCCTGGCCAGCGAGCAGGCCGACCTCTTCGAGCTGATGACCACCTACGAACGTTCCATCCGCGAGACCGACGTGCGGGTGAACGAGGTGGTCAAGAGCATGGTGGTGCCGCTGGCCGACCGCGACCACGTGCTCATCCGCGCCATGTACGACGGCAAGGCGGTCAAGGTGCAGGCCCGCGAGGGCGAGCCCGGCGTGACCGAGACCCGCGAGTGGCTCGGCGCGCACACCTTCGCCATCGGCCCGCTGACCACGCGCCGCGGACCGCTCGGCGTCATCATCGCCGACAACGCCATCACGGGCGCCGAGATCGGGGAACTGGACCTGGAGTTCCTGCAGCTCTTCGCGAACCAGGCCGCCGTGGCCATCGAGAACAGCCGGCTGTACCACGAGCTGGAGCGGCGGCTGATGGACCTGCGCAAGGCGCACCAGCGCCAGAAGGAGGCGCAGGAGACCCTCCTGCGCATGGAGCGGCTGTCGGTGATGGGCGAGACGTCGGCCATCGTCGCGCACGAGCTGCGCAACCCGCTGGTCGCCATCGGCGGCTTCTCGCGCACCCTCGAGCGGAGCCTGGCCGCGGACGACCCGAATCGCCGCTACGCCGAGATCATCACCGAGGAGGTGGGTCGGCTCGAGCGCATCATCCACGAACTGCTCGACTTCATCCGGCCCCAGAAGCGCTTGCGCAAGGACGTGGATTGCGACCGGCTGGTGAGCGAGACCGCCACCCGCATCTCGGACCAGCTCAGCGCGCGGCGTATCGGCCTGGAACTGGATCTCGGGGCTGCCGGCGAGGTCGTACGCTGCCATCCGGGCGAGGTGCAGCAGGTGCTGCAGAACCTCATCATGAACGCCATGCAGGCGGTGGACAGCGACGGCCGCGTGATTGTGCGCACCCGGCCCAACGAGGCCGGCATCGAGGTGTCGGTGCAGGACACCGGTCCGGGCATCGCGGTGGAGGCGTTGGACCGCCTCTTCGCGCCGTTCTTCTCGACCAAGCCCAGCGGATCGGGGCTCGGTCTGACGATCTGCGCCCGCATCGTCAAGGCCCACGGTTCGGAGCTACGGGCCGAAAATCGGCCGGAAGGCGGAGCGATTTTCCATTTCGTGTTGCCCAGACCGCGTCCAGCGCGCAAGGATGGGTGAGGATGGGGGCGACCCCCTCCCGATTGGTCTGGCGAGGTCAGATGGCATCTGGTAACGTTTGCTCGCAGGGGGTCGTCGGAGGGGCGCATCAGCGCCGCCCCGCCGGCTCGACGGATCGGACGAAGGAGGGACGCCGTGGCGAAGATTCTCATCGTGGACGATGAGCCCCACCTGCGCCTGCTGTACGAGACGGAGTTGCGTCGCGCCGGCTACGAGACCATGACCGCAAGCAACGGCGAGCAGGGACTCGAGTACGTGGACACCATGAAGCCGGATCTGGTGATCCTGGACATCCGCATGGCCGGCATGGACGGGGTGGAAGCCCTGCAGCGGATCCTGGATCGCGACACCACCATCCCGGTCA
This sequence comes from Candidatus Krumholzibacteriia bacterium, assembly GCA_046484865.1. Taxonomy (GTDB): domain Bacteria; phylum Krumholzibacteriota; class Krumholzibacteriia; order LZORAL124-64-63; family LZORAL124-64-63; genus JAWOID01. The sequence goes on from JAWOID010000112.1 coordinate 19,648, forward strand.
TCCTCAACACGGCGTATTCGAGCTACCGGGAGAACTACCTCACCTGGTCGGCGGACGCGTACGTGACGAAGTCGTCGGACATGACAGAGCTCCTGGAGAAGGTCAGGGAGTTGCTGCAGTCCAAGATGATCGAGAGATAGCCCCGGCGGCGCGTCGCGCGCGCGCACGTGGGGGAGTCGTCGCTTGAACACCCTACAGATTCTGCGCCAGACACTCACGGTCATCCTGGCTGGCGGACAGGGAGAGCGGCTCTATCCGCTGACCCGGGACCGGTCGAAGCCGGCGGTGCCGTTCGGCAGTGTTTATCGCATCATCGATTTCACGCTGTCGAACTGCATCAACAGCGGTCTGCGGCGCATCTACGTGTTCACGCAGTACAAGAGCTACTCCCTGGACAAGCACCTGCAGCGGGGCTGGAACGTCTTCAGTTACGAGGCGGGCGAGTTCCTCTACCGGATTCCGCCGCAGCATCGCGTGGGCACCAAGTGGTATGAGGGGACCGCCGACGCCGTCTATCACAACGTTTACCTGCTGGAGCAGCACCGGCCGCGCTACGTGCTGGTCCTGTCGGGCGACCACGTCTACAAGATGGACTACGGCCGGCTGCTGGAGTTCCACCGGGCCAGCGGTGCGCCGGCCACTCTGGCCGCCGCGGTGGTGCCCCGGGAGGGCGCGCAGCACTTCGGCATCGTGGCGGTGGACCGCGACAGCCGCGTCATCGGCTTCCAGGAGAAGCCGGACGATCCGCCGACCCTGCCCGACGATCCGGAGCACTGCCTGGTCAACATGGGCGTGTACGTCTTCGACACCGAGGCGCTGGTGCGCGAGGTGAGTCACGACGCCCGCGATCCGGAGTCCAGCCACGACTTCGGCCGCGACCTCATCCCGCGCCTCGTGGAGCAAAAGGCCGTGTACGCCTACCCGTTCCGCGATCCTCGCAACGGCATGACCGCCTACTGGCGAGATATCGGGACCCTCGACAGCTACTACGACGCCTCGATGGATCTGGTGGCGCGGCAGCCGCAGCTCGATCTCTACGACCAGCACTGGGCGTTCCGCGCCTGGCAGCCCCCCGTCCCGCCCGCCAAGTCGGCCCACGGCTTCGTCGAGGACGGGCAACTCCCCGGCACGATGGAGAACAGCATCGTGGGCGGCGGCAGCGTGATCTCGGGCGGCCGCGTGGAGCGCTCGATCCTGGGCCGCGGCGTGCGCGTCAACTCGTACAGCAAGGTGCGCGACAGCATCATCATGGACGGCGTGCAGGTGGGGCGCTACGCGGAACTCGACCACGTCATCTGCGACAAGGAGGTGATCATCCCGGAAGGCATGAAGATCGGGGGCGATACCGAGCGCGATCGGCGCCTGTTCCGGGTCACCGACCGCGGGATCGTCGTCATTCCGAAAGGGATGGACCTGCGCGAGTGAGCGACCTATCTTTCCCCCCATGAGCGACAAGAAGAAGAGCGCCGGCAAGAAGGGGCAAGGCAGGCCCGAAACCGATGCCGAAGCCGCCCGCGGAGATGCCGAGGCGCCGCCGCTGAGCGAGCTCGAGGTCGAGTTGAGCCTGATCTGCCTGAGGTACTTCCGCGGGGACTGGGACATGTACCTGGACTACCTGCAGGGTTCCCGGGTGACCGACGGCCAGCGCCGGCGCGAGATCCCGCTGGTGGAGCAGCTTCGCGACCGCGACCGCCGGACCGAGTACCTCACGTACTTCCTGGAGGACGAGGTGGTCTCCGTCCTGCAGCAGCTCGAATTCCAGGAACTCCTGCACCTCTGGGAGGAATCCATCCTCCTGCACCCGGACTCGGACCCGTTCCCCGACGACGCGAACAGCGACGACGAGGAATCGGCGCGCGGCGAGTCCGCCCGGGACCTCCCTCCGACCATGCACTAGCTCCTCGCCCCACGCACTCGCTCCTGGCCGGAAGACGCGGCGGCCGGGCGGCCGGGGCCGGCGATCGGCGGCCGGGCGTCCGGCGATGCAGGCGAGCACTCCGGTTACTCCGGCAGCGCCGCGCTGAAGAGACCGATGGAGCTGGTGAATCCGTGCAGGTACGTGGTGCTGCCCACGGGTCCGATCTCGCCGTTGCAGAAGAACCCGCCCAGCGGAATGCGACCGAGCTTGGCCCGGACCAGGCGCAGGTCGTGGTCGGGCTCGCCGTAGAGATGACGGCCGCGGCCGAGGCACGAGAAGAGCAGCGCGCCGCGCGGCGGACCCGGGCGCGGCAGCTGCACGTAACGGTCGAGCAGCAGCTCGAGATCCTGCCGCGAGCTGCCGGCGTCGCGCACGTGGAGTTGCACCGTCTGGCCCTCGCGCAGCTCGTCGCCCACGAGGATCGCGCCGGTGCCCGGGTCGATCCCCGCCAGGTTGCGGATCAGGAAGTCGCCCCGGTGCGGATCGCCGCTGAGCGGATCCATGTGCACGCCCAGATGCAGGCTGTTGCGGGCGAGGCGGCGCTCGTCGGTGTCCAGCTCGCTGAGCACCTCGTGCACTGCTTCGAGCGCCGAGCGATCGTTCAGCCCCAGCAGGATGTGTCCCTGGCTGCGGGTCACCTGCAGGATGGGGCCGATCGGCCGGCAGCCCTGGGCCACGATGGCGTCCAGCCGCAAGGCGCCGCTCAGGCCCAGCCCCACCAGGCCGTCGCGGAACACCTCCCCCTCGAGGATCAGGACGTTGCCGCCGGGCTGGCGCGCGCCGCTGGCCAGGCCGCCCAGCTTCACTCCTCCGGCGTAGGCGAAGTCGAGGCCGGCGAGCAGGTGCGGCTCGGGGAACGTGTGCGGATCGGCCAGCATGAGCAGGTGAGGCACCGGCTCGGCCGGCACGCCGATGGCGGTGCTCCAGGCGCGGGGGCTGGCGTCGGCGTCGGGCAACTCGTCGCCGGTCACCCGGAACGGCGTCACCTCGACGCCTGGCAGCCGGGCCGCGGCGATCGTCAGCGCCGGGCCCTGCTCCACCTCCCGGCCGCCTCCGATCACGCCGCCGCCGCAGCAGCCGAGCAGGCGCCGGGCCGGCAGGGTCTGCAGCAGCGCCTGGGCGATCTCGTCGGCGTAGGGCACGAACTCGCGCGTGAAGAAGACCACCGCGAGGTCCGGATCCTCCCACTGGAGGTCACGGGCGCACGCCATGGCGGCTTCCCGCGCGGCCACCAGCGGCTCCTTCTGCAGCGACAGGCTCGATGTCCAGCGCATGACACTCGTCTCCCTCGACTGGTCGGCCGCACCGCTGGCGGCCGGGCGAAGGGGGCTCGCGCAATCATGATAACGAGGAGCGGGGTATTGCACCCGCCCGGTCCGGGCGGGCGTTGCGCCGGGCCGGCGGCGGGGGAAGGTCAGTCGTGCCGCTCGAACTGCTGCTCCGCCCGGGCCAGCCACGCGCGCACTCGCTGCACGGCCGCGTCCGGGGGCAGTCCGGCCGCCAGGCTGTCCGCCTCGGCCAGCCGTCGCACCAGCGATCGTCGCGCCGTGGCTCCGGCCGCCGGTCCCGCACCGAGCGCGGTCAGGTCCTCCCGCAAGCTGGCGGTCAGGTAGGCCAGTCGCAGCCGCTGCGAGGCCCGCGGCATCGCGACCACGAGATCGGCCGTGGTCATCGCCGCGCCCCGCGGGCCGGGCGGCACCGTCACCGCCACCAGGCGCACGGGCGGCGACCTCTCCGCGGCGCCGGTGGTCGCGGTCTCGACGGCGGTCCGCGCCGCCGGGGTCAGCCGCACCTCGTAGAGTCCCACGTAGGCGGGGGTGACGGCACCGCCGACCGGAGCGAGCGTCTCGCCGAAGTCATCGTGGGTGCGCTGCGTGCCGTCCAGCCGGCGCCACTCCGCGACGCCCTCGAGGAAGTCCACCATCACCCCGTGGTGCGCGTCATCGTGGACCTGGACGCCCAGCCGGACGACGGCACGGTCGCCCGCATCGCCCAGCAGGGCGCCCTCGGCGTGGAAGACAGGCTGCGCGCCCGCCAGAGCCGCGGGGGGGAAGCCCGGATCCACCGCGGCCAGCGGCGCGCCCGTGGTGAACGGCTCCGCGTGCAGCGCGACGGCGCGCGGCAGGCGACCGGCAGGCGGCCGATCTGCGCGATGATCGCGATGATCCGGAGCGGGAGCCCGTGGCGCCGGCGGGGAAGAGAGCCGGTGGACTCCCGTCCGGACCGAGTGCTCCCGGACCGCGGCGCCGCCGGTGGGGGGCGGATCCGCGGGTCCGGGAGACGCGTAGGGCACGCCGGCGGTGGGTCGGGCCGCCGGCGGCGGGAGAGATTCGACCGCGTCGCCCTCGACGTCGAGCGCGCCGAGGGTGGCGATGACGATGGGCAGGAGCGCGAGATCCAGCACCGTCTTCTGTCCCGGCTGGAACTCGAGCACGGTCTCTCGCGCGGCGTAGCCCAGGTGCGACAGACGCAGGCGCTGCCCGGTCCCGACCGCCACCCGGCGCGATGCGCCGTCAGCCAGCAGGGGCGTGATGCCGGAACCGTCCGCCGCTGCCAGCAGCGCGCTGGCATGGTCCAGGCGTTCACCGGTCTCGGCGTCACGGATGCGGATCGCCAGCTCGGCGGCGGGAACGTCGACGGCCGGCCGCACGGGCGCGGGCGCGATCTCGTCCGGGCTCGCGGCGGGACCGTCCGTCACACCCTCGAAGACCACGTACAGCACCCGGCTGTTCGGCGCGCCGAGGAAGTCGCGGTCCTGGTCGAGCCGTCGCGCCGCCTGGTTCCGCTCGGCCAGATCGCGCCAGGCCGGTCGGTCGGTGAGGAATGTACGCAGGGTGCCGCCCACGAGCAGCAGCGCGGCGGTCAGCGCCACCCCGGTGGCGATGAACGGCCGCATCTCCTCCAGCCAGCGCCCCATGGCGCCGCCGTCGCCGCCCTCCGGCGGCAGGTGTCCGTGGCGCAGGGGGTCCGAGACCGTCTGCCACATCCGCTCGCGCTCGGCGGAGTCCAGCTCGTAGGTGTGCCGATCCAGAAATCGCTTCATACCTGCTGACCTCCCATGCCCTCTTCGAGCGAGGGCTGGGCGGCCGGGTCCAGGGCCTTGCGCATCCGTTCGCGTGCGCGGAGGTAGTGGACCCGCGCCGTGGTCTCGTTGCACCCGATCTCCCGCGCCACCTCGCGGAACGACAGATCCTCCAGGTCTCGCAGGAGGAGGCTGGCCCGCTGTCGGCTGGAGAGCTGGCCCAGGGCGCGCTGGAAGGCTGCCATGCCCACCTCGAGTCGCGCATCGCTGGTGGGCTGTGCCGTCGCCCCGCGCAGGTCCCGGGACAGCTCCCGTAGCCGATTCATTCGCCGCGCCACCTGTCGCTTCCAGTCGAGGCTCTTGCGCAGCGCGATACTCCGGAGCCACGAGATGAGGGCTCCATCGCCGCGGTAGAGCCGGAGGTTGCTCCAGGCGACCAGGTAGGTCTCCTGGAGCAGGTCGCGTGCCTCCTCACGGCTGCCGACCTGGTAGCAGAGGAAATTGAAGAGCGGCTGACTGGTTTCCTCGTAGATCGTGCGCCAGGCGCTCTCCTCCCCGGAGGCGGCTCTCACCGCCAGGTCCCGGTCGCGCCGGACGTCCTCCGGGGTCATCGAGTTCGCCCCTCCCCTGGGTTTCACGGAACCAGACGCTGCCGGCGCCGGCCCCGTTTACCGCCCTGACGAGAAATCTGCGGGCCGGGCCGCCTGGGGCCCCGGCGGGCCGGTCCGGCGCTCCGCGCCGCCGCCCCGGCCAGTATCGCACATCCCGCACGTTCCTGCCGGTCCGCCGCCGGCGAGGGAGCTCGCGTCCGGTCAGGCGAGATAGAATTCCGGCCGTCGATCGTCCCACAGATGGTTGCGCGGCGTGACGTCCTTGCCCGTGGCGGCGGTATCGATGTCCGCCGCCGCCGCGCCCTCCTCCTCGTCGCCGCAGGCGGCCAGCCGCTCCGCGTCGGGCGAGATCACCTGGCTGCGCCCGATGAAGCGCAGCGGGGTGCCCGTGCGGTTCTCGTGTCCCACGCGGTTCGCGGTGATCGCGAACACGCGATTCTCGACGCACCTCACCGGCATCGACTGGGGGCAGTGCGGCAGGACCAGATTGGAGGGATGGCAGAGCACGGTGGCGCCCCGCCGCGCGAGGGTGCGGGCCGCCTCGGGAAAGATCCAGTCGAAGCAGATCATCACGCCCACCGTGGTCCCGCAGGCGGCGAACACCGGCAGGCCCCGGTCGCCGGGATCGAAGACGGTCTTCTCGTCCCAGAACAGGTGCAGCTTCCGGTACAGTTCCCAGGAGCCGTCGGGGCGGGCCAGCAACGCGCTGTTGTAGACCCGGTCCCCCGATCGCTCCGCGAGCCCGGCCACCATGGTGGTCTTCCGCTCGGCGGCGAAGGCGCGCAGGGCCTCGCTCACGGGCCCCCGGCGGGGGTCCTCCGCCAGTTCCATGGCCTCGGACCGGTCGCGGAACTGGTACCCGGTGGCGAAGAGCTCGGGCAGGACGGCCAGGTCGCAGGGGGCCGGCACCAGGGCGAGCGCCTGCTCGAGGTTGGCTGCGATCTGCCCGAAGACGGGGGACGTCTGGACGGCGGCGACGCGCAGGATGGGCATGACGGTCCTTTCCCGGGGCGAATCGAGACTCGTTATCGAATCGGGCCTGCACCGGATTCCCGCCCGGGGGCGGGAATCCAATTGCTTCGCCCGGTGGCAGGTATTATTAATCCGACAACATGAGGACGGGAAGCGGGTGATTGCCGGAGCCGCCGGGATCATCCCATTTTTTCGTCCCTACCACACTCCTGTGCGGAGGTGTCTCGTGGCTACCCAGGACTTGGTCGTCCGGATCGGTGGCGAAGGCGGCGAAGGTGTCATCTCGTGCGGTGAAATCCTCTCCAAGGCGGTGGCGCGCGGCGGACTGAACATCCACGCGTTCCGCACCTTCCCGGCGGAGATCCGCGGGGGACTGGCGGTCTTCCAGTTGAGGGCCAGCGGCGGCCCGACCCGCTCCCTGAAGCAGACCTTCGACATCCTGCTCGCGTTCAACCAGGACGCCTACGAAGCGTACGTCGCCCAGATCAAGCCGGACGGGGTCCTCCTGTACGATCCGAAGCTCTGCACGCCGGACGATCGTCTGGGGGGCAAGCAGAAGCTGGAGCTGCCCCTCGACGAGATCTCGCGGGAGACGACCGAGGCCGCCAGGGCCAAGAACATGGTGGCCGTCGGGGCCTGCCTGCGCCTGTTCGACACGCCGGTGGACTACGCCAAGAAGCTCATCGCCGAGTACTTCGGGCGCAAGGGCGACGAGGTCGTCCTCACGAACCAGCGGGCGGTGGAGGCCGGCTACCTGTACGCCGAGGAGAAGCTGCGGCCGCTGCACCGCACCTTCGAGCGCCAGCCCGAGCGCGAGCACATCCTGGTGACGGGCAACGAGGCGGTGGCCCTGGGCGGCATCGCCGCCGGGGTGCAGTTCGTGCCCGGCTACCCCATCACCCCCGCCACTCCGGTGTTCGAGTTCCTCTGCAAGGAACTGCCCAAGTTCGGCGGCACCGCCGTGCAGTTCGAGGACGAGATCGCCAGCCTGGCGGCGGGGATCGGCGCCTCCTTCGCCGGCAAGCGGGTGATGACCGCCACCAGCGGGCCCGGCCTGTCGCTGATGAGCGAGACCCTGAACCTGGCCTCCATGGCCGAGTGTCCGCTGGTCATCGTCAACGTGATGCGCGGCGGCCCCTCCACGGGCCTGCCCACCAAGACGGAGCAGTCGGATCTCAAGTTCGCGATCTACGGCACCAGTGGCGAGTCGCCCCGGTGCATCATGGCGCCCCTGGACATCTACGACTGCTTCTGGCAGATGATCCGGGCCTTCAACATCGCCGAGCGCTACCAGATGCCGGTGATCGTGCTCACCGACCAGGCCCTGGCCTACACCAGCATGAACATCCCCATGCCGGACCTGTCCGCGGTGGAGCGGGTGACCCGGGACGTGCCGCCGGTGGACACGCCGCGCGAGGGCTTCAAGCGGTACCTCGACACCCGTTCCGGGGTGAGCCCCATGCCGATCCCGGGTGTCCACGAGCTGATGTACATGGGCACCGGTCTGGAGCACGACGAGCGTGGCGCCCCCAACTACGCGCCGCAGAACCACGAGATGATGACGGCGAAGCGCTTCCGCAAGCTCGAGACCCTGGGCCGGCACATCGTGCAGGCGCCCAACGAGGAGATCGAGCCGGAGGGCGCCGAGGTCGGCGTCATCGGCTGGGGATCCACGTACGGGGCGATCACCGAGGCCATCGAGCAGATCCAGGAGGAGGAGGGCGTGACCATCGCGCACCTCCATCCCCGGGTGCTCTCGCCGCTGAACGAGTGGCGGATCCGCCAGTTCCTGGGTCCCCTGAAGAAGCTCATCGTGCCGGAAGAGAACTACACCGGCCAGTACGCCCACTTCCTCAAGGGCAAGTTCGGCATCAAGCCCATCGAGGTGCACAAGTGCACCGGCATGCCGTTCTCGTCCGAGGAACTCGTGCGGGCGTTCAAGGAGGAGCTATGAGCGAGATCACGCCCTTGAAGGTCGCCGACTACAAGTCCGACCTCAAGCCGATCTGGTGCGCGGGCTGCGGCGATTACGGCGCCATCAACCCGTTCTACCAGGCGCTGGTGGAGAACCAGCTCGAGCCCAAGAGCACGGTGATCGTCTCGGGCATCGGTTGCTCGGGCCGCTTTCCGTACTTCTGCGACACCTATGGCTTCCACGGTGTGCACGGCCGCGCCCTGCCCACGGCGGCGGGCATGAAGCTGGCCAATCCCGAGCTGAACATCTTCGCGGTGGGCGGCGACGGCGATGGCCTCGGCATCGGCGGCGGACACATTCCCCACGTGGCGCGCAAGAACGTGGACATGGTCTACATCCTGCTCGACAACAGCATCTACGGCCTGACCAAGGGGCAGTCGTCGCCCACGTCGCCCCTGGACATGACCAGCAAGACGGCCCCCTATGCGTACCTGGAGGAGCCGCTGAACCCTCTGGCCATGTTCCTGGCGTACGGCGCGTCGTACGTGGCGCGCGGCTATGCGGGCCGGCCCAAGGAGCTGAAGCCCATGTTCAGCGAGGCCATCAAGCACAAGGGCTTCGCCGTGGTGCACATCTTCTCGCCATGCGTGTCCATGAACAAGCAGATCACGTTCAAGACCATGAACGAGATCGTGAAGCCGCTGCCGGAGGACTGGGACACGGGCAACCGGCTGGCCTGCTTCGAGAAGGCCCTGGACACGAGCACGTTCTGGACGGGGATCTTCTACCGTGACCGCAAGCCCACCATGGGCGAGCGCCTGGCCGAGTTGCCGGAGCGCTCCGGCAGGTACGAGGATCTGCAGCAGCTGCTGAAGACGTTCACGTGACCCGAACGCCCGCGGACTCGCCGCGCCGGCCCACCGCCGGCGCGGCGGATCCGCTCCGTCGCCCTGCTGGCGCCGCCGTTGGCGCCGCGAGCGAGTCGTGACCATGATCAGCCTACCCGTCGTTTCCCGTCCGAACCCCGTGCCCCGGCCTGGACTGCGCGCACGCGCTGCGGCGTGCGCACGCCTGGGGGTCGCCGCAGGCGTGCTCGCGCTCGTGCTCGCCGGCTGCGCCCGGCGGGTGGATACCCCGTCCGGCCGGCCGCCCGTGGGGGAACCGAGCGGAGCGGAGGCGCGCGTGCTGGTGCACACGGTGGCTCCGGGCGAGACGCTCGCCGTGATCGCGGACAACTACTTCGGCGATCCGGCCCGGGCAGCGGACATCGCCCGTCAGAACGGCCTCGACGATCCCGATCGGCTGGCGGCCGGCTCCACGCTGATGCTGCGGTTCGACCGCGACGAATGGCGCCAGGCGCAGCAGCGTTCCCAGGCGCTCGAGCCGTACAACCGTGGCGTGGAGGCGCTGGAGCAGGAGCAGCTCGCTGCGGCCGAGAGCCAGTTCCGCCTGGCCCTGCGGGCCGCTCCCGAGCTGTTCAGCGCCCGCTACAACCTGGCCCTGGTGCTCGGACGTCGCGGCCGTCACCAGGAAGCGGAGGAGATCCTGACCGAACTGCGGGTGCAGCGGCCCGAGGACGCCGACGTCGCCTTCGCGCTGGGGCACGTGCTCTTCCAGCAGACGCGGTTCCTCGAGGCGGCCGCGGCCTTCCGCGACGTCCTCGAGCGACGGCCGGCGGACCGTCGCGCCCTCTTCGGCCTTGCTCGCAGCCTGCAGGAGAGCGGAGATGCGCAGGCCGCCGCCGCGGCCTGGCGGACGTACCTGGAACTGGACAGCACGTCGAGCTGGGCGGACCAGGCGCGCCGCTACCTGCGCGAGCTGCCGCAGTGAACCGCACCGTCGGTGACGGTGCGCCCCTGATCCGCCTGCGCGACTGGTCGGTGACCCGGCGAGGCCCCGACGGGGAGCGGACCCTGCTCACCGGACTCGATCTCACGATCCATCGCGGCGAATGGGTGGCCCTGCTGGGATGCAACGGCAGCGGCAAGACCAGTCTGCTGCGCTATCTGGCCGGTGGCGACGCGCCGGTGGACGGGCGGGTCCGGCTGATGGCGCAGGATCCGGACGAGCAACTGGTGACGGCGAGCGTGCGGGACGAGCTGGCGCTCTGCGGCCTCACCGGGGCGGTGGCCGATGCCCGGCTGGCCGAGGCGGGACTGGCCGACCTCGCCGGTGTCGATCCGCTGCTGCTGTCCGCGGGCCAGAAACAGCGCCTCCAACTGGTGACCGCGCTGGCCGACGGACCGGATCTGCTGCTGGCCGACGAGCCGACCGCGCTCCAGGATCCCCCGCAGGCCGCCTGGTTGCTGGAACGATTGCAGCGGTGGCGGAGCGCCGGCGGCGCCCTGCTCATGGCGTGCCAGGATCCGCGGGAACTGGAGGCCGCCGACCGCCTGCTGCTGCTGGAGAGCGGTCGAGTGGCCCTGGCGGGACCGGTGCCCGACCTGTGCGGACATCCGGCGGTCAGGGAGTTGCTCGCCCGGCCCGAGACGGCCGCGGGGGAGGCCGCCGGGGGCCCCCCGACCGCGGCCGGCGGCGCGGATTCCCCGTCAGGCGCGGCGGCGCCGGTGGTGGCCGCCTGGCGGGACCTGAGTTGCGCGCCGGGTGGGCGTCCGCTGTTCGCGGGCGTGAACCTGGTGATCCGCGCCGGGGAACGGCACGGAATCATCGGTCCCAGCGGCTGCGGCAAGAGCACCCTGCTGGGCGCTGCGGCGGGGCTCCACCGGCCGCGGCGAGGGTCGGTGACGGTGGTCGGTCGCGTGCTCTACGCCGGCGGCGACACGGATCTCGACCACGGTGTGGCATTGCTGGCCCCGCAGTTTCCCGAGTACGTCTTCACGCGCAGGAGCATCGCCGCCGAGGCGGCCCTCGACCCGGCCTTGCGGGCGACCACGCCCGCGGATCTGCTCGCCTCGGCCGGGCTGCCGCCCGGGTACGAAGATCGCGACCCGCGCGATCTCAGCACCGGACAGCGTCGCCGGCTGGCTCTGTCCCTGGTGCTGCGGTCGCGCCGGCCGCTGCTGCTGCTGGACGAACCCACCGCCGCCCTGGATGCCGCCGGCCGCCGCCAGGTGCAAGACCTGCTGGCGGACGCCGTGGACGACGCCACGGCGGTGGTGATCGCGTCTCACGACGAGGGCTTCCTGCGTGCCTGCGGCTGCCGGATCCACCGGCTCGGCGCGGGGGGGCTGAGGGAGGGGCCGAGGTCCGGGCCGGGGGGGGGCTGAGCTGCCGCCGTCGATTGCGGCTTGCCTCGCAGCAGACCCGTTGCTAACATCCCCGCGCGAGCCGGCGCACGGCCGGATCCCGCGGGCGCCGGCGAGCAGGGCGGCATGAGTGGTAGCGCTCGTGCCGTTTTTCGCGCCGGCTCCCCGCGACAGCCCTCCCGAGGTAGGCCATGAGTCTGACCGAAAAAGCCGTGATCATGAACGCCAAGGAGATGGGCCGGGCCCTCAAGCGGATGGCCCACGAGATCCTCGAGGCCCAGAAGGGCACGGAGAATCTCGTGCTGCTGGGAGTGCAGCGGCGAGGCGTGCCGCTGGCGCGTCGCATCCAGGAGGTGATCCGCCAGGTGGAGGGGGTGGAGGTGCCCCTGGGTACGGTGGACATCACCTTCTACCGCGACGACCTCTCCACGCTCGGCCCGAGTCCGACCGTCTCCCGCACCGAGGTGCCGTTCGACATCAGTGGCCGGATCATCGTCCTGGTGGACGACGTGCTCTACACCGGCCGCACCGTCCGCGCCGCCATGGACGAGATCATGGACTGGGGACGCCCCCAGGCCATCCGCCTCGCCGTCCTGATCGACCGAGGGCATCGCGAGCTGCCCATCCGGCCCGACTATGTGGGCAAGAACGTGCCGACGTCGCAGCGGGAGGTCATCAAGGTTAAGGTCGAGGAGTTCGACGGCAAGGAGGAGGTCGCGGTGGCGGAGGTGCAGGATTGATGATCCTCAAGCGCAAGGACGTGCTCGGCCTCGAGGAGCTTTCGGCCGAGGAGATCCTGGGGATCCTCGACATGGCGGCGAGGTTCCGCGCCGTTTTCGATCGCCCCGTGCGCGGCGTGCCCATCATGCGCGGCCGCACGGTGGTGAACCTCTTCCATGAGCCGAGCACCCGCACGCGGATCAGCTTCGAGCTGGCCGAGAAGCGGCTGTCGGCGGACATCGTGAACTTCAGCACCGAGTCCAGCAGCTTCAAGAAGGGCGAGACGCTCCGCGACACCGCCGAGAACCTGCAGGCCATGAAGATCGACATGCTCGTGGTGCGCCATGGCTCGTCGGGAGCGGCGCACTACCTGGCCGATGTGCTGAAGTGCTCGGTGATCAACGCCGGCGACGGGTGTCACGAGCATCCCACCCAGGGCCTCCTCGACATCATGACCATGCGCCAGCGCCTCGGCGACCTGCGAGGCAAGCGCGTGACCATCATCGGCGACATCGCCCACAGCCGCGTGGCTCGCTCGAACATCTGGGGCCTGACCAAGCTCGGCGCCCAGGTGACCGTGTGCGGACCGCCCACCATGGTGCCGGGCGGGATCGAGCGCATGGGGGTGCGGGTGGAGCACGACCTGCGGAGCGCGGTCGCCGAGGCCGACGTGCTGAACGTGCTGCGCATCCAGCTCGAGCGGCACGCGGCCAGGGCGTTCCCCAGCAACCGCGAGTACCACCGCATGTACGGCATCACCGCCGAGGTGGTCCGCGGGCTCGGTCCGGACACGTTCATCATGCATCCGGGGCCCATGAACCGCGACGTGGAGATCGCCGGCGATGTGGCGGACGGCCCGCGCCAGGTGATCCTCGACCAGGTGGCCAACGGGGTCGCCGTGCGCATGGCGCTGATCTACCTGCTCTCCGGCGGAGAGCCGGGAGCGTTCGGGGCCGCCCCGGACAGGGAGTGAAGCGGCCGCGGCCGCAGACGGAGGCGAGATGACCGACTGGAGCTGGGAGCGCATACCCTCGGAGTACCTGGTGGTGGACGTCCGGCTCTGTCGCCGCGGCGAGCTGTCCGAGCGCAAGGGCTTCCTGCACGTGAAGCGCGGCCGCATCGAATCGCTGGGGACGGGGACGCCCACGACCGAAGGGCTGCCGCAACTGGAGGCGGGCGGCCTGGTCTGTGCGCCGGGGTTCGTGGACCTCCACGTGCATTTCCGCGAGCCCGGCCAGGAGGAGAAGGAGACCGTGGCCACGGGCAGCCGCGCCGCATCGGCGGGCGGCTACACCGCCGTGGTCACCATGCCCAACACCGACCCCCCGATCGACAACCCGGGTCTGGTACGCTACGTCATCGACCGCGGTCGCGAGGCCGGCCTGTGCCACGTGTTCCCCACCGGCGCCATCAGCCCGGGCCGGCGGGGCGAGGCGCTCACCGAGTTCGGTTCGATGCTCGAGGTGGGCGCGGTGGGGTTCACCGACGACGGCTCGCCCGTGGTCAACGGCAGCCTGATGGCGAACGCGCTCAAGTTCGCCCGCATGCTCGACGTGCCGGTGATCTCGCACGCCGAGGACCTGACCCTGGTGGGCCCGGGCGTGATGCACGCCGGCTACTGGTCGACGCGGCTCGGCCTGTCGGGGATCCCCCGGGCGGCGGAGGACGCCTTCATCTTCCGCGACGTGGAGCTGGCCCGCGCCACGGGCGGTCACCTGCACGTCGCGCACGTGTCCACGGCGGGAGCCGTGGAGATCATCCGGCGCGCCAAGCACGACGGGGTGCGCGTCACCGCCGAGGCCACTCCTCACCACCTCAGCCAGGACCACTCCCGCTGCCGCACGTACTCGCCGCTGTTCAAGATGAACCCGCCGCTGCGGGAGCCCGAGGACGTGGCGGCCGTGGCCGAGGGCCTGGCCGACGGCGCCATCGACTGCATCGCCACCGACCACGCGCCGCATACCGCCACGGAGAAGGAATACCAGTTCGATCAGGCCCCCTTCGGCGTGCTCGGGCTCGAGACGGCCCTGGCGGTCGGGGTCACCTATCTGGTGCGCGACGGAAAGATGGATCTCGGCCGGCTGGTCGAGTGTATGACGGAAAAGCCCGCGGCCGTGATGAATCTGCCCGGCGGGCGCCTGGAGGAGGGGGGCGAGGCGGATTTCGTGCTCTTCGATCCGCAGCGGCAGTGGCAGGTGGATCCCGCGCGGTTCCACTCCCGCAGCCGGAACTCGTCCTTCCGCGGCGAGACCCTCACCGGCAAGGTGGTGGCCACCTTCCTGCGAGGGCGTTTGACCTATCGCGACGAGACCGCTAGCATCTAGGACCCGGGAGGGGTGCGGCGCCGGACGGGGCGCCGCCCACCCGTCGGCCTCCCGGCCCCGGTACGGAAGGCCTCCGCTGACCATGATCCGCCCATCGCATGCCCATCCGATCCGCCGCCCGGGTCGTTCCTGCCCAGGGTCCGCGGCTGTCCGGAGCAGCCCTCGACGCCGCAGCCGCACGTTCCTGGTGCGGGCGGGGCGCCGCCGGGCCGCCGTCGCCTGTGGGGGCCTCCTGCTGGTGGTGCTGGCTCTCGGCGGCTGCGCCAAGTACAACACCTTCTACAACGCGGAGCAGGCCTTCGGGAGCGCGGAGCGGGCGCGCGAGGATCGGCTGAAGCGCAAGGAGGACGTCAGCGAGGTCGACTCGGCGCAGCGGGGAGATTACGAGCGCGCCATCCAGAAGGCGCAGAAGGTGATCGACCAGCATCCCGGCCATGCGCTCATCGATGATGCGCTCTTCCTGCAGGGGAAGGCGCACCACCGGCTGCAGAACCATCGGACGTCCATTCGCAAGCTCGACCTGCTCTTCACGAACTTTCCCGCCACGCGGTACGAGGAGGAGGCGCTCTTCCTGCAGGCGCTCAACTACATGCATCTGGGAAACGTCGCCACGAGCCAGGACTTCCTGGAGCGGCTGGACCGGCGCTATCCCGACAGCCGCTTCCAGGCCGAGGCGCTGAGGGTGAAGGGAGAGAGCAGTTTCGTTCTCGAACGCTGGGAACAGGCGCGGGATGCGTTCGAGGAGTACCGGACCCGTTTCCCGCAGGGCGAGGGGAAGCAGGCCATCGCCCTGAAGCTGGGCGAGACCTACTGGGAACTCGGGGACTACGAGTCGGTCGTTCCGGTGCTGCAGGACGTCCTGGACAGTACCGCAGGGACGGAGGTGGGGTTCGATACCCGCCTGTTGCTGGCCCGGGCGCTGGGGCGGATCGGTCAGGCCGCGGAGGCCGAGTCGCTGCTGGCCGCGCTGCGCGACGAGGCCGAGGTCTACGCCCGGCAGGGAGAGGTGGCTCTGGCGCGCGCCGAGGTCACATCGAGCCGCGGCGACGACGGCGCGGCCGCGGCCATCCTGGAGAACATGCCACCGGAGTGGGGCACGCCGGTGGTGAACGCGCGCGCAGCTGACGTGCTCGGTTACGTGGCGCTGCGCCGGGGCGACTGGGAACGGGCCCGCGAGCATTTCCAGAACGCGGTCCGCGGCCGCCGGGAACTGGACCAGCCCGAGCGCTCGGCGCAGATCCTGTCCATGCTCCAGGACTACCTCGCGGCCGAGGGCCGACTGCCCGATGCTTCGGGGCCCGAACGGTCGCGCCTGCTGCTGCTGCAGGCCAACGGCATGCTCTTCGCATTCGACCGTCCGCGGCAGGCGGCGGATCTCTTCCTCGAGGCTGCTCGCCACGAGGAGGCCGACAGCCTGGTGGCCGCCCGCGCCCTCTACGGCGCCCAGCTGGTCTACCGTCAGCACCTGGACCTGCCGGACTCGGCCGCCTTGCTGGCGGCCGAGGTCCAGGAACGCTTTCCCGATTCCGCCCAGGCCTACGCCCTGAGCCAGGGCGCCCGGGGCGATCTGCTGGCGTTCCTCCTGGAGCGGCGGGACGTTCAGCTGCAGGAGCGTCGCCAGGAAGGCGCGGTCGAGCCGGAGACCGTGATCGCAACCACGAGCCAGCAACTCTTCCCGCCCTCGGATACCGGCCTGCGCAGGCGCAAGATCTACCGGCAACGAGGCCCCGACATCGTGTTCGCCGCACCCGCGAGCGCCATCGCGGCCGCGGCTCGTCGCCAGGCCCCGACGGCGGCTGCCGCGGGCGCCCAGGATGCGGGCGCCACGGTTCCGGTGCCCGGTGTGGTCAGCGGCGGGATTCCCGGGACGGTGATCCCTCTTGCCGGCGTCCAGGCCCCGACCGCCGTACCCGACAGCGCCGTCGGGCCGCTGGAGGCGGCGGCCGCCCCGGATCTGCCCCAGGAAGAGCCCACCGTGGACGGTGCTGCGCCGGACCTGCCGCCGAGCGACCGGCCGGGCCCGGAGTCGCCCGGTGTGCAGCCGCTGCCGGAGTCGGGGCGCCTCGAACAGGAGCCTCTGGAAGAGGAGCGCCTCGAACAGGAGCGTCTGGAACGGGAACGGCTGGAACGGGAACGGCTGGAGCAGGAACGCCTCGAACGGGAACGGCTGGAGCAGGAGCGGCTGGAGCAGCTGCGCCGTGAGGAGGAGGAGGTGCGCAAGCGCGAGGAACGGCGACGCCGCGCCTGGAGTCCGATCGGGGGTCAGGCGCCCCCGCCGGCGGAACCGGACACGAGCAGTGCCGGCACCGGTGGAGGGCGGCCGTGAGCGAAGGGCGGGCAGGCGCCGAGCGGCTGATCGCGCGGATCACGGCCAACGCACCTGTCTCGGCGGGCCTGCTGCGGCTGGACCTGGAATTGACCCATCCGGTGGACTTCGAGCCGGGTCAGTTCACCATGCTGAACCTGCTGGGCGACCGCGAACTGGTCTTCGGGCGCCCGTTCTCCATCCTGGCCGCGGACGGACCGCAGGTGAGCGTCCTCTATCGCGTGGTGGGACGCGGCACGGCGTTGATGGCGGAACTCCGACGCGGAGAGCGCATGACGTTCCTCGGACCCCTCGGACGGCCGTTTCCCGCCCCCGGCGAGCTGCCGGCGCTGCTGCTGGCCGGCGGCGTGGGTCTGCCGCCCCTCTATGCCTGGTGGCGCCGTTACGCCCGCCCGGGCGACGTCGCGTGCTTCGGCGCCCGCGACGGCGCCGATGTCCCCTGGAGCCTGCTGGACGGCTGGAACGTGAGCGTGGAAGCCCCGTCGAGACTGCCGGCCGGCCGCGACGGCTTCGTGGGGCTGGTGACCGACCTCGCCCGCGATCTGGCCGCACAGCCGCCGCCCGGTTCGCCGCAGCCGCTGCCCGGTTCGCCGCAGCCGCTCCCCGGCTCGCCGCAGCCACTGTCCGGTGCGCCGCAGCCGGCGCCCGGCACGCCGCAGCCGGCGCCCGGCACGCTGCCCTCGCTGACGGGCTGGCGCCTCCTGGCCTGCGGGCCGATGCCGCTGCTGCGCGCCGTCGCACGCTGGGCCCAGGAGACCGGCTGGCCTTGCCTGGTCTCCGTCGAGGAGCACATGGGCTGCGGTTACGGAGTGTGCAAGGGGTGCGTGGTCCCGCTGCGAGATCCCCGGGCGGACAGCCTGCCCCTGGCCGACCGTCCGTTCCGCCCGGCGACGAGCTGCGAGGTGGGCCCGGTGTTCGCGGCCGAGCAGATCGACTGGGAGCTGTTCGGCCGATCGAGCGTGTCCTCGGGAGGCGACCCATGACCGCAGGAAAGGCGCCCCGGTCGTATCCGGCTTTCGAAGCTGCCGGGGCGCAGACGTCGGAACTTCCGGGCTGGTGGCGGACCGATCCTTGCGCCCCCTTCCGCCTGGGTCCACGCGAGTTCCCGGGGCGGGTGTGGACCGCATCCGGCTGCTTCGGCTACGGACTGGCGGCTCACGACGTCAGCAGCGAGGAGTCGCCGAGCCCGTACCAGGGGCTCGGCGCGGTGGTGACGAAGACGGTCACGCCGAAATCACGGCCCGGCAATCCGATGCCCCGGCTGGTGGAGCTTCCCTGGGGCGCGCTCAACAGCATCGGCCTGGAGAACGTCGGCTTCGACGCCTTCGTGGACGAGGTGTTGCCCGCGCTCGAGGAGCGGGCGGTCCCGACCGTCGTGAGCCTCGCCGCCACCCGGCCCGACGAGTTCGCGTCCATGGCCCGCAGACTCCACGAGGCGGGACGGCACCTGAGGCACTGGCACGGGGTGGAACTCAACCTCAGCTGCCCGAATATCGCCGAGGGCGGACATGATTTCGGCAGCGATCCGGCGACCGTGCGGGCGTGTGCCGAAGCGGCCCGCTCCGAGTTGCCGGATCGTGCTCTGCTCGCCAAGCTCACGCCCAATGTGGCGAGTCCGGTGCCGCTGGCCGTGGCTGCACGCGACGGAGGCGTCGATGCCGTCGTCGCGATCAACACCGTCCTGGGGCTCGACGTGGACCTGGCCACCGGCCGCCCCGTCCTGCCGCGCCGGTTCGGCGGCTACAGCGGTCCGGCCCTGCTGCCCATCGCCCTCGCGCGGGTCGACGAGATCGTGCAGCGGGCCGCCGTTGCCGTGATCGGGGTTGGTGGGATCGTGACCGCCGCGGATGCGCTGAAGTTCTTCGCGCTCGGCGCGGTGGCGGTGCAGGTGGGCACGGCTCAGATGCGCAACCCATTCGCAGCAGCGCAGGTGGCCGCGGACATGCGCCCACGGCCGACTCTGGCGCGGCTCGCGGATCAATAGAGGGGCCGGAGCCGTCCGACGACCACCCTCGCCCTGTGTGATCGCCCGGACGTTCCGGCCCAAGCCGACTCGATGTCTCGTTGACCCTATGTCTCGTTGACCCGATGTCTCGCGAACGTGCCCGCCCGGCTGCGTCCATGCTGGTTCGAATACGACACGCTAACGACCGATGAATCCTGGCCGACAGACCGGTGGACGCAGCCGGGGGGTTGGAGAATGTCCTACTCCCCTACTTTGAACAACGCACGGGATGCTGATCTGGGTGCAGGATTTCCGGTGTGATCGAAGAATTTGTCATTCCGCGAAGAATGTTTTCGGCCCCGGTCCTGCAACTTGGCGGGCATGGTCAACCACGAACTCGACGATCCCCGCTGGAGGCCGACCCGTTGTCCGTCGCCGAAGTTGCAAGTACCACAGCCCGTTGCAATCAGGCTGGCGGTTCAAAGAGGGTTCTCAGGCAGGCCTAGTCGTCGGAAGGACGGCGGTCGAGGTCGGCCAGTTCCGCCTCGATGGCCTCGTCCAGTTCCCGATCCGCGCCTGGATCGTCCAGATCCAGATCGTCGGCGGCGAGGTCCTCGCCGGCCGCTTCGTCCCCGGGCAGGCCATCGGGGAAATCGGCCTCCAGCAGATCGATCAGGGATTCGGCATGGCGCAGGAACTTCTCCGCCAGACGCGTCCCGAGATCCTCCGCCGACTCGGGCGATCCGGTCAGGGCGGCGCGCCGGACGCGGTCGCCCCGAGGCGATCCGACCGCGGCGGCCACCTCCAGGCGATCGACGTCCAGGTGCGCGAGTACACCGACGGGCAGGTCCTGGTCCGATGCCAGGCGCTGGATCACCGCGTGCTCGGCCGCCATCTCGCGGGCCGTGCTCTCGCTGTGGAGGGGGGCCAGGCGCTCGGCCGCTTCACGGTCGTCGGCGCGGGCGAGCACCACGAGGATGCCCTGACCGCCGCTGGGCAGGATCAACTCGGGATAGAAGATCTCGCTGACGATGCCCTGGATCCCCAGGTCCTCCGCCGCGGAGGCGGGCATGACCAGGGCGTCCACTTCCTTGTGCCGCAGGAATCGTTCGAGTGCTCGATCCACGCCGCCGGTGAGGATGCGGTAGTGCAGGTGGGGCCAGAGCGGTTGCATCTGGGCCTTGACGGCGAGGTTCAGCACGCCCACCACCTTGCCGGCGGGCATCTCCTCGGTGATGAGGCCGTCACGGTTCAGCAGCGCGTCGAACGGGCGGATCCGCTGCGGCACGGCCACCGTGAGCACGCCGTCGCGCAGCGGCAGCACCAGGTCGGCGGCGCGCACCACGACCAGCCGGAACTCGTCCGCGAGCAGCCGATCCTCGAGATGCTCCACCTCGGCCGCCGTGCAGGCGAGGTACGGCTCGTCCGACGACTCGGAGCCGTTCACGGGCGAGGGGATGATGGTCATCTGGCAGGTCGAACGCGGCAGCAGCTCGGCCAGGCGATTGATCACCGTCTGCGTCTGGCGCTTGGCCAGCGTCCCGTCGAGGGTGCCGAAGATCAGCGGCCGCGCGCCTGCTTCGCTACGCCTGGTGTTGCTGCGCCTCACGTGTTGGCCTCCCGGTCAGCCGCCGTGGCTGAGATGTCGCTTCGGCGGCCCGTCGACTGCTCGGCGCCGGCCATGCGCCGGCGCCGGGATCATTCGCGCCGCAGGAAATCGCCCACGAGCCGTCCGATGCGCTCGGCGTCCTCGACCGCCAGGGCGGCATGGATGGGCAGGGTCAGGACCTCGCGACCGGCCCGCTCGGCCTCCGGCAGTCCGGGGCCGCCGCTCACGCGGCAGTACTCCGCCAGCTCCTGCCGGTGCAGCGGGGGGTCATAGTAGATGCCGGTATCGATGCCGGCGTCGTCCAGCCGGGCGCGCAAGTCGTCCCTCTGCGGCGTCCTCACCCAGTACTGGTGGTAGACCGACCGCATCCCCACGCCGCCGTTCGGTGTCCGCAGTCTGCTCGCCGGGGGGATGAACGCATCGTAGATCTCGGCCACCCGATCCCGATCGGCCTGTTCCTCCTTGAACCTCGCGTACCGCACGCGGATGGCCATGGCCTGGATCTCGTCCAGCCGGCTGTTCCAGCCTGGATACAGGTGGCCGTTGCTGCGCATGGCCTTGTGGCCCCGGAACGCCCGCACCCGGGCGGCGTCCTCGGTGCTGCGGCAGAAGATCATGCCGCCGTCTCCGATGCCGGGCAGGTTCTTGGTCGGATAGAAGCTCAGGGTGCTCATGCGCGCGTAGGAGCCGCAGGGTCGGCCGGCGTACATGCTGCCGAAGGCCTGCGCCATGTCCACCACGACGTCCAGCTCGTGGGCCTCGGCCACCGCCACGATGCGATGCATGTCGCAGGGCGCGCCGAAGATGTGCACGGGCAGGATCACGCGGGTCCGCTCGTTGATCGCGTGCTCGAGCAGCCCGGGGTCGAGGTTCAGGTCCATGGGGCGGATGTCCACGAACACCGGCGTGGCGCCCAGCAGGATGATCGCCTCGATGGTGGCCTCGAAGGTGTACGGGGTGGTGATCACCTCGTCGCCCGGTCGCACGCCGGCCATGGCCAAGGCGACGTAGAGGGCCGACGAGCCCGAGGCGACGCCGACCGCCTCGGGAACGTCGCAGGCGTCGGCCAGTTCGCGCTCCAGCAGCGCCACCTCCTCCCCGAGGATGAAGTTCCCGGACATGAGGATGCGCTCGAACTTCTCCATGATCTCGTCCTTGCACGGCCGCATGGGCGTGACGAGATCGTAGCGGGACACCCTCCGCCCAGTCGGCTTGCTCTGCTGCGCCATGGCTTCCTTTCGATGCCTTCCGTCGGCTGCCGCGGGCGGCGACTCCCCGCGAAAAGATCTAGTAGTCGCGGATGGACCAGTCGTAGGGAATGTCGTTGTCGTGAGGGTCCACCCGGAACTCGTCGGGATCGTCGTAGCGGTACGTGTGGGTCGGCACGTTGACGATCATCGCCACGTCCGTTCCCGTTCCCTTCATGCCGTGCAGCACGCCCGGAGGGATGACCACCAGGATGTTGTTCCGCTCGCCCATGAAGAACTCGTTCACCTCGCCGCGGGTCGGCGACTCCTCGCGGCGGTCGTAGAGCACCACCTTGGACATGCCGTGGACGCAGACGAAGTGGTCCGTCTGGAGCCGATGGTAGTGCCACCCCTTCACCACGCCGGGATACACGGCAGTGAGGTACACCTGACCGAACTGCTGGAAGAACGGATCGTCTGCGCGCAGCATCTCCATCAGCCAGCCGCGTTCGTCGGGGATCACCTTCAGCGGCTTCACCTGCACGCCGTCGATCATGCCGGCTCCTCCTGGGGCCACGTTGGCGTCGGCCTCTCCCCGCCGGGCACCTGCCGGGGTGGGCGGCCGAAGCTGTCGTACGCGAAGCCGAACTCGCTCACGTACTCCTGACTATACACGTTCCGGCAGTCGAGAAAAGATCTACCCTTCATGATGCGTCCGAGGTGATGGAAATCGAGCTGCCGGTACTGGTTCCACTCGGTGACGAGGATCGCCAGGTCGGCCCCCTCGCACGCCTGGTAGGGCGAGTCGCTGTATTCGATGTCCGGGAACACCTCGCGGAAGTTCGGCATCGCCACGGGATCGTGCACGCGGATTTCGGCGCCCCCCTCCAGCAGCAGCCGGGCGATCCTGAGGCTGGCGGCCGAGCGGATGTCGTCGGTGTTGGGCTTGAACGCCACGCCGAGCAGCGCCACCGTCCTGCCCTCGAAGCCGCCTACCAGCGCCCGTGCCTTGGCCAGAGCTCGATCCGGCAGGCCGGCATTCACCGCCATGGCCGCTTCCACCAGCGAGACGCGCGAACCGGCCTCCCGCGCGATGTGCACCAGAGCGCTGGTGTCCTTGGGCAGGCAGCTGCCGCCGAAGCCGAGGCCTGCGTGCAGGAACTTGCGACCGATGCGCCGATCGAGCCCCATGGCCTTGGCGATCGTCGACACGTTCGCTCCCACGGCCTCCGCCAGGGCGGCGATCTCGTTGATGAACGAGATCTTCACCGCCAGGTAGCTGTTGCAGGCGTACTTGATCGTCTCGGCGGTCTCGATGTCCGCGACCACGATGGGCGTGTCCAGCAGGAAGAGCGGCCGATAGATGTCGCGCATCGCCTTCTCCGCACGCTCGCTCTCGAGCCCGATCACCACCCGGTCCGGGCGCATGAAGTCCTCGATGCTCGAACCTTCGCGCAGGAACTCGGGGTTGCTGGCCATGTCGAACGTGACGTCGCGAGTCAGATTCTCGCGGATCACACGCTGGAGCTTGCGCGCGGTACCCACCGGCACGGTGGACTTCGTGACGATGACCTTGTAGCCGTCGAGCAGCCGACCCACCTCGGCTCCGACCTGCATGACGTACGTCAGGTCGGCCTCGCCGGTCTCGGCCATGGGCGTCTGCACGGCGATGAAGACCACATCGGCGTTGCGCATGCCTTCGGCGAGGCTGGACGTGAAGAACAGCCGTCGGTCAGCCACGTTCTTGCGGACGAGCTGGTCCAGCCCCGGCTCGTGGAACGGGATGACCCCGTGCTGCAGCCCCTCGATCCGTTCCTCCAGCACGTCCACGCAGGTGACCTCGTGCCCGAAGTCGGCCATGCAGGCGCCCGACACCAGTCCCACGTAGCCCGTGCCCACCATGCAGATGCGGGTCATGAATGCTCCTTTCGCACATCGTCCAGCAGTTCGGCCAGTGTGTCCTCGAGGCGGCGGGCGGGCCGCCAACCGGTGCATCGCTCCAGTCGCGCCGCTGACCCGACCAGGTACGGGATGTCCGCCGGGCGCAGGCGCTGCGGGTCGGTCCGGACCGTCAGGGGCACCTGCGCGCGATCCAGGAGCATCTGCAGGGCGGCGCGGATGGTCACGCCGCGACCCGAGGCGACGTTGTAAACCTCGCCCGGGACGCCGGCCTCCGCCAGTCGCCGGTAGGCGACCGCCACGTCCCGCACGTCCAGGTAGTCGCGCACCGGCGACAGATCCCCGACCGACAGCTCGCGCGGCCCTTCGCCGCGCTCCGCGGCCGCGATCTGGCGCGCGAAGCTCGGCAGGGCGAACCGAGCGTCCTGCCCGGGGCCCGTGTGGCTGAACGAACGCGTCACCACCACCGGCAGCGCGAACGCTCGGTGGTACTGCTGGCAGAGCAGCGTCTGGGCGGCCTTGCTGGCGCCGTAGGGGGACACCGGCCGGACGGGATGATCCTCGGCCACCGGACCCGTGGCGTCGAGGCGGCCGTACTCCTCGGCCGAGCCCACCATCACCAGCGTCGGGCGTTCCGTCTCCGGGAGGAACCGCACCGCCTCCAGCAGATTGAGCGTGCCGATCACGTTGGACTGGAACGTGTCCTGCGGGTCGGTGAAGGAACGGGCGGCGGAACTCTGGGCGGCCAGGTGGAAGATCACCGCCGGCCGCAGGTCCTCGACCAGTTGCCGAACGGGAGCCGGATCCTCGAGCGCGCAAGGCGCGTAATCCCATGCGCCCGCGTCGCCCTCGAAGCGGACGCCTCGTGGCAGCGAGGCCGCCGCGCCGGCCTGCGCGAAGCCGCGCACCGCGCCCGGCAACGGGTCGGCGGGACCGTGCCGGCCCAGACCCGCCACGGCGCCGCCCTCACCCAGCAACTGCTCGACGAGATGAAGCCCCACGAAGCCGAGGGCGCCGGTCACGAGGTGCAGGGGCCTGCCAGCCATCATCGTCCGTCCCGAAGCGCGTCCGTGCCGTGCCGGCTTCCCACCGTCACGCGTTCATCAGGCGCAGCCACTCCTGGTAGATGCAGCGGTCCATGATGATCTCGATCCCGGCGGCATGAGCCGCACGGGCCGCGGCGTCGTTGACGACGCCTTCCTGGAGCCAGATGAACCCGACCCGGCGCTGCACCGCCTGCTCCACGATCGGCTCCACCTCGTCGCTGCGCCGGAAGACGTCCACCACGTCGATGTCGCCCGGGACGTCCGCCAGCGAGCGGTAGACCGGAACGCCGAGGATCTCGTCGTGGGCGGGGTTCACCCCGACCACGTCGAAGCCCTGGCCGATCAGGAACCGGGCGATGCCATGGCTTGCGCGTTCGGGCTTGGGCGACAGGCCCACCACGACGATACGCCGCATGGATTCGAACAGGCGGCGCAGGCGCGCGTCGTCCGGCTGGGGCACGGCCCCGCCGGCGCCCGGACCCGCAGTGCCCTGGTTGCTGCTGGGGTTCACGCGTCCTCCCTCGTTACGGCCGTTCCGGGCCGCGACTCCGCAAACGGCAACGGCCGCGGCGCCGTGGCCCCGGCCGTGCGGTGGCGTCAGGAAGTGTAGCCGCGGGTGCTGGGGTTGTCCAGTCCGCCCGGCGGCGGCGATGGCGGGTGCGCCGGGCGTGCGCCGGGTGCGCGCCGGCCGCTGGCCGGAAGTCGCGCCGCCGGCGCGGGATTTCCCTTTTCCCGTGCTGGAGCCGCCCTTATGCTCGCCCGAGCACTCCGATCCTCCACTGCTCGGGAAAGGGGCCGCCGTGAGTCCGGTGTGGATGTCGCTCCTGCTGTTCGCCTCGCTCGCACTGTTCGCCAGCACCATCGCCCATCGCTACTGGATCCTCCGCAGCGGGGAGCCCGACGACCGCACCGACCACCCCGGAGTGCGGTTGCGGAACCTGTTCCGCATCGGCTTCGGCCAGGAGCGCATGCTGTACGAGTTCGGGCCGGGCTGGATGCACGTGGCGATCTTCGCCGGCTTCATCGCGGTCTCGCTGCGCACGATCACGCTGGTGGCGCGCGGGTACAGCTCCGAGTTCCACCTGCCGCTCTTCGACGGACCGCTGGGTCTGATCTACGCCACGGCCAAGGACACCTTCGCCGTCCTCGTGCTGGTCGCGATCCTGTACGGGCTGTGGCGGCGGCTGGTCACACGGCCCGCCCGCCTGCACCTCAGCGCCGAGGGGTTGCTGATCCTGCTGTGGATCGGCGCCCTGATGGTCACCGACATGATCTACGACGCGGCTCTCTTCACCCTGGTTCCCGAGACCTTCGAGCGCGACTGGGCCTGGGCCGGCACCGCCCTGGCGGGGATCTTCGCCGGGGTGGGGCGCGAGACCGTCGTCGACTGGTGGCAGGCCATGTTCTGGCTGCACGTGATCCTGGTGCTCGCGTTCCTGAACTACCTGCCGTTCGGCAAGCACTTCCACGTGCTGACGGCGCTGCCGGCCACCTACCTGGCGCGCACCTCGCCGCTGCCGCACCTCGACCGCATGGAATTCGAGGGCAAGGAGAGCTTCGGCGTGGGGGCGGTGGAGGATTTCTCCTGGCGGCGCATCCTCGACATGTACACCTGCACGGAATGCGGCCGCTGCAACACCAACTGTCCCACGTACACGACCGGCAAACCGCTGCACCCGCGCGAACTCATCGTCGACGAGCGCGACCACGTCTACGCCCGGGCCCAGGATTTCGAGCGTCTGGGCAAGCTCAAGGCCGCCGGCAAGCACGCCGAGGCCACCGCCTACGCGGCCGGGCTCGAGCGGCCGAGCCTCATCGGCGACGTCAACAGCGAGGACACCATCTGGGGCTGCACCACCTGCGGGTACTGCGTGAAGCACTGCCCGGTGATGATCGATCACATCCCGAACATCGTGGATCAGCGCCGCTTCCTCACGATGACCCAGGCCAAGGTGCCGCCCGAGCTGCAGACCGCGCTGCGGGGCCTCGAGACCAACAGCAATCCCTGGAACGTCAGCGCCGCGGCGCGCGAGGACTGGATCGGCGACCTCGACGTGCCGCGCCTGCGCGACCGCGGCGGGGCGGAGTACCTGCTCTTCGTGGGCTGCTCCGGCGCTTACGATGCGCGCAACCAGCAGGTCATGCGCGCGCTCTGCACCCTGCTGAACCGGGCCGGCGTGGACTATGCGGTGCTCGGCACGGAGGAAGGATGCTGCGGCGATCCCACGCGCCGCGTGGGGAACGAGTACCTCTTCGAGATGCAGGCGCAGCAGAACATCGAGGCGTTCCGCAAGTACGACGTGCGCAAGGTGATCACCGCCTGCCCGCACGGTTACAACATGATCAAGAACGAGTACCCGGACTTCGGCCTCGAGCGGGTGGAGGTCGTGCATCACAGCGAGCTGCTGCGCGATCTGATCGGCGCGGGCCGCCTGAAGGTCAAGCCGGCCGCCGCCGAGATCGTCACCTTCCACGACTCCTGCTATCTGGGCCGCCACAACGACGTCTACGCGGCGCCGCGCGAGGTGCTCGGCGCCGTGTCCGGTCTCGAGCAGCGCGAGATGCCGCGCACGCGACGCGCGGGCTTCTGCTGCGGGGCGGGCGGCGGGCGCATGTTCATGGAGGAGCACATCGGCCAGCGGATCAACCACAACCGCATCGACGAGGCCGCGGACACGGGCGCTGCGGAGGTGGTCACAGTCTGTCCGTTCTGCCTGACCATGCTGGGCGACGCCATCAACGAGACGGAGCGTTCCGAGAGCCTGCGCGCCCGTGACCTCGCCGAGATCGTGCTCGAGAACAGCACCGACTGACCCGCGCGGGCGGTGGGGTTCCGCTACATTCACGCTGAGTCTCCGAACCGGCTTAGTTCTTGCAAATCGACCACTTGCGCTTAGTGTGTCGAAAGGCGAACGCCGTCACCGGAGGTCCCTCGTTGAGCGCGGAAACTCCCCAGCGACAACCGTTTCTGCTGCGCGACTGCTCGCTCATCGCGCGCGCCACGGGCCGGCGCGCGCAGAACCTGCGGGAATTGCGGGACGGACTTCTGGTCATCGAGGAGCGCATCATCTACTACCATTTCTGGGGGCGCCTGCTGCGGCCCCACTTCGACGACCCCGAGTTCCCGAACGATTTCGCCTCCTGGGCGCGCCACGCCCTGCACGACCATGTGCTGGCCGAACGGCTGGCGGTGGTCGACCCCTCGGAACACGCGACCCTCGAGGACCTGCGGCAGGAGTTGATCGACATCTGCGAGGATCGTCTGGACGAGAGCGAGATGGTTCCGTGGGCCCAGCAAGACCGGCAGTTCCACTTCATCACGGCCGAGATCGTGGTGTTCGGGACCGGACGGGTGCTGCAGGACCCGCGCGAGCTGAGCGAGGTGATGCCGCTGCTCAGCCGCGGCAGCATCTTCTATCACGTCATCGATGCGCGCCGTCGCAACGAGCAGGGGATGGACGATTTCCGCGTCTGGCTGCGCGGGTTCGGCGGCCGCTGGGAGGAGCTCGAGGATTCGCTGGCCAGAGTCGATCCGTTCATGGGCACGCTGGCCGAGCTGCGCGAGGGGCTGACGCGGGCCTGCCGCGGCTTGTCGGTCACCGAGGGACGGGGAGGGGCGCTGTGAGCAACGGGCTGAAGCGCTACGCCCCGATCGTCGGTCAGGATGTGATCGACCACATCGAGCGGCTCGTGCATCCGCTGCAGGGCCTGAAGGTGGTGCACGTGAACTCCACCCGCGTGGGTGGCGGGGTGGCCGAGATCCTCGCCAAGCTGGTGCCGTTCATGCAGGAGCTGGGACTCGAGGTGCACTGGGAGGTGATCACCGGCGACGAGAGCTTCTACGAGTGCACCAAGCGCTTCCACAACGCCCTGCAGGGCAACCGGGTGGAGATGCCGGCGGCCCTCCTCGAGGCCTACGAGCGGGTTAATCGCGACAACGCCGAGCGCCTGCGCGAGCGGCTGGCAGCAGCCGATGTGGTGGTGATCCACGATCCGCAGCCGGCGGCCCTGCTCAGCCATGTGCCCGAGCGGAAGGGGCAGTGGATCTGGCGCTGCCATATCGACGTGAGCCGCCCCTACCGGCCGGTCTGGCGCTACCTGCGCCCGCACGTGCAGGCTTACGACGCCAGCGTGTTCTCCCTGGCGGATTTCTCGCAGCGGCTGCCGCATCCGCAGTACCTGATCCCGCCGAGCATCGATCCCCTGAGCGAGAAGAACATGGCGCTGCCGGCGGAGGAGATCGCCGCGGTCCGCACGAGATTTGATCTGCCGCCCGACCGGCACGTGGTGACGCAGGTCTCGCGCTTCGACCGCTTCAAGGACCCCGTGGGGGTCATCCAGGCCTTTCGTCTGGCTCGCCGCTACGTGCCGCATCTGGTGCTGGTGCTGGCGGGCGGCGAGGCCACCGACGACCCCGAGGGCGCCCTGGTGCTGCAGGAGGTGCAGGAGGCCGCCGGTCAGGACGACGACGTGCGCGTGCTCCTGCTGCCGGCGGACGCCCACCGCATCATCAATGCCCTGCAGCGGATCAGCGACATCGTCCTGCAGAAGTCGGTGCGCGAGGGCTTCGGACTCACCGTCACCGAGGGGCTGTGGAAGGGGAAGCCGGTGATCGGCGGCAACACCGGCGGCATCCGTCTGCAGATCATCAACCATCACACCGGGTTCCTGGTCTCCACGCCGGAGGGCGCGGCCACCTGGATCCGCTATCTGCTCTCGCGTCCGGCCGCTCGCGAGCGCATGGGGCAGGAAGCGCGCGAGTTCATTCGCGAGAACTTCCTGCTCACCCGCCACCTCGTGGAATACCTCACGCTCTTTCACGGAGTGCTGCACGGCAACGGGGAACGCATCGAACTGGCCTGAGACGGGCGTCGGGGTGAAGGAGGATGGACATGAAAGCCCAGCGCCTGATCACGGTCTCGAACCGCCTGCCGGTGGTGCTCAGCCGCGACGGCGAATCCGGCGCCTGGGACGTGAAGTCCGGGAGCGGCGGCCTGGTCACCGCGCTGGCGCCGGTCCTGCGCGACCGCGGCGGACTCTGGATCGGCTGGCCCGGCGTGGTGGCGGAGGACGAGGCGCCGGTCGCCGAACTGCTGAAGCGCGCGGCGCAGAACACCGGCTACACGCTCGCGGCGGTGGAACTGACCGCCGAGCAGCGGGTCCTCTACTATCGCGGCTGGGCCAACGAGGTGATCTGGCCGCTGTTCCACGACCTGCAGTCGCTCTGCCGCTTCGATCCCGCCTACTGGCGCTGCAGCCAGCACGTGCAGCAGAGGTTCGCGGAGGTGGTGCAGCGCGAGGCAGGCGAGTCCGACTTCATCTGGGTGCACGACTACCATCTCACCGGGCTGGGGCACGTCCTGCGCCAGCGCGGACTGCAGAATCGCATCGCCTTCTTCCTGCACATACCGTTCCCGCCGCTGGACATCTTCCTCAAGCTGCCCTGGCGGTTCCAGATCCTGCGCGAGCTGCTGGAATACGATCTGGTCGGGTTCCAGACCGCTCGCGACCGGCGCAACTTCGTCAGCTGCCTGCGCAGCCTGGATCGGCGCGATCTCGTGGTGCACGGGCGCGCCTCGCGCACGCACGTCCACTACCGCGGCCGCGAGGTGCTGCTGGGCAACTTCCCGATCAGCATCGACTACGGGGACTTCGCCCGGCGCGCCGCCTCGCAGGAGGTGGCGGAGTCGGCGTGGTACATCCACGAGCAGTACCCCGAGCGCACCATCATCCTCGGCATCGACCGCCTCGACTACACGAAGGGCGTTCCCGAGAAGCTGCGGGCGTACCGGAGCGCGCTGCGTCGCTATCCGGACCTGCGCGGACGCACCACGCTGGTGCAGGTGGTGGTCCCGAGCCGCTGGCAGATCCCGCACTACACCCACCTGAAGGAGGAGATCGAGCGGCTGGTGGGACAGATCAACGGCGAGTTCACGCGGCCGGGCTGGATCCCGGTGCACTACATCTTCCGCAGCTTGACCGACACCGAACTGCTGGGCTACTACCGCACCGCCGAGATCATGCTGACCACACCGTGGAAGGACGGCATGAATCTGGTCGCCAAGGAATACTGCACCTGCAACGTGGACGAGAACGGCGTGCTCATCCTCAGCGAGTTCGCTGGAGCCGTGGCGCAGCTCCACCGCTACGCGCTGCTCGTGAATCCGCACGACATCGACGGACTCGCCGACGCGATCCACCGTGCCATGACCATGCCCGTGGACGAGCGGCAGGAGCGCATGCGCCGCCTGCGCCGCAGCATCCGGCGCCAGGACATCTTCTGGTGGGTGAACGCTTTCCTCGAGGCGGCGGTGAACAAGCGCCTGGAGAGCTTCCCTCTGCAGCTCGACTACGTGCCCGACCCGGACGGCGATCCCGATCGCGACCCCGGGGCTCCTGATCCGGGGCCACGGGCAGCCAGGGAAGCCGGCGGCGACGCTTGATCCCGGCGTCACTTCTGCTACCTTGTCGCCTCACCTTCACCGCGGAGGTCGCGACATGACCGCGTACGATCCCGTCCGGGCCTCCGCCTCGCTGGACCGAATCTGGCGCCGCGGCAAGGACTTCCTGGGCAGCGAGCTGCCCATCATGTGCGGCGCCATGACCTGGATCAGCGACCCGAACCTGGTGTCGCTGATGAGCAACCTGGGCGCCTTCGGCTGCCTGGCCGCCGGCAACATGCCGCCCGAGCAGTGGGCCGAGTACGTGGACCGGACGCGCGAACTGACCGACCGCCCCTTCGCCGGCAACGTCATCACCATCGCTCCGAACTACCGGCCGCACCTGGACATCCTCTGCGAGAAGAAGGTGAGCCACATCATCTTCGCGGGATCCATCCCGCGGCAGAGCGAGGTGGAGCTGGCCAGGAGCAGCGGCGCCAGAGTGCTCTGCTTCGCGTCCACGGATTCCATCGCCCGGCGCATGCTCGACTACGGCGCCCACGGCCTCATCCTCGAAGGCAGCGAGGCGGGCGGCCACATCGGCCACGTCTCCACGGTGGTGCTGCTGCAGGAGATCCTCTTCGAGTTCCGCGAGGTGCCGGTGTTCGTGGCCGGGGGGATCGCCACCGGCCGGATGATCGCCCATCTCGCGCTCATGGGCGCGGCCGGAGTGCAGATGGGCACGCGCTTCGTGATGGCGGAGGAGTGCGGGGCGCATCCGCGGTTCAAGGAGATCTTCATCCGCGCCCGCTC
Source organism: Candidatus Krumholzibacteriia bacterium (assembly GCA_046484865.1). GTDB lineage: Bacteria > Krumholzibacteriota > Krumholzibacteriia > LZORAL124-64-63 > LZORAL124-64-63 > JAWOID01. Next base: position 51,541 of record JAWOID010000112.1, read on the forward strand.
CCGCGAGGCCGTCGCCACGCCCCAGTACAGCAGCAAGCTGCCGGTGGTCTCCGTCCGAGCACTCAACAACGAGGCCATGAACGATTTCGGCGCGCTGCAGCTGCAGCTGTTGAGCCGGCTCGAGCGGGGCGAACTGAACCGGCAGGAGGCGCAGTTCGAGGTGGAGCGCTACTGGGTGGGATCGCTGCGCGAGGCCGCCGTCGAGGGTGACGTCGATCGGGGCTCGCTGATGGCCGGGCAGAGCGTGGGTTTGGCCCGCAAGGTGCAACCTCTGCGCGAGATCCTCACCGACCTGGTGGCCGAGGCCGAGCAGGAGGTGCGCCGGGTGGAGGAGTCACTGCGCGACCCTGGCTGATCGATCCCGTCGGAAGCCCGACCCGTTCCCCCAGCTGCCCGGGTCTGCCGGGGGGGCGGGCGCCATCGCCCGTGCCCTGCTGGCATATCTCTTGATCCCTTCCGGCCGGAGCGCCCGCAGCCCATCCGAGGCGGGCATTATCCGCGTTTTCAGCCCGGGGGAAGGGTCGATGTCGTCGCATTTCGCTCGCTACTACCTCGCCCGCCACCGCGACGCCGCCGACGTGGTCAAGCGACCGGCGCTGATCCTGCTCATCGCCAGCCTCGGTCTGCTGGCACTGGCGGACGGCGTGCTGGCAGAGCACGGCTCTGCCGAGGGCGAAGCGCTCATCGCCGCGAACCCCGGAGATCCCGCTGCTTACGTGACCGCCGCTGCCGATGCCCGCGAACGCGGCGAACTGGGCGCCGCCCTCGACATCCTCGAAAAAGGCCGCGACGAACTGGAGCCCTCGGCGGCGCTGCTCGTGGCGCTGGGCGAGCTCTACTGGGACCTGGAGTGGACCGACGACGCCCTCGCGGCCTATCACGCCGCGGTGGCCGCTGATTCGTCCTCGGCCATCGCTCGCTACCGGGTGGTCACCAGCATGGTGACGATCGGTTCGGTCACCGCTGCCGAATCGACCTGCCGCCAGGCCCTGGAACGCATGCCCGACTCGGGTCTGCTGCACGTGGCGCTGGGGGAATGCCTGGAGAAGCTCGAACAGCTCCAGGAGGCGTTCGGCACGTATGGCCGCGCCCTGGAACTGGAGCCCACCCTGGCTGCCGCCCACAGCCGCAGAGGCCGACTCCTCTGCGGCATGGGCCAGTACGAGGCCGCCGCGGTCGCCTGCCAGACGGCGCTCGAGCACGACGAGAACGACCCGATCGCCCACGCCTACATGGGCGTCGCCTGCAGCGAACTGGGACGCTTCTGGGAGGCGCAGATCCACGCTGAGGCCGCCGAGCAGGCGGGCATGAGCATGGAGTCGGTCTGGAAGCGGATCGGCAAGTGGGAGCGGTAGACCGCCTCGACCCCGCCATCGACCCTGCCATCGCCACCGTTGTCGACCCTGCCGTGGGCGTTGCCAGCGGGGCCGCCGTCGGCCCTGCCGTGGGCGTCGCCAGCAGGGCCGCTGCCGGCGTCTCGATCTTTCAATCAGCCGTCGAACCGGCGGCGAGCCGGGCGAGCAGGCGAACCGGTTCGCGGTTGCCGGGCAGCAGACGCCGGGCCCGCTCGAGAGCACGCCGGGCGGAGGCGTGCCGGCCTGCCTGAAGGTGCCACGCACCGACCGTGTGCCACAGGCTGCCGTCGTCGGGCGTCAGGCGCAGGGCGGCGGCGACGAGTGGTCCCACCGCCTCGCTGCGGCCGCCGAGCAGCGCCGCCCGGGCGCGTCCGTGCATCGCGGCGGCGCGCAGGGAATCGCCGCCGCCGGGGCTCGTCGCCACGGCGGCCAGGTGGCGATCGGCGTCGCCGAGGCGGCCGTACTGCAACAGCACCAGACCTAGCGCCAGCTGTCGATCGACGCGATGCGGTTCGAGCGACCGGGCTCGTTCCAGCGCGACCGCAGCCCCGGCGAGGTCGCCGCAGACGGCGCGGGCGTCGGCCAGTTCCGCCCAGGCGCCGGCATGGTCGGGGTCGTCGGCGGCCTTGAGTGCCGCGAGCCGGCAGTACCGCCGCAGCTTGGCGGGGTCCTGCTGCAGCCAGCCCCAGTGATGCACCACCGCGTCGAGCTTCTCCAGGACCGCGCCGCTACGGGCGAGGCTCTCCTCGACGGTCTCGTGCAGCCGGCCCGCGAACCGTACGCCCGCGAGGCGGGGGAAGAGCCGCACCTTGGACGAAGGCACGTAGCCGGGCGCCGGATCGCCTCCGCACCACCCGTGGTGGTCGGGGCGGAGGATCGGCCGCCAGCCGCCCGCCGCGCTCTCGACGTAGTTGCGGGTCTGCAGCACGCCGGCCACCGCTCGGCCGCCAGCCGCGGCGGCCCGTCGCTCGACCCACGCGCGGAGGCGGCGGCCGTCGTCCGGTGCCACGGCCTCGTCGGCGTCCAGCACCACGATCCAGGGGCCCCGGCAGAGGTCGAGCACGGCGTTGCGGGCCGCGGCGTAGTGATCGTTCCAGGGGATGGCATGGACCTGCGCGCCCAGGGCCGCCGCCAGCTCGCGGCTGCCGTCGGTGCTGCCGGTGTCGCCGACGATGATCTCGTCCACCCAGGACCGAGCGTGGGTGAGACAGCGGACCAGATCCTGGCCACCGTCCCGGACGATCATGGCCAGGGAGAGGAGCGGAGACGGCGCGGAGCGGCGATTGGTCCTGCTCATCGGAAGAAACGATCCTCTGCAGAGGGAAGGCGTTGACCGGCTCCTCGACCTTCGGCCGCCCGGCGTCCCGGCCGGCGGCGGCGGCGGGTGCGGGCGTCCTCCGTGATCGCTGCTGCGGGCCGTATTGCAGGGGCCGTATTGCAAGGAGAGTGCCGCAGACGCCGGCGGGGCCGCCCGAAGACGGCCCCGCCGGTCAGGTCGCGGACCAACGCGGCTCACCGCCGCCGCCGGGTCGCTAGCTGCGGATCTCCTTCACCGCCTCCGTGAACGTCGGGACGATCTCGAAGAGGTCGCCCACCACGCCGTAGTCGGCCACCTTGAAGATGGGGGCGTTGGCGTCCTTGTTGATCGCGACGATGCACTTGGACGACGACATGCCCGCCAGGTGCTGGATGGCCCCGCTGATGCCGCAGGCCACGTACAGCTTGGGACTGACCGTCTTGCCGGTCTGCCCGACCTGGTGGCTGTAATCGACCCAGCCGGCGTCCACGATCGCCCGCGACGCCCCGGCCGCGGCCCCCAGGGCCTCGGCGAGCTGCTCGATCATCGGGTAGTTCTCCGGACCCTTGATACCGCGGCCGCCGGAGACGACCACCTCGGCCTCGGTCAGGCTCACCTTGCCCGCGGCGCCGGCCTCCACCTTCTCCACCCTGGCGCGCGGCGTGTGGTCGCCGAGACCGGGATCGAAGGTCTCCTCGGCGCTCTCGCCGCCGAACTCCTCGATGGCGAAGGCGTTGGGCCGGATGCCCACCACGGTCAGGTCGGACTTGCTGACCACGTCGGCGTAGACCTTGCCCGCGAACATGGCCCGCCGCACGGTCACGCCGCCCTCCAGGTTCAAACCCGTCGCGTCGCTGATGCAGGCACAGTCGAGGCGCGCGGCCAGCCGGGGCGCCAGGTCCTTGCCCAGCGAGGTGGCGGCGCACAGGAGCAGATTTGGCTTGTGCTGGTCGCAGAACGTCTGCAGTGCCCGGGTCCAGGCCTCGCTGTCGTAGAGCTTGAAGTGTTCGGATTCGGCGGTGAAGATGCGGTGCGCGCCATGCTGGCCCGCCTTGCGGGCGGTTTCGCAGGGCGCGGGATGCAGGTGCACGGCCCAGGCCTCGCCGCCGGCGGCGTCCACCTGGCGACGTGCCTCGCTCAGCATCTGCCAGGCCACCTTCGACACCTGTCCTTCCCGCTGCTCGATGAACACGGCGATGTTCGGCATCTCTCGTTCTCCCCTCTCCGGGTCCGACCTGCCGGGCCGGCCACCCGTCAGATGATCTTGGCTTCCTCGTGCAGCAGGCGGGCCAGCTCGCGAGCGGCCTGCTTGGGATCGTCCGCCTCGATGAGCTTCACCGTGCCGCGTGGCGGCGGCGGGGAGTAGAGCTTGACCTCCGCCCTGGCGACCGGGGGCTCCACGCCCAGATCGGCGCAGGTGACCACTTCCATGGGCTTGGAACCTGCTTTCATGATGTTGGGCAGGCTCGGCAGCCGCGGTTCGTTCAGCCCCTTCTGGCAGGTGAGCACCGCCGGCAGCGGCGCCGACACGATCTCCTTGCCGCCCTCGATCTCGCGGTGGGCGGTGAGCTTGCCGTCGGCCAGCTCCAGGTGGGTGACGGTGGAGACGTGGGGCAGATCCAGCAGTTCCGCCACCATGATGCCGACCTGGCCGGCGTCGTCGTCGATGGCCTTGATGCCGAACAGCACCAGGTCGTAGGAATCCTTCTTCAGCGCAGCGGCCAGTACCCTGGCGGTGCCGAGCTGGTCGGTGCCCTCGAGGGCGGGATCGTTGATGATGAGCGCACGGTCGCAGCCGACGGCGAGACAGTCCTTCTTGATCGTCTCCTTCACCCGGTCCGGACCGACGGTGATGGCGACGATCTCCACGTCGCCGCCCTTCTCCTTGATCCGGACCGCCTCCTCGACGGCGTAGGCGTCGTAGGGATTCAGTACCCGGGTGAAGCGCGAATCGTCCAGGGTGGGCGACGGCTCCTTCAGGTCGATCCGGGTCTCCGAGTCGGGGACCTGCTTCACACAGACGGCAATCTTCATGGGTCCTCCTCGCGGTGCTGAGCGATCGGCGACGCCGGCGAGGACGGTCGTGCCACCGGCACGACCGCAGGCGACGCGGAACACGTTCCGCTGCATGATAGAAGCACCGGCAGGGGGCGTCAATCGACGAGCGGCCGGCGGCGGTTGACCCCTGGAGGGGGGAAACGGTAGAATTCAGGCGTACTTAGGTCGTGGTGGGAGTTCGTGTCCCCGGGGGGGGCGCGGACCTCTGGCCCTTGACCTATCCTCTGGGTGACGCGATGTGCTGGCGCCCGCCTCCGGCGCGGGACCGGTTCTCCGGGCCGAGAGGGGAGATGTCCGTGAGCCACTCCTGCGACCTCGCGATCATCGGCGCCGGCCCCGGCGGTCTGGCCGCCGCCCTGGCGGGGGCCGAGGCGGGCCTGCGGGTGGTGCTGGTGGACGACGGCGCCCTGCCGGGCGGCAACGACGCAGCGGTGGGACGGCACGCGGTCCGCGCGCTCATCCGCGAACTCGACCGCGCTGCGCAGGTCGTTTCCTCTTCGAACCTGCCGCCCGGGACGTCCGGCGACGAGGTCGAGGAACCGTCCCCGGCGTCCGGCGACTTCCTCATGCTGCACGGCGACGACCTCGAGCGGCGGCTTGCCGTCGCCGGTGTCCAGCGTCTGCGCGGGCGCGGGCGCCTGCTGGGGCCGGGCCGGGTCGGCTTGCGGGACCGGGCCGGCGACGACGCCGTGATCGAGGCTGCACGGATCGTCCTGGCCACCGGTTCGCGCCCGGCCGAGCCGTTCGGTCTGCGCGCCGACGGCGACTGCATCCTCACCAGCGACCAGCTGCTCACTCGCGAGATCTGGCCGCGGCGGCTGCTGGTGGCCGGGGCCGGCTGCGTGGGGGTGGAACTGGCGCAGCTGGCACGGCGGCTGGGATGTCAGGTGACGCTGCTCGAGAAGGACGAACGGATCCTGCCCGCGCTCGAGGGCGAGTGCGCTCGCGCCGTGGACGCCGCCTGCCGGAGGATGGGCATCGTGGTCAAGGCGGCGCATCGCGTCAGCGCGGTGAAGTCCGTCGGCGGCGCGGCACACTGCCGGGTCCTGGACATCGCCGGCCGCGAGGAGCGGCTGGTGACTGCCGACGCCGTGCTGCTGGCGCTCGGGCGCCAGCCCGCGACGGGCGACCTGGGTCTCGAGAGCATCGGCGCCGTCATGGATCACGGCGGCCGGGTGGCGGTGGACGGCACGATGCAGACGAGCACGCCCGGCATCTACGCCGTGGGCGATCTGGCCCCCACTCCCCAGCTCCGGCACCTGGCCGCCCGCGAGGGGCTGATCGCAGCGCTGCACGCCGCGGGTCGCCGGGTGCAGTCGGTGCGCCACGACACCATTCCGCGAGCTCTCGATACCTGGCCGCAGGTAGCCAGCGTGGGGCTCACGGCGAGCCAGGCGCGCTCCCGCGGCCACCTGGTCGCCGAGGGCCGTTCGGCTCCGGAGGCTCCGGCGGGCGTGCCGGCAGACCTGCCGGCAGGCGTGCCGGAGGTTGCGCCGTCGGCCGCCCCGTCGGCCGCCCCGGCGGCCTCGCCGTCCGCCGGCGTCGCCGAGGCCGGCGCATTCGGCAGCATGGTGCGGGTGGTCCTCGACGCCGAGAGCGAGCGGCTGGTGGGCGTGCACGCCCGCGGCGACGGAGCGGAGCGGCTGGCCTGCGCCTGCGCGACCTTGCTGGAGGGCAGCCTCTCCGATCCCGAGCTGGCCCTGGCGGGAGCCGGACCGCTGTCCGGTGCCGCTCGCGCGGCCCTCGCGCAGGCGCGGCAGTCGGCGCCCTCGGTGCGTACCCACACCGCCGCGGAACTGGAGCGCCGGCCGCAGCGCCGGCTCACCGAGGAGGCGGGCTGAGGTGCCCGTCCCATCGCCGGCGCTCACGGCCGAGTTGCGGCGCATCCTCGGCGATGACCTGCTCGTGGACGCGGCCGCCCGCGCCGTGTACGCCCGTGACGCCTCCCACCTGCGACTCGGAACGCCCCTGGCCGTGGCCTTGCCTCGCACGGCCGCGGCGGCGGCGGCCACGGTGGCCGCCTGCGCTCGCCACGGCGTACCGGTGACCTGCCGGGGCGGCGGCACCGGCCTGGCCGGAGGTGCTGTTCCCGCGGCCGACACGGTGGTGCTCGCCCTCGGGCGCCTGACGCAGATCGGCGCGGTCGCAGACGGTGCGACGAACCTGTCGGACCGGCGGATCCGTAGCGCCGCAGGGGTCTTCAACGAGAGCGTCAGTCGCCACGTCGCGGCTGCCGGCCTGCAGTTCGCGCCCGACCCGGGCAGCCAGGCCGCCGCCACCATCGGCGGCAACATCGCCACCAACGCGGGCGGACCGCATTGCCTGCGGCACGGCGTCACGTTGCAGCACGTCCTGCGGATGGAATGGATCGACGCCTGCGGTCGCTGTCGCACCACCGGACACGGACTGCCCAGCGAGCGCGGCATCGATCTCCGCACGCTGCTCTGCGGCAGCGAGGGCACGCTGGGCGTGGTGACGGCCGCGGACCTGCGACTGGTCGCGACGCCGGCCGCCGTGAGCACGCTGCTCGCCTTCTTCCTCGACCTGGCGGACGGGAGCCGCGCCGTCGGGGCGGTGCTCCGGGCCGGTCTCCTGCCGGTGGCCGTGGAGATGGTGGACGCCGCCATGCTCGCCGCGGTGGAGGCGGCCTTCGGTTTCGGCTTCCCGACCGACGTGGCCGGCGCGATGATCGTGGAACTCACCGGCGAGACGCAGGAGGTGGCGGAGGATGCCGTCCGCGTCGGCGATCTGTTGCTGGCGGCGGGCGCGCGCGAGGTGCGTACGGCGCGCGACGACGCCGAGCGCGCCGAGCTGTGGCGGTGTCGCAAGCAGGCGTTCGGCGCCGTGGGGCGTCTGGCCCCGAGCTACGTGAGCATGGACGTGGTGGTGCCGGTGGGCGACCTGCCCGGTCTGGTGGCGGAGATCCGCACCGTGCAGCGCGAGCACGGGGTGGAGATCGCCACCGTGTTCCACGCCGGCGACGGCAACCTGCATCCGGGCATCCATCACGACGACCGCGATCGCGAGAGCGGCCGGCGAGCCCATGCCGCCGCCGACGCGATCCTCGCGGCGGCCCTGCGCCGGGACGGCAGCATCACGGGGGAGCATGGCGTGGGCATCGAGAAGCTCCACGCGGTGCCATGGCAGGTGGACGCGGAGGCCGCCCGGCTCATGCGCGGCGTCAAGGCGGTGTTCGATCCGCGAGGGTTGCTCAACCCCGGCAAGAAGGTGCCCGGCCCCGAGGTTCCGGTCGTCTGGGCGCAGCGGCCGCCCCTGCCCCGGGCCGTGCAGGTCCGCCCCGAGCATCTGGTGGTGACTGCGCCCGCGGATGCCCCGGTGGCCGAGGTGCAGCGGGCTGCTCTCGAGCACGGGCTGTGGCTGCCGATCGGGGTCTGGCTCGAGCCCGGCGGGTCCGGAGCCGCGGGAAAGGCGGGCCTGGGGCGCGCCGGCACCATCGGGGAACTGCTGGACCAGGGCGGAGCGGGGCCGGCGCTGCTGGCGGCGCGGATGCCGCGGGACGTCCTGCTCGAGGTCTGGGCGAGCGACGGTGCGGGGCGCGCGTTCCACGCCGGCGCCCCGGTGGCGAAGAACGTGGCGGGATACGACCTGGCGCGCCTGCTGTGCGGTGCGGGCGGATCGCTGGCGCGCATCGACGCCTGCACGCTGCAACTGCGCCCCATGCCCGAGCGGGCCATGGCCTGGAGGTTCGTGACGGCGCCCGCGGCGACGGTACCGTGGGAGGTGGCCGGGGCCGTCATGAGCGTGGTCGGATCCTGGAACGACGAGATGGCTTCGCCGGTGCTCGTGGTCGAGGGCGACGCGAGCGGAATCACGGGATCCCTGGTGGTGTTCGCTGCGGGACGCGACCGGGCCTGGGACCTGGAGCGGCGTGAGCGCGATCTCGTCCGCGCGGCCGGCCGACTCGGTCCGCCTCGGGTACGCCGCAGCGTGCCGTTCGCCGGGGCCGGCACGCTGCTCGATCCCGACCTGCTCCCCGCCTGGGCCCTCGCGGGACCCGACTGGACCTGCTGGCAACCGGACCCGGCGGTCGCCGATCGTGCTCTCCCGTGGCGGCACGGCGGCGGCCGCCACGTGTGGCAGGCCTGGCCGCGCTGCCTGTGGCTGCCCCGGGCGGCCGGTGCGGCGCCCGCTGGCTGGTGCGCGGACGTCCTCTGGACGGACGACCGGCTGCAGCCGCCGCCGCCCCCCGCTGCCGGAGTGCCGCACGAGGTGCTGGCGGGGCTGAAGCGGCTCTTCGATCCGGAGGGGCGTCTGCCCGGCTTCCCGTGGCTTCTTCCACACGAGGTCCCGGCATCGTGAGCACCCGCCCGGTCCGGGAACCTGCCGGCATGTCGCACCAGGTGGCCGACCTGCTGCGTTCCTGCGTGGAGTGCGGCTTCTGCCTGCCGCACTGCGCCACCTTCCTGGCCACCGGCAACGAGGCGCTCTCGCCGCGCGGTCGTCTGCTGCTGCTGGGCGAGTGCCTGGCCGATCCCGCGCTCGCGGCCGATCGCGACGTCCTGCGGGCGCTCGATCTCTGCCTGGGTTGCCGCGCCTGCGAGACGGCGTGCCCCAGCGGTGTTCCGTACAGCTTGCTGGAGGAGGGCCGCAAGCTGGCGGCCGAACGGGGTGGAGCGGCGCCGCTGCCGCCCGGGGCGGCGCGGCTCGATCGTCGTTCCGCGCTCCGCTGGCTGCGCCGCAGCGGCGGACTGACGCGAACCGTGCTGCGGGCTCTCCTGGGTGACCGCTGGCGCCAGCGTCTCGATGCGCGTCCGGTGGTCGGCCGGCCGGCACGCTTGCTCGGCACGCTGCCGTCGAGTCCCCGGCGCGACGGCGATCTGCTGACACTCCTGGACCGCATGGTCGCCGGCGACCAGGTGTCCCCGGCGCCGGTCGTTCCCGCGTCCGCCCCGGCCGAACCCGACGCGCCGGCGGGCGTTCCGGTCAGGACCGCCATTCCCGCGACCGCTCCGGCCAGGACCGCGACCCCCGCGGCAGTCGAGATGGATCCGGGATCCCCGGCGGCGCGGAGCGGCCCGCGTCGGCTGCGGGTGGTCTTCTTTCGCGGCTGCGCCAGCGATGCGCTGCTGGGGGGCACGGCGATGCGTCTGCGCTCGCTGCTGGAAGCGGCCGGGTGCGAGGTCGTCGTCCCGCCCGGCCAGGACTGCTGCGGTGCGCTTGCCGAGCACGCCCACGACGCACGGCGGGCGCAACAGCTGCGAAGCCGCAATCAGCCGGTGCTGAAGAGGGCGCTCGCCGGTGCCGACGTCGTGGTGGCGGAGGCCGCCGGCTGCAGCCTGGAACTGAAGGATCTGGGCGAGGGCGTGGGCGAAAGGGTCGAGGACGCGATCGAGTTGCTCGCCCGGCTCCGGCTGCCGGCGCTGGCCGCGGTGCCGCTCACGGTGGCGCTGCACGACCCCTGCCATGCCCGGCATGGGCAAGGACTGCTGGAGGCTCCCCGGGCGCTGCTGAGGCGAATCCCTGGCCTCCGCCTGGTGACGCCGCACGAGGCCGACGTCTGCTGCGGCAGCGGCGGGCCTTACAGCCTGCGCCATCCCGACCTCGCCGCCGCCATGGGCCGGCGCAAGGCGGCGCACCTGGCTGCCACCGGAGCGCGGCTGGTGGTCACGAGCAATCCGGGCTGCCTGGGGCAGATCGCCGACGGACTGGCCCTGGTGAGCCCGTGTCTTCCCGTGTTGCCCCTGACCGACCTGCTCTGGTACGCGTGGCGGCGGGCGGAGGGTGGAGGGCGGAGAGGGTGGCGCGCGGCGTGCGGCGGGCAGCCGGCGGCGGGCCCCGATCCACCGGCTGAGCAAGCGCTCGTTCGTGCCGGGCGAAGCGCCTCCGGCCCCGGGGATCCGCGGTGTTCATGAAATAATCGGGATATAGTGATCCAGGCCCTTGACCCGTCCTGCCGGGCTGACTATCTCTGTTTCATGGCGCACGTGACCACCGACCCTGCGGCGATCTTCCAGGCGCTCAGCGACCCGACGCGCTTGCGGCTGCTGCGGCTGCTGCGGCGGGACGAGCTGACCGTCCAGGACCTGGTCCGCATCCTGGAGATGAGCCAGCCGCGGATCTCCAAGCACCTGGCGATCCTGCGCGACACCGGCTGGGCGATCCAGCGCCGCGAGGGGACCTGGAGCTGGTACCGCACCGTCGAGCCGGGGGCGTTCCCGGGCGGCCGCCAGCTCGCGGAGCAGGTGTTGCGCGCAGCCGACCGCGTGGCCGAGGCGGGCGCCGACGACGCGGGGCTGGCCCTGGTGCAGCGCGAGCGCGAGGAGAAGGCGCGCGACTTCTTCGCCGGCGTGGCCGAGCGCTGGGACCAGATCCGCAGCGAGTACGAGCACCCGGACCTCCACCTCGGCGCCCTGAGCGCGCTGGTTCCCCGGCGACAGCGCGTGGTGGACATCGGGACCGGGACGGGCGCCCTGCTGCCGCTCCTGGCCGCGGCGGTGGATCGGGTGGTGGCGGTGGACAGTTCCGCGGCCATGCTGATGCGCGCGCGGCAGCTCTGTCTGCGGCAGGGGCTCGCCCACGTGGACTTCCAGCAGGCCGATGTCCGGGCGCTACCGCTGGCGGACTCCTCCTGCGACGCCGCCTACGGCGCCATGGTCCTGCACCACGTACCGAGGCCCGAGGACGCGCTCGCCGAGATGGTGCGGGTGGTGCGGCCGGGTGGCCAGGTGGTGGTGGTCGCGTTCACGCGGCACGATCTGCAGTGGTTGCGCGACGAGCTGGCGCACCAGCGTCTGGGCTTTGCGCGCGAGGAGATGGAAGCGCTCCTGCGCGGCGCGGGCCTGGTGCCCCGGAGCTGGATGGTGCGCAGCCCCGCGGCATCGGCGGGGCGGCCTCCCGCCGGCCGCAGTGGGCGGCGCTGGCGCTTCCCGGATGTGTTCCTGGCGGTGGCGGAGAAACCCGCGGCCGGTTGATCGAGCGGCCGTCCCCCCGGGACGCGTCGCAGGCTCGCCCCGCACGTCGGGGCACGTGAGAGGTCCGCCTTCCACGGCGGGCGCGTGACCACGTCCGCCCGCGCGGCGGGCAAGGAGGAATCATGTCGGACACCTACAGCACGGGCGACGGCTACAAGGTCCGTGATCTGGCCCAGGCCGAACTCGGCCGCATGAAGATCGACTGGGCCGAGGCCCACATGCCGGTGATGACGGAGCTGCGCCGCGAGCATGCCGAGCAGCAGTCGCTCGCGGGGATGCGCATCGCCGGCTGCCTGCACGTGACCAAGGAGACGGCCGTGCTGGTGGAGGCCCTCGCCGCCGCCGGCGCCCAGATCAGCTGGTCCGGCTGCAATCCCCTCTCCACCCAGGACGAGGTGGCCGCAGCACTTGCCGCCAACGGCATCTCCATCTACGCCTGGCACGGCATGAGCGTGGAGGAGTTCTACTGGTGCATCGACAAGACCCTCGAGATGAGGCCGATGCTCACCCTGGATGACGGCGCCGACCTGATCTTCTCGGTGCACAACCGGCACCAGGAACTCGCCGCCACCATCATCGGCGGCACGGAGGAGACGACCACCGGCGTGCATCGCCTGCGTGCCATGGCCCGCGACGGGGCCCTCAGGTACCCGGTGATCGCGGTCAACGACGCCGAGACCAAGTGGGATTTCGACAACGTCTTCGGCACCGGCCAGTCGAGCATCGACGGGATCCTGCGCGCCACCAGCGTGCTGCTCGCCGGCAAGAATTTCGTGGTGGCCGGCTTCGGACACTGCGGCACCGGCTGCGCCATGCGCGCGCATGGGATGGGGGCGCACGTCATCGCCACCGAGGTCAAGCCCACCGCCGCCCTCAAGGCGCTGCTCAACAGCTACCAGGTGATGAAGATGGACGAAGCCGCCGCCGTGGGCGACGTCTTCATCACCGCGACCGGGATGAAGGACGTCATCGTGGGCCGGCACTTCGACGCGATGAAGGACGGCGCCATCATCTGCAACACCGGCCATTACGACTGCGAGATCAACATCGAGGACCTGGAGGCGCGCGCCGAGAGCAAGCGCGTGATCCGTGCCAACTGCGAGGAGTACACACTGGCCGACGGCCGGCGCATCTACCTGCTGGCGCAGGGGCGGCTGGTGAACCTGGCGGCGGCCGAGGGACACCCCAGCGAGGTCATGGACATGTCCTTCGCCAACCAGTTCCTCAGCATGGTGCGGCTGGCGCGTGAGGGGAAGAGCCTGGCGCCCGGCGTGCACGAGATTCCGGTGGAGCAGGATCAGACCATCGCCCGCATCCGGCTGGCCACGTCCGGCGTGGAACTGGACGAACTGACCCCCGAGCAGATCGCCTACCTGGACGACTACGCCGCGGGGACGTGATCCGGGAAGCCCCGGTCATGCACGAGAAACGGCCCCGGAGATTTCCGGGGCCGTTGCTCGCCGGTGCCGTTTTCTCGCCGGTGCCATTTTTCGCTGGTGCCGTTTCTCCGCCCCGGGGGCGAAAAGCTAGAAGACTAGAAGAACGTCAGCACGAGTCCAGCGCTCAGCTGCCAGAACTGCGTGTTGGTCCAGTACTCGTCCGGGTCGAAGAGCTCTTCGTCCTCGGTGAGCATGAACCGCCACAGCCACTCGAACTCGAGCAGGAGGTGTCGACTCAGCGCGAACTCGGTGCCGAGCCCTAGCCCGACGTGCCAGTCGGTACCCTCCAGCGGGACGTCGTCGATCACCAGCGGTGCGCTGCCGCGCCCGGACTCGCCGACGGACCAGTCCACCTGACCGACCACGGCCGTGGCATACGGGTTGAAGCGCGACTCCGGGACCAGGAGGTTTCCCATGGAGATGTGGATGCCGCCCTCGTAACCGGTGAGATCGAGGACGCTATCGGCTGTCAGTCCGATGTTGCCGAACGGCGCCAGACGACTCTCCTCGGTGTCGAAACCCATACTGCCGCTGAAGTAGCGCCCGAACAGCGCGAAGCCGTCGAGCACGAACCAGCGCAGGCCCGCATCCCAGCCGAAGTCGGCGGTGGTGAGGTCGTTCAGGTTGCGATCGTTGTCCTTGAGGATATGCACCGGCTGGAAGTACGCGGCGCGCCCGCTCAACCCGAACATGCCGAAGTGGCGCTGCCGCCCACGCTTCACCTCGGCGTCCTCCGCGGGGCGCAGCGAGTCGGGAATCGGGCTGGTGCGCTCGAACCGGGTGAGCGGCGAGCTGCGGCCGGCGATCGAGAAGGTGCCCCGGATGACGTCGTCGTCGCTCAGGTAGTTGCCGTAGAACGACGCTGGAAACGGCGTGCCTGACGGGCGGAAGTTGAAGGAGATGGTGTTCTCGCCGATGCTCAACGCCTCGATGCGGAGTTCCGAACCGCTGCCGGTGGGATCGGAGATCGTGCCCGTCCACTCGCGCTCCGACCTCTCCATCTGCAGGTCGATCGCCACCTCGCCCTGCGGGGTCTTCATGACCGCCCGCCACGATCCGGCAAGCTCCTCCCGGGCCCCCGCCGGCGCACACAGCACCGCGAGGAGGGACAGGCAGAGAGCCGGCGGCACGAGGGCCCCGACCAGGGGTCGTCTTCCCTGGTTCATGCGCATTCGCTTCATGCAACGTCTCCCGTCATCGTTCTTGGGGGGCTGGTGCCGCACGAGGTTCCGGCGCGGCGGGGGGTCGCCAGAACCGCCGACAGGTGCCCGGAAGAGGTGCGCTACCGGAACCGTGAGGGGAATATATGGGGTGGGCAAAACGTTGTCCAATCCCGCGTCCCGAGGGAGGGGGTTGATATGCGGCGCCCGGCGCCGTATACTCACTTGCCGACATCGATCGTGAAGTCGCTGTCAGTAAATTCGATGCGGGGCACCTGCGACGTCTTGGCTAGGCGGCGCGGGTCGCGCGAAGGCGGTGCGGAGGTCTCCGGGGGTACGAGTCGCACTCCGGGTGCCCGAGCTCCCTTCACCCGCATCGAATTCTATTAGTTGTGCCGGCGTAATTGTGTCTACCCCCGGTCCGATCCGGGGGTAGACGGCTTTCAAACGGCGTAAGTCTTCGTGTGACGCCGGTTGACCCCCAGAGCCGGCGTCACCACTTCGCGCCAGTAGTACTGTCGCCACCGTCCCTCGAGCGGCACCTTCGACGGGAACAGCCGCTGCGCGAGGATGTCCTGCGGCGTCAACAGCCGGTGACACAATCCCTTCAGGGTCCGCACAGCAGTGAGAACGCTCACTCTCAACGTTTTCGCTATTCAATTACCTTCACTGCGAAATTTCATTTGCCGACCTCCCGCCGAC
>JAWOID010000017.1:0-2505 GCA_046484865.1 Candidatus Krumholzibacteriia bacterium
ATCAAGGACGGGACCTTCCGCCAGGACCTGTTCTATCGCCTGAACGTCGTGCAGCTGCACGTGCCCCCGCTGCGGGAGCGTCGCGACGACATCCTGCCCCTGGCCCGGGTGCTGCTGGCGGGCGCGGCAAAGAAATGCGCACGGCAGGTAACCGGGCTGACGCCGAGGGCCGCGGACCAGCTCCTGCGCTACGACTGGCCGGGCAACGTGCGCGAGCTGGAGAACGCCATGGAGAGCGCCATCGCCGTCGGCCGCGGCAACCGCGTCGAGGTCGACGATCTGCCCGAGACGGTGCGCCGGGCGGTCCCCTCGCCGTCGATCAGCGGCCCGGTGCGGGCGCTCCATGAGATCGAGCGCGACTACATCCTGGCGGTGCTCGACCTCCACGAGGGCAACAAGACGCGCACGGCGCAGGAACTGGGCATCGGATCCGCCACGCTGTACCGGAAGCTCAAGGAATACGCGGCGGCCAAGGCGGACGCCGCCGCGCAACCGGGCCCCTAGTCCGGGCCCCTCCCTGGTCCGGGCCCCTCCCTGGTCCGGCCCTAGTCCGGCCGGCCGACGCTGCGGATCAGGTCCCGCTGCGCCTCCCAGACCTTCGTGCGCGACTTGTAGAGCCCGACAGACTGCCCGGCGAGGTCCTTGCCCTTGTCGGCCGACTTGCGCAGAGCCTCCAGGGTCCTGCCCTCGGTCTCGCGGATCTGCTCGTCGAGCTGCCAGGCCGCCTCGCGCTCGTCGGGCGTGGTCACGTCCCGCTGAAGTTCCGCGCGCCGCGCCCGCAGGTGGGCGAGTTCCAGCTCCCTCTCGCGAGCCGTCATCTCGGCCGCATGGTACTCGACCTCGGCCCTGGCGAAGTCGACGTCTTTGCCACGCAGCTGCTCGCGCCGCTCCAGCAGCTTCTTCTCCACCTCGGCCACGTCCCGGGCACGTTCGAGCTCCTGCTTGAGCGGCTCGTTGCGCTCGGCCTTGGCCTGGTCGACCCGCGCCTTCAAGGCGTCGATCTCGGATTCCTTGATCCTGATCGTCGTGGCCGCGCGCGACTGGAAGACCTGGGCCATCGCCTGGCGGGTCTCCGCCGCGGAGTGTCGCTTCGCCGCCACGTCGCGGTCGAACTCGACGGACTCGGGCTGGCGGAGTTCCACGACCACGAGCATGGAATCGACGGCGGCGTCGGGCACGTACGGTCCGGGGCCGGCGTAGCGCGGCGACTCGGCGCGCACGGGCAGCGGGGCCGAGGCGACCGTCGCCAGGCCCAGGGTGGCGACTGCCAGGCACATCATCGGGATTGAACGGAACATGGGAGGACCTCCTGGTCGGGACCGGCGGCGGATGGGACCCGCGCGACGACGTCCGCAGCCGGTATGGCTCGCGTCAACGGTGCGTCCCCGGCGACCGCCACGGGTCTCTCGACCCGTCGCAACCCCCGTGCCGTCCCGTTATCGGGCCAAACGGCCCCGCGGTGGCCGTTTGGCCCGGTCCGGGCTCCGCGTCGCCCGATCGGAATGGCGGGGACCCTATCAGATCGATAGTAACGGCCGGCGCCCCGCGGCCGGTCAATCACAGGATCTAGTTGCGTGTCGCGACCTCGATACTCATGGGCGACGTGAACGTGACGGAGATCTTCTGGCCGGGTTCGAGGACCAGTTCATCCCCCTGGGTTGCCAGCATCACGATGACGCCGGCGCCGATGCCGGCTCCGGCACCGATCGCCGCGCCCTTGCCGCCGCCGGCGATGCCGCCGATGACCGCGCCGAGGACCCCGCCGGCGGCCATCCGCTCGATATCCGTGTCCGTCCCCGATTCCGCCTGCAAGACCAGCGGCACGGCATCCAGGGGGTGCACCCGTCCGTCCGCGTCGGTGAGACTGCTGAAGACGAGAGTCATCTGGGCGCGGCCGGACGCGCGGCCCGAGGCCTCGACATCACGGAGTGTCCCGTTGATCGCCGACCCGGTGGGCACGACGGTCCGGCCGTCGCTGACGATGGCATCGACGACGGTCAGGGCGATGGAATCGCCGGTGCGGCTCGTCTCGGTGCTCAGCCGCCCGTCGAGGGTCGCGATCACGCTGGTGTTGGCGGGCACCACCAGCGTCACTGCAGTCTGCTCCTCCTTCGTCGTCTCCTTGGCGATGGTCCGCTCCGTGTTGCAGCCCGCGGATGCGGCACCGAGCACCGCCAGGATACCGATGCTGATCAGGATTCTCTTCATGGCTTTTGGCCTCTCATTCTTGGAGTCGCAGACGCCACGGGGCGGATCTTCCCCCTGGCGCGCCGGATTGCCTTCAGGTACGCAGGCTGCGGCGGTTGCCCGTCACCAGGAGCGCCAAGCCGCCGAGCAGCACCACCGCGCCGACGACGGCCGGGACCGGCACGCTGCGGCCTTCCGTCGCCACGACCTCCGCCGAGCCGATCTTCAGGACCGTGCGGTCCCGGTTGTAGTCGAACCCGCCGTAGACCAGCGCGAGCACCCCCAGGATCACAAGCACGACACCGATGGTTTTCATGG
>JAWOID010000141.1:0-6000 GCA_046484865.1 Candidatus Krumholzibacteriia bacterium
GGGACAAGCTGGGCATGCGCGGCCTGCAGAGCCCCGGCATCCACTTCCGCGACGCCCAGAACGGCTGGTTCGTGAGCGACGACGGCCTGATCATGCAGACGACCGACGGCGGCTACACCTGGACCCAGCGCCAGAGCGGCATCGGCGCCATCCTCGCCGACGTCACCATGTACCCGGACGGCCGCGGGGTCGCCGTCGGCGAGAGCGGCGCCTTGGTCGTGACCGACGACTTCGGCGGGCAGTGGCGGGTGCAGCCGATCCTGCGCGACCCCGAAGGCGTCGCGCCCGACCTCGCCCGGCTGGCCCAGACCGGCGGTTCGCGCCTCTTCCTCGCCGGCAAGCCCGGTCTCGTCTTTCGCAGCGACGACCGCGGCGATACCTGGACCACGCTGGAGAACAGCCCCTACTTCCGCAACAGCATCATGCACGCGCTCGATTTCGTCGACGAGCAGATCGGCTACATGTTCGGCCGCTCCTACGAGTACGGGCTGATCTACAAGACCAGCGACGGCGGCGAGACCTGGCAGACCATGATGGATCTCTACGACTACGAACCGCTGCAGCTCGACGCCGAGATGTTCGACGAGAACAACGGCGTCTCGGTCGGGTCGGGCAGCTCGTTCTTCTTCACGACCGACGGCTGGCAGAACTACACGCACCGCCCCATCGTGTCCGCCGGTGTCGCCTGGGAGTCGATCGGCTTCGCCAACCTGCAGGTCGGGTGGGTCGGCAGCTTCTACGGACTCGTGGCCCACACCACCGACGGCGGGCTCACCTGGACCGATGTCTACCTGCCCGGCGTCACCAACGCCCACAACATCCAGGCGATCGACGCCAAGAGCGAGAACGAGGTGTACATCCTCGCCGCCGCGCCGGACGAGACCCTCGTCTACCAGAGCTTCGACGGCGGCCAGGCGTGGCAGGTTTCCGCGCCGGGCATCCAGGGTCCGGACTTCTATCCGACCCCTACCTACAACTTCTTCGTGACCGACAGCGGCGATATCTGGACGGTGGGCTATCTCGGCTTCATGCTCGCCCGCCGGTCCGCGGCGACCGCGGTCGGCGACGGGGTCGTCGCGCTGCCGGGGGCGCCGCGGCTGCACCCCGCCGCGCCGAATCCGTTCAACCCGGCGACCGAGATCGCCTTCACGCTGCCCGCGGCGAGCCCCGTCCGCCTGAACGTCCATGACCTGCGCGGTCGCCGCGTGGCGTCGCTGATCGACGGCGTGCAGGAGGCGGGCACCCACCGGATCCGCTGGGACGGCCGCGACGATGGGGGGCGCTCCCTGCCGTCGGGACTGTTCCTGGCGCGGCTGGTCTGGGACGGCGGCAGCGAGAGCACGAAGCTCATGCTGGTCCGGTAGCGGGCGCGCAGCCCGCGGCCACCGGACGAGCCGCAGGATGGAGCCGGCCGATGCGGCGCTTGGCAATCGGGCGGC
Organism: Candidatus Krumholzibacteriia bacterium; assembly: GCA_046484865.1. Lineage (GTDB taxonomy): Bacteria > Krumholzibacteriota > Krumholzibacteriia > LZORAL124-64-63 > LZORAL124-64-63 > JAWOID01. Next base: position 1,440 of record JAWOID010000141.1, read on the forward strand.
TCTTCCTATCATGAGCAGATGGAACGCGTGGTCAAACCGGAAATCCTCGACACGCTGCCGCCCGGTGATCCCGCCGCGGCGGCCAACCTCCGCGACCTGCGGCTGTTGAATCGTCTCATGGGCAACTGGCGCTGGGCCGCCGGCATCCTGCGGCGGAGGTTGCGCCCGGGGGACCACGTCCTGGAGGCCGGCGCGGGCCTGGGCGACTTCGGCCGCGAGCTCCGACGCAATGTGCCCCAGCTGCGCACCTGCCGCTACACGGGGCTCGATCTGCGGGAACGACCCGCGGACTGGCCGGCAGCGTGGGAATGGCGCCAGGGCGACCTGCTCGCACAGGACTTCACGCCCGCGCCCCGGGTGCTGCTGGTCAATTTCCTGCTGCACCAGTTCACCGACGCGCAGCTCGCCAGCCTCGGCCGCTCGTTTGCGGGGATCCCGGTCTGGATCTTCTGCGAACCCTACCGCTCGCGTCTGCCCATGGTGGCGCTGGCACTCCTGCAGCCGCTGGGCCTGCACCCGATCACCGGCCACGACGGCCGGGTCAGCATCCAGGCGGGGTTTCGGGGCAGGGAACTGGCCGACCGTCTCGCTGCCGTCGGGGCGCGCACGACAAGAATCGCCGTCGCCCCCCGCGGTTCGTATCGGCTCGTCTCCTGGGACCCGGGCGTCGTGTCCGGCTGAGGTTCTGCGCTGACCAGTGCGAGGATGGGGCCTCCATTCCGATCGGCATGCCGCCACTAAGAGAGACCCCCCGCAAACCGCACTTCATTCAATCGACCCACCCGCAACGGCTTGCAATCTGGTACGGGGCTGGCGTGCGTCCGGGAAAAAGGATAGTCCGGGTGGACTCTCCTTCGGCCCGATTCGGTCCTCCTGGTGCTGCATCTCCCGCGCGGGCGCACCTGAGGAGGAATTGCTGCGACCGAGATCCGCTGCCCCCGGCGGCCGGCAGTCCGGAGTTCACTCCAAGGAGATCGACCATGAGCAAAAAGACCGTGAAGCGCGATCCTGGTAAGCGCGCAAGGAAGAAGGGCTCCGCTGCCGGCGAAACCACGCAACAGGCAGCCGGCGGCGAGCTGCACCAGATCGCCGGCGGCGATCACCCCGCGCTCACCACGAACCAGGGCGTCGCGATCTCCGACAACCAGAACTCGCTCAAAGCCGACCCGCGCGGGCCCACGCTGCTGGAGGACTTCATCCTTCGCGAGAAGATCACGCATTTCGATCACGAGCGCATTCCGGAGCGTATCGTTCACGCGCGAGGGACGGGCGTGCACGGGTACTTCGAGCTGACCACCTCGTTGGCACGGTACACCACCGCCCGGATCCTCACCGAGCTGGGCGAGCAGACTCCCGTGTTCACGCGGATATCGACCGTGACGGGCGGCTCGGGCTCCGTCGACACCCCGCGTGACGTCCGCGGCTTCGCCATCAAGTTCTACACCAAGGAAGGCAACTGGGACCTGGTCGGGAACAACATCCCGGTCTTCTTCATCCAGGATGCGATCAAGTTCCCCGACCTCATCCATGCCGTGAAGATGGAGCCCGACCGCGGCTTCCCGCAAGCGGCGACCGCCCACGACACCTTCTGGGATTTCATCTCGCTGACGCCGGAATCCATGCACATGGTGATGTGGATCATGTCCGATCGTACCATCCCGCGCTCGCTGCGGATGATCGAGGGCTTCGGGGTCCACAGTTTCCGGCTCTTGAACGAGGCCGGCGAATCGACCTTCGTCAAGTTCCATTGGCGTCCCCAGCTCGGCTTGCAGTCCACCCTCTGGGACGAGGCCGTCAAGATCGCCGGCGCCGATCCGGACTTCCACCGCCGCGACATGTTCGAAGCGATCGCGACGGGCAGCTTCCCCGAGTGGGAGCTCGCCGTCCAGCTGTTCACCGAGGAGGAGGCGGACGGGTTCCCGTTCGATCACCTGGACCCGACCAAGCTGATTCCCGAGGAGCTGGTGCCGTTGCAGGTGATCGGGCGCCTGGTGCTGGATCGCTGGCCGGACAACTTCTTCGCCGAAACCGAGCAGGTCGCCTTCTGCCCCGGCAACGTCGTGCCGGGCATCGATTTCTCGGACGACCCCCTGTTGCAGGGCCGCCTGTTCTCCTATATCGACACGCAGCTTTCGCGCCTGGGCTCCCCCAACTTCCACCAGCTCCCGATCAACGCGCCCAAGTGCCCGTTCGGCAACCACCAACGCGACGGCCACATGCAGATGGCCCAACCGGTGGGCCGTGTCGCGTATGAACCGAATTCGCTGTCGGCAGACTCGCCGCGCGAGTCGCCGGCCAAGGGCTTCCACAGCGCTGCAGCCGCCGCGACCGGCGTGAAGAGCCGCATCCGGGCCGAGAGTTTCGCCGACCACTACAGCCAGGCGCGGCAGTTCTATCTCAGCCAGACCGCCCACGAGCAGGCGCATCTCGCCTCGGCGTTGGTGTTCGAGCTTGCCAAGGTCGACCACCTCCACGTGCGCGAGGCGATCGTCGGGCACCTGAGGCATATCGATGCGGACCTCGCCCAGCGGGTCGCCGCGGGTCTTGCGCTCGACGGGATGCCCCCTGCACCGGTGGCCGCGGTTCCCGTGCAGGAGCTGGAGCCCTCCCCCGCGCTGCAGATCATCGGCAAGATGAAGAACACGCTGCTGGGGCGCGCGGTGGGCATCCTGATCGCCGATGGTTCCGACGGCGCGGCAATCACGGCGATCCGGAAGGCAGCAACCGACGCCGGTGCCGCCGTGAAGATCGTCGCCCCCAAGGTGGGGGGCGCGAAGCTCGCCGACGGCTCGATGCTGGAGGCCGACGGGCAACTGGCCGGCACGCCGTCGGTGCTGTTCGACGCCGTTGCCGTCCTTCTCTCCGACGAAGGCGCACAGGCCCTGTCACGGGAGGCCGCCGCGATCGATTTCGTGCGCGATGCCTTCGGGCATCTCAAGGCCATCGCCGTCGACAAGGGCGGTCGTGCGCTGATGGATGCGGCGAATGTCGTCCCGGATGCCGCCGTCGTGGACCCCGGCGACACGAAGGCTTTCATTGCCGCGGCCAAGACCCGCCAATGGGATCGGGAGAAGTCCGTCCGGACATTGGCATGACCATCGTCGGGGAAGGGAATCGCACGCGAAGTCAGGGAACCGGAAGCTCAACAGCAATTTGCAAAAGGAGGCCGGATTATGGCCAAGAACGTAGCAGTCTATGGCATCTATCCGAACAGTACGATGGTCGAGAAGGCGGTCGCCGAGTTGAAGGATGCGGGCTTCCGACACACGGACATCTCCGTGCTTTTCCCCGCAGGCGCCGACAGCAAGGAGTTCGCGGTCGAGAAGGAGACCAAGGCACCGGAAGGGGCGGCAACAGGCGCGGGGACCGGTGCGGTGGTCGGCGGCACCCTGGGCTGGCTGGTGGGCATTGGCGCCCTGGCCATTCCCGGTATCGGACCCTTCATCGCGGCCGGCCCGATCATGGTCGCCCTGGCCGGAGCCGGCGCCGGCGGACTGGTCGGCGGGCTGGCCGGAGCGCTGATCGGCATGGGCATTCCCGAGTACGAGGCGAAGCGATACGAAGAGCGCATCAAGAAGGGCGGGATCCTGCTTTCCGTCCATGCCGACGATGGCGAGTGGCAGGACAAGGGCGAGGACATCCTGGAACGTACCGGGGCGGAAGACATGGGCTCCAGAGGGGCGTCCAATGCCGGCCACGGGATCGCGGAAGGGCATAACCCCCAGGGAGCGGGGACCCGCCCTCTGCGTGACGAGATGGCCGAGTAGCGTGCCGGAGAACGCCATCCGGATGCGCGTCGCTGATCAACTGTCAAAGCGAGGTTAGCCGTGAAGATCCTCATTGTTCTCACTTCCCATGACCAACTCGGCAATACCGGCAAGAAGACCGGATTCTGGCTGGAGGAGTTCGCGGCGCCCTATTACGTGCTCAAGGATGCCGGAGCGGAGATCACGCTGGCCTCCCCCCAGGGGGGCCAGCCGCCGCTCGACCCGACCAGCGAACTCCCGGAGAACCTGTCCGAACTGACCGAGCGCTATCGCAATGACAAGGATGCCCAGGCGCAACTGGCCACAACGAAGAAGCTGGCCGATGTGTCCGCGGACGATTTCGACGCGGTCTTCTACCCCGGTGGGCATGGGCCGATGTGGGACCTGCCCGACAACGGGGCGTCGATCGCGCTGATCGAAGCGTTCGTGAAGGCCGACAAGCCGGTCGCTGCGGTGTGCCACGCGCCGGCCTCGTTGGTCAACGTGCGCGGGAAGGACGGTGAGTATCTGGTCAGGGGCAAACGCGTGACCGGATTCACCAACGCGGAAGAGGAAGCCGTGGGCCTGACCGAGGTCGTACCTTTCCTGTCTGACGTAGCCCTGCAGCGGCTCAAAGGTCACCTGGATATGCGCGACAAATTCTGCTTCGCCGGGATCAAGGGGGGTCAACTGCAACAGCACCGGCGCTGCTGTCAGCACCTCGATGTGGATTGGTTGCGCGAAAGGTACCATATCAAGGTGCTGACAGCAGCGACGGTGCTGTCAGCACCTTGATATGGTACCTTTCGCGCAAC
>JAWOID010000065.1:0-46169 GCA_046484865.1 Candidatus Krumholzibacteriia bacterium
GTCCTTCCTGATCGCCCGCGGATCAGGCCGGCCGCGCAGCTGCTCGATCAGCTGCCGCTTCTGCTTCTGCCAGGGCGTCATCCGGCCGGAGCGACGGACCTCGCTGTCGGTGAAGTAGGGGATGAAGGCAGAAGGGCGGTCGACCACCAGATGCAGGTGATAGGGATGGTACTGGCTCTGCTCGAAGGTGATGAAGCTGTCGAGGATCACCTCCTGCAGGCGGGGTCGAGCTTTCATCAGGTTCAGGTGGAAGAGCAGGCAATGGCGTCCGAGGCGGTAGATCTGGCGATCGATGGTCGCGGGAGAAACGCCGAGGTCGGTCGCGATCTGGCTGTTGCACATCCCGCCGGTGACCTTGGTCATCAGCTGGGGGAGGATCTCGGGTTTCTTCAGCCAGTAGGTGGTGGCGAAGGTCTGTGAACTGAAGGTGACACCGCAGTCGAGGCAGCGAAACCTGCGGATACGCTGCGGGTAGGCGACGCGGAGATAGGAGCCCATGCGCTTGAACCGCCAGCCTGGCTGCAAGGGGTTGTGGTACTTGCAGGTAGGCGACGGACAGTGGGGAGGTTTCCAGCGGGAATGGCTGAGTTCGTAGGTGTCCATGCCCGCCGGACTGCAGGACCGGGGCCGGAAACATTCTTCATGGAATAACTCATCTGAAGCCCGCCGTCACCCCGCCCGGCACGCTGCCTCGCTCCGGTGCAACCGCCGCTTCAGTCGGGGGCGCTGCCGGACGATCCCCTAGATCGGACGCACCACCGCACGCTCGCCGTGCCAGCGACGCGCTTCGTTCTCGCCCGGGGGGTCAGAGGGACTTGCACGCCGACCTGCAACAGTTCGTCGAGAACTCCGGCGACCTGGCGACGCTGCCCACCACCGTCCTGCGCCTGCTGACGGTGCTGCGGGATCCCGACGTGTCCGCGCACGACGTGCGGTCGATCATCGAGCCCGACCCCGCCATGACCTCCAATCTGCTGAAGCTGGCCAACTCGGCCTACTTCGGCCAGCGGCGCCGCATCCGCACGGTGCAGGAGGCGCTGGTGATGCTCGGCAACCGGGCCACGGCCACCCTGGCTTTCGCCACCAGCATGACGCCGATCCTGCGCCGCGACCTCGAGCCCTACGGCATCGGCCGCAACGAGTTCTGGCGGCACAGTCTGCTCGCGGCGGCCGCCGCCGCCTACGCGGTCCGGGAGCGCGGCCGTTACACGCAAGCCGGGGTGGCGTTCACGGCGGGTCTGATCCATGACATCGGGAAGCTGCTGGTGAGCACCGGCGGCGGGCACCGCGGACGCCGTGCGCTTCCGGACCTGACCGGCGCCGATGCCGCGCTCGAGCGCGAACTGCTGGGCTTCGACCATGCGGCCGCCGGTACCGCCCTGGCCGAGCAGTGGGGACTGCCGGCGGAACTGGTGGAACCCATCCGCCGGCACCACGACGATCAGCTGTGCGCCGGCCGCCTCGCCGACCCTCCGCGTGACGACGACGAGGTGGTGCTCGCCACCTCGGCGGCCGATCTGCTCGCTCACCTGGCGGCCTCGCCGGTTCCCCTGACCAGCGCCGCTGACGTCTCCGGAGCGCCGGGTGGCGGCGGGTTTCCGGCCGGCACCGCCGGCCTCGATGCGCAGCGGCGGCTTGCCGCCCTGGGTTTCGCACCCGACATTGTGGCCCGGTTCCGCAGTGACCTCGAGGCGGGTCGCACGGCGGCCGCCGGCGCCGTACCGTTGCCCGCCTGAAGAATCGTTCCGAAGACGCCGATCCGAGGAGGACCCCCATGCGCCGAGCCGGGGAGGGCGACCGCGTCCGGATCCACTACACCGGGCAGCTCGCCGACGGCACCGTGTTCGATACCACCCGCGATCGCGACGCTCACGAGCTGGTGATCGGCGACGGGACCACCCTGCAGGACTTCGAGCAGGCCATCGTGGGGCTCGCACCGGGGGAGAGCATCCGGGTGGAGATTCCCAGCCGTCGCGCCTACGGGCACCGTCAGCGCACGCTCCTGCGGGTGCTGCGTCCGGAACTCCTGCCGACCGGCGTGAAGATCAAGGTGGGCCAGCGCCTGCGGGTGGATCAGGGCGATGGCACGTTCGCGGTCGTCACGGTGACCGGCAAGTCCGGCGGCGAGGTCATGGTCGACATGAACCACCCTCTGGCCGGACAGGACCTCGCCTTCGACATCGAACTGGTGGAGATCGTCGGCTCCGCCGGCGAGAACGCGTCTGGCCCCCCGCCTGCCTGATCCCGTGGAAAACAGCAGCCCCGCGCGTCGCGCGGGGCTGCTTCCTCGATCCCGTGGATGCTCACCCGCCGGGTGGTCCGGCCGGCCGGTCCGGCCAGGCGGCTAGTGTCCCGCCGTGGCCCGCTTCAGCCGGCCGAGGAAGATGAACAGCACGCCGGCCATGAGCACGCACATCGCCACCAGGAAGAAGAAGAACGTGCTGTGCAGCCACTCGTCCCAGAACGGCTCGATGGCGCCGGCGAGCTTGTTGCCGATGGCCGTGGCGCCGAACCAGCAGCCCATCATCAGTCCACGCACCTTGGCCGGGGCCACCTTGGAGACGAAGCTCAGGCCCATCGGCGAGAGGCAGAGCTCGCCGAGCGTGACCACCGCGTAGCTGGAGATGAGCCACATCGGACTCACCTTCACGTAGTTGGCGCCGGCCAGCCCGGCGACGCCCAGGATGAAGAACGCCGCCGCGGTGAGCAGCATGCCGATGGCCATCTTGCCCGGGGTGGACGGCTCCTTGCCCCGCCGGCGCAGCTGGGCCCAGAACAGCACCAGCAACGGTGTGAGGGCGACCACGAAGAACGGGTTGAACGCGGCGTAGACCTCGGCCGGGATATCCCAGCCGAAGATGGAGCCCATGTTGTCGCGCGCCAGCAGGGTCATGGTGAACCCGTTCTGGTGGAACGACATCCAGAACACGATGACGATGAGGAAGATCGTGATCAGAGCGCCGATGCGCGCGCGGAACTCCTCCCTCGGCATCTCGGCCACCTGCACCGTCGAGTCCTTGCCGCGGCCGATCTCCGCCTGCATGACGTGGCGCCGGAACGCCTGGAAGATGATGATGGAGAAGAGCATCCCCAGCGCCGCGGAACCGAACGCCCAGCTCCAGCCGACGGTGTTGCGCAGCCAGGCCGCCGTCAGCGGCGCCGCCCAGGCGCCGATATTGATGCCCATGTAGAAGATGTTGAACGCCGAGTCCTTCAGCGGGCTGCCCTCGGGGTAGAGGTTGCCCACCATCACCGAGATGTTGGGCTTGAACAGTCCGTTGCCCGCCACCAGCACCGTGAGGGCCGCGAAGAAGAGCCAGCGGCCCGACGTGCGGCCCGGCCCCTCGTACACGGGGCGCTGCTCGGTCCACTGGAACTTCTCGCCGGTGGCCGCGGCGGCGGCCTGCGCCGCCTCGTAGCGCCTCTCGAAGTCGGTGACGGTCTGCTCGTGGGCGATTTCCCGCTGGCGGACCACCATCTCGTTGGAGGGTTCCTCGGGGATCGGGAAGGCGATCATGGCGTAACCGATCATCATCAGCACCGCGCCGGTGAGGATCGTGCGCCGGAATCCCACCCGGTCGGCGATCATGCCGCCGAAGATCGGCGTGAAGTAGACGAACATCAGGAAATTGCCGTAGATCTCGCCCTTGTTGGAGAAGTGGAAGTACTCGTCCAGGTAGAGGGTGAAGATCCCGAGCATGGTGTAGAAGCCGAAGCGCTCCCACATCTCGGTGAAGAAGAGGACGGACAGCCCCTTGGGATGCCGCGGCTTCGCCTCGGTGGTGGTCGCCATTGATGCTCCTCGACGGATCGATGGGTGGGGGACGGGTGTGCAGCGCGGGCTGCCCTGGCAGAGAAAACTACCAACCGCTCTCGCGCGAGTCAAAGAGGTTCGTCGAGGATGGACGAATGCTTCGGCGGGGATCCGGCACGTTCTCCCCTGCTCTGAGGATACGAATTCCGGCTCGAGGTCTCCGGGACGAACGGCTCGCTTGACTCCCGGTCGGCAGGCGTTCTTAATGACGGACCGGTCCGCCGCCGCCATCGCCAGCGGGCCGCTGAAGCACAGACGCGATTCGTCGGCGGGAACAAGCCCGGGGGGAGCAACCCCCGATCGACCGGGGCGGGAGCATGGGGGGAAGCAGACGAGCGGGCGGCGAGCGCCCGGAGCGCATCGCCGGTGCCGCGGTCCCGACTCTCCGGCGGACGAGCCGCCGGCAGGCGGCGGCGCTCTGGATCCTCGCCGTGCTCTTGACCTTGACCTCGGTCGTGTGGCAACGTCTCACCGGCCCTACCTATCCCGTGCGCCTCGACCAGGAGGTCGGCGGCATGACGGTACGTGGCCGGCTGCTGCGGTCGCACGCCACCACGTCCGCGCTGCCCATCTCTGTCCAGCTCGATCCGACGGCCGCTGCGCCCCTTGCGCCCGGCGCATCGGCGGGGCGGAACGTCGCGGCCGGGGCGGACGGAGCGGGAACCGCCGGAGACGACCGCACGGCAGCCGGGATGGCGCCGGCGGACGAGGGCGCCACGCGCGAACCCCTGACCCTCGTCTGGCGACGCTTCCCCACGGCGGACCCGTGGCAGCGGGTCCGCCTGCTGCCGCGAGCTGACCGGCTGGAAGCCGAGATCCCTGCGCAACCGCCCGCCGGCAAGGTGGAATACTTCCTGGAGGTGCACGACCGAGGCCGCGTCCATCGCGTGCCCGCGGACGAGGCGCTGGTCGCGCGCTTCAAGGGCGAGGTCCCCGCCGCGGTGCTGGCGGTGCACGTGCTGGCCATGTTCACCGGCATGCTCGTGTCGGTGCGGGCGGGGCTCGAGGCTTTGGTGCGGGGTCCGGCCCTGCGCCGGCAGGCGTGGGCCACGCTGGGGCTGCTGGTCGTGGGCGGGTTGATTCTCGGCCCGGTCGTGCAGAAGCACGCCTTCGGCGCCTACTGGACCGGCTGGCCGCTGGGCGAGGACCTCACCGACAACAAGCTGCTCGTGGCGGTGCTGGCCTGGGCGGTCGCGGTCTGGCGGCTGCGCGGCTACCGCCCGGAGCCTGGCGGGCAGGCCGGGTCGCAGGCTGGCGCGCTGGGCGGGACCGGGGCGAGGACCCCGGCGACCCGCGGCCGCAACTGGGCGCTGGTGGCCGCCGTGATCGTGCTGCTCGTCTATGCCGTGCCGCATAGCCTTCACGGCTCGACCCTCGACTACGCCACGGGCGCTCACATCCAGCGCTGATCCGTCCTCACCCTCCGCCGGTGGCACCTAAGCAGGGCGGGGACCGCTACCGGAAGCCGATCTCCCGGCCGGCATTCTGCGCCTCGAGCCAGGTCTGCAAGGGTGCGAAGTACTCCACCAGCGCCTCGGCGGACAGGTCTTCGCCGGTGGCGTCGTGCAGCACCTGCTTCCAGTCGCGGGTGGCCCTCAGGCGCAGGATGGTCTCCAGGTACCGGCCCACCTCGGGCCTGCCCCGGTAGCTCGCCGCCCGAACGTCCTGCCCGAGGATCTCGCGGCAGATGTAGCGGTGCAGCTGGTGCAGCAGCACCTCGCCGAGCGCGTGGTCCTGGTCGCGGGCCGGTTCGCCGTCGACGCGAATCATGGTAGCAGGGTCGCAGAGCACCTCGCCGCGCGGCGCCGGCGGCGCGATGCCCTGGAAATGCGCGGCATGCTCCCACCAGCGGGCGTTCAGGGTCTCGGCGGGCAGGTCGGCGGCGTACAGGTCGTATTCCCAGTGCGTCATCGTCCCGCAGGCGAACGGCAGGAAGACCACCGGCCCCATCAGGGCCTCGTTCAGGAGCCATCGCACCTCGTCGGTCGCGTCGGCGGCGTCCAGCAGCCCCAGTTCCCGGAGATGCGGCGCCCGGGTCGCGACCAGTTCCACCAGAGAGCCGATCCCCTCGTGGAAGGCGCGATTGGCGCCCCGGCGCAGGATCGGCGGCACGTCCTCCCGTGCGTACGCCAGGAAATCATAAACGTGTCCGAGTTCGCGGTGGGCCGTGCCGAACGAGCGGAAGTCGTTGCGCACGCTCATGAGAACGCGCACATCGCGATCGAGGTCGACGTGCCAGGCCGACGCGCGGGCGTTCTTCTGGCGACCAGCGTCCGGCGGCACGGGAAAGAGGTCGCTGTCGCTCCAGAACCGGGGGGGCAGGGGTTCGAATCCCAGCGACCCGTAGAACTGCTCCGCCTGTTCGACGATCCAGCTCGGTGTCACGTCGGCGAAGAGAGCGTCGCGGTCCACGCCCCCCACCAGGTCGGGCCAGCTCTGCGCTCGTCGGTCGGCCAGCCAGTGCGCCGGGATCAGTCGCGGCGGCACCACCTCGTAGCGCCGCGCCAGCTCGTGACGGGCCCAGGTGTGCAACTGCTCGTACAGCGGCATGATCCGCGCGAGCACGCTGTCGCACAGGGCCACCATCTCCGCGCCGGTCAGACCGTACCCGGCAGCCTCGAGGTCGAAGAACGAAGGGTAGCCCATCTCCTGCGCCACGGCATTGCGCAGGCCGCGCAAGCGGACCAGACCCGGTCGCAGCGACGCCCCCGCCTGCTTGCTGCATTCCCATGCCGCCTGGCGGGTGGGCAGGTCGCTGCTGATCGCCAGCAGCGAGTCGATGGTCGCGGGTTCGATCCGGCGCGGCACGGCGCCGGGTAGTCTGAGCCACCACTCGTGCGCGAGGAGGGAGTCGGCCTGCACCGCCTCGGCGCGCAGCAGCGCCGCGACGGTGTCCGGCAGCGTGGCCGGATGGTGTGCCGCCAGTTGCCAGGCCGTCTCGATCTGCCGGGCGGCGAGTTCCGGGACTCCGGCCCGGTGGCGCCACCGGCGGAGCTGCTCGATCACCCGGGCGTCGCCGGCGAATTCGGCCAGGGCCTGGGCCGCCTCGACGCGGCGCTCGCTGCTGCGCGCACCCACATCGGTGCTCGCCAGCCAGGCGGCGTGTTCCCTGGCGGTCCATAACTGCTGGTAGCGCGCGTTGTAATCGGCCAGGAATCCGTCCAGGTCGGCCTGCTCGGCGCCCGAGAGGCCCTCCCGGTCGGCGGCTGCGGGCACCGCTGCCGGGCGCGGCGAACGACCGGCCAGCAGCACGAGCCCGCCGCCGAGGACCACGAGCAGGATGCCCAGGAGAGCCAGCCGGGATGGAGTGCGGGAGGGCATCATCATGGCGCCCAGTATGGCGGGCGTGGCTGGACCGGTCCAGCCGGACTTGCCGTCGACCGGCGAGAGATGTTGCCCTCACGGCGAAAAAAAGATAAATATAGTAAACTATGTGCCCGGGCCGCACCGCCGGCGCCTCGGACAGGCCGCCGGAGGTTGACGTCCACGATTCCGTGGGCCTGCCGAGGTGCCATCGGCCGGCCACGGTGCTGCCGCCTCGCCGAGGAACTGCATGACGAAGCCCGCGATACCGATCCCGATCCGACCCGGCGAAGGTCCGGGCGTTCTGGGCATGCGGCTCTTGCTGCTGTCGCTGGGCGTGCTGTTCCTGGCGGCGCTGGCGGGGCTCTGGTTCGCGCCCGGTCGCTCGCAGCCGCTGCGCACCGTGCTGCCGCCGCTGCTGGCGGGCAGCACCGCGGCCCTGCTGGTGGCGGGAATCCTGCTGCGCCGCGCGTTGCAGAAGATCCGCCGCTACGATCGCCCGCCATTCCGGCGCCTGCTCCTGGCCGGGCTGGGGGCGGGCGCCGGGTTCCTGATCCTGCAGGCGCCGGCGCTGGGCAGCTTGCTGACCCGGCACGCCGAGGCGGCGGCGATGGTGGGGAGCGCCGCCGCCGCCGGCGCCCAGCCGGGGCTGCTCTTCGTCCTGCTGCTGCTGCACGCCTTGCACGTGGTGGCCGGTCTGCTGGCAGTGGGGTGGGTGGCGTGGCGGGCCCACAGCGATCCGCGCCGGTACACGCCGGACGACCACACCCCGGTGCGTCACGCGGTCATGTACTGGGGCTTCCTCGAGACGATCTGGCTGGTGATGCTCGCCGCCTTCCTGGTGATCTGAGCGGCCCCGCCACCTTCGGCGCCTCAGGCACGGCCTCGCCGCCGCCATAGCAGCAGCGCGACGACGGCGACCAGGAGGACGGCCACGACCACGCTCGAGGCGGAGAGTCCGGTCTGGTCCTCGCCGGCCGGCTGCGGCGGAGCGGTCCCGCCCTCGCGTACGCCGGCGGTGTCGCCGAAGATCTGCCGTGCGGGTTCGGCGCGCGGACCGATCGACACGACCAGCCGCGTCTCCTCGCCGGCGGCCAGCGGCGGACCCACCGAGCGCCCGAGGTCCTCGTACCCCTCCAGGTCGCCGCGTTCGAGGCCCATCCCGCTCAGTTGCAGGGTCGGTGGCGTCGTCAGCACGCTCCAGTTCTCCACCGGCACGTTCGCGCCCACCGTCAGGATCGTCTCGCCGGTGATCGGAACGCTGCCCGTCACCCGGAGTCGGGTCATGCCGGGAACCAGCGGCACCGCGAGTGCGAGTCGGTCTCCGGTGCGGCGAACGGTGACCGGCTCGACCTGCGGGCCGCGAATGATCTCGGCCCGGACGTGGTCGAGGTCCGGCGGCGCCATCAGTTCCAGGCTGTGCGGCGACGCACGGACGGTTTCCGGTGGACGGCTCTCGTTGCGGACCGTCAGCAGGTACTCCAGGTCGTAGAGCGCGTCCTGCCCGCGCACGAGCAAGCTCAGGCCTTCGACCGCCACCTCCTCGAGCTTGTCGGTCGTGTCGTAGACCTGGACCGTGACCGGACCGTCGTGCAGCTGGCCGCCGTTGAACCGTCCGAAGTAGGGCACGCCGTCTCTGACGGCGCTCACCAGGTAGTCGACGCTCCGGACCACGCTCGCAGCCGGCAGGACGGCGCGACCCTGCACTCCCTCGACTTCGCTCATGACCCGCATCAAGGGCCCCGGCTCATGCAGGCGCACGGCTTCGGCCCGGCCGGGCTCGCCCGTCGTGCCGTTCACCACCTCGACGACGATCTCGGTGGCGTTCTGGCCCTCGACGGGCGCCGCCGAGACGGTCGCGAACCCGGTTGTCGCGAGGGTGCTCACGGCGATCAGCAGGGACCTGGCGGCCAGATCGTGCAGGAGGGGACGGGAGGAGGAGGTCATGGGATCCGTCCTTTCGCCGATCCATGCGTCGCGGAGATGCGCCGGCCGCCGGGGCCCGTGCGGCCCTAACGCCCGGCGGTTCCTTGTCTTCCCGGAACACCTCCGGTACATTCCTTGCTGAGTATAGGCGGTCGCTGCCGGAGATCAACCGCCGGACTCGGGAGGGTTCCACCATGCCGCTGCCGTGCCGGTGCAAGCTGAGTGCCGTTCTCGTGCCCATGTTGCTCGCTACCGGTGCGGTGGACTGGCTCGCCGCCGGTTCTGCCGCCGAGCCGGCCGGCGGCTGGGGTCCGGTTCCTGCCGCCGCCGCGCTGCAGGACATCGAGCGCCGCGCCCGCTGACCGGTCCCGGCCGGTCGCCGCTGCGGCCCCACATGCGGTCAGGAACCGACGAGGAGCGATGGAGTACCGATCCGACTGCCTCCATTTCCGCGGTCACGTTCCCTGCGCTCCGCACAAGCGCGAGGGCGTGCACTGCGCGGGCTGTCCGCACCACGTGACGCGCGAGGGACGCATCCTGCTGATCAAGCTGGGCGCCGCCGGCGACGTCATCCGCACCACGCCGTTGCTGGGGCCGCTGGGCCGCGACTACCCGCGCCACGCCTTGACGTGGGTCACGTACTACCCCGAGCTGGTGCCGGCGGAGGTCGGTGATCGCGTGCGCTTCGATGCCGCGTCGGTGCTCTGGGCCCGCAACACCCGCTTCGAGCTGGTGATCAACCTCGACAAGGATCGCGAGGCGTGCGCCCTCGCGCGCGAGGTCGCCGCCTCGCGCAAGCTCGGCTTCATCCTGGGCGACGACGGTCTCGCACACCCTGTCTCGGTCGGGGAGTCGGCACCGGTGGACACGGCCGCCCCGCTGGACCGGCCGACCGCGCCGGCCCCGCGCGACCAGGCCGCCCCGGGTGACCAGGCGGCCCCGCGCGACCAGGCCGTTCCGCGCGATCCGGCTGCTCCGACGCCGGCCGCCGCTGCCGAGGCCAAGTACCTCACCGGCCTGTTCGACGACGTCAACCAGGCCTGCCCGCTCAGCTACCTGCAGGAGATCTTCGCCATCTGCGGCTACGAGTTCGAGGGGGAGGAGTACCGCCTGGACCGGCCCGTGCCGCCCGCGGTCGCGCTGCCGCCCCGCCGGCCGAGGGTCGGGCTCAACACCGGTTGCGGCGACCGCTGGACCAGCAGGCTCTGGCCGGAGCACCACTGGGCCGAACTGGCCGCGCAGTTGCAGGCCGACGGCTACGGCGTGGTCCTGCTCGGCGGACCGGCGGAGCACGAACGCAACCTGCGCCTGGCCGAGAGGGCCGGCGCGACGTATCCGGGGACGTTCCCGCTGCGCGAGTTCATCGGCCTGATGGATCTCTGCGACGTCGTGGTGACGGCCGTGACCATGGCCATGCACGTCGCCATCGGCCTGCGCAAGCAACTGGTGCTCATCAACAACATCTTCAATCCGCGGGAGTTCGAACTTTACGGCCGCGGCCTGATCGTCCAGCCCGAGCAACCCTGTCAGTGCTTCTTCCAGCCGCGCTGCACGGCCGAGCGCTTCTGTCTCGAGACCCTCGCGCCGCAGACGGTGCGCGCGGCGGTGCGGTGCCTGGCGCCGGTGCAGCGCTAGCTCGCGCCCTTCTTGAGCCGCGCCGTCACCTCGATCAACCGCCGCGTCTGGTGCGCGATCGCCGCCTTGATCTCGTCGCTCAGCCCCTGGCCCGCCGTCACGCTCACTCCATAGGGGTTGCCGCCTGCGGCGGAGATCACCGGATCCGTGTAGGCCGGCGGCACCAGGATGGCCCCCCAGTGCATGGCGGTGATGTAGAGCGTCTGCAGCGTGGTCTCCTGGCCACCGTGGGGATTCTGGGCGCTGGTCATGGCGCTGAACGTCTTGTCGACCAGGTGCCCCTTCTGCCAGATGGGGCCGAGGGTGTCGATGAACGCGCGCATCTGGCTCGAGGCGCCGCCGTACCGCGTGGGGCTGCTGAACAGGTAGGCGTCGGCCCACACCAGGTCGTCGGGGCTGGCCGTCTCGATGTGCTCGGTCTTCTTCAGCTGGTTCGACCACGCTTCCTGCGCCTTCACGACCTCCTCGGGCGCCGTCTCGCGCACCCGGCGCAACCGCACCTCGGCGCTCGTCGCGCCGGCCGCCTCGGTCGCGGCCTCGGCCATCTGGTGGTTGGTCCCGTAGGTGCTGTAATAGACGATCGCCAGCTTCACTTCGCTCATGGCGGCTCCGTTCGTCGGGGTTGCGGTGTCGAGATCTCAGGCACATGCAAGCAGCGTGGCCGCCGGAGGGCAAGCTACGTCCCCCGCGACGGACGGATCACGCATGCGCTGCGACGCAGCCGGGCGCGGCCCGCGGACTGCGCGCTTCCGCGATCGGGCGACACGGTACGACGTGATCCGCCGTCCATGCGAGGCTCGCTGTGCGAGGCTCCCTGCTGACACCCGTCCTCCCGTGCGCTAGATTCCGGCCATGCGCATCACGCTCTTCGGTCCCGCGCCGCCCTTCCGCGGCGGCATCGTCACCTACCTCGGCATGCTCGCGCGCGTGCTCGAACAGCGCGGGCACGAGGTGGGCTGGGTGAGCTTCCGCAAGCAGTACCCGGGGCTCATCTTTCCCGGCAGCGAGCAGACCGGCGAAACGGCGCCCTGGCTGGTCCGTCCGAGCGAGCCCACGTTCGTGCCCTGGGAGCCGTGGTCCTGGTGGCGGACGGCCGGAGCCATCGCCCGGCAGCGGCCGGACGCGGTGATCTTCAAGTACTGGATCCCGTTCTTCGCCCCCGGCTACCACGGCACGCTGCGTCGTCTGCGAGCGCTGCGGCGCCGCGGCGGCCCGGGGCCAGCGGTCGCCGGGACGAGCGTGGCGCCGGTGGCCGCGACTCCCCGGATCATCGCCATCCTGGACAACGTGATCCCGCACGAGAAGAGCTACCCCTTCGGCGCTCGGTTCACCCGCGCGGCACTGCGCCAGGCCGACGGTTTCCTGGCGCAGAGCGAGCAGGTGCGTCGCGACCTGGCGGCGGTGGTGCCCGGCATCGCGCCCGGGCGGGTGATCACCTCGCCGCATCCGGTCTACGACTTCACCCCGCCCGATCAGCCACGTCCCACCCGGGCGGAGGCGCGCGCAGCGGTGGGCATACCGACGGAGCAGCGCCTGGTCCTCTTCTTTGGCTTCATCAAGCCGTACAAGGGCGTCGCGCACCTCATCGATGCCGCGCCGCGCCTGCGCGAGCGCTTCGGACCCGAGGGGATCCGCGTCCTCATCGCCGGCGATGTCTACGGCGACGCCCGCCGGTACACCGAGAGCGTGGCGCGGTCGGGTGCCGCGGACATCATCGATCTCAGGCTCGGCTTCGTGCCGGACGCGGAGATCGAGCGGCTCTTCGTGGCGGCGGATCTGGTGGTGCTGCCGTACGTTTCGGCCACCCAGAGCGGGATCGTGCAGATCGCGTACAACTACGACACGCCGGTGGTGACGACGAACGTGGGCGGCCTGCCCGAGGTGGTGCACGAGGGGGAGACCGGCTTCCTGGTTCCCCCCGGCGATCCCGCGGCGCTGGCGGAAGCCGTGATCCGGTTCTTCGCTGAGGACTGGGCCCAGCGGCTGGCAGCGGGGGTGGCGTGCGAGAAGGAGCGCTACTCATGGGACCACCTGGCGCGCAGCCTGGAGGAGCTGGCTGGCGGCGTGGCGCCCGGGGAGGGGAAGGGGCGATGAGCACGACCGTCACTCTGCGGGAACTGGAGGAACAGCTGGCCCGGGGCCTGATCGTTCCTCTCAGCGAGGCGGGATGGAAGAAGCTGGCTCCCGCTTTCGACGAGGTCCGGCGCCAGCCCACGTTCATCGCGGGCGACATCGTGGTGGGCCGCCGCGGAGACCGGTGGATCGTGGTGGAGCGGCCCGAGCGCGGCCGGCGCGTGGTGCGCTCCGTCGGCGGCGCCACCGCGGCCGACGACTTCGTCCAGAAGCGCCTCGAGGCCTACGAGCGCGCCTGGGACGGGTGAGGCTGCAAGATCGACTACAACGCCTGACCCGGGCGGTCGGGACCCCAGCCCTGCAACCTCCTCTGGCCCGCCGCCAAGGCGACCGCTAGAATCCATCCGCGCACGGGCGACGTGTCGCCGGCGCGGCCGCTCGCGGGAGCGGTGCGTTCCGGCTCCACCGTGCAGCACCACCGCCCCCATCCGCGGAGGATCAGCGTGCCCGCCTCCCTGGTGCAGACCGGCCTCGACCTGCTCGTGTCCGACGGTTTCCACGGCCTGCGCGGCCGCCGCGTGGGGCTGCTCTGCCATCCCGCCTCGGTGGATGCGCGGCTGCGCCACGCCCGCGACCTGCTGCACGCCGCGGCGGCGGTGGATCTGCGGGCCCTCTTCGGGCCGCAGCACGGGCTGCGCGGCGAGACCCAGGACAACATGGTGGAGTGGGAAGGGTTCACCGACCCGATCACGGGCGTGCCTGCGTTCAGCCTCTACGGCGAGCACCGCAAGCCCACGGGCGCCATGCTCGAACCCATCGACACCCTGATCGTGGACCTGCAGGACGTGGGGGCCCGCTACTACACCTTCGTCTGGACGCTGCTGCTCTGTCTCGAGGCCTGTGCCGAGCACGGCCGCAGCGTCGTGGTGCTGGACCGGCCCAACCCGCTCGGCGGCACCGTCCAGGGCAACGTGCTCGACCCGGCCTACCGCTCGTTCGTGGGACTGGCCCCCGTTCCCATGCGTCACGGTCTCACGCTGGGCGAACTGGCGCGGTGGTTCCGCGCCCGTTTCCGGCTGGACGTGGACCTGGAGGTGGTGCCGATGCGCGGCTGGCGCCGCGACACCTGGTTCGACGAGACCGGGCTGCCGTGGGTCATGCCCAGCCCCAACATGCCGACGCTGGAGACCGCGGTGGTGTATCCGGGGATGTGCCTGCTGGAGGGCACCGAGCTATCGGAGGGCCGCGGCACGACCCGGCCGTTCGAGATCGTCGGTGCGCCCTACGTGGATGCAGAGCAGTTGGCGGCACGGTTGCAGGACGCCGAGGTGCCCGGTTGCCTGTGGCGGCCGCTCCACTTCCAGCCCACGTTCCAGAAGCATGCGGGCCGCCTGTGCGGGGGAGTGCAGGTGCACGTGATCGACCGCGTCGGCTATTCGCCGGTGCTTGCCACGACCACCCTGCTGGCGGCGGTGCGGGAGCTGTGGCCGGACGAGTTCGCCTGGCGGCGACCGCCCTACGAGTACGAGACCGAGAAGCTGCCGATCGACGTGCTGGCCGGCGGCCCGGAACTGCGCGAGGCGGTGGACGCCGGCGGCAGCCTCCGGGAACTGAGCGCACGCTGGGACGTCCAGGCGCACGCGTTCCGGGACGCGGCGGCGGAGCACGGTCTCTATGGCTGAGGGGCGCGGCTTCGTGCTGGCGGCGGGTCACGGACGGCGCCTCCTGCCGCTCACCCGGCACCTGCCCAAGGCGCTGCTGCCGTGGCGCTCGCGGGCCGACGCACCGGTGCGGACGTTGCTGGACGCGGCCCTGGAGCAGGTGAGCGAGGCGCTCGCCGCGGCGGGAGGCGGCGACACGCCGCCCCTGGCGCTCAACGCCCATCATCTTGACGACCAGATCGTCGCTCACGCCGCGGCGCACTGGCCGCGGGCGTCGGTCTTCCGCGAGAAGACCCTGCTCGGCACCGGCGGCGCTCTGGACCATGCCCGCGGCTGGCTCGCCGGCGGGCCTTGGTTCCTGCTGCGCAACGCCGACGTGGCGGAAGCACGGCCGCTCTCCTCCCTGGTTGCGACTCACCGCGCCGCGGGCGTCCTGGTCACCCTGCGACTGGTGGACTGGCCGGCGGTGAACTCGGTGCTCGTCGACGGGGACGGACGTGTTCAAGACATCGCCGGCCGGCTCGGCACGGCCGCCGGTCCGGGCTGGCGGCGGCTCACCTACGCCGGCATCGCCGTTTGCGACCGGACCCTGCTGGACCTGGTGCCCGCGGGTGTGTCGTCGCTGGTGGACACGCTGGAGCGGGCGTTGCGCGAGCGGCCCGGATCCGTGGCGGCGGAACTGCCGCCGCCGCCGGTCGCGGGGCCGGAGCTGCAGGCGGAGTGGGCCGACCTCGGCACGGTCGGGCGCTACCTGGACGCCCTGGGGCGGCGCAGCGGGAACGCCTCGGGGTGGGTCGTACGCAGCCCCGGCAGCGAGGTGGCACAGGGAGCGCGGCTGAGGTCGTGCGTGGTGCTGCCGGCCACCCGCGTCGCGGCGGACGCCGAACACGAGCGCGCGGTGCTCGGCCCCTCCTGGGTGGTGACCGAGGAGGAGAACCGGGTCCTGGGCGATCCGGGCGTCCAGGCGGCGGGGTTCGGCGAGGGTGCCGTCGCCCGGCCCCTCGCTGACCACGGCTCCGAGCGGCGCTTCTTCCGGGTGACGCGAGGGGAGCGGTGCGCGGTGGCCATGCTCACCCGGCCGGGCGACCCGGACCGCGACCGCACCGTCGCAGTGGCGCGCTTCCTGAGCGACCACGAACTCGGCGGACCGGACGTGCTGGCGGAGGCGCCCGAGCCTGGACCCGTGCTGCTGGAGGATCTGGGCGAGACGTCGCTGCGCGAGCTGTGGGAGCGCGATGCCGCGGCGGCGGAGGCGGTCTACCGCCGGACGATCGACATCCTGGTGGCGCTCCAGGTCCGCGGCGCGGCGCTGGCGGCGGGGCACTGCCCGCTGGCGGGCGACCGGCTCCTCGGCCACGCCACGCTGCGGTGGGAGACGCGTTACTTCGGTGAACGCTTCCTGGTGGGGCACGCCGGGTTCGAGCCGGCGGACCTGGAGCCCCTCGCGGGCGAACTCGCAGCGCTCTCCCGTAGCGTGGCCGCGCAGCCGCGGGTGCTCGTGCACCGCGACCTCCAGGCGGAGAACGTGGTGATCGGTCGCGACGGGCGTCCTGGTCTGGTGGACGTCCAGGGCATGCGCCGCGGGCCGCTGGGCTACGACGTGGCGTCGCTGCTGTACGACCCGTACGTGGCGCTCGCACCGTCCCGGCGCGAGGACCTGCTGGACCGTTGGCGGCAGGGCCTGCTGGCAGCGGCCGCGGCACTGCCGGTGGCCGCGCTGGCCGGCACGCCCGAACGTGCGCAGCGGGCCGTGGTGGCGGCCGGCCTGCAGCGGCTGATGCAGGCGCTCGGCGCCTACGGCTTCCTGGCGCACGTCCGCGGCCGCCGCCGCTTCCTCGCGTTCATCCCGCGGGGGCTGGCGCACCTGCAGACGCTGCTGGGCGAGGCCGAGGCCCTGCGCGGTGTTCCCGGCGCCGCCGCCGACCCGCTCCTGCCACCGCCGCTCTTCGAGGTGCGCCGCGTGATCGACCGTCTACGAACCGATGCGGAAGGCGGCGCAGGTGACATGCGTCGTTGACGCTCGCCTGCGGCTCACGCCACGAGCTTCACCAGGAACACCGCCGCGATGATCCAGGTCAGCGGGCTCACCTCGTGCGCGCGGCCGAGCAGCAGGCGCATGAGGACATGGGCGAGCACGCCCACGAGAATGCCGTCGGCGATGCTGCCGGCCAGCGGCATCACCAGGAGAGTGAGGAACGCCGGCAGCGCCTCGGCCGGGTCGCCCAGATTCAGCTTGCAGATGGGCTGCAGCATCATCAAACCCACCAGGACGAGAGCGCCGGCGGTGGCCTGCGCCGGGATGGCCAGGAACACCGGCGCGACCAGCATCGCCGCCAGGAAGAGTACCGCGACCGTCAGCGCCGTCAGCCCCGTGCGTCCGCCCTGGGCCACGCCGGCGGCGCTCTCGACGTACACCGTGACCGTGCTCGTACCCAGGCAAGCGCCGACGGTCGTGCCGAGGGAGTCGGCGAGCAGGGCGCGATTCGCACCGGGGAACCGGCCCCTCGCGTCGAGCATGCCCGCCCGGTTCGCCACCCCCAGGAGGGTGCCGGCGGTATCGAACAGGTCCACGAAGAGGAACGTGAAGAGCACGACGAGGAAGTCCATCGTCAGCACCTGCGACCACTGGAACTTCAGCAGCACCGGCCCGGGACTGGGTGGCGGCGTCCAGCCGGCCGGCAGCTGCGTCACCCCCAGCGGCCAGCCGACCACCGTGGCCGCGAGGATCGCCCACAGCAGGCTGCCCTTCACCCGCCGCGCCTCCAGGACGCCGGCCAGCAACAGGCTCAGCGCGGCCAGCACCACGCCGGGCGTCGTGACGTCGCCGAGTTCCAGCCGGCCGTCGGTCGTGCGGGCGAGCAGCCCGCCGGTCTGCAGGCCGATGCTCGCGATGAAGAGCCCGATCCCGGCTGCGATGGCGTGCTTGAGATTCAGCGGGATCGCCGCCAGGATGGCCTCGCGCAGGCGCAGGAAGGTGAGCGCGGTGAAGAGCAGCCCCTCCACGAACACGGCGGTGAGGGCGAACTGCCAGGGATACCCCATCCCCAGGACCACCGTGTAGGCGAAGAAGGCGTTCAGGCCCATGCCCGGCGCGAGGGCGAACGGGAGGTTGGCGTGCAGCGCCATGACCAGGGTGGCGAAGGCTGCTCCCAGGGCCGTGGCGGCCAGCACGCCGCTACGGTCCATGCCGGCGTCGGCGAGGATCTGCGGATTCACCACCAGGATGTAAGCCATGGTCATGAAGGTGGTGAGTCCGGCCAGCAACTCGGTGCGCACGTCGGTGTCGTGCTCGGCGAGGCGGAAGAAGCGGGCGACCGTCATGGACACGCTCCCGGAGACGGTGACGAGCACCGCTGCCTGCCCGACCGGGGCGTCCCGGCGCTGCTCGTGAGCGCAACCTAGCATGGCGTCGCGCCCGGGGCTAGATTGCCGGCTCGTGGGGACCCGAACCTCGACCGACCAGGAGACGAGCGTGACCCTCGATTTCACCGGACCACGCGACCGGACGCTGTTCCCCCGCAGCAGCGGCGTCCTCCTGCACCCGACCAGCTTGCCCGGGCCGTACGGCATCGGCGACATCGGCGGCACCGCCCGCCGGTTCGTCGACTGGCTCGTGGACGCGGGCCAGAGCGTCTGGCAGATGCTGCCGCTGGGACCCACCGGATACGGCGACTCGCCCTACCAGGCGATGTCGGCGTTCGCGGGCAACCCGCTGCTCATCGCCCCGGACGACCTGCTCGAGTCGGGCTGGCTCGACTCCGGCGACCTCGAGGGGGCGCACGACCTGCCGGCCGACCGCGTCGACTTCCCGGCCGTGATCCCGTTCAAGGACCGGGTTCTGCGCCGGGCCTGGCAACGCTTCCAGGAGCGTGCGAGCGCGGAGGCGTGGGGCGAGTTCGGCTCCTGGTGCGCCCGGCAGGCGGGCTGGCTGGACGACTACGCCGTGTTCCGCGCCCTGCAGCGCCATCTCCAGGCGCCGTGGACGCAGTGGGACGAGCCGCTGCGCCTGCGCCGGGACGATGCCCTGCGCGCCGCGGTGCAGGAGCAGGAGGCCGAGATCGCCGAGCAGCGGTTCCGGCAATGGCTCTTCTTCGAGCAGTGGCAGCGCCTGCGCGCGTATGCCAACGCGCGCGGGGTGCGTCTGTTCGGCGACATGCCCATCTTCGTCGCGCTCGAGAGCGCCGACGTCTGGGTCAATCGCGACCAGTTCCGCATGGACGACCGGGGCGAGCCCGAGGCGGTGGCGGGCGTACCGCCCGACTACTTCAGCGAGACGGGGCAGCTGTGGGGCAACCCCCTCTACGCCTGGGAGCGCATGGCCGCCGAGGGATACCGCTGGTGGGGCGAGCGCATGAGCGCGAGCCTGGAGCTGTTCGACCTGGTCCGCATCGACCATTTCCGCGGCTTCGAAGCCTACTGGGAGGTGCCCGCCGGGGCGGAGACGGCGGTGGCGGGACGCTGGGTTCCCGGTCCGGGCCGCGCACTGTTCGACGCCCTGGAGGAACGCTGCGGGCGGGTGCCCATCGTGGCCGAGGACCTGGGCCTGATCACCCCCGCGGTGGAGGCGCTGCGCGAGGAGATCGGCGCGCCGGGCATGAAGGTGCTGCAGTTCGCCTGGGGCGACCCGACCAATCCGTACCTGCCGCACAGCCACCAGCGGAACATGGTGGTCTATCCCGGCACCCACGACAATCCGACCACCAACGAGTGGTGGCACGGGGAACTGGATGAGGCGGCTCGTGACTTCCTGCGCGACTACCTGGGCGGCGTGGCCGGCGGCGGCGACGGGCATGAGCCCAGCTGGCTGCTCATCCGGCTGGGCATGATGTCGGTGGCGCACACCTTCGTGGCCACCCTGCAGGACGTTCTCGGCCTGGGGCCGGAGGGACGCATGAACACCCCGGGCAGCGACTCGGGCAACTGGTCCTGGCGGGCGTCCGGCGACATGTTCAACCACCCGGCGCGCGAGCGTCTGGCTCACCTGACCTGGCTGTACGACCGGGTGCCGCGCTCCCGCGAGGTGATCCGGGAGGACGGCGGCAACGTCAGCGCCGCCCGGGTCTCGGCGCCGTGACGCCGGAGCAGCGCGGCGATCTCAGGCGCGTGATGCTGGCCACGCTGTTCTTCGGAGCGGCGGCCGGCGTCTTCGCCGCCACGCTGAACAACTACCTGGCCGAGGTCCACGAGTTCGGCGCCGAGTCGCGCGGCTGGCTGGAACTGCCGCGGGAACTGCCCGGATTCGTGATCTTCGGCGTGGTGGCGCTGCTGCTCACCCGGCTCCGCGAGAGCCGCATCGCCGCGCTGGCCATGCTCTTCACCGCCGCCGGCGGCCTGGGTCTCGCCTGGCTGGCGCAGACGCCCGCGCCGCTGGTGATCTGGATCGTCACGTGGAGTCTCGGCGACCACCTGATCTTCGCTCTCGAGGGGCCGCTCGGGTTGAAGCTGGCCCGCCGCGGGGGTGAGGGCAGGCGTCTGGGCCAGCTCGGCGGCGCGCGCAATCTGGGCGTGATCGTCGGCGTGGGGGTGGTGTGGCTGATCGCCCGGGCGGCGGGCGACCGCTACGACCTCTTCTACGTGGCGGCGGCTCTGCTGGCGCTGGTGGCGGGCTGGTTCTACTTCCGGGTCGACCTGGGCCGGGGCGAGCGGCCGTCGCGGCTTTTCGTGATCCGCCGCGAGTATGGTATCTTCTATGCGATCAGCGCGCTGTTCGGCATCCGCAAGCAGATCTTCCTGGTCTTCGGCTCGTGGGTGCTGGTGTCGCTCCACGGCGTACCGGTCGCGACGATCGCCATGCTCTACCTGGTGGCGTCGGCGGCGGGTGTGGTGCTGCGACCGCTGCTGGGCGACGTCATCGACTGGCTGGGCGAGCGCACCGTGCTGGCGGCGGACGAGCTCCTGCTGCTGGTGATCTGCCTGGTCTACGCGTTCGCGTCGGACCTGCTGGCGGTGCCGTACGACCTCTATCTGCTCTTCGGTGCGTACATGCTGGACCACGTGCTCTTCGCCCTGCGCGTGGCCCGCGTCACGTACCTGAAGAAGATCGCGGTGGACCCGGCCGACATCACCCCGTCCGTGTCGCTGGGGGTCACCATCGATCACGCCGTCGCCATGTCCCTGCCCGTCCTCTCGGGCTGGTTGTGGGAAACTCATGGCCACCGGTGGGTTTTCCTCCTGGCGGGCGCCATCGCGCTGGCGGGCTTCTTCGTCTGCCTGCGCATCCGCGTGCCACAGACGGCGGGCGCTCCGGCGCCGCTGACAGGGGCGGCGGCGGCACGGATCTCGCAATGACGCTGGTTCACCTCCCGGAAGAAGGTACGAGAGTCGTGGTCGATGCGAGCAACGGACCGACGGCAGCGAGGACCCGGTGCCGGTGGATGACCCTGCTGCCGGCCGCGCTGGCAGCCGCCCTGCTGCTGGCTGCGTGCGGTGACACCGACACGGGCATGGTGCCGGAGCCGGAGTATCCGTTCGCGGCGCTCGCGGTCGGGACCGACACCACGTTCGAGGCGGTGACCTGGAACCTGAAGAATTTCCCGCTCCGGAACGGTGAGACCGTGGACCTGGTGGCGCAGGCCATCCTCGCCATCGATCCGGATGTCGTGGCGCTGCAGGAGATCGAGAACGTCTCGGCATTCCGGGCCCTGCTGGAAGCGCTGCCCGGCTGGCAAGGTCATCGCGCCAGCAGCGCGTACGCTTCGATCAACCTGGCCTACCTCTACAAGACCGAGGCCGTGGAAGCGCTGCCCGCCGGCATCTACGAGATCTACACCGACCTGCGGTCGCCCTTTCCGCGAGCGCCGCTGGTGTTCGAACTGCGCGCCGACGGGCGCGAGGTCGTGCTGATCAACAATCACTTCAAGTGTTGCGGCGACGGCGTGCTGGAAGCGGGCGAGCCCGGCGACGAGGAGTTCCGCCGTTACGAGGCGTCGCGGCTGCTGGCGGAATACGTGGAAGACGTGTTCCGCGACCGGGCGGTGATCATCCTCGGCGACCTCAACGACCGGATCGACGACCGCCTCGCCGACAACGTCTTCCGGCCCTTCCTCGAGCGACCGCTGCAGTTCCGGTTCGCCGATGCGGAGATCGCCGTCGGCTCGGCCGTCGAATGGTCGTGGGCCGGCTCTTCCTACAGTCATCTCGACCACATCCTGGTGACGGCCGAGCTTTTCGACGACCTCGACGAGGACGCCGCCCGGGTGCTGACCGTCCGCGTGGACCAGGTGCTGCCGGGCGGTTTGCCGACCTACCGCAGCCTCGTCAGCGACCACCGCCCGGTGCTCTTGAAGCTCGATCTGGACTGAACGCGTCATCGTGCCTGCATCCCGGTGCCCGCAAGCCTGCAGCGCCCGGCAAGCGGATCACGTCGGGCGTCGCCACGGAATAGCCGGCGTCCGTGCACGCGCGGCTCCCCGCGGCAGACGCGGAGGCCACGGCCGCAACGCAACCCTATCCTGTCCTGGGGGCCAGGACAGGAAGGGCTGGTCATGCTCCAGACGTTCGATGTGGTGGTGATCGGCACCGGCACGGCTGGAACGATCCTCGCGCACGCATGCCGCAAGGAAGGGCTTTCGGTGGCGGTCGTGGACCGGCGGATCTACGGCGGCACCTGTGCACTGAGAGGCTGCCAGCCCAAGAAGTACCTGGTGGCAGCCGCCGAAGTGGTGGCCCGGGCCCAGGCGTTGCACGGACTCGGCCTCGCGGGCGAACCGCGGGTCGTCTGGCCGGATCTCATGGCCCACCGCGCCCAGTTCACCGACGCCATCCCCGGCCGGACCGAGGAGAACTTCCGCCGGCGCGGCGTCGCCATGATGCACGGTTCGGCGCGGTTCACCGGCCCGACCACGCTGGCGATCACCGGTGCCGACGACCTGGAGGTCGAGGCCGGCCACGTGGCGGTCGCCACCGGAGCGAAACCGCAGCCGCTGCCCTTTCCGGGCGCCGAGCACCTCATCACCAGCGACGAGTTCCTCCACCTGCCCGAGCTGCCGCGCAGGATCTGTTTCGTGGGCGGGGGCTACATCTCCCTGGAATTCGCGCACGTCGCGGCCCGGGCGGGAGCGGAGGTGCGCGTGATCGAGATGACCGACCGCATCCTCGCGCCGTTCGATCAGGACCTCGTCGCGCGCCTGGCGACGGCGAGCCACGAGGCCGGCATCGAACTGCATTTGCGGCGGAAGGTCTGCGAGATCCGGCGGGAAGGCGAAGATCTGATCGTGTGCGCCGACGACGAGAGCGGTCGCCGGGAGTTCGCCGCCGATCTCGTGGTCCACGGCGCCGGGCGGGTGGCGGAGATCGAGGATCTCGACCTGGACGCCGCCGGGGTGGAACACTCGCCCCGGGGGATCGCGGTGAACGACTTCATGCAGAGCACGTCCAATCCGGCCGTCTACGCGGTGGGCGACGCCGCCGCGGCACCGCCCATGCTCGCGCCGGTGGCCGATCACGAGGCGATCACCGCCGCGCGGAACATCGTGCACGGCAACCGCGAGCGCATGAGCCACGACGACATACCGAGCGTGGCATTCACCTTTCCGGCCCTTGCCGCGGTGGGGATGACGGCCGCCGAGGCCACGGAGCAGGGCGACCGTATCCGCGTGTTGCAGGGAGAGACGGCGAACTGGCCGTCGGCGCGCCGGATCGGCGAGATCCACGGCGCCTACAAGGTGTTCCAGGACTCCGAGAGCGGCCGCGTGCTGGGCGCCCACCTGCTCATGCACGACGCCGGCGAGCTGATCAACCTCTTCGCGCTCGCCATCAGGCACGGGCTCACGGGGAGGCAGCTGAAGGAGATCAGCTGGGCCTATCCGACCACGATCTCGAACGTCAAGTACATGGTCGCGAGCTGAGCGAGGACCGGCGCCGCGCTGTGCCGATCCGCCGCGGTCCGCCGGCCGCCGTGTGTACGGGCCGCCGCGTGCGCCGGCGTACGCTCGGAGCGCGGCCGGGCCGGTCGGGACGCACAGGCGTCGAGCACGACGGGAGAGGTGTCTCGGACAGAGCCCGGCTAGCTGGCCGGGATCACGTAGTTCAGGACGCAGAGGAAGTGCAGCGCCGTGCCCGCCACCACGAAGACGTGCCACACCGCGTGATGGTAGGGGAAGCCGCGCCAGGCGTAGAACACGGCACCCGCCGTGTAGGCGAACCCGCCGCCGGCCACCAGCGCCAGACCCGCGGGCGGGAGGGATGCCATCATGGGCCGCGCCGCCACCACGATGAGCCAGCCCATGGTCAGGTAGAAAGCCAGTGACAACCAGCGCCAGCGTCGCAGGAACACGACCTCGTACACGATGCCCAGCGCAGCCAGGCCCCAGGCCAGGCCGAAGAGGCTCCAGCCCCAGGTCCCTCCGAGCACCACCAGGCAGAACGGCGTGTAGGTGCCTGCGATCAGCAGGTAGATGGCCCCATGGTCCAGCAGCTCGAACACGCGCTTGGCGCGGACGGACGTGAGCGCATGGTAGATCGTGGAGGCGGCGTACAGCAGCACCATCGTGGCACCGAAGACGGTCACGCCCACCATGACGCGCGCGTCGTCCGTACGTGCCGCACGGCTCACCAGCAACGCCAGCCCGGCGATGCTGCCGAGCAGACCGATGCCGTGAGTGATCGCGTGGGCGATCTCCTCGCTGCGAGAGAAATGCTTGTGAGCGAATGCGCCGCGCATCGCGGTACAATGGCGCAGGGGCCGCACCAGCGCAAGGCCACAACCTACCAGGGCGCCGGCATTCCCCAGCGCACGAGTTTCTCCTCGAATTCCTGGCGCTCGCGGTGCCGCTTGAGCCCGTCCGGACCCTCGGCCAGCCAGCCGGCGCGCGTGGCCACCTCGCGGGCGGTCTCGTGATCGCCGTGACCCAGGGCGGCCAGGATCTCGTCCTCGGTCCGCGAGATCACGCGGCCGTGGAAGCGGTAGTCGAGGAACGCCTCCCAGGCCGCCGGCACCCAGCGCGCCACGATCTCCTCGCCGATCACCCGGGCGTACGCGCGGATCTCCTCCTGGGCATGGGCCTCCATCCGCAGCGACAGGAAATGCAGGAGGTTGTGCAGGTCCATCTTCCAGTAGGCCTCGGTGTACGTGCAGAGCGGAAGGTCCTTGCGGGCCTGCTCCCGCGCCACGCCCAGGCCGAGTCGCTCGTCGTACACGGTCCGGGCGTGGTCCTGCAGGACGCGCTCCTGTTCCGTCAGCCCGGCGCCGGCGCCGGCGTCCAGGTACCCCTCGGAACCCTGGCGATTGCCGCCGGCCTGCAAGCGCCACTGTTCGGGGGCGGTGCGCTGGGCGGTCGCGATGGCCACCGAGTAGCGCGTGCTGTACTCGTTCACCGAAGCCATGCGATGCCTGATCCACTGGCGCCACGCGTCCATGGGGACGCGCACGTGGAGCTTCAGCTCGCACATCTCGAACGGGGTGGTATGACGGTGCCGCATGAGATAGCGGATGAGGCCGCGGTCATCGTTGACCTTGCGGGTGCCGGCTCCGTAGGAGACGCGCGCCGCCTGCACGATGGCGGCGTCGTCACCCATGTAATCGACCAGGCGCACGAAGCCGTCGTCGAGAACGGGGAAGGCGTGGCCGAGGATCTGGTCCAGGGCGGTCACGCGGGGTCGGTGGAGGCGCTCGGGCTCGTTCATGATCCTCCCTGCGGGCGGCGCTCGCGGGCGGCGGTTCGGCGGCCGCGGACCGGCGGCCGCGGTCCGGCGGTGCGTGGAGGGGGATTATAGAGGCCGGTCCGGGGAAGGGCAACGTCGACGGTCGTGCGACGGCCGTGCGACGGTCGTGCGAGACTGCAGGTGGCGGCGGTGCCCACCTTTGATACCATGGCGACACCGCGCCGACGATAGATCCCAGCCCGGCGACGACGGCGGTGTGCTTGACGATGCTCTGGTCCATACTCCTCCTGCTCGTGACCGCGCTGGCGGCGCCATGGGTCCACCGCGCGGCGCCACGCCTGGGCGGCTGGCTGCTGGCGGCGGCGCCGTTCGCGGTCTTCGGCTGGCTCGTCGCCCACGTGCCCGCCATCGATCTGCGCGAGGTGTTCCTCGAGGACGTGGCATGGGCTCCGCAGCTGGGAGTGGATCTGGCTCTGCGGCTGGACGGCCTCAGCCTGCTGATGGGGCTGCTCATCACCGGGGTGGGCGGCTTCATCGTCATCTACGCCGGCGGTTACCTGCACGGTCACCCGCAGCTCGGGCGATTCTATCTCTTCCTGCTGGCCTTCCTGGCGTCCATGCTGGGGGTGGTGCTCGCCGACGACGTCATCCTGCTCTTCGTCTTCTGGGAACTGACGAGCATCACATCATACCTGCTCATCGGCTTCAACCATGAGGAGCAGCTGTCGCGCTGGAACGCGCTGCAGGCGCTGCTGGTGACCGGGCTGGGCGGCATGGCGCTGCTGGCCGGGCTGATCCTGCTGGCCGCGGCCGCCGGCACCACCAGGCTGGGCGAGATCCTGGCCGGCGGTTCGGTGGCGGACCACGCCCTCTACCCGGCCATCTTCGTGCTGATCGCTCTGGGCTGCTTCACCAAGTCGGCCCAGGTGCCGTTCCACTTCTGGCTCCCCAACGCCATGGTCGCACCCACGCCGGTGAGCGCGTTCCTGCACTCGGCCACCATGGTGAAGGCCGGGATCTACCTGCTGGCGCGTCTGCTGCCGGTCCTCGGCGGGACGGTCGCGTGGACCGCCACGCTGGCGGTGGTGGGGGCGCTCACGATGCTGCTGGGCGCCGCCCTGGCCCTGTTCCAGACCGATCTCAAGCGGCTCCTGGCCTACACCACCCTGAGCGTCCTCGGCCTGCTCACCATGCTGCTGGGAGTGGGCTCCGACCTGGCGGTGAAGAGCGCCCTGATGTTCCTGCTGGGACACGCGCTCTACAAGGCCACCCTCTTCATGACCGCCGGCAGCGTGGATCACGAGACCGGCACGCGTGACGTGACGATGCTGCGTGGATTGCGCCGGGCGATGCCCTGGACCGCGGGAGCCGCGGCGCTGGCGGCGCTGTCGAAGGCCGGCTTTCCGCCGCTCCTCGGCTTTCTCGGCAAGGAGTCCATCTACGAGACGGGACTTCGTCTCGACGACTTCGGCAGCACCCTGATCGCGGTGAGCATGGCGGCCAACATGTTGCTGCTGGCGCTGGCGTTCAAGGCCGGCCTCCACCCGTTCTGGGGGCACCCGCGCGAGGCTCGGCTGCCGCGCGCACCGCACGAGGCGCCGCCTTCCATGTGGGTGGGGCCGCTGGTCCTGGCGGTGGCCGGGCTGCTGTTCGGTCTGGCGCCCAAGCTCGTCGCGCGGCCGCTCATCCAGCCCGCGGCAGCGGCAGTCACCGGCGGTTGGTTCGACCTGAAGCTCGCGCTCTGGCACGGCATCAACGTGCCGCTGATGCTGAGTCTGATCACCGTGATCGGCGGCCTGGCGATCTACGCCGTCCGCGAGCGGTTGTGGGCTCACGCGGGCACCGTGGCGGGCTGGACGCGCTTCGGCACGGAAGCGGGTTATGAGCGCATCTACGACGGGGTGATGGCGTTCGCGCGGTGGCAGACGCGGCTGCTGCAGTCCGGCTACCTGCACCGGTACATCCGCGTGGTGCTGGGAGCGGTGCTGAGCCTGCTGGCCTGGAAGCTGGTGCGCTTCGGTGGGTTGCCTGCCCAGGTGGACGTGTCCGACCTGCGTCTGCCGGTGGCCCTGCTGGTGGTTGTGATGGCGGCGGCCACCCTGGTGGCGGCGACCGCTCGATCAAGGCTGCAGGCGCTGGTGGCCCTCGGCCTGGTGGGGTACGGCATGGCGCTGCTGTACGTCTACTTCGGCGCGCCCGACCTCGCCATCACGCAGTTGCTGGTGGAGACGCTCACGGTGGTGCTCTTCGCGGCGGTGGCCCTGCGCCTGCCCGATTTCGGCTCCTACTCCTCGCGCCGCGCGGTGCTGAGGGACGCCGTCTTCGCCGTGGGGGCCGGGCTGCTGGTGGCGGCCCTGGTGGTCAAGTCGGTGCATGTGGAACTGGCGCCCACCATCTCCGGCACGCTGGTCGACTGGAGCTATCCCCTGGGCAAGGGGCGGAACGTCGTCAACGTCATCCTGGTGGACTTCCGCGCGCTGGACACCCTGGGGGAGATCACCGTGCTCACCATCGCGGCCCTGGGAGTGACGGCGCTGCTGGCCGGACTGCGGCGGAAGGGAGGCGGCGCATGAACCACCTCTTGCTGGCCGCCGGTGCGCGCTTGCTGCTGCCCGTGCTGCTGGTGCTCTCGGTGGTGATCCTCTACCGCGGACACAACCTGCCCGGGGGCGGGTTCATCGGCGGACTCACCGCTGCCGCGGCCTTCGCCATACTCGCCCTGGGCGAGGGCCGGAACACGGCGCTCCACCTGCTGCGCGTGGCACCGTCGACCCTCATGACGGCCGGACTGGCGGTGGCGTTCGCCAGCGGCCTTGCCGGGCCGATCGCGGGCCGCCCCTTCCTCGCGGCGGTCTGGCTGCCGGAGTTCACGTTGCCGCTGCTGGGCACGGTGCATCTGGGCACGCCGCTGGTGTTCGACATCGGCGTGTACCTGACGGTGGTCGGCTTCACCCTGTCGACCGTCTTCGCGCTGGCGTCGCCGGCGGAGACGCCGACGCGACCGGAGCGACCGGCGCTGCTCACGCCGGAGGGGCCGGGGGAGGGATCGCAGTCATGACGTTCGTGCTCGCCGTCCTGGCCGGTGTGCTGTTCGCGGGAGGGGTCTTCTGCCTGCTGCGGCGCAGCATCATGAAGCTGGTGATCGGGCTGATGCTGCTCAGCCAGGCCGCCAACCTGCTGGTCTTCACGGCTGCCGGCGTCACCGAGGGGGCCGCGCCCCTGGTGGCCCCCGGCGCCGAGACCCTGGCCCAGCCTCACCCCGACCCGCTGCCCCAGGCGCTGGTGCTCACGGCGATCGTGATCGGCTTCGGCCTGACGGCGTTCGCCCTGGCGCTGCTGGCCACCTCGTGCCGGACGCTGGGCTGCGACGACATCGATGCCTTCAGGGGGACCGGATCCCGATGAGCCTGCTGCTGGCCGCACCTCTGTTCGTCCCGTTCACGGCCGCGCTGCTGGCGCTGGCGCTGCACCGGCAGCTGGTTGTTCAGAAGGTGCTCGGGGTGGCGGGTGCCACCCTCACCTTCGCCGCCACGCTGGCAGTGTTCGCGAGGGTGGAGGCGCATGGCACCCTGGTGCTGCACGTGGGCGGCTGGCCCGCGCCTCACGGCATCGTGCTGGTGGCCGATCTCTTCAGCGCCATCATGGTGGCCATCAGCGGGCTGATGGGGTTCGCGGTCGCCGTCTACGCGCTGCAGGACATCGACGCGCCGCGGGTACGCTGCTACTTCTTCCCGCTCTATCTCCTTCTGCTCATGGGCATCAACGGGGCCTTCCTGACGGGCGACCTGTTCAACCTGTTCGTCTGGTTCGAGGTCATGCTCATCGCCTCCTTCGTGCTGATGGCCCTCGGGGGTGAGCAGCAGCAGGTGGAGGGGGCGCTCAAGTACGTCTTCATCAACCTGGTGGCATCGGTCTGCTTCCTGGCCGGGGTGGGGGTCCTGTACGGGAAGCTCGGCACCCTGAACATGGCCGACGTGGCCGACCTGCTGGCGCAGTCCGAGGACGCGGTCCTGGTGAACAGCTCGGCCGCGCTGCTGCTGTCGGCCTTCGCCATCAAGGCCGCGCTCTTCCCGTTCTTCTTCTGGCTACCCGACTCGTACCACACGCCTCCCACGGCGGTGTCGGCGATCTTCGCGGGAATGCTCACCAAGGTGGGCGTCTACGCCCTCATCCGGGCGGTGACGCTTCTGTTCGCCACCAGCTTCGGATCGTTGCAGGACCTGTTCCTGTTCCTGGCCGGCGCCACCATGGCGACCGGCGTGCTCGGGGCGGCCGCTCACTTCGAGATGAAGCGGATCCTGTCGTTCCACATCATCAGCCAGATCGGATACATGGTCATGGGGCTGGCGCTCTTCACGCCCGCGGCGCTGGCGGGCGCCATCTTCTACCTGATCCATCACATCATCGTGAAGACGAATCTCTTCCTGGTGAGCGGTCTGGTGGGCAAGCTGCAGGGCAGTACGCAGCTCGACCGCGTGGGCGGGCTGTACCGCAGCTCGCCCTGGCTGGCGGCGCTCTTCTTCATCCCGGCCTACTCCCTGGGGGGGATTCCGCCGCTCTCCGGCTTCTGGGCCAAGTTCATGGTGATCAAGGCCGGGCTCGACGCCCAGGCCTGGCTGCTGGTCACGGTGGCGCTGCTGGTGGGGGTGCTCACGCTCTTCTCCATGACCAAGATCTGGGCCGAGGCGTTCTGGAGGCCGTCTCCGCGGGAGTCGGTGTGGCAGCCGCTGCGGTGGCAGCAGTGGCTGCCGCTGGCGGGGCCGAGCGTCCTGCTGGCGGGGCTGACCGTGGCGATCGGCCTGTACGGCGGACCGTTCTTCGAGCTGGCGCAGCGGGCCGCGACCGAGCTGTTCACCCCGGAGGCCTACGTGGCCGCGGTGCTGGGGCCATGAGCAGGGCGATGGCATCCGTCGCACGCCTGGGTCACCTGGCGGCGTTCCTCGGCTTCTACGCCCGCGAGGTGGTGCTTTCCAACCTGCGGGTGGCGCGCGACATCCTCTCGCTGCGGCCGCAGCTCCGGCCGGGAATCCTGGCGGTGCCGGTGAGCACCGACCTCACCGACCGGCAACTCCTGATCCTGGCCAGCCTGATCACCATGACGCCGGGCACCCTGAGCCTGGAGGTGGCCGACGACCGCAGCACGCTGTTCATCCACACCATGTACCTGGACGACCCCGTGGCCCTGCGGGACAGGTTCCGGAACGACTACGAGGAGCGGATCCGCCGTGTTTTTTGACATGCCGACGTGGTTCGTCATCGTACTCGACGCGTGCGCCGTGGGCTGTCTGCTGGCGCTGATGATCGCGTTCCTGCGCCTCGTGCGGGGGCCGTCGATGGCCGACCGCGTGGCGGCGCTCGACCTGGTCGGCGGCATCGCCCTGGCGCTCATCGTGGTGTTCGCGGTGATGGCGCGGGAGAGGGCGTTCCTCAACGCCGCCATGGCCATCGCCGTGATCGCGTTCCTGGGCACGGTCGCGCTGGCGCGTTACCTCGAGCAGGAGGTTCCGCAGTGACCTACGCCGTGGCGGCCGTGTTGATGCTGCTCGGCACGGGCTTCGCCCTGGTGGCGGCCATCGGCATCCTGCGGCTGCCCGACGTGTTCTGCCGCATGCATGCCGCCACCAAGGCGGGCGCCTTCGGCGGCACCCTCGTGGTGGCGGGCGCCGCCGTCTTCTTCGGCGACGTGTGGTCGGTGGTGCAGGCGGCGCTCATCGTGATCTTCTTCTACGTGACCGCACCGATCGGCGCGCAGATGATCGGGCGCGCCGCCTACCTGCGCGGCGCGCCCATGTGCGACGAGACCGTCCGCGACGATCTGGGCGCCCACGACCGGTTCAACCGTCCCGACCGAACGCCTCGCTGATGGCGCCGTCCACCACGCCGTCGGCGGCGTGCTGGGGCAGGGTCACCCGCATGCGCGGCTCCTGTTCCATGGCTCGCCGGGCGGCGAACTCGGCGCCCGGGTTGCGTGCCCAGGCACGGCGGGCGATGCCGTTGTTGACGTCCCAGGCCAGCATGGAATGCAGGCGCCGCTCGGCGTCGGCGCTGCCGTCGAGCACCATCCCGAAGCCGCCGTTGATCACCTCGCCCCAGCCGACGCCGCCGCCGTTGTGCAGCGACACCCAGGTGGCTCCGCGGAAGCCGTCGCCGATGACGTTCTGCACCGCCATGTCCGCGGTGAACATGGAGCCGTCGCGGATGTCGGCGGTCTCGCGGAACGGAGAGTCGGTGCCCGACACGTCGTGGTGGTCGCGGCCCAGTACCACCGGAGCGGAGATCTCGCCGCGACCGACGGCCCGGTTGAACGCCTCGGCGATGCGGCGGCGGCCCTCCTCGTCGCTGTAGAGGATGCGCGCCTGGCTGCCCACCACCAGCGCATTGGCGCCCGCCTGGCGGATCCAGCGCAGGTTGTCCAGGTACTGCCGGCGGATCTCCGGCGGCGCCGTTTCCGCCAGCCCGGCGATGACGTCGCCGGCGATGCGATCGGTGGTCTCGAGGTCGGCGGCGTCGCCGCTGGTGCAGACCCAGCGGAACGGCCCGAAGCCGAAATCGAAGCAGAGCGGACCCATGATGTCCTCGACGTAGCTCGGGTAGGTGAAGCCGCCGTCGGGACGGCGGATGTCCGCTCCCGCCCGCGCGCACTCCAGGAGGAAGGCGTTGCCGTAGTCCCAGAAGTGCAGGCCGCGATCGCGCAGCCCGTCGATGGCCGCGATCTGCCGCCGGAGCGAGGCCTGCACGCGCTCGCGGAAGCCGGCCGGATCGCGGGCGAGCATCGTGTTGGCCTGCTCGAGACTCATCCCGACCGGATAGTAGCCGCCGGTGTAAGGGATGTGCAGGCTGGTCTGGTCGCTGCCCAGTTCCACGACCAGGTCGCTGTCGGCCAGCCGTTCCCAGAGGTCCACGACGTTGCCGAGGTAGGCCAGCGCCACCGCCTCGCGGTTCCGCTTGGCCCGGGCGATGCGACGCAGCAGCCCGTCGAGGTCTTCGTGGACCTCGTCCACCCAGCCCTGCTCGTGGCGCTTGCTGGCCGCGCGCGGATTGATCTCGGCGATGACGCCCACGCACCCTGCGATCACCGCCGCCTTGCCCTGCGCGCCGCTCATTCCGCCCAGTCCGCTGGTCACCAGCAGCTTGCCCGCGAGCGGATTGGCGTCGCCGGCGCGGTCGCCGGCCCGGTCGTCCTCGCCATCGCCCAGGTACCGGCGACCGGCGCCCAGGATGGTGATCGTCGTCCCGTGCACGATGCCCTGGGGCCCGATGTACATGTAGCTGCCGGCCGTCATCTGCCCGTACGACGTCACGCCGAGGGCCGCCATGCGCAGGTAGTCGTCGCCGCTGGAGTAGTTGGGCACGACCATGCCGTTGGTCACGACCACGCGCGGCGCGTCGGGATGGCTGGGGAAGAGCCCCAGCGGGTGCCCCGAGTACATGACCAGCGTCTGCTCGCCGGTCATCTCGCTCAGGTAGCGCATGGTCAGCAGGTACTGCGCCCAGTTCTGGAAGACGGCGCCGTTGCCGCCGTAGGTGATCAGCTCGTGCGGATGCTGCGCCACCGCGGGATCCAGGTTGTTCTGGATCATGAGCATGATGGCCGCGGCCTGGCGGCTGCGTGCCGGGTAATGGTCGATCGGGCGCGCGTGCATGCGGTAGTGCGGCCGGTAGCGGCGCATGATGATGCGTCCGTCCACCGCCAGCTCCCGCGCGAACTCCGGAGCCAGCGCCGGGTGCTGTTCGGCCGGGAAGTAACGCAGGGCGTTGCGCAGCGCCAGCCGCTGCTCCGCCGGACTCAGCAGCAGGGGGCGCGCCGGAGCGTGATCGACGCCCGGGTCGGCCGGGGGCGGGGCCGGCGGGCTGGCGGGAATCCCCGCCCGGATCCGGGCCTGGAACTCTTCCAGCGACATGTCCTGCGGGGACGGCGGCGTGCTCACGGCAGCTTCCTCCAGGGCTGGGGTCCGCCGGCAAGATAGCACGCGCGCGCGACCGGGGACAGATCCCGCCCGAGCCCCGTGGACCCGGCCCCCGGCGCGGTCGTCCGCGGCCGGTCCGCCGCGGCGGAACCGGGATTCCCTCCCATCCGCGATCACCGCCGTTCGCCCCAGAGACGCCCGCTGGTGGCCTCCAGAGCATTTTTGTAACGTGAGGGTGGAGGACCGAGTGACGTGAGCCTTACCCCTGATCGGGGTGTCATGATGAAACAACGATTGATGACCATCGGCGCGGTGAGTCTGCTCGCCGCCTTCGTCGCCGCTTCGGCCGCTGACGCGCGTCTGGTGACGCCGCAGCGCTGGGAGCGAGTCACCGTCACGACGACCGACGGCTGGGAGTACCCCGGCGTCACCGTGGAACTGGTGGACGGCGGACAGGCCTTGCGTCTGATCCGCCCGGACGGAGCGCAGAGGACGCTGCCGCTCGATCAGATCCGCGGGCTCGAGGACTCGATCGGTCGCGACATCACCGCCCACGTGATCGCCGGCTGGAGCCGGCGCGCGGAAGGTCCGCCGCCTCCCGCAGCCGGCGTGCCCCCGCGGCAACGCGCGCGCTCGCCGATCTGGTGGAACGAGTCGGACGACGATCGCGGCCGCTGGGAGCCGCGCGACCGGCACCAGGAGAAGCACGAGCCCTTCCACGAGGTGGCGTTTCCGGCCCGCCGGCACCGAGGCACGGAGCCCCTCGCCACGCGGTTCGCGGTGGCCCTGGGCGGCGCCTTCGGCTTCGGCTGGAACGACGGTCGCTGGTTCCGCGCCTACGAGAACGCCGAGTACTACCAGGGCCAGATCCGCCTCGCCATCTCCGGCAGCGTCTACCTGACCGGGCTCTACCGCCGTCACGAACTGCCGCGCAAGGTGGAGGCGATTCCGCTCCCGCCGGTCGACGACGACGAACCGCTTTCGGTCTATCCCGACCTGAAGCTCGATCAGTTCCTCTTCGGGCTCGGGTTCATGCCTCGCCGGCATCACTGGTCCGACGCCATCCCGTACCTGGAACTGGGCTACGGGCGGACCGAGTACACCGCGGTGGGCCAGGACGGCTGGCTGAGCGGCGCGGTCGACAAGCGCACCGTCTTCGCCCAGCTCGGCATCATCATGCCGCTGGGGCGGGACGTGGCGCTGGAGCTGGCCGGCAGCGCGGTCCACAGCGGCGACGACCTCTTCGACTTCGGCGACGACGCCCGCAGCGGCACCGTTCTGGGCGCGCACGCCGGGCTGACGATCCTGCTCGGCATGGTGGAGTGATCGCGGCCGCGCCGGATGGTCGCTGGATCGGCCAGGCTCTGTCCGAGGGCTCCTGGACAGAGCCTGCGGGCTAGACGTCGGGCGGAGCGGCGGGGTGGGAGTCCCACTGCTCGATGCGGACGCCGCGGGCAGCCAGTTCTTCCAGCATGCGCTCGGCGGGAACCACCACCTCCTGGCGGCAGACTCCCCGATCCGTGATCACACCGGAGGCCAGCATCCGCGCGATGATGGCGGCTGGATATCCCGTCATGCGCATCATCGCGGAGATCCCGGTGTCCTGATCCGCGTGGTCGATGACGCGGAGCGAGCGGCGGCAGGGGGCCGGGGCCACATCGCCCACCGTCGGCGCCATGCCCTCCACCTCCACGAGCATCAGGACCACGTCGTCGCCCTCGCGGGGCAGGTGGCGCTCCAGCAAGTGACCGAGCAGGTCGCGCGGCTTGACCGCGGCGCCGTCCGGCATGACCACCGGCTCGTCTCCCATGAGTCCCAGATCCATCAGCAGCCGCATGCGCTCGCCGTGGCCCGAGTAGCGGATGGTCTTGTAGTCCAGATTGTGGACGCGACCCAGCAGGGTGTCGGGGAGCGTGCTGGTGCCGCCGCTGGTCTGGAACGCCTCCAGCTCGCCGAAGGGCGCGGGAAAACGCAGCGTCTCCAGCTCGGTGAGCGAGGGCACCTGCGCGATGCGCCCGTCGCGGATGACCACGGCCGGCTCGACGTACTCGTTGATCAGCCCCTGCACGGCGAACACCAGCTGGTAGTCGAGCGGCGGCTGCGGGCGCAACGGCAGCCCGCCCACGCGAATGCGCAGATGTTCCACCGACGTGAACGGCCGCTGCAGGTGGCAGGCCAGGATGCCGGCCACGCCCGGAGCGAGCCCGCAGTCGGGGATCACGGTCACGCCGCGCTCCCGTGCCGTCTCGTCCAGCTCGAACTGTCGGCTCACCACCTCGTTGTTGCCGCCCAGGTCCAGGAAATGGCAGCGGTGCTGCAGCGCCAGCTGCGTCAGGTGCTCGTTGAACCAGTAGTTGACCGCGCTGACCATCACGTCCGCCTCGCGGGCGTGCTCGGCCAGCAGCGAGTCGTCGCGGACGTCGCCGAGGACGGTCAGCAGGCGCGGGTCCGCCACTTTCCCGGAAAGGGCGTCGAGAGCGGTCTGGTCGGCATCGACCACCACGAGCTTGCTCGTGCCATCGGTCTGGTGGAGCAGGTCGAAGGCGATGGCGGTCCCCTGCAGGCCGGCACCGAGGAGCAGGTACTTCATGGTCGCGCCTCCCGGGACGAAGGAGAAGGGGCGGAACGTCGTTCGCGCGGCACGCTAGCAAGACCCGCGGCCACTGGCAACCTTGGCCCCGCACCGAACGCCGAGGGCCCGCCGGGAGGCGAGCCCTCGCCTGGCTGTCCAGGTCGGTCCCCGGCCCGAGGATCAGCTTCCCGCCGGCCCGAAGCTCGCCCGGGGATTGTACGTCCGCTCATCGTCGTGACACGCGGTGCAGGTGGCCGCCGAGCCGATGCCCGTGGTGTGGCAGTCCGCGCAGTCGACGGCTGCGTGCACGTCGTCGAGCACCACGCCGGTGACGCCGTGCTGGAAGCGGTTCACGTCCCAGCCGTTGGGGTGGCAGCTGGCGCAGGCGGGGTTCGGCTTGGTGAAGCGCGCACCCTGCCGGGCATGGCAGGCGGCGCAGTGGACGGCGCTGTGGTAGGTCTTCAGCGGCCAGCCGGTGTCGGCATGGCGGAAGAGGTCGTCCTGGGCGCGACCGTGGCACTGCTCGCAACCCCCGCGCGATTCGTCGTGGCACACGTAGCAGGTCTCGTGCAGGTCGACCTCGGCCGGGTCGCCCATCGGGTGCGACTCCGCCCCCAGCACGTGACAGCTCGCGCAGCTCTGCTTCTGGTGGCAGTGGGAGCAGTCGGCGCCGTACTTCACCACGTGGTTACGATGGTGGAAGGGAACCTGGTCGCCCGCCGTGAACTCCGTTTCGAAGACGATGAGGTCCTTCATGATCATCGGCTCGTGCAGCGGTTCGGTGCAGAACGTGGTGGCGGTGCCGTGCAGGGGACCGTCCGCCTTCTTCTCGTGGCAGATCTCGCACTTGGTCTCCTTGTCCCACTCCACGTGGCAGCCGAGGCACTGCCGGTGGTAGGCGCCCTTGAGGCCCGGCTGCGCCAGGTCCTCGCTCGCGATCTCGGCCGGATGGCACTCCCGGCAACTCGGGTGCGGCAGGTTGGGCGGCGTGTAGTGGTGGCAGATGGCGCAGCCGCCGTTCATCTCGGCCATCGCCGCATGGCCGGCGTGATCGAAGCGCACCGGCACGTAGAGCCGCTCGAGGTCGTCGAGGATGACGACGGCGGGTCCGAGGTCCGGCTTCAGCGCCGCGCTCACCAGGTGACGCGGGCAGTCGAACGGCTTCAGGCACGGCTCGGCCGCGGTGGGATGAGCGCAGGTGTGGCAATGGGCGCAGTTCAACGCCTGCTCGGCCGTGCTCTCCCGCTGAAGGTCCCGCGGACCGAAGCCGGTCAGGAGGAGGAGTCCACCGAGTCCGACGAGAACAGTGGCAATCCAGCGCGTTTCTTGCATGATACCTCACCCCTTGCCGGGCTCGCGCGCCGCTCCTCCGCCGGCAGGACGGGAAAGACGGTCACGAATACCCGGTAGGCGAAGAGCAGTCCTGCGACGAGACCCGCGGTCACCGCGACCTCGCCGAAGCTGGGAAAGTATGGACGCGTGGCGTAGACGGGGTCGTACG
The DNA here is from genome assembly GCA_046484865.1 of Candidatus Krumholzibacteriia bacterium. GTDB lineage: Bacteria > Krumholzibacteriota > Krumholzibacteriia > LZORAL124-64-63 > LZORAL124-64-63 > JAWOID01. Next base: position 36,995 of record JAWOID010000065.1, read on the forward strand.
CCACCAGGAAGACGTTGATGCGATTCAGCACCACGCCCAGCACCACCATCAGCGACGCGGTCAGCAGCAGTTGCGGCGATCGGCGGACCTGCTCCGTCATGAACATGACCAGCGGGATCACGACCCCGCCCACGACCTCCAGGCCGAAGAACAGGGGACGGTGACCGCCGGCGAACAGCAGCGGGAAGGTGCCGCGGATGGCCATGTCGCCGACCTTGAAACCCAGGTAGAGCAGCAGCAGCACCGGCACGATCTTGCTCAGGGATCCGAGCAGGTCCGTCTCCGGCTCGCGCCCGAACGAGCGCGCGGCCCAGATGGACTCCAGGATCACCATCGGGAAGCCCACGGCGACGGCCGAGAGCAGGAACAGCAGGGGCAGGATGGGAGTGTGCCAGAGGGGATCCATCTTGTAGGGCACGATCACCATCAGGGCGCCCAGGGACGACTGATGGAGGCAGGAGAGCAGCACGCCCGCGATGATGAACACGGCCATCACCCTGCCCAGCGTGCGATCGAAGGCGAGCATCAGGAACTCCGCGGCCCCGTTGAACGCCGCCAGCGCGCCGGGCAGATCCACCCGGCCACGGAACCGCTCCACCACCACCGGCCCGAACTCGATGTAGAGCACCGTCAGGTAGCACATGACGCAGATGCCGACCTCGAACAGGACCGAGTGGCCGGACCACATGGACGGCAGCAGCGGATGCCACACGTTGTACCAGCGCCCCAGGTCCATCATCAACCCGACCACCGCGAAGGTATACCCGAGCATGGCGGTCAAGAGCGCCGGCCTGACCAGGGCGTGATAGCGGCGCCGGTTGAAGACGTGCGCCAGGGCGGCGGTGGTGAAGCCGCCGGCCGCCAGCGCGACGCCCGAGGCCACGTCCACGGCGATCCAGATGCCCCACGGCCACTGGTCGTCGAGAGCGGTCACCGAGCCGATGCCGAAGAACAGCCGCCGGACCGCGAACAGTCCGCCGAGCAGCATCAGCGAGAGCAGGACGTAGACGCCCGGCGTGAGGATCCTGCGCCCAACCGGCGCGGCCTGGGTGGTCATGGCTCCTTCCTTTCCGGTTCGCTCCGGTCCCGGCGGGACGGCTCTTCGGCGGCGTCAGCGCGGCCGCGTTCCGCTCCGCCCTCGACGGCGGCCACCTCGTCCCTGCGGTGGGTCAGCCACATGATCTGGCCGAGGAACGCCGCCACGGCCACCGGCGGCACGAAGTTCTTGAAGACGCTGTGCTGGATCGTCTCGGTTACCGTGGGGATGGGCCGATTCCCGAGGGTGGGCAGGCCCAGCTGCTCGAACGGCGTGCTCGAGAGGTAGAGCCAGGACGTGCCGCCGACCTCGTGTTCACCGTAGACGTGATCGACGTACCGTCCCGGATGTCGCGCGATCTTGCGGTGGGCCAGGTCCAGCAGCGAACTGCGCTTGCCGAACGTGAGGCACTCCACCGGACACATCGCGACGCAGGCGGGGCGCTCCCCCTGATCGAGGCGCTCGAGGCAGAAGGTGCACTTGCGGACCTGGGGTGCCGAGGCGTTGTCGTACTCATAGGCGGGCACGCCGAATGGACAGGCGACCATGCAGTAGCGGCAGCCCATGCACCGCCAGGGGTCGTAGGCCACGACCCCGTCGTCACGCCGGGCGAAGGCCGTGACGATGCAGGCCGACGAGCAGGCCGGATCGAGGCAGTGCATGCACTGTGCCTTCACGTAGACCGGGTCGTCCTGGTTGCCGAACCGGTTCACGACCGTGTAGCTGGTGGGGGTGGGGCGCCGTAGCGAGGCGTAGACGGTCTGGTCCTCGAACGCGGCCAGGCTCGCCCGCGACAGGCCGCTGTTCTCGTTGCAGGCCCACTCGCACTTGCGGCAGCCGATGCAGAGCGTCGTGTCCACCAGGACGCCGAGACCGTCGCCCGGAGTCGACCCCGCCCCGGATGCGCGCGCCTGACCGGCGCCCGCCAGGCAGGCGCCCGCCGCGCCCATCGTCGTCAGGAAGTCCCTGCGATCCATGATTCAAACCTCGGGAACACACCCTGTTTATCGGTTAACAGGCATCCTGTGACAAAGATGTGCCATCCATTAAAGATCGCAAGTACGATATTTATGTACCACCGGGGTTGCTGGGATTTCGATGGAGCTGGGGGACCCGACCAGCGTCCACCCTCCGTGAGTCCGCGCAACGAGTTGGCTTTGACCTGCCCCCGGTGGGGGTCTATCATCGCGAACGGCGATCCCCCCGGTGTCGCGGCCGCCCGCGTTGAAACCGCCGGCACCGCGTGGTCGTCGCGGAGGTCTCACGCCCACCAGTCAGGTCTGGCGAGCGCCATCCTCGATCCCCGTGCGCGGCCCGCGCCGCGAGACCGCGCCGGCAGTCACGTCAAAGGAGCCGAGAATGCAGAGCAAGTCGCTGCAGGAGAATCTGCTCGAGCTGATCCGACGCACGTCGACGCAGCTCCCCGCCGACGTGGTGAGACTGCTGGAGAAGGGGGCGCGCCGGGAGGAGAAGGACTCCACGGCACGGTACGCCCTGAAGGTCGTCCTGGACAACGTGGTCATGGCGAGGGAGAAGTCGCAGCCGCTGTGCCAGGACACCGGCACCATCGTCTGCTACGCCGACCTGCCCGGCTGGATGGACGAGAAGACCTTCCGGAGAGCCTACGAGCGCGCCGTGGTGGAGGCCACGCGCAAGGGCTACCTCCGGCAGAACTCGGTCGACTCCATCACGGGCAAGAACAGCGGGAACAACCTCGGACCAGGCAGCCCCGTGTTCCACCTGCACCAGAACGGCGGCCGGAGCCTCGCCGTGCGCATGATGCTCAAGGGTGGCGGCTGCGAGAACGTGGGCGTGCAGTACGCGTTGCCGGACAATCGCCTGGGCGCGGGACGCGACCTCGAGGGCGTGCGTCTCTGCCTGCTGGACGCCGTCTACCAGGCCCAGGGCAAGGGCTGCGGCCCGGGCATCCTGGGCGTGTGCATCGGCGGCGACCGTGCCACCGGCTACGTGGCCAGCAAGGAGGAGTTCTTCCGGCCGCTCGACGATGTGAACCCCGACGAGCGGCTGGCGCGCCTGGAGCGGCGGATCCTGAAGGAAGCCAACGAGCTGGGCATCGGGCCCATGGGCTTCGGCGGCGCGACCACCCTGCTGGGGTGCAAGATCACTCAGCGCAATCGCCTGCCGGCCTCGTTCTACGTGTCGGTCTCCTACATGTGCTGGGCCTACCGGCGGCACGGCTGCCGGATCTCCGAATCCGGCAAGATCACCCGCTGGCTGTACGAGTCCTGAGAAAAGGGAGAGAGGACCATGCTGCTCGAAGCGCCGTTCACCGAGGAGAAGATCCGTAGCCTGAGAGTGGGCGATCAGGTGGAGATCACCGGGATGGTGTTCACCGGTCGCGACGCCGTCCACAAGTACCTGCACGACGGTGGCGAGCCTCCCGTGGACCTGACCGACAGCATCATCTACCACTGCGGTCCGGTCGTGGTGAGGGAGAAGGAGCGGTGGGTGGTGAAGGCTGCCGGACCCACCACCAGCATTCGCGAGGAACCCTACCAGGGGCCGCTCATGGAGAAGTTCGGAATCCGGGGGGTCATCGGCAAGGGTGGCATGGGCAAGAAGACGCTGGAGTCCTGCCGGAAGGTGGGTGCCGTCTACTTCCACGCCATCGGCGGGGCGGCCCAGGTGCTGGCCGAGCGGGTGGTGGAGGTGCCGGATGTGCACTTCCTCGAGAAGTTCGGCTCGCCGGAAGCCATCTGGGAGTTCCGGGTCGAGCGGTTTCCCGTGGTGGTCACGATGGACTCGCACGGCGAATCGCTGCACGAGAAGGTGCTGGACGAGTCGCGGGGCCGGCTCGAGCGCCTGCTGAGCAGGTAGGCTGGCCCCGGGGGCGGGATCCGGATCCGCGCCCGAACGTCGCAGGGTGACTGCGAACAAGGAGTACCCGCCTTGGAGCGAGGAATCGTGCCTACCGGCACACCGCAGACCGGAACTCCGCCGCCGGGCGGGGACATCACCCTGGCCGGGCTCCTCAACGTCCTGTGGCGGCGCCGCTGGATCGTGGTCGGGATACCGCTGCTGGCGCTCGCCGTGGCGGCGGTGTACATCGCCGTGGCCCCGCGCATGTACAAGGCCACCGCCACCGTGAGACCGGGCATCACGGCATTCACCCCGGAGGGTTTTCCGGTCCGGGACTGGCGGCTGAAGGACGTGACGCGCTGGTTCGACGAGATGCTCTACCGCCGGCCGGTCGTGGAGCGACTGGAGCTGGATCCGCGCGCGCGGCCGGTGATCAGGGCCGAGTTCATCGCCCAGGGGCTGCAGAACCTCGAGGGCGGCGACGTGATCACCCTGACCACCTTCGCCCCTGACCCCGAACTGGCGCGGGAGATCCTGAATGCCGCCATCGACGGCTTCTCCGAGTACGCCGAGGAGGACAGCCTCTCCAGCAACATCCAGCTGTCCCGCCGTGGGCTGCGCCTGCGGATGGCGCGCCTGCGCAACGAGGCCGCCGGCCTCGAGAGCGAGGCGGAGCACGTCGTCCTGAAGCTGGGGGCGGCCGCCGCGGAGTCGCTGCAGATCGAGTCGGAGGCGGCGCGCATCGAATTGAACATCCGCGACCTGGAGGTGCTCAGCGAGCGGAGCCGTAGCAACCTGGGGGCGCTCGCGCGGCAGCAGGCCGCTCTCGAGCGGGACCTCGAGGATATCGGCGAGGTGATGACCAGGTTGCGACAGGAGCCCGGCAGCAGCGTGGATCCGCAGGAGATCCCCGGCTGGCTCGACCGCGACGCCGTGCTCACCGGCCCGGACGTGTTCAGCAACCTGGTGGAGTCTCGCTCGCGGCTGCAGCAGAAGCTGATGGAGAATGCGGTCCACCAGGACAGCCTGCGGACCGCGATCGATCGCAACGCCATCGGGGTGGAGAGGCTCGTCCTGGCGCGGGATCGCGACGTCGCCGCCCGGCGCCTGACGGTGCACCAGAAGATCGGCGAGTTGCGTCTGGAGACGCGGTTCAGGCTGCCGCTGCAGGCCGAGGAGATCGAGAATCGGGTGCGAGAGGCACAGGTGCAGTTCGGCAGCCTCACGCCTCTGGAACGCATCGGGCGGATCAGCGTCAGCGACGAGCCGGTGCGGCCGCGCAAGCTGCGCGTGATTCTCATTCTGGGATTCCTGGGAGTGGTCGGAGGGCTCGTCCTGGCGTTCGTCACGGACTACGTGATCACCCATCGGCGCGAGATCTTCGGGTCATGAAGCCGGCCGCGGGCCGATCTTGCCGGTTGTCGTGGTCGGAACTCGTGGTTATCCTTCAGGTGCCAGCGCGCTCTGCGCGCAACCGGGGGGCGGACCGCGCCAGCGGCTCTGCCCCCCGGCCTTTTTGAGTGGAGGCGATGCATGCGCAGCACCGAACTGCAGCGCCGCGCGCTGGTCGTGGCGCCGGTCGGGGGCCTGATCGGGGCCGCCGTCCTGGTCCTGACACTCGCTTTCCTGGCCGGTTGCGGCGGGGAGCCCGAGTACCGGGAGGTCGCCGAAGACGTCCTGGTCATGGACGTCCGCCGTGGCGCGGGACCGGAAGCGGCTGCCGGCGACATCGTCTCCGTGCACTACGAGGGCTGGCTCTACGACCCCGCCTCCGGGACGCCCGGAGAGCAGTTCGACAGTTCGCGGGATCGCGGCGAGCCGCTGACCTTCGTGCTCGGCAGCGGGCGCATGATTCCGGGCTGGGAGGCGGGGCTGGAGGGACTCGCCGTGGGCGGACGTCGCCGGCTGATCATCCCGCCGCGGATGGGCTACGGGGCCCGTGGAGCGCCTCCGGCCATCCCGCCGGACGCCACCCTGCTCTTCGAGGTGGAACTGCTGGCGAAGCCGCAGGTGGAGAAGACCTTGGTGCAATCCGGCGTGGGGCGTCCCGCCCGCAAGGGCGACTCCGTGACCGTACACTACGTGGGCTGGGTGGATAGCAGCGGCACGCTGGACGCGCCCTTCGACGACTCCCGCGAGCGACAGGCTCCTTTCACCTTCACGCTCGGAGACGAGCAGGTCATCCCCGGCTGGGAGCAGGGGCTGGTGGGCATGCGGCCGGGTGAGCGCACCCGGTTGCGCATCCCGCCCGAACTCGGCTACGGCACCCGGGGCTGGAGGAGCGCCGGCCGGGAGGTCATCCCGCCCGATGCCACGCTCGTGTTCGAGGTGGAGTTGCTGGAGATCCGCCCGTCCGGCGCGGACTCCGGGGTCGTGGCGCAGCCGGCACCCTGAACGGCCTCCCTCTGCACGCAGAGGGCGTTCCTGCTGCGAGAGCGCGGCTCCGGTGGACCGACGCGCGCAGCCCTGTGCGCACGCCAGGGCGTTCCCTCAGTCAGGGACGGCATTCCTCCCGCCGCAACGACATTTCCCTCACCCAACACGCATCGCCCCTCCCGGCTCACGCTGTCAAATAAATATCGTTGTGCTTGCCTCAGCGCCGCGGGCCGCGTACCTTGGAGCCGCTTTGCCGCTAACCCCCGGCAAGACTTGCAATTGGGAGTTTCGCCGACCTGTATGCCGCCGGGGGGCAGGTCGGGCCGATCACCGATGGTCGCGTCCCCTGCACACCCCTGAGGAGGAGAGTGCCGAACATGCTCTATCTCATCCCTGCTGCAGGCGTCCTGGCGCTGCTGTTCGCCGGATTCAAGGCAATCTCGGTCCGGAAACAGGATGCCGGCAACGACACCATGAAAACCATCGCGGGACACATCCACGAGGGTGCCATGGCGTTCCTCGCGCGCGAATACCGCGTGCTGCTGATCTTCGTGGTCATCGTGGCCGTGTTGCTGGCCTGGGGCAATGCCGGCCGGGCGACCTCGCACTGGCTGATCGGCGTGTCGTTCGTCGTCGGCGCGCTGTGTTCGGGCCTCGCCGGGTTCTTCGGCATGAAGATCGCCACCATCGCCAACGTCCGCACCACCGCCGCTGCGCGCACGAGCCTGAACAAGGCCCTGGGCGTCGCCTTCAGCGGCGGAACGGTCATGGGGATGTGCGTGGTGGGCCTCGGCATCCTCGGCCTGAGTGTCCTGTTCCTCGTCTATGACGCCGTCTTCGGCGGCGACTGGGGCGTGGTACGCGTGCTGCAGGTGCTCTCCGGCTTCTCGCTCGGCGCCAGCTCGATCGCGCTGTTCGCCCGCGTGGGCGGCGGCATCTACACCAAGGCGGCCGACGTCGGCGCCGACCTGGTGGGCAAGGTGGAGGCGGGCATCCCCGAGGACGACCCCCGCAATCCCGCCGTCATCGCCGACAACGTGGGCGACAACGTGGGCGACGTGGCCGGCATGGGCGCCGACCTGTTCGAGAGCTACGTGGGCTCGATCGTCGGCTCGATGATCCTCGGCGTGGCCTTCATCCAGACCACCGCCCTGGACTGGAACAACCCGCTGGCGGCCGTCTACCTGCCGCTGGCCATCGCGGCGCTGGGCATCGTGGTCTCCATCGCGGGCACGTTCTTCGTGCGCACCCGCGAGGGCGGCAACCCCCAGACGGCCCTCAACACCGGCACCTTCGGCGCCGGGTTCTTCATGCTGATCGCCACCTACTTCCTGGCGAAGTGGATGCTTCCCGCCGACCTCTACATGGGAGTCTTCTGGGCCACCATCGCCGGTCTCGCGGGCGGCATCGCCATCGGCATGATCACCGAGTACTACACCTCCGAGAGCCGCGGTCCCGCCCGGGGCATCTCCAAGCAGAGCGAGACGGGTGCGGCCACCAACATCATCGCCGGCCTCGGGCTGGGCATGATGTCCACCGCGGCGCCGATGATCGTGCTCTGCACCGTGATCCTCGTCGCCTACAGTGCGGCGGGGCTGTACGGCATCGGCATCGCCGCCCTGGGCATGCTCTCCACGACCGGCATCCAGCTGGCGGTGGACGCCTATGGGCCGATCGCCGACAACGCCGGCGGCATCAGCGAGATGGCCGGGCTCGGCCCCGAGGTGCGCGGCCGCACCGACAAGCTCGACGCGGTGGGCAACACCACCGCCGCCATCGGCAAGGGCTTCGCGATCGGATCGGCCGCCCTCACCGCCCTGGCCCTGTTCAGCGCCTACCAGCAGGCGGTCGGTCTGGAGGCCATCGACCTGCTGAACCCGACGGTGCTCGTGGGCGTGTTCGGCGGCGCCATGCTGCCCTTCCTCTTCTCGAGCTTCGCCATGAACGCCGTCGGCCGCGCCGCCTTCTCGATGATCGAGGAGGTACGCCGCCAGTTCCGCGAGATCCCCGGCCTGATGGAGGGCACGGCGAAGGCCGACTTCCGTCGCTGCGTGGACATCTCGACGGCCGCCGCCATCAAGGAGATGGTGGTGCCGGGTCTGATCGCAGTCCTGACTCCGGTGGCCGTCGGCTTCCTGGGCGGCACCGAGATGCTCGGCGGCCTGCTGGTGGGCGTGACCTCCAGCGGCGTGCTGATGGCCCTGTTCCAGTCGAACGCCGGCGGTGCCTGGGACAACGCCAAGAAGCACATCGAGGCCGGCAACTTCGGCGGCAAGGGCTCGGACGCCCACAAGGCCGCCGTCGTTGGCGACACGGTGGGCGATCCGTTCAAGGACACCTCCGGCCCGAGCCTGAACATCCTGATCAAGCTCATGTCGGTGATCGCCCTGGTGATCGCGCCGATGCTGATCGGGTGAATCCGACCGCCGTGCCCGGCGCGCCCGGCGCGCCGGACGGCGGGCGATGCGGCCGGATCGCCGGTGTGGGACCGATCCTGACCGGCCGTGGGCCACGAACGAGAGACAGATCCTGACCGGCAATCGAGAAGATCCAGACGAGGGGCCCGTTCCCGTTCAGCGGGGGCGGGCCTTTCGCGTGCTGTGCACCGGGATCCCCGCGAAGATGGCGGGTGGGTCCTGCGTGGCGCGCACTCCGGTGCTTGCGCGGTGTGCGCCCAAGAGCCCGCGCGGCGTGGGCGTGCGTGCACCCGGAGCGCTCGGCGCTGCGTGTCGCATCCCCGGAGCCCTTGCGCGGCGCACGCCGGGGCGCCGCGCGGCGCACCCCGGGGCCCGGTGGCGCGGCCGGCGTGGCCCACACCGGAGCCCGGTGGCGCGGCGTGGACCTGGGGCCTTGCGCGGTGCGCGCATGGGGTCCGGTGGCGTGGCGTCGACCCGGGTACCGGGTCCCCGGGATCTCTTCGGTGGCGGACGCTCCGCAACCGAG
>JAWOID010000078.1:0-23486 GCA_046484865.1 Candidatus Krumholzibacteriia bacterium
TGGCGCAGGAACATGGCCGGCCTCCTTGCTCACGTCCACTACGGAGACTAGCCGATAGTCCATACACGTCAAGATCTATTTTCATGTGGCGTGGCACTACATTTCTAAGGTCCGCCGCTGCCAGAGGGACGCAAGTGCAATCATATCAACGAAAGCGTCCGGCCGGGCCCCGCCAAACTGTCGAAGATGGGCCAAAGCCGAGGTCGGCCAGGGCATCCTCGATGACGGTGCCGCTGGTGCCGCTGTCGGGGATGTTGTAGTTCACGGTGGCCGTGTAATAGAAGTAGGCGTCGGACCCTTGGTGGTCGAAGCTGAGATTCGCCTGGGGCGGCACGTTGGCGATGTAGTGGTCCTTGGCCACGCGAGCCTTGGCGCCGGCCTCGCCACGCTCGGTCGACGTCCAGGTGCCTCCGGTATGGTTGATGAAGACGTGGATGAGCAGGGTGCTGCCGCGCGCGTAGTGCGCGGTATCGTTGTCGTCGTTGGCCTTGTCGAACTGCTTGGTCTGCGGGCCGATGAGGCTGTCCACGTACCGGGCGGTCTCGTTGTCCTCCCAGCCCGGGTCGTCAGGCAGCGGAGCCAGCCGCGACATCAGCCGGGCCTGCTCGAGCTGCTCGAGGGTGAAACGTCCCGTCCGGGGCTCGGGATACTCCGCAGCGCCGGCGGCGCTCGCGGCGGCGAGGGCGGTCACGACCGCCAGCGTCATGAGCCCGCGCATTACCGGCCCTCCTTCTGCTGGCCGCCATCCGCCTGTTCCCGCGTGGGCTCGGGCTCGGCCGGAACCGCCTCGGCCTTCGCCGGCGCTCCCCGCAGATCGCCCGCGACCTTGGCCTGCTCGTGGGCGTTCAGCCCGGGCAGGCCGACCTGCTGGACCGGCGGCGGCACCTCGCCGGCGCCGGAGCCGTCGGCCCCCGGCAGTACCTGCGGCTGCAGGGCGGCCAGATGCTCCCGCTTGCGGCGCTCGATCTCCGCCGCGGAGACGTTCGGCACCTCCGGCGGGCCGGCGTGGAGGGTGCCGGCATCGCGCGCCGCGGCGACGGCGGCGCGCGCCGAGGCGAGCTTCTCCTGCTCCGCCCGGTTCGGCTGAACGCCGGTCCGGCCCTCGCCGGCATCGGTGTAGAACGAGCCGCGGTCCTGCCCGTCGGCGAGCGGCGCTTCGCGCAGCACCAGCGCTGCGCCGCCGCCCGAGCGCTTGTGCTCGTCGGCGAGCCGCGCCTCCACCTGAGGTGCGTTCTCCTCGGTGCGGCCCGGACCGCCCCGCTGCGGCTCGTCGCCGGCCCAGGACGGCGGCGTCGCCAGGACCACTGTCCCGGCCAGGACCAGGAGCGGTCCGAGGAACTGGCGAGTCTTCCATGTTTTCATGAGAACCTCCCGGAACACGACCAGAACAGACGAGCCTCAGCACGGGAAAAGAACCGACCGTGGCTTGCCAGCGCTTGCGAATATTCGTGATGCCGCAACGCGGTGAAGGCACCGCCGCTTTGCCGCGTCGATCCCCCATGGATCGAGTAGGCATTAGATGAATTTATCCGGACTTCGTCAATCCTGATCTTCGCCCGGCGCCTCGCTGCCCTTCGCACCGAACCGAACCCCGGTCGACCATCGCTCAGGGCGCCACCAGCGAGCGGCGAACCCGTGCTTTGTCGGGCGCGCGCTCCGCATTACCTTGGCGAATGATGACCGTCGTCGTGTCCGCCTTCTTTTCCAGCCTCCGCGGCACCGCCGCGAACGGAGACGCCATGACCCCAGCCAGCGCCGAGCAACTCGCCGGCCGGTACGAGCGCATCTCGGAGCAGCTCGCCGGAATCTTCGCCGGAACGGAACACCCGGTGGCCCGCATGGCCACCGCCGCCGCCGTCCTGCACCACAAGCTCGACCACTTCTTCTGGACGGGTTGGTACCTGCTGCACGAGGGGCAACTGGTGGTCGGCCCCTACCAGGGACCCGTGGCCTGCCCGGTGCTGGCGGGACCCGAGGGCGTCTGCTGGGCGGGGATCATGGGCCGGCGCACGCTGATCGTACCCGACGTGGAGCAGTTCCCGGGCCACGTCGCCTGCGACGGCCGATCGCGCAGCGAGATCGTGGTACCGCTGCGCGACCCCGACGGCATGGTCATCGGCGTGCTCGACGTGGACAGCCAGCAGCCCGACGCGTTCGGACCGGAGGATCAAGTCGGGCTCGAGCGCATCGTGGAGATGATCTTCCGCGCCTTCGAGGCCGCGCCCGCTCACGACGAGGACGCGTCCGGGCCGGTGGAGCCGGCGTGACCGGGAGTGCGGTGACCGAGGGCGCCGTGGTGGCCCTCTGCATCAGCGACGCGAAAGGGACCGTCAAGCACCCGGTACCTGAGGCCAGTCTGCGCGCCGAGCATGGTATCGTGGGTGACGCCCACGCGAGCTCCTGGCCCCGTCAGGTGTCGCTGCTCGCTGCGGAGAGCATAGAACGCATGCGGCGGGTGCTGCCCGATCTCGCCCATGGCGCCTTCGCCGAGAACGTGGTCACCGCCGGCGTCGATCTGGCGAGGCTCGCCGTCGGCGACCGCCTGCGTCTGGGCGCGGAGGTCGTGCTGGAGGTCACCCAGATCGGCAAGGAGTGTCATCACGGGTGTGCCATCCGGCAGCAGGTGGGCGACTGCATCATGCCCCGAGAGGGGATCTTCTGCCGCGTACGCATGGGCGGACGACTGCAGGTCGGCGACCCGATCCGGGTGGAGACGGCTGGCTCCGCCGCCAGCCAGGGGAAGGGCTGAGGAACATGTCGCCACTGCCGCTGCCGGACTGGTTCTTCGACCTCTTCGAGGGTCTGCCCCAGCAAGGGCCCGGCGACGACGAGTCGAGCCGGCGGGCGCTCCGCGCCATTCCCGGGCTGCCGGCGCGACCGCGCATCCTCGACGTGGGCAGCGGCCCGGGACGCCAGACCTTCGTGCTGGCGCGCAGCACAAGCGGTCTGGTGACCGCCGTGGACAGTCACGTTCCCTTCCTGCTCGAACTCCGTTCCCGCTCGGCGCGCCGCCGCGGCGCCCCGCGCATCCGGCTGGTGGCGGGCGACATGGCGAACCTCCCGTTTCCCGCCGGCAGCTTCGACCTGATCTGGTCGGAAGGGTCCATCTACCTCATGGGCCTCGAGGAGGGGCTGCGCGCCTGGCGTCCGCTCCTGCGCCGCGGCGGCCATGCGGCCGTGTCCGAGCTGACCTGGCTCACCGACCAGCGGCCCGCGGACGCCGTCGAGTTCTGGAACGCGGAATACCCCGGAATGGCGGACGTCCGGGAGAATCTCCGCCGCGCCCGTGCGGCGGGATACGTGGTCGTGGACCACTTCCTGCTGCCGCCGCGCAGCTGGTGGCACGGCTTCTATCAGCCGCTGCAGGAGCGCATCCACGAGCGCCGCCGCCGCTGGCGCGACATGCCCGATGCACAGGCGCTGCTGCGCGCCGTGGAGCAGGAGATCGACCTGCTGCGCACCCACCCCCACGCCTACGGCTACATGTTCTACGTTCTGCGCCGGAAATGACGCGGCGGGCGCGCCGCCACTAGCGAAGGTACGTGTACTCGTCGAAAGCCGACTCGTATGTGCGCAGCACGGCCGCCGACTCCCTGGCGGTGATGCGGTTCTCGGCCACCGCGCGCTCCAGTTCGTTCCGCCATCTCTCCACCAGGGCCCGCTTGTCGTACTGCACGTAGTTGAGCACCTGCTTGATGGCGTCGCCGCGCACGACGTTGCTGAACTCCACGCGACCGTCGTCGGCCACCTCCACGTGCACTGCATTGGTGTCGCCGAAGAGGTTGTGCAGGTCGCCGAGGATCTCCTGGTAGGCGCCCACCAGGAAGGCGGCGAAGTAATACCGTTCGCCCTCGCGCAGGTTGTGCGCGGGCAGGTAGCGCTTGACGTCCCGCAGGTCGGCGAAGCGGTCGATCTTGCCGTCCGAGTCGCAGGTGATGTCGCCGAGCACCACGCGACGGGTGGGTTCCTCCTTCAGCCGGGCGATCGGCATGATGGGGAAGATCTGGTCCAGCGCCCAGCTGTCGGGCAGCGACTGGAAGATGGAGAGATTGATGAAGTAGGTCTCCGTGAGCATGGCGGGCAGCCGCTGCAGATCCTCGGGCACGTAGTGCAGCTTGGCGGCCGCGCTGCTGATGGCGTTCAGCAGCGCCCAGTAGCACCGGTCGCCCAGGGCGCGTTCCTCGATCGAGATCAGACCGAGCCCGAACTGCTGCAGGATGTCCTGCCGCTGCTCGATGGCATCGTGCAGGGTCTCCTGGCAGTTCTTGGGCGTGAGCTCGATCAGCAGCTGCGCCATGTTCTGGATGGCCGGCGACTCGGTACGCTCGAGCACGTCCTGCGGGTCGCAGGGAGTCGAGAAGGTGTTGGCGATGTCCAGCACCTCGAACACGAGCACGGAATGGTAGGCCACGGTGGCGCGACCGCACTCGGTGACGATCACCGGGTGCGGCATCTCGGCCCGGTCGCAGGCCTGCTGGATGATCCACACCACGTCGCGGGCATACTCCTCCACGGTGTAGTTCATGGACGACTCGAAGGCGGTCTTCGAGCCGTCGTAGTCCACGGCCAGCCCTCCGCCCACGTCCATGAACTGCATCTCGGGGCAGTGCCTGCGCAGTTGCACGTACACCTGCGATGCCTCGCGCAGCGCCACCTTGAGCGAGGAGATGTTCGTGAGCTGGCTGCCGATGTGGAAGTGCAGCAGCTTCACGCAGCCGAGGGCCTCGCGCTGCCGGAGCTGCTCGACGGCGGCGACCAGTTCCGGCACGTTCAGGCCGAACTTGGCGCGCTCGCCGCCGCTGCGCTCCCAGCGGCCGGCCCCCTTCCCCGCCAGGCGCAGGCGGAAACCGATCTCCGGCTGCACCTTCAGCTCGGCCGCCACATCCAGCACCAGGTCGATCTCGGACGGCTTCTCGATGACGATGATCGGCCGGCGACCGATGCGCTGAGCCATCAGCGCGAGCTCCACGTACCGCCGATCCTTGTAGCCGTTGCAGATCAGGAGGGCGCCGGGGTTGTCGAGCGTCGCGAGCACCGCCACCAGCTCGGGTTTGCTCCCCACCTCCAGACCCATCGAATAGGGCCGACCGGCGTCGCTGATGACGGCCACCACCTGCCGCTGCTGATTCACCTTGATGGGGTAAACGGGACGGTAGCTGCCGCCGTACTCGTACTCCGACATCGCCGCCGCGAATGCCTCGCAGATGGCCCGCACCCGGTGGCGCAGGATGCCGTTGAACCGGAACAGGACCGGCAGCTTGATGTCTCGCTGGCGGACCGAATCCACCAGCTCGTTCAGGTCCACCTCGGTGGTATCCGGCCGGTTCGTGAACACCGCCACGTGTCCGCGCGCGTTGATCTTGAAGTAGCCCGCGCCCCAGTGGTCGAGGCCGTAGAGCTGCGTGCTCTTGGCGATGTTCCAGGGTTCCATCTCGGTCATGGTGCTCCGCATCGGCTTCGGGGACCGTGGTGGGGCTCGCTCGGGACGGGTCGCCCGCGAGATTCGCGCTGGTTTCGCGCGACATAGTACAACCGGGGACCGCCCCGGGCCAGAATTCGGGTGGAGCTCACGACCGGAGCCGGGCCCGACCGGCGGCGGCGGCGGACCGGACGCGGCGGTGCGCGGCCCGCCGTCTCGCCGCCGTCGCCGGTCGCGCGCCTCGCGAGACCCTGCCGGACGCCGGGCGCGGAGCGCCGGCCGACCGCGGCGCACCTCGCGGCAGGGTTGGGCGAAAGGGGTGCCCCACCGGACAGGTCGCGGGGCGCACCTCAAGGACGCCCGTGCCCGGCCGATTCCCGTGACGTCGTCGAGGAGGGGGTCGCATGTCCCTGCGCTCGCAGGTGGAGCGAGAGATCGCGCGCATGGCCGACCTGCCGGTGGTCTCGCGCATCCTCGTGCATCTGAACCGGGTCGCCGAGGACGAGCGGACCAGCGCGCAGGACCTCAGCCAGGTCATCCTGCGCGACCAGGCGCTGACGGTCCGCATCCTGCGGGCCGTGAACTCCTCCTACTATCGCCGACGCGGACAGCCCGCCGTGACCACCATCTCCGCCGCCGTCGTGATCCTGGGCTTCAACGGCGTGCGTCGTCTGGCGCTCGGGATGGCCATGTTCGATCAGCTGCGCGAGCGCGGCCAGCACGCGCTGGGCCGGCGTCTGGGCGGGCACTCGCTGCTCACGGCGGTCGCGGCTCGCTTCCTCGCGGCGAGGAGCGGCTACGACCCCGCCGAGGAGGCTTTCGTGGCCGGCCTCATCAACGACATGGGCAGGCTGGTGCTGTTGAGCTGCGACGGCGAGGGCTATGCCGGGTTGCTGGCCGACGACCCGGCTCCGGAGGTGCTGCGCCGGCGCGAGCGCCGCCGGTACGGTCTGACCAGCGGCCAGGCCGGTCGACTGCTGGCCCGTCGCTGGGATCTGCCACCCACCCTCTACGACTTGCTCGGCGACCCTCAGGATCGCGGCGAGAAGGCCGCCGCCTCTCCCCTGGGAACGCTGGTGGGAGCTGCTCGCGAGGTCGCCCGGGTGCTGGCGAGCGACCCGTCGGGCAAGGCTCTGGAGCACCTGCTGGCCGCGGACGAGACAGTCGCGGGCGTGCCCTCCGGCCTGCTGGCCGGTCTGCTGGACGCGGTGGCGGGAGACTACGCCGACCTGGCGCAGGACCTCGGCGTGGATGACGCGCTGGCCGCGCCGCCGCCGGAATGGCCCGCGTACGGCCGCTCCGCCGGCGACGGCGTGGATCGAGTCCTCGTGCTCGACCGCCTGGGCGACGTCCAGGCGGCGCTGCTGGCACGGCGGCCGGACACCGCTCCGGCGGCGCTCGCGCTCGACGCGCTGCACGCGGCCCTGGGCATTCCCCGCGTGCTGCTGTGGGTGGTGGATCCCGGCGGACGCCGGCTCGTGGCGACCGGCGGCCGCGGCTGGCGGGAGGACCCCGCCGCCGCGCTCGAGCCCATTCCGCTGAGCGAGAGGGCCGGGCTGGTGGCGCGCTGTGCGCTGGAACGTCGCGAGTTGCGGATGCCCGACCTCGATGCCCCCGACCTCCCGCCGAGCGACCGCGAGCGGCTGCTGACCCTCCGCTCCGGACCGGTGGCGCTGCTGCCGCTGGTGGACCGCGACGTTCCGCTCGGCGTGGTCTGGCTGGACGCGGGTCGTTCCGTAGCGTCGCCGAGTCCGGAGGTGATCGCCACCGCCCGGCTGTTCGCCCAGCTGCTCACGCTGGCACTGGTTCGTCCCTGACATCCCTCCGGAACCGATTTTGCGGGTATGACCCAGCCCGACCTGTCCCCGATACGGCGACCATGCTAACATCCGCGCCGTTCACATCGCCCCGTACCGAGATCGGGAGAATCGACAGGCCGTGACGACCGCCCTGCGCCGCCTGACCGGACCGATGAGCTTCCTGCTGCCGCTGGCCGCCTACGTCGCCACGCTCGCGCCCACCGTGACCCTGGAGGACTCGGGGTCGTTCATCGTGGCGGCCCGGTTCCTGGGCGTGGCCCATCCGCCGGGCTTTCCCCTGTGGTGCCTGCTGGCGCACGTCTTCACCGTCCTGCCGGTGGCGAGCGTCGCGGAGCGCGTGCACCTCAGCTCGGCCGTGTTCGCGGCCGCGGCCTGCTGGGTGGTGTACCTGATCGCTCTGCGGCGCACGGCGACTCCGTGGGCGGCGCTGGCGGCCGCTCTGGCACTGGGGTTTTCGCAGGTTCTCTGGTCGCAGGCGGTCATCGCCGAGGTCTACGCGCTCAACACCCTGTTCGCGGCCGTGCTGCTCTACCTCGCCCTGCGCTGGCGGGAGGGCGGCTCGGAGCGCTGGCTCCACCTGCTGGCCCTCGCGTCGGGCCTGGCCCTGGCGGGTCACACCATGAGCGTGCTGGTGCTCGTGGCGGTGTGGCCCTGGGCGCTCGCCGACCGGCGGCTCTGGCCGCTGCGGCCGTCACGCCTGGCGACGCTCGCGGCGCTGGGAGCGGTGGGACTGACGGTCTACCTCTACCTGCCGCTGCGCGCACGGGCCGACCCGCCGGTGAACTGGCACGACCCCGAGACGCTCTCGGCCGTGATCGCCCACATCCGTCGCGCCGCCTACCTGACGCAGGCGGAGCAGGCGCGGTACCTGGGAACGACGCAGGCCGTCGTGCAGCACACCCTCGACGCCTGGCGGCAGTCGGCGGGCGCCATCGGCGTGCCGCTGGCGGCGCTCGCCCTCGGCGGACTGGCTCTCTGCTGGCGGCGCGGCCGGGGCTTCGCGCTGGTCACGCTCGCCGTGTTCCTGCTGCACACGCTCGCCTTCAACGCGTACGTGCACGCCCAGTTCACGCCCGTCTGGCGGTTCGCTCACCGCGTCTATTACATCCCCGCGCACCTGTCGCTCGCGCTCTGGCTCGCACCGGCGCTGGCCTGGCTGGGCGCGGGCGGATGGTGGCGGAACCAGGTGCCGGCGCGCCGGCGGCACCGCGGCTGGCGCGCGGTCGTCGTGGCGTTGACAGTCGCCTGGTTCGTGGTGATGGGGCTGCGGCACGCCGGCACGGCAGGCCTGCGGGGCGAGGATCTGGGCCGGCGTTTCGGGCTGGACGTCATGAGCGTGCTGCCGCCGCAGGCCGGCATCCTGCCCGTGGGCGATCTGGTCGTGTTCACGAGCCTGTACCTGAAGACGGTGGAGGGCGTCCGCGCCGATGTGCAGGTCCTGGCTCCCTCGTTCGGCTGGCGCGGCGAACCGGTGAGTCGGTTCTTCGGGATCCAACCGCTCACCCCGGCCCTCGTGGCCGATTTCCCGTGGCTGGACGGTCTGACCGCCGCCCCGTTCGGCCTCGGCTACCTGTACGTGCCGCCCGAGCAGGCGAGGTCGGTGCCCTTCGTCACGATCGACGAGACGCCGGAACCGGCGCGGCTCCTCGGTGACGGCCGTGCTCCGCCGGGCGGGATGGCCGGCGCGGTGCTGCACGGGCCTGTTCTCGACGCGCTGTTCCTCGCGGACGCCTCGCCACCGGACCCGTTCCAGGCGGCCGTCCGTCACGTGTATGCCGGCTATCACGCCCGGAACGGCGAACGTCTGCTGGCAGAAGGCGATGTCGCGGCGGGGCTGGAGCAACTCGACCTCGCCGAGAGGCTCGGGCACGACGACGCCCACGTCCTCCATCAGATTGCACTGGTCTACCTGGCGAATGCGCAGCGGCGCGAGCGGGTGCCGGCGCTCGTCCGCCAGGCGCGGGATGCGCTGCGCGACGTGGACCCGGCGGCTTACCGCTACTATCCGGTGGGGCCCGCCGATCTCGACCGGATCGACCGTCTCGATCGTCTCGACCGGCCCGGCGGACCGGCTGACGGAGGCAGCCCGCCCGGCGCGTCCGGGCTAGCGCCCGACCTGCCGCAGTGACTTCTGGTAGGATTTCCAGCCCGGACAGATCTTCGTGTGCCACCGCCAGAGGCGGGACAGGAATCCGTCCGGGTTCGCCTCGGCACGCAGCCGCCAGGCGCATTCGTCGCACCGATGCGCCATATTTCAGCTCGCTCGCCGTTCGGCTTCCGCCTCGGCGGTCTCGAGGGCCAGACGCACCCTCCGGATGACATGGATGTCGAAGGGACCGTGGCTCTCCTCGTCGTACTCGCGAATGGCCATGATGAGAGCCACCGAACCCTCGGCCACCAGATCCATGAACTCGAGCCCGCCGGCGTACTGCTGCCGGGCAAGCTCGACCATGAGCGGCCGGGTGGCCTTGAAAACGTGGTCGAGCGCGTCGCCGTCACCGTTCCGCGCCTCGCGCAGCAACTTGCGCTGGCTCCGCGGATCCAGCGGACCGTGGCGATTGACGAAACGCAGGTAATGCGCGACGGCGGGCTCGGCGAGCTGAACGCGGGGGTTATGCATGACTCGGTCCTCTCGTCGCGTGATCGGTTTCTTCAAGCGCACTCGGTATGCCGACTCAGGCCGACCTGCTCGCGGACCGCGGCCACGAGTTCCGAGAGATCGGCCGACTTCACCACGAGCGCATCGGCCATCTGCGCGGTGGCGGTACGGTCCAGATCGCTGTAGCCGGTGTTGACCACGATCGGGACCCGGTGGCGGTCGCGAATCCGCTGCATCAGTTCCAGTCCGCTCATGCCCGGTATGCCGTAATCCAGCACCACCAGGTCCGGGCACGTCCTGGCGAGGGAACGCAGGCACTCGTCGGCGTCGGCGGCGGCCTCGGTGTCGAAGCCTTCGCGGCGCAACTCGAGCTCGTAGAGGAGCCGCAGATGCGGCTCGTCTTCTGCGATCAAGACCCTGATCTTGCGCATCTCACCTCCAGCGACGCCCTCGGCGCGGGGTTCGGGGGCCGCGCGGGCGTGTTCAACTTGTACGCGACGGCGCCAGGGCGTTGTATCGGGCAGACCCCCAATGGGAGGGGTCGATTTCTCCCATGCTGCGATCCGGTCGGGAGATGGTCAGCAACGACGGGCGCCACGACCTGGACGTGGACGGTTTGCCGGCCGGCGCGTAACTTGAGCGGTCCTCGGCCCCCCGGTGGGCCCCGCAACCGGCAGGACGTGCCCGGCCACGGAGGAGCGATGCACCCCGACCCGATCCCTGCCCGGACTGCGCCGGCCGACCGCCACTTCGCCACGGTGGCCGGTGAATTGACCGTCTCGCCCCGCCAGGTGGCCGCCGCCGCGGCTCTGCTGGCCGAGGGCGCCACCGTCCCGTTCATCGCCCGGTACCGGAAAGAAGCCACCGGCAGCCTGGACGAGGTCGCCCTGACGGCGGTTCGCGACCGTCTGGAGCAGCTCGCGGAGCTGGAACGGCGCCGGGCGAGCATCCTGAAGTCGCTTCAGGATCAGGGCGTGATCACCGACGCGCTGCGCAGCGACGTGCTGGCCGCCGCCACGCTCACGCAGCTCGAGGACGTGTATCGCCCGTTCAAACCGAAGCGGCGCACGCGGGCGAGCATGGCCCGCGAACGCGGGCTGGCGCCGCTGGCCGAGTTGCTGCTCGCCCAGGACCGCGCCACCCGGCCGGACCAGGCGGCGGCCGCTCACGTCGACCCGGAACGTGGCGTGGACACCGTCGAGGATGCGCTGCGGGGCGCCCGGGACATCATCGCGGAGATCGTCAGCGACGACCCCGAGACTCGCGAGGAACTGCGCCGGCTGTACCGCAACGACGGCTCGCTGCGCTCGCAGGTGGCGCGCGGCAAGGAGCAGGACGGCGCCAAGTTCCGCGACTGGTTCGACTGGCAGGAGCCCGCGGCCAGGGCCCCCTCGCACCGCATCCTGGCCCTCAGGAGGGGCGAGAAGGAGGACGTATTGCGTCTGTCGGTGGAGGTGCCCGAGGAGCGTGCGCTGGCCATCCTGCGCCGACGCTTCGTCAGGAACACGACCGCCGCGGCCGGCGAGGTGGACCTGGCCGTGGCCGACGGCTGGCGGCGGCTCCTCTCGCTCTCGATGGAGACCGAGATCCGGCTGGAGCTGAAGCAGCGGGCCGATCGCGAGGCCATCGCCGTCTTCGCCGCCAATCTGCGCGAACTGCTGCTGGCGGCCCCGCTGGGACAGAAACGGGTCCTGGCGCTCGACCCGGGTTTCCGCACCGGCTGCAAGCTGGTGTGTCTCGGCGCCCAGGGCGACCTGCTGCATCACGACGCGATCTACCCGCACACCGGCGGGCCGCGAGCGCAGGAGGCGGGCACCGTCGTCCGGGCTCTGGTGAAGCGCTTCCAGGTGGAGGCCATCGCGGTGGGCAACGGCACGGCCGGACGCGAGACCGAGGCCTGGCTGAGCAGCCTGGACCTGCCGACCGCCGTACCGGTGGTGATGGTCAACGAGTCGGGCGCAAGCATCTACTCGGCCAGCGAGATCGCTCGTCGCGAGTTTCCCGACCACGACGTCACCGTGCGCGGCGCCGTGAGCATCGGCCGCCGCCTGCAGGATCCGCTGTCCGAGCTGGTGAAGCTGGATCCCAAGACGATCGGCGTGGGGCAGTACCAGCACGACGTGGACCAGCCGGCCCTGAGGCGCTCGCTGGACGACGTGGTGGTGAGCTGCGTCAATGCCGTGGGGGTGGACGTGAACACGGCCAGCGAGGCGCTCCTGACCTACGTCTCCGGTCTGGGCCCGCAGCTCGCCGCGAACATCGTGGCCCGTCGCACCGAGCAGGGCCCCTTCGAGGATCGGCGGTCGCTGCTGAAGGTGTCGCGGCTCGGTCCGAAGGCCTTCGAGCAGTGCGCCGGCTTCCTGAGGATCCCCGGCGCCGCCAATCCGCTCGACGCGAGCGCCGTGCACCCGGAGAGCTATCCGGTGGTGGAGGCGATGGCGCGAGACCTGGGTCGTGCGGTGGCCGACCTGCTGCGGGACGACGACCTGCGCAACCGGATCGACCTGCGCCGTTACCGCAGCGACTCGGTGGGTCTGCCCACGCTGGTGGACATCATGCGCGAACTGGCCAGGCCCGGGCGCGACCCCCGCGAGCGGTTCGAGCCGTTCGCCTTCGCGGCCGGAGTCGGCACCCTCGAGGACCTCGAGGTGGGAATGCGCCTGCCCGGCATCGTCACCAACGTGACCGACTTCGGTGCCTTCATCGACGTGGGCGTCCACCAGGACGGCCTCGCTCACGTCAGCCAGCTCGCCGATCGCTTCGTGCGCCACCCGAGCGAGGTGGTCAAGGTCCAGCAGCGCGTGCTGGCCACGGTGATCGGCGTCGACCGCCAGCGCGGACGGATCTCGCTGTCGCTGAAGGAGCCGGCCGAAGAGCCGCAGTAGGCGCGCCGGAGCCGGTGGCACGCTGGATCGGACTCTCGACCCGTTCAGTCCTGCGTGAACGAACGCCCGAAGGCCTTGTGGGTGAGCACAGGACAGGGCGCGCGGCGCACCACCTTCTCGGCCACGCTGCCCAGCAGGAAATGCGGCAGTCCGGTGAGCCCGTGGGTAGCGATGACCACCGCGTCGCTGTGATGCTGCTCGGCGAAGGTCACGATGTCCCGCACGGCGCGGCCCTCCACCACGTGGTAGTCGATGGGCACGTCCGGACCATCCGCCTCCTCGGCCAGCTTCTCCAGGTTCTCGCGGCAGCGGTCGGCGAGCCGCGGGTCGAGTTGCAGCAGCGACGACTTGCCCGTGGTGTAGAACGCCGGGTGCACGATCTGCTCGATGACGTGCAGCAGGTCGATGCGGGCCTGGGCCTGCGCCGCGAACACCCGCGCCATCTCCAGCGCGCGCGCCGAGTGCCGGGAGAAGTCCACCGGCACCAGGAAACGCCGGCCTTCGCTGAGCATCCGCGCCCCCACGCCCTCGCGGACCGTCAGGACGGGGCAGTCGGCGTAGCGGACCACCTCCTCCGCGGCGCTCCCGAGCAGCAGATGGCTGGCGCCGCGGCGGCCGTGGGTGCCCATGACGATCAGGTCGGGTTGCAGGCGCCTGGCGTGGTCGAGGATCCCGTCGGCGGCCGACGTGGCGCGCCGCTGCGCCGTCACGATCCTGGCGATCGACGCCGCCGGCACCCGGCCGGGAACCGCGTCGCGCGCGCCGTCTCGCTGGACCCCGCCGGCCACGCCTTGCAGATCGAGCAGTTGCTGCTCGGCGTACGTCTCGGCGCGGTTCGCGATCTCCCGCTCGAGTTCGCGCAGACGCGCGTCGTTGCCGTCGGGACCGTGCTCGTGCAGAACCAGGGCATGGAAGACGTGCAGTTCCGCCCCGGCGGCGGCTGCGATCTCCACCGCCGCCGGCATCGCCTGCTGCGCCGCGGCCGAAAAGTCGGTGGGAAAGAGCACCTGTTCCAGACGTCGCATGGACATGCCTCCGGTGAAACGCTGCCTCGGCGAGGTCGCGTTCGCGTGCCACTGCCGGGCCGAGTTCGCGCCGATGCGGCCCCGCAGTCCCAGTGTACCCGGCAACCGAGGCGGCCCGCCAGGGCGGCCGGTGTCGTGGCCTCGGGACCTGGCCCGCACCGGCTCGCCGGCACGGCGCCCGAGGATCGGCGCGTATGGGCCAGCGCCTGCGGGTCAGCGCCTGCGGGTCAGCGCCTGCGGGTCAGATCGAGAACCAGTAGGTCAGCTTCACCAGGACGCGGTTCTGCGGCTCGTTCTGCAGCAAGGGACCGCTGTCGAGCCCGGACGCGAGCCTGCGACCTTCGGGCAGGTCGCCACGCTCCAGGTAGCTGTCGCGGCTGTGGCTCCAGACGAGGAAGAACGCGGATCCCGGCCGATACTCCCAGCGGTACACCAGGTTCAGATTCACGGCCCCGAAGGTGAAGTCGTGGTCTGCGACATCGAAACCGGGTGCGGCGAAGGGCCGGAGATCGAAGCTCTCCGGTCGCGCCAGCGATCGCGGGTCGAAGTAGTCGCCGACGGTGAGGAACGGCTGCAGGTACAGTTCCAGCGACCGGCGCCGGTCCAGCAGCAGGTTGGTGCGCAAGGTCAGGTCCCACGTGCGCTGCTCGATGTGGCTGAAGACGTAGCTCACCCCGCCGATCCCCTCGTCGGGCGTGGCGAGGTTCGTCAGCCACTGATCGGTGCCGTCGTAGCGCTCGTGGCGCAGCGAGACGCTCCCGGCGAGATGATCGCCGAAGGTCCAGTCGAGGCCGCCGCTCACGCTGCGGCGCACGGACCCCGACCCGGTCTCGGCATAGGTGCCATCGACGCGCAGACGCAGAGGACGCCGCCAGTCCGAGCTGATTCCGGCCCAGGCTCCACCCGCTGACGGCGTGGCCAGAAGCGGCCCGCGCTCGCCTGCGAAGGTGCGCGTGGCGTATTTGGAGATCCCGTCCGACTGGATCCAGGCGCCGCCGTTCAGCCGCCAGAAGTTGCGGGTCTGCCACTGCGTGCTGGTCTCCAGATGGGCCAGGGCCGGCTTGCCGGCGCCGTACGACCAGAGCAGGTCGCCGGTGGTGTCGCGTCGCTCGCTGCCTGCGTAGAGCCAGTCGCGGCTCGCCTCGATCTGCACCCGGCCGCTGTTGAACAGGCCGCCCGGCCTGCCGTCGCGATCGTGGTTCCAGGCCACCCAGCCGTACGCGCTGATCTGATCGCTGGTCGAGAGGAAGCCGAGGTCGTTCAGGTCCAGGCGATCCGTCTTCCAGTGGCCGAACAGTCCGCCTTGCCAGCGTCCGCCGATCTTCGCCACGTCGAAGGTGCCACCGGTGCCATGGCGGGCGGAGTGGTCGAACGTCGCGAGGACGGCCTGGTCCACGCCTGCGCCGGCGGCCAGCGGCGCAGGGTCCACCACCGAGCCGACCAGGCTGCCCTGGACGCGGTAGGTGCGCTCGGCGAAGTGCAACTGGAAGTCGAGGCCCGTGGTCCAGGCGTCGCGCGCCGGGATCACCCCGCCGTCGTCGCCGAGACGGCTGTCGCGGTTGCGCGCGACGGCGGTCTGCATGAGATGCACCCGGTGGTCGCCGCCGCTGAACTCCTTGCCCAGGCGCACCACTCCGTACCAGGTGCGATCGTCGCCGGCCGCGAACGGGTTCTGGATGCCGTCGCCCGCCGTGACGTCGGTCTGGGCGGCGAGGGCGGCCACCGAGATGCCCCGACGCGTCTTCCCGGTGAGCTTGCCGGCCACGCGGATGCGCGCGTTCTCGCCGCCCGTGCCGATCCGGCGGCTGTAGAACAGGCGGAAGCTCGGATGCTCGAAGAAGCGCGCCCCCTCGACGAAGAACGGGCGCTTCTCGCTGTAGAACGTCTCGAAGGGCGAGAGGTTCAGGAGCGCCGGATCGGACTCGACCTGGCCGAAGTCCGGCTGGATGGTGGCATTGAGCGTGAGGTCGGCAGTCAGCCCGTACTTCAGGTCGAGACCGGCGTTGCGAGCGTCTTGCCAGGCGTCATCGGCCGGAGGGGCCGCCGGATCGGTGCCGCCCGCGACCACGTACGGCACCAGCTCGAGGCTGCGGGCCGCCGGTATGCCGGCGAGCCCGGTGAGCGCCCCCCAGCGGCTCACGAACCCGGATGCATGGCGGTCCCAGATGACCCAGGCCGTGTCCTCGCCGCGGCCGTGCATCCAGCGGTAGACCTGCAGGCCCCAGCTCATCTCCTCGGCCGGCCGGTATCGCATCGCCGAGAACGGGATGCGCACTTCCAGGTACCACCCGTGCTCGTCATGGCTGGTCTCCGCCTGCCAGACCGCGTCCCAGTCCCGGTCACGTTCGCCGTCGGCGAAGAGATAGTGGTCCTCCTGCACGCCGTGGCGGTTCACGCGGAAGTTGTAGCCGGTGACATGGTCGTGGTACGGGTCGACGTAGATGCTCACGAAGTCCGAGTCGGCGAGCTGGTCCCGTCTCGACAGCCGGCTGCTCGTACGGTCCGGATCCCGCTCGTAGCACGCCGCGCCGAGGTACAGCGCCTCGTCGTCGTACACGATCTTGAAGACGGTCTCCTCGGTGGCGGGCGCGCCGCGGATGGGATCGAACTGCATGAAGCCGCGTGCCGCCGGGGCGAGCCGCCAGCCGGCGTCGTCCAGACAGCCGTCCAGCACGACGGCGCCGGCATCGACGCGTTGCGCCCGCAGCACCGGCGGCTGGGTGCAGCGGCCGTCGGCGAGGTCGGGAACCGGCGAATCGGGGACATGGGGTTCGAAACCGAGCATGGGGCGGGGCACCCCGGGAATGCCGACCTCACGCCCCGCCGACCACGCCGGCGACGCCACCGAGAGCGTGGCGAGGAGCAGCAGGCACCAGGACAGCGGACCGCTCCGGGCCGCTCCCGGTGCCGAGGACCCGCTGCCTGGCGCGATCGTCCATCCGGGGTGCAAGGCGGGGCTCCTTCCCGACCCGATACGGTGTCCGGGAGGCGGTTCCGAAACAGGGGTCCGGGGTGCGAATGGCCGGTGCGAATATCGTCCGGCGCGCGTCACCGGGCAACGTTCCATGCTGGATCGCTGCCCGGCCTGGCGTGCCGGAACGGGCCGGGATCAGCCCT
Source organism: Candidatus Krumholzibacteriia bacterium (assembly GCA_046484865.1). Taxonomy (GTDB): domain Bacteria; phylum Krumholzibacteriota; class Krumholzibacteriia; order LZORAL124-64-63; family LZORAL124-64-63; genus JAWOID01. The sequence continues at coordinate 16,866 of JAWOID010000078.1, forward strand.
GCACGATGCCCGCCACCGAAGCTCTCCCCAGCGGATGATAGGTCTCTTGCACGTCGGCGAAGATCTCGCGCGCGAGGGCGGCCGTCTCGTCGTTCGCCATCAGTGCCCGGTAAAGTGGTTTGAGGTACTTCATGCGGCCCATGTTCGTGAGTACCTCGCGGACGCGCGGCAGCGCGGGCGCATGACCCGAACGCGCGGCGATGACGAGCCATTCCACCAGCACCTCGTAGTTGCCGCGGTCGCCGAGGTGGAAGGTCTCGTCCAGCCAGCGACAGTCGTCGGCGGGCAGCGGCCGCGGCAGGTTCTGCAGGAAGATCTGCCACTCCTCGCTGGTCCACCCCTGTGCGACGGCGGGGTCGGGCCGCATGCCGGCGCGCCACCCGTCCGCCAGACGGCGCACGCCGTCGATGCGGTCCGAGGCGATGGGCACCTCGTTCTCGGGCATGTCCGGCTCCTCCACCCAGCGTGGCCCGTGCACCTGTTCGTAGACGCCGGGCAACTCCTGCTCGAGAAAGGCAAGGAACTCGTCGGTGGTGATGGACTGGAAGCGGAAGGTCTCGATGTAGCGACGCAGGAAACGGTCGAAGCGCTCGCGGCCCACGGCCCGCTCGAGCAGGATCACGAACTGGGCGCCCTTCTCGTAGGGAACCAGGGAATAGACCGTGTCCGGGTCGATGCCCTCGAGATCGTTGCGGAGCCGCGTGTAGGGCGAGCCGGGGCCGAACTGGTCCAGGTTCTCCTGCAGGGCCCGCCGCCGGATGGCGCCCTGGAGATCGGCATACTCGGGACCGTAGAGTTCCTCGAGGATGCGCCGCTCGGCGTAGACGGTGAAGCCCTCGTTCAGCCAGAAGTCGTCCATCGTGGCGTTCGTCACCAGGTTGCCGGTCCAGGAGTGGGCCAGCTCGTGCGCCACCACGTGCACCTGGGAACGATCGCCCGCCAGCAGCGTGGGCGTGAGAAAGGTGAGCCGTGGATTCTCCATGCCGCCGTACGGGAACGCGGGCGGCATCACCAGCATGTCGAAACGGTCCCACTCGTAGGGTCCGAAGAGCCGCTCGGCGGCGGCCATCATGTCCTCCACGCCGGCGAACTCCCAGGCCGCCTGCTCCACCGTGGCGGGCTCGGCGTACACCCGCGAGCGCGGTCCCAGGTCGCGCTGGTCGAGGTCTCCCACCGCCAGCGCCAGCAGGTAGGTGGGGATGGGCTGGGGCATCTCGAAGCGCCAGGTGGTGCGATCGCCGTCGGCCTCGTGCTCGCCCGCGGGGGCGGCCGACATCACGGCCTTCAGAGGCCGCGGCACGGTGATGGCGGCCGTGTAGGCCACGCGGTGCCGCGGCGTGTCCTGGCACGGCAGCATCGACCGGGCGTGAATGGGCTGGCACTGGCTGAAGAGGAACGGGTGCCGCCCGCCGGCGGTCTGCTGCGGCTCGAGCCAGCCGAGCGCCAGGGCGCCGGGAGCCGTCCGGTAATCGATCTCCACCGATCCGGTTCCCGGGGGCAGGTCCAGCCGGATGCGTTCTCCGCGCACCGCATCGGTCTCGGCTACCGACCAGGCGACCTCCGGGCCGCCGGTCGTACGGACCCGAGCTATCTCGAGCCCCCGACCGTCCAGGTCCAGCGGACCGCCTCCGGAGCGGTCCAGATCGATGCGCACCCGACCGGCGAGCGTGCGGGCGCCGAAATCGACCGTCAGATCGAGATGGAGCCGGCGCTGCGCCGGCTGCGTGTCGTCGCACCACGAATGGGGATCGAAGAGAGGCATGACGGCTCCTCGCCTGGTGTGCCCGGGTCGCGTGCCGGTCGAGCGCCGATTCGCGTGCCGGTGCGGTCGGCTGACGGCGGATCGCCGGCTCGTGCCGGCGGGTGCGAGACGTTCCCAAGGGGATGGAAACACCGGCGCCGATCATGGTACGATGAGCCGCGTCGGGGGTGCAACGCGGAGGGGACCGTCATGATCCTGCGCATCGAGCCCGCGCGCGGGGCCGCCTGGGAGTCGCCGCTGGTGGGAGACTCGCTCATCGTGGGTCGTTCGTCCAGTTCGGACATCGTCATCGACCACCGAGCGCTGTCGCGACGTCATGCGCGCCTCTTCCGGATGCACGGCAACTGGATGGTCGAGGACCTCTCCTCCACCAACGGCACCTTCGTCGACGGCCGGCGGCTCGACAGCCCTCGGCCCGTCGCAGCCGGCGACGTGGTCACCCTGGGCGGCAACGCCGTTCGCCTGGTTTTCGATCCGGATCTGGCGCCGGCCCGCGCGGCCCCGGTGCCGAGCATCCTGCGTCCGGCCACCGACATCCTCGAGCAGGGCAGCAACACGGTCGCCGACCTGGCGGAGATTCCGGCCGGACTCGCCCGGTATGCCGAGCGGATGTCGATCGTCAACGACGTGCACGCCGCGCTCACGCGCTCGGGGACCCTCGAGGAATTGCTGGACCTCATCCTGGACCGCATGTTCGCCCATCTCCAGCCGCAGCACGGGGTCATCTTCCTGCGCGACGACGATGGCGACGGCTGGCGGCGGGCGGCGAGCCGGAGCGAGCCCGGGGTCACGCAGGAGTTCCCCGAGTCGCGCAGCCTGCTCGACGAGGTGGCCGGCCAGGGACACGCCGCCCTCGTGCCGGTGATCGCACTGGACGAACGCTTCGCGAACGCGGCGAGCGTGCTGGACGCGGGAGTGTGCACGCTGCTGGCGGCGCCCCTCATCACCCCCGAGGGGAGCCTGGGCATGGTCGCCCTCGCCTCCACGCGGCCCACCCGGCAGTTCACCGAGGAGGACATGGAACTGCTGGTTCCGCTGGCGTCCGCGGCAGCCCTGCGGATCCGGAACATGGCCCTCGCCGAGGAAGCTGCCGAGCGACACCGGCTCGATCACGAGGTCGCCCTCGCGCGTCGCGTGCAAGAGGCGCTGCTGCCGTCCACGCTGCCCTCGTTGCCGGGGATCGATCTGTTCGCCAGCAACCTGCCGTCGCAGGTCGTGTCCGGCGACTACTACCAGGTGCAGCACCGGACCGACGGACAGCTGGCGCTGCTGGTGGCGGACGTCTCCGGGAAGGGCATCGGAGCATCTCTGCTCACGGCGACCCTGGACGCTCTGCTGGCGGCACAGCTCGAACAGGGCGAGGAACCCGCGGAGATCCTGGCGTGGGCCTCGGAACAGCTCTGGCGCAAGACGCCGGCCGAGCGATTCGCCACGGCGTTCCTGGCATTCCTCGACCCGTCGTCCGGACGCGTGCGCTTCGCGTCGGCCGGCCACGATCCCGCTCTGCTGCTGCGCGCCGACGGCAGCGTGCTGGAACTGCACAGCACCGGGCTGCCGCTGGGGCTGATCCCCGGTGCGGCCTACACCGCAGGCGAGGCGACGCTGGCGCCGGGCGATTGCCTGGTGGTCTATACCGACGGACTCACCGACGCCTCTGATCCAACGGACCAGGAGTTCGGCCAGGAGCGACTCTCGAGGTGCTGCGCCGGCAATCGCGACAAACCGCTGGCCGAGCTGGCCTGCTGCCTGATGGTCAGCATCGACGAGCACACCGGCGGCGCCGACCCTAACGACGACCGCACTCTCCTGCTGGTGCGGCGCGTTCCCGAGAGCGCGGCGAACACGGAGACGTGAGCCGGTTCGTGGCTCGACTGCTCACCCGCTCGGCGGCACGAGCACCGTGCACAGCAACGTCAAAACGATCAGCGCCAGCGCCACGTTCCAGAGCAGGTCGGAGGCACGCGCGCGGACGGCTGCGGGATCAGGGTCGGGAACGCGAGGGGAACGTCGACCGCTCATGATGGTCTCCTTTCGTCGACCACCTGATCTTCAAGTTCCAGTCCAGACCGTGTTCTTTGTCTGACAACGAGTTAGCTTCATGGCGCGAACGGATGTGTCTCACCGGACACATTCTTCACGTGTGCCGGGGGACACGATCGATCATCCCGCCCCGTCGGCGGGAGGTTGCGCACATCGCCACCCGCAGGAGTATGACCGCGATCAGCCATGTTCCGGCCCGGCCGCGGCGACACGACACGGTGAAGGAGGACGACGTGCCCTACGTGAACATCCGGATCACCCGCGAGGGCGCCACGGCGGATCAGAAGGCCGCCCTGGTGGCCGGCGCCACCGAATTGCTGCAGCGCGTGCTCGGAAAGAACCCGGCCACCACGGTCGTCGTCATCGACGAGATCGACCCCGACAGCTGGGGCATCGGCGGGGAAACCGTGACGGTCCGCCGGGCACGCGGACAGTAGACCGCGGGTCGGCCGCAGGTCGGCCGCGAGTCGGCTGCGGGTCGGCCGCGAGTCGGCCGCGAGTGGGCCGCGGGTCGGCTGCGGGTCGGCTGCGGGTCGGCCGATCCGCCGCCGGCCCGCGAGCGGCGTCTCGACTGCCTCCGTGCCGCTCACGCCATGCCCGGCATCTCCTGCAGCGGCCGGAACGTGAACTGTCCGATCGTCGGCCTCACCAGGCTTTCGAAGTCCTCGTACGGCATCATGATGATCTCGGTGTGGGTGCCGGCGTTGAACGCGATGGTGTCGGCCGCCTGCAGGTGACCGTCGACGAACACCCGCATGTTGTAGAGATTGCCGAACGGCGGCATGGCTCCCAGTTCGCAGTCCGGGAACCGGCTCTCGAACTCCGACTCGCTGGCGAGGCCCACGCTCTCGACGTTCGCCACCGAACGCAGCAAGTTGAAGTTGACCTTGCTCTCGGACGGAAGCACGGCCATCGCCATCAGCCCGTCCAGTTGCACGAGCACCGTCTTGGCGAAGCTGTAGCCGGGTACGCCTGCCTTGCGCGCGGTCTCGCGCGCTGCAAAGGCGTGCGGATGCTCGACGAGTTCGTACGGCACGCGGTGCTCGTCGAGGAACTCGAGCAGCTTTTCGCATGGCATGACTGCCCCTCCTTCACATGTGGACGCGCACACGGCGCCACGTTGCGAGGAGCAGGCTGCGAGACGGCGGGCGCCGGGCCCCGCGGGCGGCGGCGCGATGACGCCGCGGACCGGGGCCGGGTCGCGGTGACGTCACCCCCATAGTCTAGCACGATCGGCGGCCACCGGGCGGAATCTCGGGCTGGAAATCGGCTCGCGCTCAGAGCCGCACGACGATTCCGCGTCGCTGCAGGTGCACGAGCACCGCGGTGACGAGGATCAGCAACCCCAGGGACTGCGCCAGCGACGCCGCCTCCGGCGGCAGCCAGGAGGCCAGCAGGTGCCGCTGGACCCAGTGGTGCAGCGAGATCGAGCCCCCGTCCGAGGTCGGCCAGCGCAGTACGCGGATGGCGAGATCGGAAAGCAGGTGAGCCGCCACGAAGGCGAGCAGGGCATTCCGGCCGAGCGCCACCGCCGGCTCCAGCAACGCGCGCCGGGGACCGCCATCGACCAGCCGGTGGCCATCGACCAGCCGGTGCCCGGCCGCCAGCGCCAGCAGCGCCCAGCCGGCGGTGATCAGGGCGTAGGCGCTGGTCCACACGTCCTTGACCGCCGGTTGCCAGGAGCCGACCGCCGTGCCCACGGCCAGGCACGCCAGTCCGGCTGCGGCCAGACGGCGGGCCAGGGTGCCGGGCGGGCGCGTGCCGCGCAGCGCCGCGCCCCGCAGCGCCGCGCCGACCAGCAGGCCGACGGCGCCCGTGGCGATCGCCGGCAGGGTGGAGAGGAGCCCCTCCGGGTCGCCGGGGCCAGGCCATCCGTGGGGTCCGAGGGCCAGGTCGTCCAGCCATACGGGCAGGCTGTTCCCGGGCGTGAGCACCGCGCGGCCCAGTCCCGGCACGGGTGTCCAGGCCAACAGCGCCGCATAGCCGCCCAGCAGCGCGAAGGTCGCCGCCACCCAGCCCCGTGGCCCCGTGATCAGGTAGAGTCCGACGCAAGCGAGGTACACGATCGCGATGCGCTGCAGCACGCCCGGCACCCGGACGGTGGCGAGATCGAAGTCCGGGAAGAGGTTCAGGAAGAGGCCGATCGCGAAGAGCAGGAGTGCGCGTCGCAGCGCGCGCCGCATGACCACCCCGCGCGCGACGTTCGCCGCAAGTCGGCGGCCCAGCGCCAGCGGCACCGACACGCCCACCAGCACCAGGAAGAAGGGGAAGACCAAGTCCGCCGGCAACAGCCATCCGCCCCAGTCGGCGTGCCGCAGCGGCGAGTACATCCGGCTCCAGGTGCCGGGGTTGTTCACGACGATCATGGCAGCCATGGTGAGGCCGCGCAGGACGTCCACGGACGGCAGCCGGGCCGCGGCAGGGCCGGGGACGCCGTCCGACCGCGCGTGCAGCGCGCCGCCAGCCTCTGATCGGATGGGCGGCAGAGGCCGACTGGGCATGTGATCGATGGCGAGACCTCCCGGCGCTGGACGGCGGATGTCGCGCCATCTTCGCCCCCTCGGGCCCGCCAGGCAACAGTCCCCTTATTCCACGCAAATTGTTTCCGGCTCCTGGCCGTGGTGCCGGACTGTCCGTTCACTCCGCGAACTCCAAGTCGTGGCGCCGGTTCACCTTCAGCGCCCGCGTCCTGACCTCCCCCCGGTTGTACTGGCGCCAGCGACCCTCCAATTCGATCTGCGTTGCGAACAGGCCCTTGGTCATCAGCTGGGAGAAGATCTCGGGCCAGTAAGCGGCGGCGAACGTCCGTGAACTGAAGG
>JAWOID010000026.1:0-46308 GCA_046484865.1 Candidatus Krumholzibacteriia bacterium
GCACGGACCGAGGACATCGCGCAGGGGAAGGTGCGTCGACCCGGGGCCCGTCAGGGCACGGACCGAGGACATCGCGCAGGGGAGCGCGCGTCGGCCCGGGGCCCGTCAGGGCACGGACCGAGGACATCCCGCAGGGGAACTCACCGCCGCCTTCCCGCGCTTGCGCCGGGCGACGAACGGCCGCCAGAACAGCCACAGCCCCGACGCCCACATGAGTAGCAGCACGATCGCGGTCGGCAGGAACAGTCCGAACTTGCCCAGATCGCCCCCGAAGAACGAGCCGTCGTGAATCGACTCGATGATGTCCGAGCGCCGGTAGGCCGTCTGCAGCACGCGGCCGGTGCCGAGGTCGACCTGCGCCTCCCAGCCGTTCTGCGCACGCACCTTCACCACGCCCTTGCCCGGCCGCACGTCCAGCCGATCCACGTCCTCCCAGCCGGCCACCCCGAGTTCCGGCAAGTCCTGAACGCTGGCGAGGATCCCCTCCAGCCCGATCGCCGGCACGGTGCCTGTCCCCCGGTGCTCCACCGGTTGCACCCAGGCCCACTGCTTCTTGACCTGCAGCAACAGGCCACTGCCGATGACGACGAGCACCGGCACCGCGACGACGACGCTGGTCCAGTAGTGGAACTTGCGGTTCAGCCCGTTGAAGCGCATCGAGCCTCCGACCGTCAGCAGGCGGGCGATCATCGATCGCCGAGGAGGTTACGGGGGGAGAGCCGATCCGAAGCTATGAACCGATCATCCGGCGGGCAAGGAAATCCGACCCATCGCCATCGGCCGGCCGTGAGGTCGGGACCGGATCCGCCATCTCGATCGCCAGTGCCGCACCTCGCAGGGACCTTTTCGATAATGATGTTGCAATTTCGTTGAGCGCCCGGTACAGTGGTTCCGGCCTGGAGTGTTCGGGCATCGAGCTCGGCCCAGGTCCATATCGAAACGCATGTATGACCATCTGTTCACTCGAGGAGGCTTCAGAGCATCGGCCATGATGACGGGTATACGTACAGCTCGTGCGCAACTCTGCCGCGGCCGAGCGATCTGTCAGCCCCCGATCTGCCAGCCCCGTGGATGTCCAGCAACGAGGTGATGCGATGAGTTCCTTGCGCCTGTTGATCGTTCCGGTGCTCGCCGCGGTGCTCGCTGGGCCGGCCCTCGCCCAGTGCCCCGATTCCTACTGCTTCAGCTCCAACCCCCTCGCGGGCGAACTGCCCATGTCGCTCGGGCGCGCTTCCGAGGCGTGGTGCGACGGCGCCCCCGGGCAGCCCGGCACCATGTTGAACGTCCTGTCCTGGAGCGGCACCACGCTCGGAGCCGAGTGGGCGATCGCAGGGATGACGTCCCTCGGGGCGGTCGAGGTCGGCCGGTGGATGATGAGCGGGACCGGCTGGATCGACTACGACACGAACTATGTCGGCGGACAGTTCTGGCTCTCGGGCGATCGCGAATGGAGTCTCGACGGCAACCCCCTCACCGGTACCGTGACGAGTTTCAACATCGCCACGCGCGTGACGTACTACCAGGGCGAGCCGGCGTCGGCGGCCTCGAACTTCTACGTGACGGGCGTCTTCGACGGCTGTGCCCACTGCGAACTGGTGAACGGGCACGGCAATGCGCAGCTGGTCTGGCGGCCGGAGTTCACCGATCCGATGCCGGCGGACTATCCGGAGTTCCTCTGCCCGGTCGATTCCGGGGAGCTGTTCGACGTCTGCACGATCGACATCACGATCATGTGCGGCGGCACGGACGCAGCAGGCGGCACGTGGAGCAACGTCAAGTCCCTCTACCGTTGATGGGACGGGGCTCGAGATCGACGACATCCACTGGAGAACGAAAGACGGGATCACTGCTCTCATCACACGAGGTCGATACCATGAAGATTCTGGCGATCGCAATCATCATCGGACTCCTGGCGGTCATCGCACCGCCCGCCTCCGCCCAGTGCCCCGACTCCGGCTGGTACCAGACGAGCGACGGCACCTTGCAGGCGGGCCGGCTCAGCGAGGCATGGTGCGGCACACCCGAGAATGCGGGTCAGCCCGGCAACACCGTCAACTCGATGTCCTGGGACGGCGGCACCCTCGGCGCCATGTGGCACGTCTGGGGCATGCAGGTCGACGAGAACGGCGCGCAACTCGTCGCCGACACGGTCGACGGGCTCGGCAACGGCTACCGCGACTACCGGACCGGCTACGCGGGCGGCCAGTTCTGGCTGAGCCGAGATTATCCCTGGGGGGCGTACAGTTCGGTCGATCTTACGGGCTTCGTGAGCTTCATGGACGTGAATGCGCGCGTCATCATCCAGAGCGGCGTGGTCGTCGGCATCGACTCCAACGTGTTCCTGACGGGCTACTTCGACGGCTGCGCCGACGGTGACGGATCCCCCCGCTGCCTGATCGAGTTCGTGCTGGCGAACGCGTCGCTCGACTGGCGGCCCGGCTGGCCCGACATGCCCGCGGACTATCCGGCGCTGCTCTGCGGCACGCAGGGCGAACTCTTCACCGCCTGCTGCATCACGGCGCTGGTCACCTGCGACGGCGTGTCCGCCGAGGGAACCACGTGGAGCGAGTTGAAGGCGCTCTTCCGCTGAGCGCCGGCAGCCGGGACTGGAACCTCGTCGAGGCCGCTTCCCATCCGGGGCAGCGGCCTCGGTCGTCCCGGACGCATCGCGCCCCGGAGAACGCCAGTCGTCCGCCCTATCCGCCGGCTCTGCCTCCACACACCAAAGGCCGCCTCCCCACCAGAGAAGACGGCCCTTGACAGGGGTCACACCATATCAGCGATAGAGTTCCTTCACCGCGCCCCACGTGCTCCCGTCCGCCGGGATCGTGGGGTCGTAGATCTGAATCTCGGCATCGGCGCCCGGCACGCAGTTGGCCGCCACGTACGGACCCACCGGATCGTCGGCATCCAGGTAGCTGACCGACCCCTCGATCGGCGAGAGCGTCGAGGGGGTGACCATGATCCAGCAGTTCTCGTGATAGCAGCAACGCGGCACCGGCTCGGTCGGCAGCTCGAAGCTGGTCACGCCTCCGATGAACATGTTGCAGGTGGCCAGCGCCAGCCGTCCGTTGTCGTCGACCGGCTGGGGCACGTCGTACCGCACCCGGATATCGGCCGCTTCCCAGGTCCAGATGCTGGCCGGAGCCGCCGTTTCCCAGCCGAGGATCGTCGCCCCCTCGGTCGTGGTCACGCGGCAGTCGAACCCGCTGACGTTCTCGACCGCCCGCACGTTGCCGCCGTCGAAGTCCATGTTGTAGGGGCGCACCAGCCACAGCGTCATGGCGACGACCGTGTTGTTCTCCTGGAACTGGCAGTTGGGGCAATACGCGTTGGAAAAAGGCTCATACTGGAAGCTGATGTAGTTGTCCGCGGTGGTCTGGCCGGATGCGTTCGCCGACACGAGGAGGAGAAGCGTCACGGTGAGGATACGCATGACTCGCCTCCTGACTTGAAAACGGGATTTCATCCCAGTCGAGAGGATACCGTTGCCGGCCAGGCGACGTCAAGGCCGCTCGCCCGGCCGGAGGAGGCTAGCCGACCTGTTCGCCCACGACGTCCGCCGCGGCGGCGACCACGGATGCCAGGTCCGCCGCCGTCGGCACCCCGCCCTGGGCCATGTTGGGCTTGCCGCCCCCTCGTCCGCCGGCTCTCGCGGTCAGCGCCTTCACGAGATCGCCCGCGTGGAGCCGCCGGGACGCGACCAGGTCCGGGGTCACCGTGGCGATCACCGCGGCCTTCCCTTCCACTTCCGCGGCCAGCACCACCACCCCGTTCTCGCCCAGCCTGTCGCGGGCGTGGTCGCCGAGTTGCATGAGGGCGTCGCGGCTTTCGGCGGTGACCAGGGCGGCCACCAGCTTCAGGTCCTGCACCGCGACCGGGCTGGCGATGGCGTCCTGCAGGGCGTCGCGGGCGGTCGCCTGCTGGACGCGGGCCAGGTCCTTGCGCAGCTGGTCGCGCTCGGCGATCAGTTCGGCGACCTGGCGACCCGGCGAGCCACCGTCGCGGCGGAGCTGGCGCGCCACGTCGGCCAGCTCGGCGTGCTCGCGCTCGATCATCGCCAGGGCAGGCTCGCCGGCCACGGCCTCGATGCGTCGCACGCCCGCGGCGATGCCGCTCTCGCTCACGATGCGGAAAGGGCCGATGTCGCCGGTGCGGAAGCAGTGCGTGCCGCCGCACAGCTCGAGGGACCAGGTGGAACCACCGCTGTCGGGCTCGGCGGGATCCACGCGCACGCCCAGGGGCACCTCGATCATGCGCACGCGGTCGGCGTACTTCTCGCCGAACAGCGCCATGGCGCCGCGGGCGCGGGCCTCGTCCAGGGGCACGTCCTCGTGGCGCAGCACCGGCCGGTTGGCCAGCACCCGCTCGTTGACGAGCTGCTCGATGCGCGCCAGCTCGCCGTCGGATACCGGCGCGTCGTGGCGGAAGTCGAAGCGCAGCCGGTCGGGGGCCACCACGCTGCCCGCCTGCTCCACGTGATCGCCGAGGACCTCGCGCAGCGCGCGGTGCAACAGGTGCGTGGCGGTGTGATGGCGCATGACGGCGGCGCGGGCGGTCTGGTCCACGGAAAGCCGCACCCGCTCGGCGGACCGGAGCCGGACCACGACGTCCTCCCAGCCGCCGCTCACCACGCAAACCGACCCCTCGGGGGCCGAGAGCGTCGTCACCACCTGCAGATCCTCCCCCGCGGGCAGCAGGGTCACCGTGCCGACGTCGCCCACCTGACCGCCGGATTCGGCGTAGAACGGCGTCTCGGCCACCAGCAGGTGGGCCAGCGGGCGCCCCTCGGCGTCGGTGCCTGCGTCGCGCACGGCCAGCGGCTCGGTCTCGGCGGTGAGCCGATCGTAGCCCACGAAGCGATTGCGGTAGCCGGCGAGGTCGAGGTCGTCGCGCAGCACCTCCCAGGCGCCGATCCCCTCCATGAACCGGACCTCGCGCCGGCTGCGGACGCGCTGCTCTCCCATCAGCCGCTCGAAGCCCTCGCCGTCCACGGTGAAGCCGTCCTCCTCGGACACCACGGCGGTGAGATCGAGGGGGAACCCGTAGGTGTCGTGGAGCTGGAAAGCCTCCTCGCCGGACACCACGGTGCGGCCCTCGCGCTTCATGCGCTCGCGCGATTCGCCGTAGATCTGCAGGCCGGCCGCCAGGGTGCGCAGGAACCGCTCCTCCTCCTGGCGGATCACCGGCAGCACGCGGTCGCGACGCTCGCGCAACTCGGGATAGGCGTCGCCCATCTCGTCGATGACGACCTCGGCCACGCGCCACAGGAACGGCTCCTCGAGGCCCAGCAGGTGCCCGTGGCGGGCGGCCCGCCGCAGGATGCGCCGCACCACGTAACCGCGCCCCTCGTTGCTCGGCCGCGCGCCGTCGGTGATCGTGAAGACCACGGCGCGGGCGTGGTCGGCGATCACCTGCATCGAGATCCGGTCGGCGCCTTGCGGCTCGCGGCCGCTCAGCTGGGCGGCGCGGCGCACGAGGGGCGAGAAGAGGTCGGTCTCGTAGTTCGACTCGGTCCCCTGCATCACCGACACCAGGCGCTCGAAGCCGAGCCCGGTATCCACGCTCTTCATGGGCAGGGGCTGCAGGGAGCCGTCCGGCTGGCGGTCGAACTCCATGAACACGTGGTTCCACAGTTCCAGCCAGCGGTCGCAGTCGCACACGCCCACGGCGCAGCCGTCGGGATGGCTGCAGCGGGCAGCCTCGCCCCGGTCCCAGTGGATCTCGGTGCAGGGGCCGCAGGGTCCGGTCGCGGCCATCGACCAGAAGTTCTCCTCGTCGCCCCGCTCGACGTCGCCCAGCCGGATGATCTTGCGCTCGGGCACCCTCACCTCGTCGCGCCACACCGCGAACGCCTCGTCGTCGTCCTTGTAGACGGTCACCCAGAGACGCTCGGGGTCGAGCTGCATCTCTCCGGTCAGGAATTCCCAGCCCCAGAGGATCGACTCCCGTTTGTAGTACTCGCCGAACGACCAGTTGCCGAGCATCTCGAAGAAGGTGTGGTGACGCGCGTCCTTGCCAACCTCCTCCAGGTCATTATGTTTGCCGGCGACACGCATGCACTTCTGCACGGAGGCGGCCCGGACGTAGTCCCTCCTCTCCAGGCCGAGCAGGACGCTCTTGAACTGGTTCATCCCCGCATTGGCGAACAGCAGGGTCGGATCGTCCTGCGGCACGAGGCTCGACGAGGGCACCACGCGGTGGCCGCGCGCGGCGAAGAAGTCGAGGAACCGGGAGCGGATCTCTTTGGCTTCCAAGGTGCTGACCTGTCCTTGATCCGGGGCCTGGGTCGATGCATGCTCAGTTCCGGTGGTTTCCCGCCGATAGTCATAGCCGAGGAGCGCGGCTCCGCCAGAGGCGCGGGACGCGCGGAAGTGGGAAGTCTAACGACGGCCCGCAGGCGGGTCAACCTGCGCACCGGACCTCCGGCTGCGCAGCAACCGCCGCGGGCGCGAGGCAGCCTGGCATGCGCCACCTGTTGCATGGACTCGCCTCGGCCGCCATGTGGGGCGTGTTCGTCTATTACTGGATCATCGTGCTGGGCCGGGAGATCGGCCCCTCGACGGTCCGGTCGCTCGCGATCCTCGGGGTCATCATCGTCCTGGGACTGGTGGTGACGCTCTTCTGGGTCCGCCACAACCTGCGCCTGGCCGCGCGTCTGAACCGTCGCCGCGACGCTCCCCCGGCACCTCCGGAAGTCCTGGAGCGCGACACGCTGGGCCGGCCGGTGAACGCTCCGCCGCTCGCGGAACTGCGGTACGCGCCGGTGGTGGACATCAGCGTCGCGGATGACGGGAGCAAGCTCTACATCCCCGTCGAGGAGGCCGCCGCACTCGCCCCTGCCCTTCCCCCGGGGGTGCGGTGATGTCGGTCTACGACGCGATCGTGAACTTCGAGTCCACGCCGCTCTACATCGGCCTGCTGGTCTACTTCGCCTGGTATCCGATCGCCAGCAGCGCCATGTGGATCTACACGTCGGTCATCTTCTTCGCCCGCCGGGAGGGCCGGGACAGCGCGCGCCAGGATGCGTTCTACGCGCTGGAGCATCATCCGCGGGTCACCTTCCTGATCCCCGCCTTCAACGAGGAGCGCAACATCGCCACCACCGTTCGTGGCGTGCTGGCGGTGGACTACCCGGACTTCGAGGTGGTCGTGGTGGACGACTGCTCCACCGACGGGACCCTGCGGGAACTGGAACCGTTCGTGCGCCAGGGACGCATCCGACTGGTGCGCAAGCACACGAACGAGGGCAAGGCCATGGCCCTCAACGACGCCTTCCCGCTGACCACGGGCGAACTGGTGCTGGTGATGGACGCCGACGCGGTGCCCGAGCCGTCCATCCTGCGCTACCTGGTACCGCACTTCCAGACCCCCCGCTGCGCCGCGGTGACCGGCAACCCGCGCGTGGCCAACCGCGATTCCTTCCTTTCCAAGCTGCAGGCGATCGAGTTCGCGAGCATCATCTCGCTGATGCGACGCGCCCAGCGCATCTGGGGCCGCATCATGACCATGAGCGGCGTGGTGGGCATCTTCCGCCGCAGCGCCCTCCTCGACGTGGGGCTGTACAGCCCCGACATGGCCACCGAGGACATCGACCTCACCTGGCGTCTGCAGCTGCGCCACTGGGACGTGCGCTACGAGTCGCGGGCGATCATGTGGATGCGGGTGCCGCAGTCGCTGCAAGGGTTGTGGCGCCAGCGCGTGCGCTGGGCGCTGGGGCTCAGCCAGGTGATCGCGCGCCACGCGCACAAGCTGCTGGCCTGGCGGCACCGGCGCTTCTGGCCGGTGCTGGTGGAAGCCTCGCTGTCGGTGGGCTGGGCTTACGCCTACGTGATCCTGTCGCTCGTCTGGATCACCAGCTACGCCGTGGGCTATCCGCCCATCGGCGCCTCGCCCATCCCCAACTTCTGGGGCATGCTCATCGCCACGATCTGCCTGCTGCAGCTGTTCACGGGCGTGATGCTGGATCGCGGCTACGACAGCAAGCTGCCGCGCTACTACCTGACCGCGGTGTTCTACCCCCTGGTCTACTGGATCCTGATGGCCGTCATCACCGTGGTGACGACTCCGCGGGGCCTCGGGGTGAACCGGCAGAAGAGGAAGGTGACCCAGTGGAAGCCGGTGCGGGAATGACGCCGGTGCGAAAGCCGGCAGACGACCGCGGGCGGCAGGCAGTGCAGCGCCTCAGGGGCGTCGCCCTCGCGCTGGCGCTGGCGCCGGCGCTGGCGCTGGCGTCCGGCACGGAGGCGACGCTGGACGTCGAGCCCATCCTCGATCCGGAAGCCGCCTGGCTGGAGGCCGCGGCGGCGCGGGAGCTGGCGGGACGCGATCGTCACCACCAGGCGGCGCGCTCGTTCCTCGACGCCCTCGCCCACGACGCCCGCCTGGTCCCGGACATCGTGGACGAGCTGGCCTACCAGAAGCTGTGGCGCGAGGATGCCGACCGGGCCATCTTCTACTTCCGTCGCTACCTGGCGCGACAGGAGGGCGACAGCCCGCGCGACGCGCGCAAGGGGCTGGCCCTGGCGCTCAGCTGGAGCGGACGGCAGCCCGAGGCCGTGACGCTCTACCGGGAACTGGCGGCGGAGGATCCGGCCGATGCCGGCGCCCAGCTCGGCCTGGGCCGCTCGCTGCTCTGGAACAACCAGCTGCGTGCGGGTTTCCGGGAGCTGCGCGCGGTGGAAACACGCTGGGCCGGCGAACCGGCAGGCCGTGAGACCGGCCGCTTCCTGCTGCAGGTGCTCGACGAGTACACCACGCCGGCCGCGCTGCGGGTGGACGCGAGCTGGGATTCCGACGACCTCGACATCTATCGCACCGCCCTGAGCGGAGCGTGGACGACGGCGGGAGACGCCCTGCTCGAGGTCCGACCCTCGTACGCCTGGTACCGGCAGCCGGGGCGTCCCGACGTGGAGGCGCCGCGCCTCACCCTGGGACTGGTGGCGCCGCTGAGCCACCGCTGGACCCTGCACGCGTACGGCTGGGTGGACCACTTCCGCAGCGACGCGCCCCTGAACGGCGGCGACGACCTCGACTGGACGCAGCTCGGCGGCGACGCCTGGCTCACCTGGATCGCCCACCCCCGCCTGAGGCTCGATCTCGGCGGCACGGTGCAGCCGGTGGAGACGATGACCGCGCTGGGACAGGAGCTGAACCTGCGCCAGGTCAGCCTGTCCGCCGACGCACGGCTCACCCGCCACTTGCTCGCCGTGGTGGCGGGACAGGTGGCCGACTACACCGACGACAACGTCCGGCGTGTGGGCTCGGCCCGATTGCTCTGGCGGCACGAGGGTCCGGTGGAATGGCGGCTGGGTCCGTCGGTGACCACCATGGACTTCGAGACTCCCTACCCGGGCGGGTACTGGGCACCCGACTGGATGCGCAACGTGGCGGTGGAGGGCAGCGCACTGGTGCGCACCGGCCGCTGGGTGCTGCGGGCCGAGGCGCGCTACGGCCGCGAGCGGGAGGCCGGTTCCGACGCCATCGCGGTGGGCGGCGGCGCCGCTCACGTCGGCTGGCGACTCTCGCCCGGCGCCCTGCTGTCCATCGATGCGGGCTACAGCAAGTCGCGTCTCGCCACCGCCAGCGGCTGGAGTCGCACCTTCGCCGGGCTGGCGCTGCGCTTCTTCTACTGAGGACGAACGGCTCCGGCGACGCGGGCCGCGCCGGACGATAGCGCCGGGAGAGACGACGATGACCCCTCGGCCGAACCAGCCACCGCTGAGCGGACTCTGTGCGCCGGCCGCACGGCCCCGGGATGCACGGGATCCGCGGGACGCACGGGATGCCCGGAACGTCCGGGACGCCGGGAACGTCCTGGGTGCGCGCCGCGTGCGGCGCGCCGGCAGGTGGGCCGCGCCGCTAGCGCCGGCGATCGTGCTCGTGCTCGTGCTCCTGCTCGCGCTGCTGCTCCTGATCCTGCTCGCCGCCGCCGGCTGCGGCAAGGGCGACCTCGAGCCGGCCGCCCGCGCCGGGTCTCAGGAACTGGACCCGCCGCACCTGGCCGAGGGGGAGTTCGCCCTCGCCCCCGGCGCCGTGCCGGTCCTCTGCTACCACTACTTCCGCAGAGGCCTCGACCCGCTCTACCTGGCGCGAGTGGTCGGCGCCGTCGTCCTGGGCATGCCCACCCTGGGACCCCGCGAGTTCTGGACCACTCCCATCGGCGAGTTCGAGCGGCACCTGCGCTACTTTCGCGACACCGGCGTGGCCGTGCTCACCCTGGACGAGATCGCCGAGCGGCGCGACGCCGGCGAGCCGCTGCCGTCGCGGGCGGTGGTGATCACCATCGACGACGCCGATCGCAGCGTCTACACGCTGGCCTATCCTCTGCTGCGGGAGTACGGCGCGCGGGCCCACCTCTTCGTGCCCACGGCGCAGATGGGAACGGGCTGGGCGGGTATCGAGGTGTGCACGCCCGCCATGCTGCGCGAGATGGCGTCGACGGGCACCATGATCATGGGCTCGCACACCCATGATCTCCACGCCAAGATCTCCACGCGCGGCGGCCCCGAGCCGGTCTTCTGGCATCCGGCCGCGATACCGGTGGCCACCCGTCAATCCGCCTGGGACGAATTGCGGCGCCTCGCACCGGCGCGCGCCCTCGAACCGGACCTGCTTGACGGTACCTGGGCGCCGGTGGCGGTGGACCTGGCCGCCAGCCGCGCCCGGCTGGCCGCGCTGATCGGCACCGCGCCGCTCTACCTGGCCTGGCCGTACGGCTTCGCCGACGGGGAACTGGACAGCGTGGCCGGAGCCGTGGGCTTCGCCGGCACGGTGAGCCTGCGTCGCGCCGCCTGGGATCCGGACGACTCACCCTGGCACATCGGTCGGTTCACGCTGACGGCCAAGACCACGCTGGACCAGATCGCCGCCCTGTTCCCGTCCGACGCGTCGGACGCGACGGGCGCGGCGGGCGGCGCTCCGGTCGCGGTCCTGCCGTGACCGCCGAGGTCGTGCCGGTGAACGACCGGGTCGCCATTCCCCTGGCCGAGATCGCCCTCGTCGCCAGCCGATCGTCGGGGCCCGGCGGTCAGCACGTGAACAAGGCGGAGACCCGCATCCAGCTGCGCTGGAACCTGCTGGAATCGGCGGTCCTCACCGACCGCGATCGGGACCTGGCAGCCACGCGGCTGGCGTCGCGCCTGACGCGAGAGGGCGAACTGGTCCTGGAGTGCGAGTCGCACCGCAGCCAGAAACGCAACCGTGACGAGTGCCTGGAGAGGCTGGCCGAGATCATGCGGGCGGCGCTGCACCGGGACCCGCCCCGCCGGAAGACCCGCCCTACCAAGGCGTCCGAAGAGAGGCGGATCCAGGAGAAGAAGCGGCGCGGCCAGATCAAGCGTCTGCGCAAGGAGCCCGACTAGCCCGCCTGCAGGGGCTGCACCCAGACGCGCCGGCGACGCGGCCCGTCGAATTCACAGAACCAGAGCTTCTGCCAGGTACCCAGCTGCAGCCGCCCGCCGGCCACGATCACGTGGACGCTGCTGCCGAACAGGCTGGCCTTGATGTGGGCGGCGGAGTTCCCCTCCGCATGGCGATAGCCGTCCTCGAACGGGACGATCTTCGCCAGTTCCATGTCCAGATCCCGGACGACGTCGGGATCGGCGCCCTCGTTGATGGTGACGGCAGCGGTCGTGTGCGGCACGAAGACCACCACGGCACCGTCGGCCAGCCCGAGCTTCGCGACGGCATCCTGAACCTCGCCGGTGACGTCCTCGAAGGCCGTCCGCCCGCCGGTCTCGACCGTGAACTCCTGCATGGTGGACTCCTCCCCCGTCCGCGCCCAGGCGGCACCGGCGTGGCACCGCTTCCGGGCGATGCTAGCCCGGTCACGGAGCGGATGCAACTCGCTAACATCACGCGTTATTCCACGCAAATCGCTTCAGGCTCCTGGCCATGATGCCGAGCTCTCCTTTACGCTCCGGCGCACCAGATTTCTGGCTCGGGGGGTCTTGACACGCAACCGTGGCGGCCCGATCATTCTGGCCGCACGGCGCGATTCACCGAACCATGCCGGAACCCGAAGCCTGCGGCGGACCGTCGCAGCCTGAACCGAGCCGGCCATCGAGGAAGGTCGAGGGATGACCCCGAGGAATCGTCCGGAAGAACAGGAAGAGAAGCCCGGCAGCAAGCGGCGCCGCTCTGCCACGTCTTCCGCGCCCGTGAAGCGCCAGTTCGAGCGCAAGGAAGAGACTCCCCGCCCTCGCACCCGGCGTCCCGGAATCGGCGACGAGTGGGACGAGGACTGGGACGACGCCGACCTGGGCGACGATCTCGACGACGACCTCGACGACGACCTCATCCTGGACGAGGACGAGGAACTCGACGAACTCGATGGTTTCGAGGACGACTTGCTTTGACGGGTGAGCCGGGAGCCGGACCTCCATCGCCTCGGTCACCGGCCACGGTTCCTCTCTCCTGGCCTCTGCATACCGATCCGGCGGCCTTCGGCGACCTGCCGGCGCCGCCGGATCCGGTCTCCGCCCGCTTCGCGGTGCTGCCCATCCCCTACGACGGATCCGCGACCTGGAAGCGCGGCGCCTCGCGCGCTCCCGAGGCCATCCTGGCGGCCAGCCGGCAGCTCGAGCGCTACGACATCGAGACCCGCACCGAACCCTGCGCGGCCGGCATCGTGACCATGGCACCCGTGACGGAAGCCGGCTCTCCCGAAGCACAGGTGGACGCCACCCGCGCCGCCTGTCTCTCCCTGATCGACGCCGGCAAGACCGTGGTGGGCCTCGGCGGCGACCATTCGGTGGCCATCGGCCTGGTCCGCGCCCACGCCGAGCGCTACCCCGGTTTGAACGTCCTGCAGATCGACGCCCACGCCGATACCCGCGACACCTACGAGGGCTCCCCCTGCAATCATGCCTGCATCATGGCCCGCGCCCGCGAGGTGGCCCCGGTGGTGCAGGTCGGCCTGCGGGCGATCGACCGCTCCGAACTGCGGGGACTCGACCCGGCGCGCACGTTCTACGCGCACCGGATCACGCCGTTCGCCGACCCTGCCCAGGCATGGGTCCAGCGGGTGGTGGCGAGGCTCGACGGCCCCGTCTACGTCACCATCGACGTCGACGCGCTCGATCCCTCCGAGATGCCGGCCACCGGCACGCCCGAACCGGGCGGCCTGTCGTATCGCCAGATCACCCGGCTGCTGGACCACGTCGCCCGCCGGCACCAGGTGGTCGGTTTCGACGTCTGCGAGTTGCTCCCCCTGCCGGGACTGCACGCGGCCGAGTACCTGGCGGCGCGCCTCGTCTACCAGATCATGGGCTACCTGGTGAGGGAGCAACGGCAAGACTGACCCCGCCGAGCTCGGCCCCAGTTGACGGCGACCGTTCGATCCGGCTATGATGGCCGGGATCTCGATGGCTGACGACTCCCGTGGGAAAGGTCTCGGATCATGAGACACCATCAACCGATGGCGGCTTCCGGCTGCCTCCTCCTCGCGCTCCTCACGATCTCCGGCTGCAGCGACGGCTCCGACCCGCTCGAACCCGAACCCTTCTCCGTGACCATCGAGGTGGTGGATGCCGCGGGTGATCCGGTCGAAGGGCTGCGCGTGAGCCTCAGCCCCGACGTGGCCGGGGTGGAGTGGCCGTTCCCCGCCGGGACGGCGGCTCCCGGGGCGACCCATCCGACTTCGGTGCCGCCGCCCGCCAGGACCGAGGTGACGGTCGAGGACGTCGCCGGCAGGCCGGTCTACTCGCAGACGTTCACGGAAGCACCCGTGCAGTTCACCTGGTCCGGCGTGGACGACGCGGGCGACCACGTCCACGACGGCTGGTACGAGATGACCGCCATGGTGTTCGAACAGGGCGGCAACGTGCCGAGCGCGGTGGTCACCCATCCGCTCCTGCTCCTCACCGGCACGCCCGAGGTGTCGTCGGCCGGCACCACCGGCGCCGACGGGCGCCTGATCGTGACCGACCGCACGTACGTGCCGGCTTTCTGGGACCCCGCACCCATGCCGCACACGGACGAACAGGGCAACGTGATCGGCGAGATCACGATCACCACGGCCACCCGGGTCGTCCTGCTGGCGGACGACGGAGCGGTCATGACGCACGTGTTCGAGGCGGTCGACGGACCGCAGACGGTCCCGATCGTCTGGACACCGAAGCCACGAGACCTGGATTCCGTCGTCGTCGGCGCCATGCGGTAGCCGCGCCCCCTCGGGACCTCGAAAACAGCTCCAGATCCGACCGGCCCCGGTCGCACCCCGCCGGGGCCGGCGCGCGTCTGCGGACCGGTGTTCGCGCACGGCCTCCCCCACGGGCTATATTGCACCGCCCGCCCCAAGGGCGTGGGCGACGGCGGCGCGCGCGTGGCCGGACGGCACCGGCATGTCACCTTCTCCGGGAGCAGCCGTGTTTCTGTACCAGGAGACCAGGCAGTACTTCGCACAGATCTCCGGCGGGCTCGAGGAGCTCGGCGCGGCCGAGCTGACGGCCCTCGGCGCCACCGACGTGCGGGAGGCGCACCGCGGCATCCGCTTCACCGCCGATCCGGCCATCCTCTACCGGGTCAACTACCGCGCCCGGCTGGTGAGCCGGGTGCTCGCGCCGCTGGTCCGGTTCGGCTGCCACAATCCCGATTACCTGTACCGGCGGGCCCGGGAGATCGACTGGACGGCGATCCTGCGGCCCGACCAGACCTTCGCCGTGTTCGCCAACCTAGCGCAGAGCAAGATCAGCCACAGCCAGTTCGCATCCCTGCGGGTGAAGGACGCTGTCGCCGACCGGTTCCGCGAGCACCTCGGCAAGCGACCGAACGTGGACACCCAGGAGCCGGACCTCTGGATCCACCTGCACCTCGCTCGCGACGTGGCCACCGTGAGCCTCGACACCTCCGGCGGTTCGCTACACCGGCGCGGCTACCGTCAGGAGCAGGGCGAGGCGCCGATGCAGGAGACGGTGGCCGCCGCCATCCTGGACCTCGCCGGGTGGGACGGCGGCCGGCCGCTGTACGATCCCATGTGCGGCGCGGGCACCCTGCTGGGCGAGGCGACCCTGAAGCACGCGCGGGTGCCGGCCGGCTTCCTGCGCGCGCGCAGCGGCAAGTTCGGGTTCACGATGCTGCCCGACTTCGACGCCAGGGTCTGGCACGACGAGAAGCAGGCGGCCGACGGGGAGATATGCGAGGTCGCCGCCGGCCGGATCCGCGGCAGCGACGTCGACCCACGGGCGGTGGGAATGGCCCGCCGCAACCTTGGCCGGCTGCCCGGCGGCGGGACCGTGCCGGTGTTCGCCGCCGATTTCCGCGACCTGCCCGCGCTCGACGGTCACGTCATCGTCTGCAACCCGCCCTACGGACTCCGCATGGGGAAGGGCAGCGACATCGGCGCCTTCTACGGCGAGCTGGGCGACTTCCTGAAGCAGCGCTGCACCGGCAGCGAGGCGTACGTCTACTTCGGCGACCGCGAGCTGATCAAGAAGGTGGGCCTGCGCCCCGCCTGGAAGCGACCGCTGTCCAACGGCGGTCTCGACGGCCGGCTGGTGAAGTACGATCTGTACTGATGCCCGGTCGTCGCCGGCTCAGGACACCTCGAAATCGTGCGGTCCCGGCCGCTCCACCCCCGCGAGGCTCGACGCTCCCGCCCCGGCGCCCCGGCGCACCACGCTGAACGAGCCGTCGGTCTCCAGGATGACGGCCTCCACCCCCTCCAGATCCGCCAGACCGGCCGCGCGCACCGCCGCCCGCCCCTCGTCCTCGGTGACCCGCGCCCGCCGCAGCGCCGCCGACAGGAAGGTGCCCCGGTACAGCAGCAGCGCCGGCTCTCCCGTGACCAGGCGCCGCACCCAGCCGGCGCGGACGCTCGACCACGTGACCACGAACTGCATGCCGATGAGGAGAGCGAGCGCCAGGGCGCCCTGGGCCAGACTCACGTCCTGGTTCAGGAGGATGGTGGCGAGCGTGGAGCCGAGGGCCACGGTCACCACGAAATCGAAGGCGTTCATCTTCGAGAGGGTGCGCCGGCCGGAAATCCGCAGGAAGAAGATCAGGCTGACGTAGGCGAGCACACCGATCGATGCCGTCCTCGCCAGAGCCGGCCAGCCGTTGAACAGGACCTGGTCCAAACGGTACCTCGCTTCCCGGCTACGCCGTGGCGGCCCCCGGCGGCGGTGCGGGGAGGGGACCGCCCATCCGCGCGACCGCCGGTGCGGCCGCTAGAAGTCGAAGTACATCGTATACTCGTAGGGATGCGGCCGCCGACTGATCGCCCGGATCTCCTCGCGCTTCACCTCGAGCCAGCGCCTGATCAACGCTTCCGCGAAGACGCCGTCGCGCATGAGGAACCCGTGGTCCGCCTCGAGCGCGTCGAGGGCGTCGTCCAGGGATCTCGGCAGGAAGCGCAGGTTGTGGTCGCCGTCCGGCGAGGGCGCGTCCTCGGGATGGAACCCGTGCTCGCGCGGGTCGATCTCCTCGAGGATGCCGTCGATGCCGGCCATGAGGATGGCCGAGGTGCAGAGGTACGGATTGCAGGTGAAATCGGGCGGCCGGTACTCCATGCGGCGGTACGCGGGGTCGCTGACGTACGACGGCACGCGGATGGCGGCGCCCCGGTTGGAACGGCCGAAGGTGCGGGCGGTGGGCGCCTCGAAGCCCGGCACCAGGCGCTTGTAGCTATTGGTGCTGGGGTTGGTGAACGCACAGAGCGCGTCGCTGTGGTGCAGGATGCCGCCAATGTAGTGCAAGGCCGTCCGCGACAGGTTGGCGTAGCCCTCCTCGGCATGGAAGACGTTCTTGCCGCCCTTGCCCAGGAACTGGTGCAGGTGCCAGCCGCTGCCGGCACTGTCGAACAGCGGCTTGGGCATGAACGTCACCCTGAGCCCGTGACGCTCGGCCAGGTTCGCGAGGATGTACTTGGTGAGCACGGCATGATCGCCGGTGGTCAGCAGATCGGCGAACCAGCCCTCGATCTCCTGCTGCCCGCGTGAACCCACCTCGTGATGGTGGTAGCGCACCGGGATGCCGAACTCCCGCATGTGATGACACACCTCGTCGCGGAAGTCGTCGTAGCGGTCGTGAGGATTGCAGGCGTGATAGGCGTTCTGGAAGAAACGCTCGCGGCTGTCCACCTGGAAGCAACTGCGCGTCGTCTCCGAGAGGAAGTCGGCCTCCTCGAAGATGTAGAACTCGTACTCCGGTCCCCAGTACGACACGTCGGCGATTCCCGATTCGCGCAGCAGGCGTTCGGCATGGCGCGCGAGGTTGCGACCGTCCTGCACGAAGGGGGTGCGCTCGGCGTCCACCAGATGAGCGGCGGCGAACATGGTCAGGGTGGGCCGCGACCGGAACGGGTCCAGGTGCCCGGTGCCCAGGTCGGGGATCAGCACCATGTCGCTGTTCTCCACCTTCTGGAATCCGTAGCTGGAACCGTCGAAGCCGATCCCCTCCTCGCACACGTCGGGCGTGAAGCGATCGAACGGGAAGGTCAGGTGGTGCAGTCGTCCCGAGAGGTCCAGCACCTTGAGGTCGATGAACTCGATCCCGCGGTCCCCCGCCTCCTGACGCACCTGCGCGAACTTGCTCGATCGGTTGTGCTCCTGCGCCATGCCCACCTCTCCGGTTGGAAGGGCCGGCCGGGCGATGGGCCCGCCGGCGGTCGGACAAATATAATCGACACCGCCGTCGAGGAAAGCGCTGGGCGCCGAACGGCTTCGGATCGCGCGGGCGGTCGCCTTGCCCGGCTCCGATCCGTCGCCTATGTTTCCACGCCGGGCGCGCCGCGCGGCCGCGCCTCGACGGATAGAACGGCACGCGGCCGGAACCACCCGCTGGACTGACCGCAAAGGACGGACCTTGGCCATGGACGATCTGGCCGGCGCCGGGCGCGCCCTCGACGACGACCCCGTCGGTTCCACCGGTACCGTCACGATCCGCTTCCAGGGGCAGCCCCTCGAGGTGCGCGCCGGCACCAGCGTGGCGGTGGCTCTCTGGGAGCGCGGCGTCCGCATCCTCTCGCACAGCCCCAAGTACGGTCGTCCGCGGGGGCTGCACTGCGCCCGCGGACACTGCACGAGCTGTCTCGTCCGGATCGACGGTGTGCCCAACGTGCGCGCGTGCCTCGCTCCCGTGGTCGAGGGCATGCAGGTCGAGCGGCAGGATGCCGGCGCGATGTACGCCAAGCCTCTGCAGAAGAGCCTGGAACTGGGCGGCGAACTCTTTCCCCCCGGCTTCTACTACAAGTGGTTCACGCGTCCGCGAGTCCTGTCGAGCGCGTTCCTGAGCGGGCTGCGCCCGCTCACCGGGGTGGGGCGGTTGCCCTCGCCGGAAGCCTGGAACAGCGTGCCCGAGACGCGGGCCGAGGACCTCGGCGGCTGGGATCAGGTGATCGTCGGCGGCGGCCTGTCCGGGTTGCGGGCGACTCTGCGCTCCACCGGACGCGTGCTCCTGGTGGACGACCACGCCGGGCCGGGCGGGCAGCGCTGGCCCGCCCTGCAGACGCTGGCCGCCGATCGGGCGGCGCAGCTGGATCGGTTTCCGGTGCTGCGGGGGGCGCACCGGCGCCTGGAGGAGGCGGTGGCGGCGTTCGCCGGAAGACCGGATCTGGACCGGCGCCTCGCCACGCGCGTGGTCGCCGGCTACCAGCCCGGCGGCCTGGTGTTGAAGGGGGAGCACGGGCTCAGCATGCTGACCACCGACGCCGTGACCTGGGCCGCCGGCGCCCTGGATGTCCAGGGGCTCTTTCCGGGGAACGACCTGCCGGGCATCGTGGGGCCGCGCGCGCTCTACCGTATGGTCACCCGGGACGGGATGAACGTGAGAGGCCGGCATGCGGTGGTGGTCGGCGGCGGCCTCGATCTCTGGCTGAGCGCCCTGCTGCTGCACGCCCGCGGGGCGCAGGTGACCGTCGTCGTGACGGAGTCGGGGTGGCAGACGGAGGTCTCGGCGGCGATCGATTCCGGCTGGCAGTTCCACTCCAATCTCGAACTGACCGCCGCGCGCAGCCACTCCCGCGATCGGCTGTCGCTCGCCTTCGCGCCCGCCCAGGGGCCGCGTTCAGGACCTGGCTCCCGCATCGAACTGGACGGCGAACTGGTGGTGATGGCGCGCCGCGGCAAGCCGGTGTACGACGTCGTGTACCAGCTCGGCGGCGACCTCGTGCTGCAGCCGGAACTCGGCGGCTTCCTGCCGGCCGGCGCTGCGCAGGGGCGCTACCAGGGCCGCCTGCCCGGCGGAGTCGCCCTCACGCTGCTCGGCGAGGCGGCGGGCGCCGTTTCCGCCGAGGTGGTCACCGCCGGCGAGGAGGCGGTCGAACCATGAGCCGGGGCAAGTGCATTCTTTGTCGCTGCGAGGACGTGACCCTGAGCGAGTTCCGGGCGGCCTACCGCGAAGGGTTCACCGAGTTCGAGTCGCTCAAGCGATACACCGGCGTCGGGACCGGTTTCTGCCAGGGCAAGGGGTGCCTGAGCGAGTCGGCCGCCGAACTCGCCAGCCTCCGCGACTGCCCGCCGGCGCACGTGCGCCCCACCAACATCCGGCCACCCGCCGAACCGCTCACCTTCGCCGAGCTGGCCGCCCTCGACCTGCCCGGTTTCATCGGGGATGCGCCGGCGCCGCCTCAGCCGCTGGACGGGAATCCGCACAGCGCGCCGCCGAGCCCGGGCGACGGCAGCGACCCGACCCCCGGGAGCGCGACTCGCGGTGACGGCGAGGGCGCGACTCGCGGTGACGGCGAGCGCGACGAGGTCATCGACAGCGAAGCGACGACGCGCAACGCCGACCGCGAGGACCCCGGAGCCGGGAAGGAGCCGCGATGATCCCCCTGGCCACCGGATCCGTCCCGGCGAGCGCCGACGCCGTGATCGTCGGGGGCGGCATCAACGGCCTGGCCGTGGCCTACGAGCTGGCGAAGCTGGGCGTGCGCCGCATCGTGGTGATCGAGAAGGGCTACCTGGGCTCCGGTTCCACCGGCCGCTGCGGCGGGGGCATCCGCCAGCAGTGGACGACCGCGGAGAACGTGCGCCTCGCCCAGGAGAGCGTGGCGATGTACGAGAACCTGTCGGCGGAGCTGGGCTACCAGAGCTTCTTCCGTCAGGGCGGCTACCTCATGGTCACCGAGAACGAGGATCACCGTTCCGCCATGCTGAAGGCGGTGGAGTTGCAGAACCGCTGCGGCGTGCCCAGCGAGTTCCTCGAGCCGCAGGACTGTCTGAAGATCGTGCCCGAACTGGACGTCCGGAACCTGAAGGGCGCCACGTTCTGCCCCACGGACGGCACCGCCTACCCGTTCAGCGTCGTCTGGGGCTACGCACGCGCGGCCCATCGCAAGGGCGTGACGATCCACATCCACACCCGGGTGGAGCGGATCCGGCTCCGCGACGGCCGCGTGGAGGCGGTGGAGACCGACCGCGGCACGATCGCCACCCCGGTGGTCGTGAACGCCGCCGGACCGTGGGCGCGGGCGCTCGCCGCCCAGGTGGGCGTGGAACTGCCCAACCGCCAGGAGCGTCACGAGATCATGGTCAGCGAGGGGCTCAAGCCCTGCCTCGGTCCCATGGTCATCTCGATCACCAGCGGCATCTACTTCAGCCAGAGCATGCGCGGCGAACTGGTGGGCGGCATCGGCGACCCCGACGAACCGCAGTGGGAGCAGCCGAACCGGTTCGACACGCGCAGCCAGCTCCGGTTCGCCGTGCGGTTCGCCCGCGCTCTCATCGATCTGTACCCGCCGGCACGGCCGCTGCGCCTCATGCGCCAGTGGGCCGGCATGTACGACGTGACGCCGGACCACCGGCCGATCCTCGGCGGCGTGCCCGGACTCGACGGCTACCATCACATCTGCGGCTTCAGCGGCCACGGCTTCATGCTGGCGCCGGTGACGGGCAAGCGCATGGCCCGTCACATCGTCACTCACGAGCCGGACGACATCATCGACAGCCTCTCACTCGACCGATTCGAGAAGGGTGAGCTGGAGGTGGATGCGTTCAAGGTGGGGTGAATAGCCGCCGCCCCGCGCCTCGAGCGCAGGCAGACCGTCGCCGACAGACCGCCACCGGCAGACCGCCACCGGCGGACCGGCGCCGGCAGGTCGGCGCCGGCAGGTCGGACCCACCGCCGCTCACCCATCGAACCAGGTCGTTCCGGTCGCCTCGAAGGCGACGCGCGCGCGCACCAGGATCCCGCCCAGTTCCGCCTCGTTCAGCACCACCCATTGCTGGTAGCCGGGCTCCAGCCGGTAACCCGCCCGGTCCGCCGCCGTGCTGAGACCTTGCCCGCACGCGAGCATGTCGGCCAGGTGGACGACGCTGGCCAGCGGCTGGTGGGCCGGCTCCGCATCGAGCGGCGCGTGATGGTGGCGCACGGGCGATGCGAGGACGGACGGCAGACGCCAGTGTTCGATCAGGGCGGAGCCGGCCTCGCCGTGATCGCAACCCAGCCGCAGGCGCTCCCCGGAGACGAAGTCGGGCAGGACTCCCGCGTCGAGATCACTGGCGATAGCCTCGGTGTGGGCAGCCAGGTGGGCCGAAAGCACCACCTTGCCGAGGTCGTGCAGCAGGCCGGCGGTGAAGGCCACCGCCGGGTCCACGCGACCGAGCGTGTGGTGAGCCAGTTCCCGGGCTGCCAGCGCCACGTAGAGACTGTGCCGGCCGAGGTCGCCGCGCTCCCCACGGTACCCGCGCAGCGCGGCGTTGAAGTGATCGCGCCCGGCCAGCGCCAGGGCCATGCCCACCACCCGGGCGTCGTCCAGATCGCTCGCCGCCTCCCGCACCGTGCCGATGCTGCGCTGCGGATGCGGTTCCGCAGAGTTCACGTCGCGCAGCACCAGCGCCGCGAGGGCCGGATCGGTCTCCACCACGGCCGCCACCGCGAACGGCTCGTGTTCGCCCCGTCCGAGCATCGCCACCAGCCGCGCGGCTGCCGGACTCAGGGGCGCCAGCTGCCGCACCTCCGCCAGGATGTCGTGGAATGGCGCGCCGCTCCCGGAGACGTCGGAGCGATCGTTCTGCCGGACGCCCTTGCCATCACGCGTCGCGGTGCTCTCGACCGTGGTCGTCGCGGTGTTCATCACGGAACGCTCCCCGCTGGAGGGCCCCGGCGCGCCGATGCGCCGGGCGTTGCGCTCGGTCGGGGGCAGAGGTGCAAGAAGTGCACCGCCGGCTGCGGCGGCGACCGGGACGGCGGCAGGACGGCACGATGGGGAGTTGCGGCCGCGCCGGACGCCGGCGGGCCGCCGGCGCGGTTCAGAGGCCCAGGTCGGCCAGGGCTTCGCGGAGATCGCCGTGCTCGAACCGGTAGCCCGCCGCCTTCAGCGCGTTGGGGACCGCTCGCTCGCTCGCGAGCAGACCCGAGGCCAGTTCGCCCACGGCCAGTTGCAGGAGGAAGCCGGGAACGCGCATGATGCAAGGCCGGCCCAGCCGCGCGCAGAGGGCGCGGGCGAAGGCCGCCTGCGTGGGCGGATCGGGGGCGACGGCGTTGACCGGACCGCGCAGATCGTCACGATCGAGCGCGAAGAGGCAGATCCCGGCGGCATCGTCGATGTGGATCCACGGGAAGTACTGCTGCCCGCTGCCGAGCCGGCCGCCCAGGCCCAAACGGTAGGCGGGCAGCATCCGGGGCAGCGCTCCTCCCTCCCGCGCCAGGACGACGCCCATGCGCACGCGCACCACCCGGCGATCCTGGTCCTCGGCCGCGGCGGCGGCCTGCTCCCACTCGTGCGTCAGGCGCGCGAGAAAGCCGCGACCCGGCTCGTGTGATTCGGTGAGCGCTTCGGCTCCGCGATCGCCGTAGTAGCCGACCGCCGAGGCGCTGACCAGGACCCGGCAGGTGTCGCTCCGGCCGACCGCCTCCACGACGTGCCCGGTGGTGGCCAGCCGGCTCTGGCGCAAGGCCCGCTTCTTCTTCTCGGTCCAGCGACCCGACGCGATGCTCTCGCCGGCCAGGTTCACCACCGCGTCGCAGACCGCCAGCTCCTCCTGCCAGGAGCCGCGCAGGTTGGGATCGCCCTCGATCATCGTCACGCCCGCCGGCAGCCGTTTCCGCGCCCTGGCGGGATGGCGCGTGAGCACCTCCACCTCGTCGCCACGCGCCAGCAGCCGGCTCGTGACGGCGCGGCCGATGAGCCCGGTGCCTCCGGTGATGAAGATCTTCACGGGTCCTCCGCGGAAAACAGGTCGAGGCAAGACGGGCCGAGGTCGCGACAACACGTGATGATATCGCCATCGGCCGGAGGTGTCCACGCCCGCGCGGAAGGCTCCGGTCTCGCCCCCGGGACGGCCCGGTCGATGTGTCCATGCCCGCGCGGACGGCTCGCCGGCCTCGTTCACCCGGTCGAATCCGGCGGCGCGGTCGTCCTTGCCTGTGCCGGGGGGCCCGGGCGATTATCTTTCGACGCAACGTGTGACCGCCGCGTCGTGATTGTCGATCGATCTCGCCGGGCGTCGTGGGAAGTCGGAGCCGGACCGTCTCGCAGAGAGCGAGACGGGCGACCATGGAGCCAAGGAGACGATCGATGAATTACGAGCACTTCGACGTGGAGATCCGCGACGGATCCGCCACGGTCCGCCAGATCGGCCCCGGCGCCTCGACGCTGGCCGAGCTCGCCGACGAGTTCCTCGATCTCATGCTGCGCCTGCAGGAGGACGGCGCGGTGAGGGCGATCCTGGTGACCGACGGCGACAACGCCTTCGAGCTGCCCGACCCGCTGCACGGTCTCGCCGAGGAGCGGGGCTCCGGCGAGGCCGATCGGCTGCTGACCGCCGACCTCGAGGTGATCCGGCGCATCGTCACGGTCATCCAGGAGACCGGCAAGCCGGTGGTCGCGGCCACCCGCGGGGCGGTGCGCAACGCCGGCTTCGGGTTCTACATGGCCGCCGACGTGCGGCTGGCGAGCACCACGGCCACCTTCGCCGCCACGGACCTGGCCGCCGGGCTGCTGCCCGACTGGGGGCTCACCTTCAGCCTGACGCGGCTCATCGGCCCGGGCCGCACGCTCGACATGCTCTGGTCGCGACGCGAGATCTCCGGCGCGGACGCGGGCCGGCTGGGCCTGGTGGACCGGGTCATCGACGACGACGTGTGGGAGATCGAGCTGGGAGCCTACCTGGAACGCCTGGCCGGGCTGCCGCAGCCGGCGGTGCGACTGAGCAAGCTGGCCACGCAGCAGGCCGGTCAGTTCGACCTGACGAGCATGCTCTCCTACGAGTTCGAGGCCCAGCAGCAATGCTGGGAGTCGCGCGAGACCGCCGAAGGTCTGGCGGCCTGGCAGGAGGGCCGCACGCCGGCGTTCAAGCCGCGCACCACCGACGAGGACGACGAGGACTGACGACTGACGACGGAATCAGCGGCGGTCCGAGAGCCGTCGCGGGCAACGCGCGCAGCGCAGGAGGTGGCGAGCAGACATGAGCACCCGGACCGGCAGCACCCAGGGGCAGACCCTCATCGAGAAGATCCTCGGGCGTCACAGCGACCAGCCCGCCCGGCCCGGCACCATCATCGACGTGGCGATCGACGTGCGCGCAGCCCGGGACTTCGGCGGAGCCAGCGTGGTGCGCAACCTCGAACGTAGCGGGCTCGTCCCGGCCGACCCGTCCCGCACGGTCTTCACGTTCGATTGCAACCCGGGCGGCAGCGACCAGGGCTACGCCGCCAACCAGCAGACCTGTCGCGTGTATGCCCGCCGGCACGGAGTGCGGTTGCGGGACATCGACCGGGGCATCGGCACCCATCTGGCCATCGACGAAGGGCTGGTGGGGCCCGGCGGCACCTTCGTGAGCACCGACAGCCATGCGAATATCCTGGGCGCCGTCGGCGCCTTCGGCCAGGGCATGGGCGATCAGGACATCGCCGCCGCCTGGGCCCACGGCAAGGTCTGGTTCAAGGTGCCGGAGACGGTGAAGGTGGTGCTGCGCGGCCGTCCCTCCCCCGCGGCCACGGCCAAGGACCTGGTGCTGGCCATGGCGCGCAGCCTCGGCGCCAACGGCCTGCTCGGCTACGCGGCCGAGGTCACGGGCGACGTGGTGGACGAGCTGGACGTGGCCGCCCGCGTGACCATCGCCAGCATGGCCACAGAGATGGGCGGCATCATCGCGCTCTTCGCCCCGAACCAGGCGGTCATCGAACACTGCTCCCGGGCAGCCGGCCGCTCGTTCGCGCCGCTGGCGCCCGACCCGGATGCCGCGTACGCGCACACGGTGGAGATCGACGTCGGCGGGCTGGAACCGCTGGTCGCCCGGCCGGGCCACCCCGACGACGCCGTACCCGTGGACGAGGTGGCGGCCCGTCCGATCGACTCGGTGTTCATCGGGTCGTGCACGAACGGCCGCCTCGAGGACCTGCGGGCCGCCGCGGCGGTGCTCCGCGGACGGCGCGTGTCGCCAGGCGTCGTCCTGAAGATCGTGCCCGCCACCCGGACGATCTGGGAGCAGGCCCTCGCCGAGGGCCTCATCGCCGAGTTCATGGCCGCAGGCGCCCTGGTGGGCAACGCCGGCTGCGGCGGTTGCGCGGCCGGCCAGATCGGTCAGAACGGTCCCGGCGAGGTCACCATCTCCTCGGGCAACCGCAACTTCCCGGGGAAGCAGGGCAAGGGCGAGGTCTACCTGGCCAGCCCCGCCACCTGCGCCGCCTCCGCGGTGGCCGGCGTGATCGCGCGCGCCGACCGCCTGCCCGCCGCGGACGCGCCGGTGCTGATCGTGACCCGGGAGGATGCGACCAAGCGCGCCTCGGCGACGACCGGCGGAGCGGCTCCCGCGGGTGCCCCGGTCGCGGGCGCCTCCGCTGCAAGCGCCTCCGCCGCGGACGCCGGCGCCGCCCGCTCGGCCGGGGCCCGGGAACTCAAGCCCACGGTGCTGCGCGGCCGCGTCTGGCTCGTCGATCGCGACGACGTCGACACCGACATGATCTATCACAATGCCCACCTGGCGGTCACCGACCCGGCGCAGATGGGACGTCACGCCTTCGGCAACCTCCCGGGCTGGGAGGACTTCCCGCAGGTCGTGCGACCCGGCGACGTGGTGATGGTGGGCAGGAACTTCGGCTGCGGCAGTTCGCGCCAGCATGCGGTGGACTGCTTCCTCAGCCTCGGCGTGGCCGCGCTGGTGGCCGAGAGCCTCGGCGCCATCTACGAGCGCAACGCCATCAATGCGGGTCTGCCGCTGGTCGTGGCTCCCTGGCGCGAGGCCGTGGCCGCCGGCGTGCTGGCTGCGGGCCGGGAGGTCACGCTGAACCTGGAGACCGGCCTCCTCGCGTGGGACGGCGGCGAGCTGCAGGGCGAACCCTTCAGTCGCGTGCAGATGGAGATCTACCAGCGAGGCGGGCTGCTGGCGAAGGCGTGAGCGCAAACGCGACCCGGCGGACACCCCGCGCGCAGGACGGCGGGCGTGATCCGGCCGGGCTGATCGGCGGCTGCGGCCACGACACCGCACCTCCGGAAAAGGATGGGAACGCGAACGTTGCCCGGCTCGCCGCGCCGGGGCCCTGCGACCGGCGTGGCGGCCCCCGTTGCCGGACGGCTCCGAAGTCCCGATCTTGTCTTTGATCCGGCTCCCCGCGTTCCGCGGAGCCGTCGCCACCCCCTCTTCGCTCGCCGCGCGACGTGCCACCCGCGACCGGGGCCTCCGGGCCCTTCGGAGGTGCAACCATGTTACGAATCGCGACCGCGGCCCTGCTCACCGGCCTGCTCCTCGCCGCCGGCGGATGCTCGGTGTTCGGCATCGCCACCGAGGACGATCTGGAGGAGGCCATGCGGCGGAAGGAGGCACAGCAGCGGGTCCTCGAGGACCGGGTGGATGCCCTCGAGACGCGCATCGCCAGCGCACGGACGGCCATCGAGGACCTCGAGGGCAGCCTGCAGCCGCGCCTGGCCGAACTGGACACCCGGCTCGGCGACGTCGACGACCGGGTGGCGACCACGACGGCCGAGTGGAACGTCCTGCGCGAGGTTCTGACCGTGGGCATGGACACGCTGCGCAGCGAGTTCGATGAGGTCACGGCCGAGGTGACGTCCGTCCGCGGTGACATCGACCTGGCCACTCAGGAGGCGCGGCGGGCCCGGTCGCGCAGCCAGGAAGCCATGCGCGTCCACTACGAGAACCTCGTGGCCGAACGCGACCACCTCGCCCTGCGCTTGCAGGATCTCGAGGCGAAGCTCCAGGAGTTCCCGACGCTGGAGGCCGCGGAGAGCGACGGGATCGCCGGCCAAGATTCGGCGGAGGTGCGCCCGGCCGGTGACGGTCGGGCTGCCCGCGAGACCGCCGCCGCGATCGTCGAGCCCGCGGGCCAGGAGGAACCCGGAAAAGGGAAGGTCGAGATCCGGGTCGTCACGCCCGAGGAGCGGGAGCGCGGCCGAGAGGAGCGACGGCGCTAGCCCGCGGACGCGGCAGCCTCCGCCGCCGCACGCAGGGCCCGCTTGTCCACCTTGCCGGCAGGGGTCCGCGGCAACTCGTCCAGGATGTGGACGCAGCGCGGCAGCTTGTACGGTGCGAGGTTTTCCCTGACGTGCGAGAGCACCTGCCGCGGGTCCACCCCGTCCGGGCGGACGGGCACGACGAACGCCTCGATCGCCTCGCCCAGCAACGGGTCCGGCAGCCCCACCACGCACGCCTCGGCCACGCCCTGCACCTCGCAGACCACGTCCTCGATCTCCCGCGCCGACACGCGGTTCGCCCCCACCTTGATCATGTTCTTGATCCGGTCGACGATGAAGAGGAAGCCGTCTGCATCCCGCCGTGCCAGGTCACCGGTCCGAAGACCCTTATCATCAATGACACGAGCTGTTTCCGCGGGATCATTCCAGTAACCCTTCATGATGTTGTCGCCACGGGCCACGATCTCCCCCACCTCGTCCGGCCCGCAGGCGCGACCGTCCGGGGACACCAGCTCGAGTTCCACGCCGGGGATCGGGATGCCGATCGAGCCGAGCTTCTCCAGCAGGCGGTCCGGCGGCACGTAGGAGAGGCGCGCGCTGGCCTCGGTCTGACCGTACATCACGTACACGGCCACCCGTGCCGGCATCGCTTCGCGGATGGTGCGGGTCACGGCCGGCGGCATGGACCCGCCGGCCTGGGTGATGTAGCGCAGGTGGGACAGATCGGCCGACAGGAAGCCGGACTTGGCCAGGAGCATGGCATACGTGGAAGGCACGCCGGCGAACCCGGTGACCCGTTCACTCGCCAGCGTCTCGACCACCGCGGGGGGGAACGCCACCCGGTTGTCGACGACCAGGCGGCCGCCCGCACACACGTGGGTCAGGAGCAGGCTGTTGCCGTACGCATAATGGAAGGGCAGCACGACCAGCACGCTGTCCTCGGGGGCGAGCGGCAGGTAGGCCAGAATCTGACGGGTGTTCGCGGCCAGATTCGCGTGGGTGAGGGTGACGCCGCGCGGCAATCCCGTCGAACCGCTCGTGTACAGGATGGCTGCCGTGTCGCCGGCGCCCACGTCCAGCCATTCGCGCCCGGCCGGGCAGCGGGCGACATCGGCGCCGTCCAGCAGCGTGAAACGCGGCGGCAGGTTCCACGAGGGATGGCGGTCATCGGTCACGATGCAGCGAAGATCGTCGAGCCCGGCCACCAGGTCGGGCAGGTCGCGTCCCGCCTGCGCGGCTCTCGTGACGAGCGCCACCGCTCCCGAGTCGGCCAGTAGCCTGCGGTGGTTCCTCGGCCTGTTCGCATGATTGAGGGCCACCACCACGGCGCCGGCCTTCAGGATGCCGAAGAAGGCCGTGACGTAGTCGCGCCCGTTCTCCGCCAGCAGCGCCACCCGCTGGCCCCGCTCCACTCCCTGGCGCCGGAGCGCGGCCGCCAGACGATTCGACCCTTCCTCCAGCTCGCCATAGGTGACCCGCAGGTCGCCGTGCACCAGGACGTCGGCGCCGGGGCGACGGTCGGCACTGTCCTCGAGGAAGCGGTGGATGGGCGGGTCGTCGGCCATGGCGTCTCTCAAGCTGCCTGCAACTTCCGCTTGATGAAGGCGACAAGGTTGTCCACCGAGTCCAGGTTCTCGGGGACGTACTCTTCGTCGGCGATCTGCAGCCCGTGCTCCTGCTCCAGGAAAGCCGCCAGCTCCATCACGCCGAGGGAGTCGATGATGCCGCTGTCCAGCAGCGACTGGTGGTCGCTCTGCAGTGCCGATGCGTCGCCGAACAGGAAGTTCTCCACGATGTAGCGACGAACGCAGTCGTGCAGATCCCGATCACCCTGCACCATGGGGCCTCCTCCCGGACGCGGACGGCGCCGCGTCGGCCGGACCGCCGGCGGTGGTTGCCGGCGGCGTACGCCAGACCAGTGTCCCCGGCGGCAACGCCTGCTCGTCGAGGCGAGCCGCCAGCTCGGGACCGAACTGCCGCAGCAGGAGCTGCGTGGTCAGGATCCCGATGAAAGCCATGTTCTCGCGGGCGCTGGTCAGGCGCCCCGCCTGCCACTTGTCCCGCAGTCCAGTCACGCCGCGGACGCGCCACAGACCGGCCTCGGACAGCGCCCGGTCGTCCAGCAGCCCGGCTGCCAGCGCGCGCCCCGCGTGCCCCGCGAAGCACGAGCTGTCGGGGGCGCGGAACGGCTGCTTGGGGCGGTTCACGACGGCCGCCGGCAGCAGATCGACCATCCCTGCTCTCAGTATCGACTTATCTCGCAGCGACTGCAGCTTCACCGACGCCGGCAGGGTGCCGGCCAGCTCCGCCAGCTCGTGATCGAGGAACGGGAAGCGTCCCTCCACCGCATCTCCCATGAGCATGCGGTCGCCCTGCGAGCTGAGCAGGTATCCCGCCAGGAATGTCGTCATCTCGAGATACTGCGCGCGGGCCACCACGCCCCAGCCCGCGAAGTCGTCCGGCAGCGACGCAGCGAGACGCTCCTCCGGCTCGCCCGCCCTCATCCCGTGCAACGCATCCGGTACCAGGAAGGTGGTCATCCTGCCCGTGTTCCACCAGCGCGGACGGTGACTGAAGAACGGATCGGCCGGCCGATCGAGCCCCTGGCTGTAGAACCCGGCCAGGAACCGCGGCGGCGACGCTTCGAGGTAAGGGTAGAGTCGCGTGAGCAGACGACCGCGAATCGCGTCCTGGGGCCGCCGGGCCCAGAACCAGCGCACCTTGGCCTCGCGGAAGATGTTGTAGCCCGCGAACACCTCGTCCGCACCCTCGCCGGTGAGCACCACCTTGTAGCGCTGGCTCCGCACCAGGGCCGACAGGGCCCTCAGCGGCACCGGCGCCGTGCGCAGCACGGGCGTCTCGGCGTGCCAGGTCATGTCGCCGAGCCCGGCGGCGATCTGTTCGCGACTCATCCGGACCGCATGATGATCGGTGCCGAGGTGGGCGGCCACAGCCCGCTGCCAGTCGGACTCGTCATACTCGGGATCGTCGAACCCCAGCCCGAAGGTCTTCAACCGAGCCGACGTGTGGCGGCAGATCACGGCCGCGGTGGCCGACGAATCGAGACCGCCCGACAGGCATGCTCCCACCGGCACGTCCGCGCGCAGGCGCAGTGTGGCGGCCCGCACCAGCTGTTCGCGAACGAGTTCGGCCAGGCGCCGTTGCTCCGCCGCCGGCACGAAGCGGCGGTCCTCGGCCTCGGGCAGGAAGGTCGGGTGCCAGTACCGGCGCAGCCGCAACCTGCCGGGCCAGAACCTGGTGGCGGCCGCCGCCGCGTCCCCGGCCGGTCGTCCGCCGGCACCGCCGGCGGGCCCCTCGAGCACCGCGGTGTGCCCCGGCGGCACCTGCGCCACCCCGCGGAAGACGGTACGCGGCGGCAAGGTGCTCCAGTAGGTGAACACCTCGGCCACCGCCTCCGGATCCACCTCCAGCCGGCAGCCGGACCAGGCTCCCAGCGCCTTCACCTCCGAGGCGAACAGCAGATGGCCGTCGTACTCGGTGATGTACAGGGGCCGGATACCGAACCGGTCGCGCGCCAGGAAGAGCCGGCGCAGGTGCCGATCCCAGAGAGCGAAGGCGAACTGTCCGTTGAAGTGGTGGACGCAGTCCTCGCCCCACTCGCGGTAGGCGTGGACGATCGTCTCGGTGTCGCTGCGGGTCCGCAGCCGGTGGCCGCGGCCCGCCAGTTCGCGATTGAGCTCGGGGTAATTGAAGATCTCGCCGTTGAAGACGATCCAGTACCGTCCGTCCCCG
Organism: Candidatus Krumholzibacteriia bacterium; assembly: GCA_046484865.1. Taxonomy (GTDB): domain Bacteria; phylum Krumholzibacteriota; class Krumholzibacteriia; order LZORAL124-64-63; family LZORAL124-64-63; genus JAWOID01. The sequence continues at coordinate 31,064 of JAWOID010000026.1, forward strand.
ATCGTGAGCGGCTGCTGGCCGCCGGCCGGATCGATGATGCTCAGGCGGGCGTGGCCGAGGAAGGCGTGCGCATCCCGCCACGCGCCGAACTCGTCGGGCCCGCGATGGCGCAATGCTCCGACCATTCGCTCGGGGGTGCCCGCGTCCATCGACAGCGGCCCGCGCAGGGCCACCGCGCCGCAGATCCCGCACATGCTGCCGCCCCTGTCGCCGGGGATGACCGCGGCGGCTGGAGCCGCCGCCGACGCTGCCAGGGCGCCATGTTAGCAAGCGCGGGGCCGGCAGGCCAGAACGGGGCTGACGGAACGCGCCGGCGGCTCCATCTTGTCGGAAGGACGCCGGCCAGGTCGATCTGGTCGGGGTCGCAAGGAGCGCCCATGTCAGGCAACGGGATTCGCAGTCCGTTCCGCGCCGCCGCCCGAGCCGCCTCCCGGGTCGCCGCCCGAGCCGCCTCCCGGGGCGCCACCCGGGGCGCCACCCGGCAACGCATCGTCAGGGGCTGGACCGCGATCGGCAGGATGCGAGAGCGCCGTACGACCGCGCGGCTCCTCGCCGGGACGATGGTCCTGGTCGCTGCCGCGGCGCTGCTCGTCGGGGCGGCCTGCCAGGGCGTGCGCAACTTCGGCCGCGGCAGCGTGCCGGTGGAGATCTTCACTCGCGGACCCATGATGGCCGCCGCGGGTTCCACGTTCACGGTCGTCAGCTACAACCTGCGCCACGGCCGGGAGGTGGATCTCGCCATCGCCGAACTGGGCAACCACCCGGTGCTCGGCAAGGCCGACATCATCCTGCTGCAGGAGATGGATGGCGCCGGCGTCGAGCAGATGGCCGGCGCCCTCGGGCTGAACGCCGCGTTCGCCCCTTCGTCACGCGACCCGGAGGGACGCAGCTTCGGCACCGCCATCCTCACCGCCGCGCCCCTGCGGGACGTACGGCCCGTCGTGCTGCCCCACGAGCACCCGGTGACCGGCCAGGGGCGGGTAGCCCTGCTGGCCACGGCCGCCTACCGGGACCACGCGCTGCGCGTGGCCTGCGTCCACCTGGAGATCCCACCGTTACCCCTGGCAGCCAGGCTGGAACAGCTGGATCACGTGATCGGGTCACTGGATCATGCCGAGATCCCGCTGCTGGTGGGCGGGGACTTCAACACGATCACCCGGTACGAGATGAACCTGGTGTCGCGGGCCATGCGGCAAGCCGGTCTGCGGCGCGTGAACATCGGCGCGAAGAACACGGCGTACCGATCGTTTCTCGGCTGGAGGGCGATCGGCGCGCGGGTCGATCACTTCTTCGTGCGTGGTCTCGACGTCCTGGCGGGTGGCGTGGTCCTGAACACCGACTCCAGCGACCACCGGCCGATCTGGGCGCAGTTCTCCTGGCCGGACGAACCGCCCCGGCGATTGCGCCGCGACTGACGTCACGATGCCGCCACCGCTTGCCGCAGCCGCGCCAGCGCCTCGCGCAGGACGGCGTGGGCGCAACCGAAGTTCAGGCGCACGAACCCCGGCGCACCGAAATCACGGCCGTCGGAGAGCCCCAGACCGTGCTCCTCCAGGTGCGCCACGGGGTCCGCGAGGTCCAGTCCGCGGGCGTCGATCCAGGCCAGGTAGGTGGCTTCCACCGGCGCCATGGTGAGGCCCGGCAGGGCAGCCACCTCTGCCTGGACCATGTCCCGTCCCTTGCGGAGGTACTCGAGCAACGCCTGCCGCCACGGTTCGCCCTCGGTGTACGCGGCCAGCGCGGCCGTCAGGCCCAGCGCATTGACGTGCGGCACGATCCCCGCCATGGCCCGCCGGAAGCGCCGGCGCAGGCCGGCGTCCGGGATCACGGCGAACGAGCAGCCCAGCCCGGCCACGTTGAACGTCTTGCTGGGAGCCATCAGGGTGATGGTGCGCGCAGCCACCTCCGCGCTCAGGAGGGCGGTGGGCAGGTGCCGGCGGTCGGGATCGAGCACGAGCTGGTTGTGGATCTCGTCCGAGCAGATCACCACGTCGTGGGCCAGGCAGAGGTCGGCCAGCCGCTCCAGCTCGTGGCGGGTCCACACGCGTCCGCATGGATTGTGCGGCGAGCAGAGCAGGAACAGCCGGGTGCGCTCGTCGGCCAGAGCGCCGGCGGTGGCGTCCGGATCGATCGCCCAGCCGCCGGAGCCGCAGACCAGCGGGACGGTCGTGACCTGCCGGTCCATCGCTGCCGGCACCTTCAGGAAAGGCGGGTAGATGGGCGTGTGCGTGAACACGGCGTCGCCGGGCTCGCCCACCGCCCGGCAGCAGACGCTCAGGCCGGACACGAGTCCCGGCAGCCAGACGAGCCAGTCGGGCTCGGCCGTCCAGCCGAAGTCGCGTTCGAGGTGACCCAGCACGGCCGCCGTCAATTCGGGCAGCGGCTCCGCGTAACCGAAGACGCGGTGGCCTACCCGCCGGACCAGCGCATCCACCACCGCCGGAGGCGAGGCGAAATCCATGTCGGCCACCCAGAGCGGCAGCACGTCGCGGCCGGCGTACCGGCGCCACTTGATGCTGTCGGTGCTGCGGCGGTCCGGTGGACGATCGAAATCGTAGGTCCGATCCGGCCCGCTCACCGCCCGCGCTCCTTGAGCAGCACGCGCACATGCGCCACGGCCTCGGCGGGTGTGGCCGCCAGGCGCCACGGACCGGGCCCGGCCGCATCGAGGAACGCGGCGCCGGGATCGAAGTCCAGCAGCACGACCGGCCGTCCGAAACGGAGTGCCAGGGCGATTTCGCTGAGGGTGCCGCCGCTGCCGCGACAGGCCACCACAGCGTCGCTTGCCAGCACGTTGATGACGTTGCGCGCGGCTCCCATCCCGGTGGGAATGACGATGTCGAGGCCCGGTGCGGCGGCGTCGGGATCGGCGTCGAACAGGACCCCGACCGTCAGCCCGCCGGCCTCGTGAGCGCCCGTCGTGGCCGCGGCCATCACGCCCTCGGAGCGGCCTCCGTTGAGCAGGACCCAGCCGTGTTCGGCGATCAGCCGGCCCAGCTCGCGCGCCGCCCGCGTGGTCTCGGGCGTCGCCACGCACCCTCCCATCACGCCCACGATCGTGCGCCTCACGGCAACCTCCCCGCCTCTGTCCAGCTCGACATCCGCGATCCGCCGCCGCTCCCGTCGGGACCCGGTCGTCCTGACGAGCCGCGACTGCGGGACGAGGTGCCAATGTAAGCCGGGGTGAAGCGGTGTTCCAGGCGCGGCGTGCGCCGGGGGATCGTCAGGCGAGTTGCACCTGCATCAGGCGGGCGATCTCCGCGCGCGAGAAGACGTAGCCGACGACCGGATAGCGATCGCGCAGGTCGGGTGCGACGGCCGCCGGGTCGTCGGCCGCCAGGATGACCACCGGGATGCCGGAGGCGTCGAGGAACGGCAGGATCTTGCCGAGCTGGGCGCGCGTGACGCACTGCGGGTCCACCAGCACCAGCCGGACGGAATCGCAGCCCGCGGACCTGGCGAAGAAGTCCCTGGGCGGCACGATCTGCTGGCCGAAGCGTGTCAACAGACCGGTGGCCCACTCGGATCGATCCGGGTCGCCACTGAGCACCACCACGCCCTCGCCGCCGCCGCTGCCGGCCGGCCTGGGCGCCTCGCGCCCGGCCACCTGCAGGAACGTCTTGGTGCGTTCGATGGTGGCCTCCATCCCGTCGAGCACGGCGAACAGGTCGCTGCGCTCCAGCTCCAGCGCAGCCGCGAGCCGGCCCAGGGCGGCCTCGCCGGCGGGCGGTTCGTAGGCACCGCCGTGCACGCAGGCCAGGGCATCGCCGAGGGCCACGCAGGTGGTCAGGAGTTGACTGCCCCCGGCCGCCACCTGCAGGTTATGATGGCATCGAGCCGCTTCGCAAAGCGCTTCCGGGAGTCGCCAGTGCTGCAGGAGCTTGTAGGCGACCTGATCGTGCGAGACGCCCAGTCGCTCCTTCTCGCGCACGACCAGCTCGCCGGTGCCGTCCAGGACGGCGGCGTAGTCGTCGGGCACCGCCGCCGAGAGCACCAGCTGGCCGACGTCGTGCAGAAGGCTGGCGACGAAGACCTCCTCGGGGTCGATGGTCGCCTTGCAGTGCTGCGCCACGCACTGGCCTGCCGCCGCCGCCGCCAGCGAATGCTCCCAGAACTCCTCTGCCTTGCTGCCGGAACCCATGGCGCCGAGCGCTTCCATCGTGCCCAACCCGAGCGCGACGTTGCGGATCCCGGAGAAGCCGAGGATGACCACCGCCCGCGAGACCGTCGAGACCTCGCCTGCGAGACCGTAGTAGGAGGAGTTCACGAGCCGGAGGATCTTGCCCGCGAGGGCCTGGTCCGCCTTGAGGACGCGGGTGACGTCGTCGGCCGAGCTGTTCTCGTCGCGCATCACCGCCAGCAGCTTCTGCACGACCGTGGGAAGGGGCGGCAGCTTCTGCATCACGGTGCCGATGCGGCGGCCGACCTGCTCGCTGGGCATGCGTCATCGACTCCTGCTGAGGGCCTGCGGGGGCATCGTGCCGGCACCACCCATGTTCGGCCGGGGTTTGCAGGGACTTGAGGACCGTGCCGGCAGGGGCCTCGCTCCGCATCTGCTCGCGGGTTCCGCCCGCCGCCGGGAGGCGCCGCCCCGCGTGCGTGGTGTGCCCACGCCGCGCGTCCGGGCCTGCGAGAGTCTAGTCGTCGCCGACGGGATGGGAGGTGTCGTGGTCCGCCTCGGGATCGCCGTGGCCCGCCCCCCGGCGGAGCTTGCTCCCGAAACGGTGGTGTGCGGCGTCGAGCACGGCGTCGAGGCGTCGCTGGCGTATGAGTTGCGGGTCCGGGAAGAGCTCCGCCTGCCCGGCACCGGCGGGCGCCAGCTGCGAGGCAGTGACCCCGAGCAGCCGCAGGGGCCGTCCTGCCCGCCCGAGCCGATGCAGCAGGAGGTCGCGAGCCTCGGCGCGGATGACCACCGACGCGTCGGTGGGCTCCGACCGGGTGACGGAACGGGTGAGCGTGGTGAAGTCCGGGAAGCGCGCCTTGAGCGTCACGGTCCGCGCGGTCAGCCCGTGCTGCCGCAGCCGACGCCCCACCTTCTCCGCGAGATGGTCGAGCACGTCCAGCAACGCCTCCTCCTCGTGCAGATCCTCGGCGAACGTGATCTCGTTGCCGATCGATCTGGCCTCGTGCGCGGGCACCACCGGCCGGTCGTCCTCGCCGCGGGCGAGGCGGTGAAGATGCTCGGCATGATCGCCGAGCCGGGCCTTCAGCAGCTCGACCGGGCAGCGTTGCAGGTCGCCGATGGTGTGCAGCCCGAGTTCGTGCAACGACCGGGCGGTCGCCGGCCCCACGCCCCACAGCCGCCGCAGGGGCAGGGGCGCGAGCTTCTGCGCCCCCTCGCCCGGGCCGATGACCACCAGTCCATCGGGCTTCTCCAAATCGCTGGCCACCTTGGCCAGGAACTTGTTCGGGGCGATGCCCACGGAGGCGGCGAGCCCGACCTCGGCCCGGATGCATTCCTTGATGACGCGCCCCAGCGCCTCGGGCGGGCCGAACAGGCGCCGGCAGCCGGTCACGTCCAGGAACGCCTCGTCGATCGAGAGCGGCTCCACCAGGGGCGTGTAGCGAGCGAAGATGGCGAAGATCTCGCCGGAGACCTCCAGGTAGCGCTGCATGCGCGGGCGGCGGAAGACGCCGTGCGGACACAGCCGCACCGCCTTCGCGGCGCTCATCGCGCTGTGCACGCCGTGGCGGCGCGCCTCGTAGCTGGCCGCCGCCACCACGCCCCGCCCCTCGGGCGTGCCGCCCACGATCACGGGGAGCCCCCGCAGCGACGGGTCGTCCAGAACCTCCACGGAAGCGTAGAAAGCGTCCATGTCCACGTGGATGATGGCACGGTGAAGCATGTCGGATCGGTCCTCAGGCCCAGTCGCGGTAGGGGCGCCGGGCGAGCGACGCGTTGTAATATCGCTCGTCCCCGGTGACCTCCTGCCCCACCCACGGCGGCAACTCCAGGGGGGCGTCGGCCGCCGGCAGTTCGCACTCGGCCACGACCAGCCCCTCGTTGGCACCGTGGAACACGTCCACCTCCCAGACCCGGCCGGCATGGTCGACGTGGTGGCGCGTCTTCTCGATCAACGGCAGCGGACAGGCCTCCAGCAGCTCGGCGGCGTCGGACGCCGGGATCGGGTACTCCCACTCGCTGCGCTCGCGATGGCTGTGCCCCTGCTTCACCGCGATCGTCCCGCCGGCGGCAGTCAGCCGCACCCTCACCACCAGGTCGGGGCTCGCCAGCAGAAAGCCCTGGCGCAGCGGCAGCGGATCGCGCGCTTCGTGGCGCCACGCCTCCGTGGCCACGAGGAACTTGCGTTCGATCTCGAGGTTCATGCCGGTCCCGTTTCGTCGGCGTCCGGCTGCAGCTGCCGGTGTTCGGCGATCGCGAGGTGAGCCACATGGTTCCCGGACAATGTATTACCGCCTCGCGAGTCGAATGTAAAGTTGACGGATCACCCCCGGTACAACTAGGCTGTCGGTAACCGGCACCCGGCCCGATTCGATCAAGTTCCGGCGGTCGCGGAAGGACTCCTCGCTCCGACAACCGCCCGACCCATCGACAGCCGGGACGCCAGTACCTTTCGAAGGAGGACTCCCGATGAAGAAGGCCTTTCTGCTCGCAGCGGCGAGCGCACTGGTCCTGTCGGTCGCATTAGCCCCCACGGCGTCCGCCGAGAAGTTCAGGGGCAAGGTCGGTGGCGGACCCACCGGCGGCACCTTCAACACGTTCGCCAACGCCATGGCGGTCTTCGTGCCGAAGCAACTGCCGGACGTCACCCTGAGTGCCGTCGGCTCCGGCGGCTCGGTGGAGAACGTCAAGCGCGTCAGCAACGGCGAGTCCGAGTTCGGTCTGGTCTACGCGGTGGACGCCTCGCTGGCGTGGCGCGGCGAGTTGCCCGAGGACTCCAACGAGTACCGGGGCTTGTGCATGACGGGCTTCCTGTACGGCGCCCCGGCACAGCTCGTGGTCCAGGAAGGCAGCGACATCCAGCGTGCCGCGGATCTCAAGGGCAAGCGCGTTGCCGTGGGCAACGCCGGCAGCGGCGCCGCGGCCAGCGCCGAGCGGTTCTTCCGTCACGTCGGCGTTTGGGACGAGTTCCGACCTCAGTTCCTGGGTTACTCGGCCGCTGCCTCTGCCTTCAAGGACGGCAAGATCGACGCCTTCTGGGTGCTCGTGGGGTACCCGAACCGCTCCATCATCGAGGCTTCCGTGCAGGAGAAGATCCGCCTGATCGACGTGCACGAGGAAGCCGAGGAGAGCGGCTTCTACGAGGAGTTCGCCTACATCCCCACCACCATTCCCGCCGGCACCTATGGCAAGGGGATGCCCGAGACGCACACCTTCCAGGACGCCACCCTCCTCGGGGTGAACGCGGATGTGCCCGAGGACGTGGTCTACGACGTGATGAAGGTGCTGTGGTCGGAAGAGGGCATGAAGGAGATCACCGCCGCCTCGAAGTCCTTCGACGAGATGAACCTCGACAACGCCTTCCTCGGCGCGTCCGTGACCCTGCATCCGGGAGCAGTGAAGTTCTGGACGGAACATGGCAAGGAGATCCCGGAGGAGCTCCAGCCGTAACCCGAGCGGGCGGGAGGGGCACCTGTGTCCCTCCCGCCTCCCGTCTCCCGCCAGTTCGCACTCCCGAGGTGGCCCCATGACGGAACGCCCTCCCGAGCCCGGCCGCGTACCCGAGGCGGACCAGACCATCAACCAGGAACAGCTGAAGAAGATCGTCGAGAAGGACGAGAAGACCGGCCGTCAGTTGACCAGCTACTGGTACTGGATCACATCGGCCCTGGGCGTCTTCATGGTGCTCTTCTACCTGTACAATGCCGGCGTGGTGCCGGTGGCGGCCCAGTATCACCGTGGCATCTACGTCCTGATCACGTTCGTGATGGTCTTCCTCACCTACCCCATGCACAAGGGTTCGAAGCAGGACCGCCCCACCGCCCTGGACATCGGGCTGGCGCTGGTGGCCACGGGGGTGGTGGGCTACTGGATCCTCGAATTCGAGGCGCTGAACTACCGCATGGGCTCGGAGAGCCAGGCGGACACCATCGCGAGCGTGGTGGGCGTCCTCATCTCCCTCGAGGTCGCGCGTCGCGTCCTCGGCATGTCGATGACGATCACCGGACTGCTGTTCCTGGCCTATGCGTTCTGGGGCGATCTGGGCGAGAACGTCCCGGTCCTGAATGCCTTCGCCCACGACGGCTTCGGCTTCAACCGGGCCATGAACTTCCTCTACCTGCAGCAGGACGGCGTGTTCGGCATCATGGCCGACGTGCTCGTGACCTACGTGATCCTGTTCATCTTCTTCGGCTCGTTCCTGAAGGCCTCGGGCGCGTCCAGGTTCTTCATCGACCTGCCGCTGGCGCTGGCGGGCCGCACCACCGGCGGACCGGCGAAGGTGGCCGTGATCGCCTCCGGCTTCTTCGGATCGGTCTCGGGCTCGGCCATCGCCAACACCGTCTCCACCGGCGCCTTCACGATCGCGCTCATGAAGCGCGCGGGCTTCCGGCCGCACGTGGCCGGCGCCATCGAGCCGTCCGCCTCCATCGGCGGCATGTTCATGCCGCCCATCATGGGTGCCGGCGGCTTCCTCATGGCCGAGATGACCGAGATACCGTACGTCCAGATCATGAAGTGGGCCATCTTCCCTGCGACCATGTACTTCCTGTCGGTGTTCGTGATGATCCACTTCGAGGCCAAGCGCTACGGCCTGGTCGGCATCCGGGAAGAGGGCGCTCCCACCGCCTGGCAGATCCTCAAGAAGGAATGGTTCCTGGCCGCGCCGCTGATCATCATCGTCGCCCTGATGCTTGCCGGCTATTCCCCCGGGTACGCTGCATTCTGGGCGATCATCAGCTGCGTGGCGGTTAGCTGGCTGACGCCGGACAACCGCATGGGCATCAAGGAAGTGCTGGGCGCGATGATCGAGGGATCCCGCAACACCCTCATCATCGGTGCCACGGTGGGCGTCATCGGCATCATCGTGGGCACCATCAGCATGACCGGCATCGGTCTGAAGTTCTCGGACATCATCATCAGCCTGTCCGGCGGCTTCCTGCCGATCGCGATCCTGCTGATCGGTCTCGCGTCCCTGGTGCTCGGCATGGGCGTGCCGGTGACGGCGGCGTACCTGATCACCGCCGTGCTCTCGGTGGGCGCGGTCTCGAACATGATCGCGATGTACAATTACGGCGTGCCGTTCGGGGAGCTGGCGAATCCTCCGATGGGCAGCCTGGATCCGGATGCCTACCGGGCCCTGCTGGCCCAGACGGCATCGCATGCCACCTGGGTGCTCATCGCCTCGCACATGATCGTCTACTGGTTCAGCCAGGACTCCAACATCACGCCGCCGGTCTGCGTGGCGGCATACGCGGGAGCGGCGATCGCGGGCAGCGATCCCTGGAAGACCGGCTGGACGGCGTTCAAGTTCGCCAAGTACCTGTACCTGGGGCCGTTCCTGTTCGCCTACTCCCCCGGCTTCCTCCTGCACGGCGACTGGCACGAGATCGTGGTGGCGCTCGTGGCCATCACCATGGGGACGGTCGCCTTCGGCAGCTTGACCATGGGATACCTGGCGTGCGGCATGAACGTGCTGGAATGGGTCGTCATGGCCTTCGCCACCGTCATCCTGTTCTTCCCCCGCGTCCTGGATGCCGTCACGCCCATGGATCTCGATCGGGTCTGGATCCGCGTCGCCGGGCTGGTGATCTGGGGGCTGGTCTACCTGATGCAGAGGGCGCGGATCCGGCGCGATCCCACGCTCACCCTGCCCCGGCACGAGCGGCACCGGCTGCGAGGACAGGCGGCCTGAGCGAGCGTCGCGGGGCCCCCTGTTCGCGGGCCGCCGGCGCGCGGCGGGCCCCTCGTCGGCGGCCGGGCTGTTTCCTGGACGGAGCCGCTCCGCCGCCTCGGCGGACGTCCCCGTCGGCGTTTCTCGGCGGGCCGGGCCGGCGGGGAGTGCCCTCTCTCCCCTGACTCTGTTTCTCGATCATGTTCGCCGGACCGGAGGTCGAGCCCGTCGTGATGATCCTGCTGCTCTTCCTCGCTGTCGCATTCACCGAGCCCGAACCCATGCAGCTGGATTCGGGCGAGAGCATCGCCGTCTATCAGGGCCGCGTCGGCGGCGACCGCCCCGCGATCCTGGTGCCCGGCCTCGGCGGCAGCGCCTACGGCTTCCGCAAGCTCGCACCGCTCCTCGAGGAACAGGGCTACCGGATCATCGTGGTGGAGCCGCTCGGGGTGGGGCTCTCCGACCGCCCGGCCAGCGCCGACTACACTCTCACCGCCCAGTCCCGGCGCCTCGGCGAGGTGCTGGAGCGGCTGGAGGTCCGGGACGCGCTGATCGTGGCCCAGGGTATCAGCGGCAGCATCACGATGAGGCTGGCATTGCACCGTCCGGACCTCGTCCGCGCGATCGTCTCGATCGAGGGCGGTCCAGCTGAAAGTGCCGCGACCGCGACGGTGCAGCATGCGCTGAAGCTGGCCAGGCTGGTCTCGAACCTGGGCGGCGACAGCCTCCTCAAGGACCGCTACGAGGAGGACCTGAAGACGGCGTCCGGCGACACGAGCTGGGTGGACCGTCGCACGCTCAACCGGTACTTCCGGGGGCCGGGGCGGGACGTGGGCGCCACCCTCGACGTCTTCGCCGCCATGAACGCGCAGCGGGAACCCGAGCGGCTCGCGCCGCGGCTGCCGGAGATCAACCAGCCGATCCTGGTGCTGATGGGCGGCGCCGCTCACGCCGGCGCGCTCGATCCCGTGGAGGTGCAGACCTTGCGCGCCGGCCTGCCACGGGTGAGTTTCGAGGTGGTGCCCGACGTCGGGCATTTCATGTACGAAGAGGACCCGCGAGCCGTGGCCGACGCGGTGCGCCGGTTCGACGCCCCGTGAAGAGCGCCTCGCGGGCGCCCGCGCCCCGCGGCACGGCGCCGGCCGAGGCGCTCCCGGCGCCACGCGGGATGACTCCAGGAGGAATGCGTCATGTGCGGCCGGGTGACCCTCATCGCCGAGCCGACCGGACTGGCGGAGGCGCTCGGGTTCGACGCGCCGTCGGACGCGCCGGCGGACGCGCCGGCGCCCGGCTGGCTGGCCGACCTGCTGCCCCGCTTCAACGTGAGTCCGTCGCAACCACTGGTGGCGGCGCGTCGCGATCCCGTCGATGGCGACCCCGCTCTCGCGGCACTCCGCTGGGGCCTCGTGCCGGCATGGTCGCGCACGGCCGCCGGAGGCCCGAAGATGATCAACGCCCGTGCGGAGACCGTCGGTATCCGACCGGCGTTCCGCGACGCCTTCGCCAGGCGCCGCTGCCTCATCCCCGTCAGCGGCTTCTACGAGTGGCGTCGTACCGGCGGGCGCAAGCAACCGTTCTACTTCCACGCGTCGGACGGCCGGCTGCTGGCTCTCGCCGGGATCTGGGAGAGCTGGAGCCCCCCGGGCGACGCGGGCGGGGATGCCGCCGGCGACGTTGCGGCGGACGCCACTCCCGCAGCCACGGACGCCGCGGCCGATCCCGCGACCGACGCCGCAATGGCTGCCACCGCCGCTGCGGCGAACCGACCCGCACCGGTCCCGCTGGAGACATGCGCCATCCTCACGACCGCCGCCAACGAGCTGATGGCTCCCATCCACGACCGCATGCCCGTGATCCTGCCGCCGGACGCCTACCGGACCTGGCTGGACGTCCCCCTCGGCGACGGCCGGCCGAACCGCTCGGCGACGAGCCGGGCCCGCCTGCAGGAGTTGCTTCGTCCCTGTCCGTCCGGCTGGCTCGCCTGTCATCCGGTCCATCCCCGCGTGAACCGCGGCACCGTCGACGATCCGGCCTGCATCGAGCCATGGTCCGAGGAGCAGGCGCTATTCGAGTAGCGACCGCCGGCGGCACGGCCGGCAGAAAGGAGACAGGCATGGAGGGCGACCTCCCCGAACACGCGACGACCGCTCGAGCCGGCGACGATCGCACGAGAGCCGCCGCGCCCCTGGGCGGCCAGGCCGGCATGGGCCGGGGGCTCAGGCTCTATCTGGACAGCGCCGACCCGAGCACGTGGCGCCGCTGGCTGGCGACGGGCGTCTTCCACGGAATCACCACCAACCCCCTGCTCCTGGAACGCGCCGGGCATTCCTGCAATCTCGACACCCTGTCCCGGCTCACAGGGACAGCGCTGGAACTCGGCGCGGCCGAGGTCCACCTGCAGGCCTGGGGCGACACCGCCGCCGACCTCGCCCGCTGCGGTCGCCGGCTGCGGGACATCGCTGCGAAGGTGGTGGTCAAGGTGCCCGTGGACGAGGCGGGACTGGTCGCAGCGCGCGAGCTGCATCGCGACCGGGTGCCGGTGACGCTGACCGCGCTGCACCATCCGCACCAGGCGGTGCTGGCCGCGGCGGCGGGCGCGGCGTACGCCGCTCCCTACCTCGGCCGGATGTCCGATGCGGGCCGCGACGGCATGGTCGCCGTGCTCAGCATGCACGAGATCCTGGCGCGGACGGGAAGCTGCACTCGACTGCTGGTGGCGAGCCTGCGCTCGGCCGGCCAGGTGGCCGACCTGGCCCGCGCCGGTCTGGACACGTTCACGGTGAACGCGGCGATCGCCGAGGAACTCGTGAGCGACGAACTGACGGACGCCGCCGTGGCCGACTTCCGCCGCGCGTCGAGGTCGTCCCGGTAGCCCGCGGCACGAGCGCGCCCTACCGTACCTGCCGCGCCTGGCCGCCGCCGTCCGCCGCGGGCGTCGCCGCCGATCGATCCCGGTAGGCCGACAGTAGCCCGGCCAGCAGGTCGGGCACGAGGTGCATCCGCTCCGGCGGTTCCACGTACGCGATCCGCATCTGCGAACGGCCGGGGTTCGGCTCACCCGCAGGGACGCTGTAGAAGCCGGCCATCGGGGCCACCAGGAGGGTGACCGGCCGCCCGTCGATGTCCAGTCGTCCCTCGCGCGCACAGTAGAGCACGAAATCGAGAGCGTCGAAATCAGGGCCCATCGTCCTGCGAGCATCGACGACCGAGTAGATGCTGGCGTGCGGACTCGAAACCACGATATCGGGGATCAACTCGCGCGTGCGCCGGGTGAGGTCGGCGAGCATGGCGCGGTAATATTCCCGCTGGCGATGGTACCACTGCTGCAGCTCATCGTGCGAGACGTGGGCGAGCGCGCCGAAGACGTGCTGCCCGATGGCGCTGGAACAGAGGCTGGCGGTCTTCTCCGCCACCGACCGCTTGTGGAACTCGGGGCTGTCGGTGACCAGCGCGCCGATGCGCAGCCCGCAGGCATTCCACACCTTCGATGCGGTCTCGATGCTGATGCGACGTCCCGTGATTCCCGGGGCGTCGTCCTCGCCGATCCCCCAGATCGAGACGGGACCACTGCCGGTGTAATACATCTCCCGGTAGGCCTCGTCGCTGATCAGCCACATGTCGTGTTCCACGCACAGGCGCGCCAGGGCCACGAGCGACGCGCGGTCGTAGAGCTGGCCGGTGGGGTTGTCGTACGGGATCACCACCATGGCGCCGGGGCGATGCTCGCGAATGACCTGCTCGACGAGCGCCAGATCGGGCAGACTGAACCGCCCCTCGTCGTCCAGCGTGCGCGTCACCGAGACGGTGGCACGCCCGAGTCGCTGAGCGAACGCCTTGTAGTTGGTGTAGGCGGCGTCGATCAGCAGCAGCGGCCGCTCGTTCGAGCCTGCCGGACCGCAGCACCCGACGATCACGAGTTCCATGGCCTGGCTGCCGCCGTCAGTGATCTGGCTGCGCAGTCCCTGCCCGGGGAATCCGCTGCTGGCGATGATGTTCAGGAAGGCGCGGTTCGCCTCGTCGGTCCCCACGGTGGCGGTGTACTTCACCACCCCGTCCACGAAAGGGCTGCCCGGAGCATCGAGATGATGGAGCCGCTCGATCATGGCCGGATGCATGGGCAGCGACACGTTGCCGATGGCCACGTTGACGGCATCGGTGCCGTCGTCACGGGCGGCGAACTCGATCTGCGCCAGCCTGATCACCGAGGGCCGGCGGTTCTGGAAGTGGGCGGAAAGTCGCGGCGCGGCCATGGAGCCCCTCCGGGATGATCACTTGCGGCCGCCTGCAGGGATCCGTCGCCACGGATCCCCCGGCCCGGCCGGTCGACGGGACAAACGTGGAGCCTCGTCCCGCTCGAGGCAAGCTCTGCGCTCGGATGCAGTGGACTGCCTCGGACCGCCGGGCGGCCACGGCTCGCCACGGCTCGCCACGCCTTGCCAGGGCTTGCCACGGCTCGCCCGGGCCCGCGAGACGCCACGGACCGCAAGGTGCCCCGGACCCGCTGCAGGCGGCCAGGGGTCGCGGCCGCCAGGGTCGGACCGTCACGAGACCCGCCCTACTCTCCCACCACCTGCAGGAAGACATTCCGGGTGCGCGGGCGGTTGTCGTGATCGATCACAACGATCTGCTGCCAGGTGCCGAGCACGAGTTCGCCGTCATGGACGGGCACCGTCGTGCCCGGGCCCAGGAAGGCGGCCCGCAGATGCGAGAAGCCGTTGTCGTCGCCCCACGTCTGCGAATGGTGGCTTCGCATGTCGCGCGGCCAGAGTTGCTCGAGGGCCTCGCCCATGTCCCGCACCAGCGCCGGCTCGAATTCGATCGTGGTCACCGAGGCCGTCGACCCCACCGCGAACACGTTCACCAGCCCTGCAACGACTCCGGCCTCGCGTACGGCCGCGCGGACGTCCGCTGTGATGTCGTGGATGTCGCTGAACCCGTCGGTTTCCAGCGTGATCGCCTTGCCCTGGATCCTCACCGCGACGCCTCCCGTCGATCGGGTTCCTGCCTCGACGACTCGCCCGTCCGCTGCTCGGCACGACACCCCGCCGAGGCGGTTTCGCAGAACGACACCGGCAGTGCAGGCTCGCGGCACTGCACCGGTACGCCGGTCTGCGGCACCGCAGCGGGTGAGCCGGGTCCCGTGCGCGACCATGTTACGCGATCGCGCCAGGATGCGCCGCCGCTCGCGTCCGCTCGGGGCCAACCGTCCTCTCTTGTCTCGTGCAGCTCACATGTCCTTGGACTCGGCCGCACCATGCCGGTGCCGGTGGCACGCCGAGCAGTACGTGATCAGGTTCTCGAGCGCGTTTCCTCCTCCACGCGCCCGCGGCACGATGTGATGCACCTTTAGGAACCGGGTTCGCGAACACCCGGGTGTCCGGCACCGGTAACCGTCCCGCGCGAGCACCGCCGCCCGCACCGACGGGGCGATCGCCGCCCGGTTCGGCCGAC
>JAWOID010000099.1:0-3430 GCA_046484865.1 Candidatus Krumholzibacteriia bacterium
AGCTGACATTGAAAACATGCCCCTTGGGGATCTGGACGAGCGCCTTGCTAGATGTACTGCCCTGTTGGTGGGCTGCCCTACCTGAACCCCAGGCACGCACCACCCATCGCGCTTTTCCTGACCGCCATCCTGGCCTGGTCCACGGTCGCACTGTCGGCGGACCCGCCCGAGCAGTCGGAGAAGACGACCCGCCTGACCGTGGACCATCTGGAACGACTCGCCGACGTCAGCGATCCGCAGCCCAGCCCGGAGGGTGACTGGATCGCCTACACGGTAACAGGGCGGGATTTTGACGAAGACGAAGCGCGCGGCCGCGTCTGGATGGTGCCGGCCAAGGGCGGCGAGGCGATCGCACTGACCGCGGAGGACGAATCGTCTTCGCATCCGCGCTGGAGCCCCGACGGCAAACACCTGGCCTTCCTGTCGGGCCGCGATGACGCCCCGACCCAGGTCTGGCGCCTGTTCCGCGAGGGTGGCGAGGCGGTGCAGGTCAGCGATACGCCGCAGGCCGTCGAAAGCTTCGAGTGGTCGCCGGACTCCACCCGGCTGCTGCTGCTGCTCAGGGACCCGACCGCGGCGGAACTCGCGGCCCACGAGAAGGGCGAGGACTACGAGGAGCAGACCGCGCCGCCCTGGGTGATCGACCGCCAGCAGTTCAAGCGGGATTACGTGGGCTACCTCGACCGCCGGCGCACGCACGTCTACGTGCTGGATCTCGCCTCGGGTGAGCTCAGCCAACTGACCCACGGCGATTACGACGACTCCGAGCCCGCCTGGTCGCCGGACGGCAAGTCGATCGCCTTTACCAGCAACCGCACCGAGCATGCGGACGACAATTACAACACCGACATCTGGGTGGTCGGCGCCGACCCGTCCCAGGCCCCCTCCGAGCCCCGGCGCATCACCAGCGGCGACGGCCCCGACGAGAGCCCGGCCTGGAGCCCCGATGGCCGCTGGATCACGCACACCAGCGTGACCGACGCCGAAGCCATTCTCTACGCGACCTTCCACCTCGCGGTGTCCGCCGCCGACGGCGGCGGCACGCAGGTCCTCACCGAGGACCTCGACCGCATGATCTTCAGCCCACGCTTTGCGCCGGACGGCAAGCACCTGTGGTTCCTGTTGGAGGACAGCGGCGAGCAGAATCTGGCCCGCATCCGCCCGCAAGGCGGCCCGATCGAACGCGTGATCGGCGGTGAGCAGGTGGTCCTGGCCTTCACGCCAGGCGCCGACGGCGCCCTAGCCGCGCTGGTCAGCACGCCCTCGCTACCGCCGGAGGTGTTCCGCCTGTCGGGCCGGAAGCTGGAGCAACGCTCGTTCACCAACCGCGACGCGTTGGCCGGGCTGGAGCTGGGCGCCGTCGAGGAGGTGCGATTCAGGAGCGCGGACGGCACCGAAATCGAGAGCTTCGTGATCAAGCCGCCGGGATTCGTCGAGGGCCGGCGTTACCCGACCATCCTGGACATCCACGGTGGACCCCAGGCCCAGTACGATTACAGCTTCCACTTCGAGGCCCAGCTCTATGCCGCCAACGGCTACCTGGTCCTGCACCCCAATCCGCGCGGCTCCACCGGCTACGGCCAGGACTTCTGCCTGGCGATCTGGCGGGACTGGGGCGGCCCCGACTACGAGGACGTGATGGCGGCCGTCGACGACGCCGTCGCGCGCGGCTGGGCGGACCCCGACCGCCTGGGCGTCACCGGCTGGTCCTACGGCGGCATGCTGACCAACCACGTCATCACCCGGACCGACCGCTTCAAGGCCGCCGCCACGGGCGCCAGCGCGACGCTGTACACGGTCAACTACGGCCACGACATGTACCAGCGCTGGTGGGAACAGGAACTGGGCCTGCCCTGGGAGCCGGAGGCGCGCCAGCTGTACGAGCGCATGTCTCCCTACAATCGCCTCGACCAGGTGGTCACGCCGACGCTGATCCTCGGCGGCGAAGAAGACTGGAACGTGCCCATCATCAACTCCGAGCATCTCTACCTGGCCCTGCGCCAGCTGGGCGTCGAAACCCAGCTCGTCGTCTACCCGGGCCAGTTCCACGGCATCGACACGCCGAGTTACGAGAAGGACCTCTACCGGCGTTACCTCGACTGGTTCGGGCGCCATCTCGGCCAACGCTAGATGCTGCTCGAGGTAAACGGACACGCGGTATACGCCACCAGCGGGGGCCGCAGGCCCGGCCGGGCCCGGGAAACGGTCCTGTTCGTGCACGGCTCCGGCCAGGATCACAGCATCTGGGCGCTGCCGGCACGGCGCTTCGCAAGTCACGATCGCAATGTGCTCGCGGTGGATCTGCCCGGACACGGGCGCTCGGGCGGCGCGCCGCTGCAAAGCATCGAGGCCATCGCGGACTGGCTGGTCGCGGTGCTCGACGCGGCGGGCCGGGAGCGAGCGGCCATCGCCGGCCACAGCCTGGGCTCGCTGGCTGCGCTCGCGGCCGCGGCGCGCCATCCCGGCCGGGTGCGCGCCATCGCCCTGGTCGGCACCGCGTGGCCCATGGCGGTATCCCCTGCCTTGCTGGCGGCGGCCCGGGAAAACCTGCCGAGCGCCATCGACATGCTGACCCGGTGGGGCTTCCACAATGCCGGGGCGGGCCAAACCCCGGCGTCAATCAACCCGCTGCAGGAGGCCGGGCGGCGTCTGCTCGAGCGTGCCCGGCCGGGCGTGATCCATACCGACCTCAAGGCCTGCAACGACTACGCCGCCGGCCTGGAACACGCAGCGGCCGTCAACTGCCCCGCCTTGCTGATCCTCGGCGAACACGACCGCCTGACGCCGCCGCGCGCCGCCCGCCAACTGGCCGCCGCGCTGCCCAACGCCGAAACCATCATTCTCGAGGGGGCCGGCCACGCCATGCTGGCGGAGCGGCCCGCGCTGGTGTTGGAGCATCTCACGCGCGTGCTTTGATTCGATCGCGGCTGAAGCCGCTCCTACAGTCGGTCCCACACAGGGCGTCGAGGGCGCTGTCGGGTACGTCCTTCCAGGACATTCGAGCTGTCGGGAACAGTCGAATAGCGCACAGGTACGTCTTGAGCGTGTCCTGGAAGGACGCACCTGATAGCGCCCGGGTTCGGAGCCCGAAAAGCCGGGGGGGGGTTAGCGCAATTCGCGGCGCAGGATCTTGCCGACCGCCGACTTCGGCAGCTCGTCGAGGAACTCGACCTGCCTGGGTACCTTGTACGCCGCCAGCCGCGACCGGAGGAACTCACGCACGTCCTCCGCGGTGAGCGCCGGATCCTTCCTGACGACGAACAGCTTGACCGCCTCCCCGGTCGCTTCGTCCGGCACGCCGATACAGGCCGACTCCAGCACGCCCGGCATGGCCGCGACCGCCTCCTCGACCTCGTTGGGATACACGTTGAAGCCCGACACCAGGATCATGTCCTTCTTGCGGTCGACGATGCGGAAGTAGCCGTCAGCG
>JAWOID010000040.1:0-17664 GCA_046484865.1 Candidatus Krumholzibacteriia bacterium
CGCCTCAGATCGTGGTCGCGGCGGAAGAAGCCGATCTTCTTGAAGCGCCAATCTCCTGCCAACTCGCTGTGGTAGAGGCAGTTCTCGTTGGGGCAGAAGGGCGGGCGCCAGCCTGGGCGGTCGCAATCGTTGGTTTCCATGCCCCCGGTCAGGCAAGCGGCGGGCCAGACACATTCTCGCTGGCAGAACCAAAATCGTTCGCCAACATCCTTCCGGTCCCCTAGACTCGCGCCGGTGCCGCCGTCCGCGCCGTCTGCGCACGGCGCGCGCCCGATGCCATGACCGAGTTCCACAGAGCATTGCTGGTGGTCAACCTCGTCGCCGGGCAGGGGCGTGGCCGCTTCACGCATGGGCGTGTGCGCCGTGGTCTCGAGGCGCATGGCATCGCTTGTACGGAGCGGTTCACCAGCCCCACGGAGCGCGGCAACGCCTGGGCCCGCCGGGCGGGCGACGAGGGCTTCGACCTGATCGTGGTCATCGGCGGCGACGGCACCTTGCAGGAGGTGGTGGCGGGGCAGGCCCGCGCCGAGCGCAAGGTGACCATCGCGTTCGTCCCGTCGGGCACCGCCAACGTGGTCGGGATCGCCCTCAGCCTGCCCTGGCTGCCGGGGGCGGCGGTGGAGACGATCCTCGCCGGTCGGGTCCGCGAGTTCGATGTGGGCTACCTGCCCGAGGTGGACCGGCACTTCATCCTCATGGCGGCCATCGGGTACCCCGCCCGCATCATCGAGGGTTCGACGCGGCGCCTGAAGAACATCCTGGGCGTGTTCGCCTACGCGTGGTCGGGCGCGCGCAGCCTCTTCACCCCCCGCCACGCGCGCGTGACCATCACCCTCGACGGAGACGTGCACAGCTTCGTGGCGCACACGATCCTGGTGACGAACATCGGGGCGATCGCCGACCTCGGCCTGCGGGTCAGCCCGGAGACGAGCCCCCATGACGGCCGCTTCGACCTGTCGGTGATCTCGAACCGCACCCTCTGGGATCTGGTACCGGTACTGCTGCGGATGTTCACCTGGCGGCGTCCGGCGCGGCGCTTGCGGTACCTGGACGCGCGGTCGGTCCGTATCGACGCGGATCCCCCGCTGCCGGTGCAGATCGACGGCGAGAGTCTCGGCGCCACCCCGTTCGCCGCCGACGTGCTGCCGGGAGCGGTGCGGCTCGTGGTGGGATCGCGCTACCTGCGGCGGACCTCCAGTCGGCCCGACGCGGTCGACCGTCACCAGACCGGCAGGGTCTAGGCCGGCTCGACGGGGGTCCCGTCAGGACACCGGGGTCCTGGAAGCGATTTCGCCGCCACAGCGCGAGTCACAGTCTCGACGCCGCGTTCCCGACCTGTCAAGATGCTCCACACGGCCAGCGCCGGGACGCTGGCGGCAGCCGGGTCTCGGCGCATCGACGGCCCGCGACCTTCACTCCAGTTGCCGGGAGGAGCCTCGAGCCATGGTCCTGCTCGAATTTTCCATGTATCCCACCGACAAGGGCGAGAGCGTCAGCGACTACGTGAAGCGGAGTCTCGAGATCATCGACGACAGCGGTCTGCCTTACAAGCTGGGCCCGATGGGGACCTGCGTGGAGGGAGAGATCGGTGAGGTGCTGGATCTCATGCGGCGGTGCTTCGAGCGGATGAGCGAGGACAGCAACCGCATCGCCTGCGTGATGAAGTTCGACTACCGCAAGGGCTACAGCGCACGACTGACCAGCAAGGTGGAGACCGTCAAGCGCAAGACCGGCCGCGACCTCTCCACCTGATGCGAGCACGGTGGCCGGCATGCGCGTTCAACTGACGCCGCCCGGCTGGGCGACCCATCTGCTCAGCGACCTCACGGACTGGCAGCGAGCGCCCGTCGCCGTGCGTGAGATGCGGCCGTTGACGCTGCCGGACGACGTCTACTTCGAGTACGCGTACCTCGATGCCGAGGGGCGGCGCCGGCCGGATCCCGCCAACCACCGGCCGCGCCTCAATCCCTGGTGGGAGTACGCCTGCAACCTCGTGGGGCCCGACTACCGGCCGCATCCGCTGGCCACCCTGCAGCGGGGGCCGCTCGAGGGGACGCTACGGCGCCTGGCGCTCGCCTCCCGCGTCCTGGGCCAGGAGCGTTCGCTGCACGTCTACTCGCCGCCGGGCTGCGCGGAAACCGCGCTCCCGCACGTGGTGTTCCAGGACGGCAAGGCGTACCTGGGGTGGGCCCTGGTGCCCCAGGTGTACGAGCGCCTGCTCGCCGGGGGTGCGGTGCGCCGGGCACACCTGGTGATGATCCCCCCGACCGACCGCACCCGCGAGTACGCCTTCAACGCGTACTACCGTCGCTTCCTGGTGGCGGAGGCGCTGCCGTGCGCCGAGGCGGCCGCTCCCTGCAACGGCGAGCGGACTGCGTGGGGAGCGAGCCTGGGGGGGCTACTCAGCGCCATGCTCGCCTGGGAGCATCCGGACCTCTTCCAGACGGTGGTGACCCAGTCGGGGGCGTACCTGTTCGGTCCCGACCAGGACCTGCGCGATCCGTTCCACGGCAGCGAATGGCTCGTGCGCGAGGCCGAACGGACGCCGGCGCCGGTGCGGCGCTGGCACCTCGACTGCGGCACCCTGGAGTGGCTGCGGCCGAGCAACTCGCGGATGGCGGCGGCGCTGGACCGGCACGGGTGCCTGGTGGAACTGGTGCTGCGTCCGGCCGGGCACAACTGGATGAACTGGCGCAACGGCCTGGCGGCGGCCTTCCGGTTCGCGCTGGGCGGAACGGCTGCTAGGTTGGGTGTATGAGCATCCGCGATCGCATCCTCTCGGCACTGGCCCTGGGACCCCAGGAACTGCGTCCCCTGCTGCTGCTGACCGGCACGAACTTCCTGACGATGCTCAGCTACGTCGTGGCCAAGTCGGTGCGCGACGCCGTGCTGCTGGCGCGAGTGGACCTGCAGAATCTGCCCTACATCTACATCGCGGTGGCCGTGGTGTTGATCCTGCTGTTCAACGCCTACGCCTGGCTTCGCGCCCGGGTCGCGCTCACGCGTCTGCTGGTGGGGACCTACCTCGCGATCGCCGCGGTGCTGGCCGGATTCTACCTGGCCCTCGGCGCCGGGCTCGCCTGGGCGCCGCTGGTCTTCTACGTATGGGTGAACGTCTACGGCGCCCTCGTGTTCACCCAGTTCTGGCTGTGCTTCCACGCCTTGACCAGCCGGCGCGGGTCGCGGCGACTGATCACGATGGTGGCGGCCGGTGCACTGGTGGGGCAGGTGGTGGGCGGACAGCTCGTGCGCCTGGTCGCCGGCGGTCCCCTGGGCGGCCGGCCGGAAGCACTGATCGGCATCGTCGTCGTGGTGCTCCTGGGTTCCATGGCCACGATGCTGGCGGCGATCGAGGCCTGGTCGCCCGCGGCCGTCATGATGACGTCGCCCGGGTCACGCCTGCGGCGCACCGATGCCCAGGCGGCGCGGGCGAGGCCGCGGTCGCCGCTGCAGGAGATCGTCCGGTCGCGTTACCTGCGGTCCATGGCGCTCTTCATCCTCGTGGGGATGGTGGCGAGCACGGTCCTCGACTTCCTGTTCAAGGTCACCGTCCAGCAGGCGGTCCCGCCGGAGCGCCTGGCCGGGTTCTTCGGTTCCTTCTACGCCCTCGTGGGCGTCGCCGCGCTGGTGGTGCAGTTCGTCGGAACGCCCATCCTGCTGCAGCGCTTCGGGCTGGGCGCGGCGCTACTCGTGCTGCCGCTGCTGCTGCTGGCCGCCGGCGGCGCCGCGGTGGTCTACACCGTGCTGACCACCGTGGTGGTGGCCAAGGGGCTGGACGCCGGGTTGCGCAACAGCGTGCTGAAGTCCGGAGCCGAGTTGCTCTACCTGCCGCTGAATCCCAGCCGGCGCCGGCACGTCAAGCCCACCCTGGATGCGGTGAGCGAGCGGCTGGGCGATGCCGTGGGCGGGGTGCTCATCCTGGTGGCGCTGCAGCTGGGTTGGGGGACGCAGCGGCTGGGCTGGCTGCTGCTCGGGTTGATCGGCATCTGGCTCGTCTGGGGCTGGCGCGCGCAGCTCTTCTACGTGCGAGCGCTGCGCACGCGTCTGCGGCCGTCTGTCGGGCAGGAGTTGCCCGGGCGGGCCGAGCTCGAGGACCTGGGCGGCCTCGAGCCGCTGCTCAGGCTGCTGAACAGCCCCGACAGCGCTCGCGTGATCGAGGCTCTCGACCTCTTCGCCGCCTACGGCAAGCAGGACGTGATCCCTGCGGTCCTGCTGGCCCACCGCGACCCGGAGGTGCGCCTGCACACCCTGCGCGTGCTGCGCGCGAGCGGGCGGCGCGACGGCTTCGGGTTCCTCGACCCGTTGCTGAGCGACCCTGATCGGCGGGTCCGCCACCTGGCCCTGACCACGCTTGCCGACGCCGATCCGGGCTTCGCCTTGCGCCGACTGGCGCTGTTCGAGGACGACCCCGATCCGGGGGCGCGAGCCAGCCACGCCTACGCGCTGCTGAAGCTGGGTACAGGGCCGGAGCGCGGGCGCGCCCTGCAGATGCTGGACGAACTCAGGCGGGGTCGCCCCGCGGAGCGGCTGGCGGTGGCCCGGACGCTGGGACGCTCCAGCGAGCGGCTACCGCTCGAATGGCTCGAGGAACTGCTGCGCGATACGTCGGTCGAGGTGCGTGCCGCGGCCGCCGAGGCGGCGGCCCGGCACCAGACCCTGGAACTGGTGGAACCCCTCTGCGATCTCCTCTACGCCCGGCGCACGGCCGAGCCGGCGCGGCGCGCGCTGGTGGCGATCGGCGACGAGGCTGTGCCCCGGTTGCTGGAGATCTTCCGTTCGCGAGCGGCAGCCTGGCTGCGGCTGCAGGTGGTGGTGCTGCTGCGCGACATCGGCACGGCGAAGGCCGCCGAGGCCCTGCTGGAATGCCTCGACACTGCCGAGGAATGGCTGGCGAACGACGTGCTGGGCGCTCTGGGCGACCTGGTGAGCGGCCCCCGGCAGCATCCCGTGCCGCGTCCGCGCATCCGGGCGCTTCTCGCCACCGAGGTGGACAGGGTCCGGTTCTTCCTCGGCCGGCAGGAGATGGTCACCACCGCTCGCGGCAGCGACGGTGCCCGAGCGCGTCTGCTCGGCGACCTGCTGCGCGAGCGAGCCGCCGCGGCTCTCGAGCGATCCTTCCGTCTGCTGGAGCTGCTCTATCCCAGTCGCGAGATCCTCACCGCCTTCGAGCGACATCGCGACGGCGACGCGGAAACCCGCACCACGGCCGCCGCGTTCCTGAACGCCGTGCTGCCGCAGCCACACCGGCATCTGCTGCTGGAGTTCCTGGAGGAACTGCCGCTGCAACAGCGACTGCAACGCGCCGGGGTCTCGCTGCCGGACTCCATCCCGGTGGTGCTGCGGAGCCTGGTCAGCCGGCCGGACCCGCTGCTGCAGGCCGCGACCCTGGCCGCGGCCGCCGACCTGGGCGCGTTGGCAGAACTGGCCCGGTTCGTTCGGGTCGATCCCGAGGCGCCGCTCATCGTGCAGGAGGCCGCCGCCCTGGTGCGCCTCGCGGAGGTGTGAGATGGCCGACGGCCCGGTGGCGCGGCTCACGGTGATCGAGAAGATCATCCTGCTCAGGGGCGTCGACTTCTTCGCCGGCCTGACGGTGCAAGATGTGGCGCGTCTGGCCGAGATCGCCCGCGAGGCGCGATTCGAGCCCGGCGACCGGCTTTACCGCGAGGGGCAGCGCGCCGAGGAGGTGTTCGTCCTGGCCGAGGGGCGGGTCAGCGTCCAATTCCAGGGCGTGGAACTGCTGACCATGATCGCCGGGCAAGCCTTCGGCGGACCGGCCATTCTCGACGATAGCGAACACGAGAGTTCCGCGGTGGCACGGGACCGTTGCCACGTGCTGATGCTCGATCGCGAGGAACTGCTCGACCTGATGGACCGGTACCCGACCGTGAAGACGAACGTCCTGCGGTTCATGATCCGCAACCTGCGCGCGCTGCGCCGCCGCATGGTGGGTCTGGAGTTGCGGCTGCGCGATCTCGAGACGGCGGCCGGCTCCTGCCTCTCGCCGGTGCAGCGTGCCCGCGAGCGCGGCTACGACCGCCTGCTGCGCTTCGCCGCCCGCCACAACGATGTGCCGGCCGGCGAGATGGTCCTCACCGAGACCGTCGAGGAGCGCGGCGACCGGTCCGTGCTGCGGCGCACCCTGGACGCGGCGATCGACGTGCAGAGCGAGTTCTTCGGTTACACGCACCGGCTGGAGGCGAGTGCCTGGAGCGAGGAGGGCGAGCTGATCGCGTGCGAGGCGTCCGTCCGCGAGAACATGGCGAGTGTCCGGGTGGAAGGCGAGCGCCGCGGTGACCTCTTCCGCCTGCGGGTCACGCACGAGGACCGGTGCGAGGAGCGGATGCTGGCGGCAGGAGACTGGCAGCGCACCGACCTGGACGCCTGGCTGCTGCCGCCCATCGGTCTGCCCGAGCTGGAGCCCGGCGATCGCCAGCCGGTGGTCCTGCTCCACGTGAACGAGGGACAGGTCCGCGAGGGCGTCCTGCGCTACGTCGGGGTCGAGTCGCTGGTCTGGCGAGGCGAGAAAGTGCCGGTGCAACACGTCTGCTACGAGGTGGACGGCGGCCACCGCGACGTGTGGTTCCACGCCGCGCGCGGGGTCCCCTTGAGACTGAGCATCTCCGACGGGCGCCGGGTCACGGCCGAACTCGAGGAACTGGTGGGCTTTCCGGACGTGCCGGTCGGCGAAGCGCCTTGAAAACCCGCCGTCCGGGTCGCACAATGGGGGCCGAGATCGCCGATCCGGTGCGGAGAGGGCGCGACCGAGCGCGGCCGGCGCACCGAGCCAAAGCGGACAACGCGGACAACGCGGACAATGCGGACGAGGAGACGAGCATGCGCACCATCACTCTGGCGGCCCTTGCCGCCGCACTGACCATCCTGGCCTCGGCCGCCGCTGCGACCGACCAGGCACCCGCCGGCAAGATCTACGGCAAGGGCGTATCGTCCGCCGATACGGTCATGATCAGTCACCTGCTCGCCCATCCCGGCGACTATCTCGGCAAGACGGTCCGTGTCGAGGGACCGGTGGTCGGCTGCTGCAAGAAGCGCGGCTGCTGGATCGAGCTCGCATCCGATCAGGAGTTCCAGAAGATCATGCTCAAGGTGGAGGACGGCGAGATCGTCTTCCCCATGGAGGTGGTCGGCGAGACGGCCGTCGTGGAGGGCGTGCTCCAGGGCATCCCCATGACCTACGAGGACGCGTGCGCCTACCTCGAGCACGAGGCCACCTGTCAGGGCGAGACCTTCGACAAGGCGACCGTCCCCGCCGAGGGGATCACGTTCTACCAGATCAAGGGAACCGGCGCGGTAGTGCGCCCCGGCGTCCAGTGACCAGGGTTGCAGGCGGCGGCAGAGTGGTCCCCGGGGATCGCCGCGCCGCCGTCCGGCCGTGCAGTCAGCGGCCGGACGGGACCAGCGGCGGCGTCTCGAGGTTCCGCCGGGTGTGCCGGTGGCTCCACCGCGAGCTGGGTTTCCTGGCCGTGGGCCTCACCCTCGCGTACGCCGTCAGCGGCGTGGCCGTCAACCACGTCGACTCCTGGAACCCCAGCTACATCCTCGCGACGGAGACCAGCTGGATCGATCCCGTCGGCCTCGGCAGCACCGAGGACGTGACTGCCGCGGTGCTGGCGCAGCTCGATCCCGGCGCGCCCGTGAAGAACGTCTGGCGCGCCACGCCGGAGCAGCTGCGCATCATCGTCGAGAACGCCACCTGGCACGTGCGCCTGGACACCGGCGAGGTGGTCTGGGAGGGGTTCCGGGACCGCCCGCTGCTCCGCGACCTCAACTTCCTGCACCTGAACCACGGCAAGGGGATCTGGACCTGGATCGCGGACGGCTATGCCGTGGTGCTGCTGATCCTCGCACTCACCGGTATCTTCCTCGTGCGCGGGCGCAGGGGGCTGGCCGGACGCGGCGGCGCACTGATGGCCGCCGGTTTCCTCCTGCCGATCGTCTATCTGGTGCTCGTCCGCTAGCCCCGGCGAGGTCGTCTGGCTCGAGACGGTGATCGGCTTGACTCGCTCCGGGGCGCCTCCTACCTTCGTGCCCACTCGCGCTCTGTGGCCAGAACGTCCAGCGAGAGTGGTATTTAGCACCGCAGGAATCATCCGGAAAGGTGAGCCGTGGCAGCGGTCGTCGGCATCCGCCGCGAGGACAAGAACCAGTGGGAACGGCGCGTGCCGCTGACGCCCGCGGACGTGGCCGCCCTCGTGCGCGAGCACGGCCTGCGGTTCCAGGTGGAGGCGTCGCCCATCCGTGTTTTCGCCGACGCCGACTACCGGCAGGCGGGGGCGGAGGTGACCACCGACATCGGCGCCGCCGACGTGGTGCTCGCGGTGAAGGAGATACCCAGCCACCTGCTGCAGCGGGAACGGGTGTACGTCTATTTCGCGCACGTGATCAAGGGCCAGTCGTACAACATGCCGATGCTGGCGCACCTGCTCGATCTGCGCGCCACCCTGCTCGACTACGAGAAGATCACCGACGACACCGGCCGGCGCCTGATCTTCTTCAGCGTGCACGCGGGCTACGCCGGCACCATCGACACGCTGTGGGCTCTCGGCCGGCGGCTGAAGACGCTAGGGCGCACCACGCCCTTGCTCGAGATCCGGCGGGCATTCGAGTACGCGAGCCTGGCCGAAGCGCGCGGACACCTGGTATCCGTGGGGGACCGGCTGCGGAGCGACGGCCTGGGCGCGGAGAGGCCACTGGTGATCGGCATCGCCGGTTACGGCAACGTGGCTCGCGGCTGTCACGAGATCCTCGCGCAGATCCCCGCTCCGGCGGTCACGCCCGCCGCGCTGCTGCGAGGGGAACTGCCCGACGCGCCGCTCGTGAAGGTGGAGTTTCGCGAGGAACACATGGCGGAGCCCCTGGCGCCCGGTGCGGCGTTCGACCTGCAGGAGTACTACCAGCATCCCGAGCGCTATCGCGGCGTGTTCGAGACCTACCTCCCGCACCTGGACGTCCTGCTCAACACCATCTACTGGGAGCCCCGCTACCCCCGGCTGGTCGCCAGCGAATGGGCGCGGCGGACCTACGGCGCCGGACGCCGGCCCCGGCTGCAGGTGATCGGCGACATCTCGTGCGACATCGAGGGCGCCGTGGAACTGACGGTCACCGCCACCATGCCCGACGAGCCGTGCTACGTGTGGGATCCGCCTACCGGTCGGCCGGAGTTCGGCTGCGAGGGAGACGGGCCGGTGATCATGGCGGTGGACAACCTGCCGTGCGAGTTGCCGCGTGAATCGAGCGAGTACTTCTCGGCGGTCCTGCGCGACCTGGTGCCGTCGCTGGCGGCCTGCGACTTCGCCCGTCCCTTCGGCGAACTCGACCTGCCGGGACCGCTGCATCGCGCAGTGATCTGTCATCGCGGCGAGCTGGCTCCCCGCTATCGCTACCTCGAAGCGTTTCTGCAGCGCAGCCGCGCCTGAGAAGGGGGAACACGTGGGCAGGATCCTGGTACTGGGCGCCGGCATGGTGGCGGGGCCGCTCGTGCAGTGGCTGCTGGCGAGAGGGCATGAGCTGACCGTCACCAGCCTGGTGCGCGAGGAGGCGGAGGCGCTGGTGGGCGGCCGGCCGGGCGGCACCGCGCTGGAACTGGACCTGGGCGATCGGGAACGCCTGCGCGAACTGGTCGGCGGCAGCGACCTCGTGGTGAGCCTGGTCCCCTACGTCTTCCATCCCCGGATCGCCCGGCACTGTCTGGATCAGGGCAAGCACCTGGTGACCGCCAGCTACGTCTCGCCTGAGATGAACGCGCTGGATGCGGCCGCGAGAGAGCGCGGCCTGGTCTTCCTGAACGAGCTGGGCCTCGATCCCGGCATCGACCACCTGAGTGCCATGCGGGTGATCGACCGCCTGCGCGAGCAGGGCGGCACGGTCGAGGAGTTCCGCTCCTGCTGCGGCGGCCTGCCGGCGCCCGAGGCGGTGGACAATCCCTTCGGCTACAAGTTCTCCTGGTCGCCCCGGGGCGTCCTGCTGGCCGGTCGCAATCCGGCCCGCTATCTGTCGGGCGGCGAGCTGCGCGAGGTACCCGCCGAGCGCCTGTTTCGGGACATGCGCCTGGTGCACGTGCCGGATGCCGGCGACTTCGAGGCCTACCCCAACCGCGATTCGCTCGTCTACCGCGACGTGTACGGCCTCGACCGCGCGCACACGATCTTCCGCGGCACCCTGCGCAACCTGGGCTGGTGCGACACCATGCATGGTTTCGCGCGGCTGGGGCTGCTGGACATGACGGAGCGGCCGGCGACCGGTCTGACCTGCGCCGATTACGTCCGCGAGCTGGCCGGCGCGGCGCCCGGCACCGATCCTCGCGCCGCCGCGGCGCGGGCGATGGTCGTGGCGGTGGAGTCGCTCCCGGTCTGGAACCTGGCCTGGCTGGGCCTGCTCGACGAGGCGCCGGTGGGGCAGGACGCGATCAGCCCGTTCGATCTGCTGGCCCGGTGCATGCAGGAGAAGCTATCCTTCGCTCCCGGGCAGCGGGACATGATCGTGCTCTTCCATCGCTTCGGCGCGCGCTTTCCCGACGGACGGCGCGTCGTCGCCACCTCCAGCCTCGTGGCCCGCGGCGACGAGCGCGCCAGTGCGATGGCGCGCACCGTGTCGCTGCCGGCGGCGCTGGGCGCCGATCTGATTCTCGGGGGCGACGTGCGGGCGCGGGGCGTCCTGCGCCCCGTGCTGCCGGAGATCTACCATCCGCTGCTCGACGGTCTGGCCGAGCTGGGGATCGTCTGCCGCGAGGAGAGTCGCACGCTGGCGGCGAACCCGAGCTAGGGACCTTGCCGGCGGCCGGCTGCTGCGGGCGCACGGCGGCATGAAAAGGAAAAGTCAGGACCACCGACGCGCGGCGGAGCACCGCGGCGCCAGCAATCCCCCCGGGGGAGGAGGAGAGAAGAGCGATGCCCACGCGCAAGACGGCCAGGGAGCAGCAGGACCGCAAGCGGACGACGAAGGTGAACGAGCCCGGCGGTCGCCAGACCGGCGGGCAGTGGACGAAGGCCCGCATCTTCCGCGCCCTCGGGCTGAGCGGCAAGATGGCGGGCTGTTCCACCGGCAGCGAGTGGTTCGCCGCCAGCGGCGACTGGCTCGAGTCCCGCAACCCCACCACCGGCGAGCTGCTGGCGCGCATCCAGCAGGCGAGCGCCGACGACTACGAGCGGATGATGGCCGCCGCGGGCGAGGCGTTCCTGCAGTGGCGAGCCCTGCCGGCGCCCAGGCGCGGCGAGGTGGTGCGGCAGATCGCGGTGGCACTGCGCGAGAAGAAGGACGCGCTGGCCGCGCTGGTGAGCCTCGAGATGGGCAAGATCTTCACCGAGGGCCAGGGCGAGGTGCAGGAGATGATCGACATCTGCGACTTCGCCGTGGGGCTCAGCCGCAACCTCTCCGGGCCCACCCTGCAGAGCGAACGGCCCCGTCACCGGATGATGGAGCAGTGGCATCCTCTGGGTCCGGTGGGCGTGATCACCGCGTTCAACTTCCCGGTGGCGGTCTGGTCCTGGAACGGCGCTCTGGCCTGGGTGTGCGGCGACCCCGTCGTGTGGAAGCCGTCCAGCAAGACGCCGCTCTGCGCCGTGGCGTGCCAGAAGATCGCCTCGCAGGTGCTGGCGGCCAACGGACTGCCCGAGGGCATCTCGTGCCTCGTCGTCGGTCGCGGTTCGGTCATCGGCGAGCGGATGGTCGCCGACCACCGGTTGCCGCTCATCTCGGCGACCGGGTCCACCCGCATGGGCAAGCGGATCGGCGAGGTGGTCGGCGGTCGGCTCGGCCGCACCATCCTGGAGCTGGGCGGCAATAACGCGATCATCGTCAGCGAGAAGGCCGACCTCACCCAGGCGCTCGCCGGCGCCTTCTTCGGCGCCGTGGGTACCGCCGGTCAGCGCTGCACGTCGACGCGCAGGCTCATCATCCACGAATCGGTCTACGATACCTTCGTCGGCAAGCTCGTGGCCAACTACCGGAAGGTGAAGATCGGCGACCCGCTGGCCCCCGAAACCCTCATGGGTCCCCTCATCGACGAGGGCGCCGTGAAGGACTACGAGGATGCGCTCGCTGCGGTCGCGGAGCAGGGCGGCAAGATCCTCTACGGCGGCAAGGCGCTGAAGCCGTTCGGCGCGAGGACCTTCGTGCAGCCCACGGTGGTGGAACTGGAGAACTCCGCGCCCATCGTCCAGACCGAGACGTTCGCCCCGATCCTGTACGTGATGAAGTACCGCACCCTCGACGAGGCCGTGGCCCTGCACAACGGCGTACCCCAGGGTTTGTCCTCCTCCGTCTACACCGACAGCATGCTCGAGGCCGAGCGGTTCATCGGTTTCGAGGGGAGCGACTGCGGCATCGCCAACGTGAACATCGGCACCTCGGGAGCGGAGATCGGCGGGGCGTTCGGCGGCGAGAAGGAGACTGGCGGTGGCCGCGAATCGGGCTCCGACTCCTGGAAGCTCTACATGCGGCGCCAGACGAACACCGTGAACTGGAGCGGCGAGGTGCACCTCGCCCAGGGAGTGGAGTTCCACCCCTAGCTCGCATGATTCAACGGCGTGCTGAGGCTGGTCCGATGCCCGCCAGAACACGCCTTCTCGGATCGAGAAAGCGCGAGGTCCATGGCCGAAGCATGGGCCTCGCGCTCGCTTTTCCGCCCTCGCGCACGCGGGACATCGACGCCGCGACCCGTCGGCCGGCCGCCCTGCGCCAGCCTACCGGTACAGCGACTTGACCGCGCCCCAGGTAGCCTCTTCCGACGACACCGTGCACTGCAGGTCCAGGTCGAAGCTGATCGTCTCCTCATCGATCCCGCTCGAATACGGCGCCACCAGGTGAAAGTCGCCGCGTGCCAGGAAGGCCGGACCAGAGAAAACGCCCTGCCAGATACCGTTGAACGTGTACATCATGTCCCGCGGATCGGTCGTCTCGCGGGTGATGAGCCCGGTCCAGGTATCCTCGAAGAGAACGTTCTCCGCGAGATCCAGCAGGCGGACCGAGTAGTCGAGGGTGCCCTCGTAGACGCCCGTGCGCCACGTCACGTCGAGGGTGGCATTCCAGCCGCTGCAGTCGGCCGCAGCGTCGATGCCGTTCAGGTGCGTGGCCGAGGCCGCCGCGGGCACCATGACGGCCATCAAGGTGATCAGGCCTAGCATTCTCAAGGTGTTCATCTCCTTCTCCCTCCCGGGGCTGAAGGCTCCGGACCCCCCCGTGTCACAGGGACAAGCTACCGGGAATCCGACCAGCCGCCAGCAGGGAATGCACCAATGTCCTCTCGGCTCTCCTGTCGCAGCAGGGGCGAAAATCGCACCATCCGCTTGACGAATTATACGATGTCCGCGTGCTGCGGCGCAAGCCCTCGCTGCAGCCGTCGCTGCAGGCGCGCATGGTCGTCAGCTCGCGCGGGAGCTCCGCCGTGCCGGGCGCGGGGCCTGCAAGAGCCGCGCCGAGGATGACAATCTCTTGCGAAATGTGCGCGCAATGCTTGTATGTCGGGCAGGGCACCACGACCCGGATCTGCACCGGGTGGGGCCTGAACGAACCCGCACCGAGGAGAGAACCATGAGAAGCCTGTTCGTCATCTTGCTGGTGGTGTGCGTGACGGTGGGACTCGCTGCCTGCGGCGGCACCAAGCAGAAGCAGGGTACGGTGGTGGGCGCCGGGGTGGGAGCGGCTGCTGGTGCGGTGGTCGGCAACGTGGCCGGCAACACGGCGGTCGGCGCGATCGTCGGCGCGGTGGTCGGTGGCGCGGCCGGAGCCCATATCGGCAAATACATGGACGAACAGGCGGCGGAGATGGAGCGCGATCTCGAGGGGGCCCGAATCGAACGCGTGGGCGAGGGGATCAGGGTGACCTTCGACTCCGGACTGCTGTTCGCCGTTGACCGCGCCGTGCTCGAGCCGCAGGCCGAGGCCAACCTGCGCGACCTCGCCACGATCCTCGAGAAGTACGACGACACGAACATCCTGATCGAGGGCCACACCGACTCCACCGGCCCGGAGGCGTACAATCAGGAGCTGTCCGAGCGCCGCGCCGACGCCGTGGCGCACTACCTGGCGCAACTCGGGGTGGACAGCTCGCGCTTCAGCGTCGCCGGCTATGGCGAGATGCAGCCGGTGGCCAGCAACGCCACCGTTGCCGGACGCCAGGAGAATCGCCGGGTGGAACTGGCGATCATCGCCAACGACGAGTTGAAGGAGGTCGCCGAGAGGCGGGCGGGCTGAGCGGCGCGGGATCGTCTCGCCCGGGGCTGCGGGCGTCCGGCCGAGAGGCCTGCGGCCCCGGGGTAGCGGCAGCGGGCGCGGCGGGCACCCTGATTCCACTGGCCCATCGCGCCTGGATGCCTTAGCGTTCGCCCCATGGATGATCTCTTCTTCGAGCAGATCCGCCATGGCCCCGACGAGCGCTTCCGCGGGTTCGGCCATCTCATGCCGTTCCGCGTCCAGGAGATCCTCCTGGTCAGTTCCCTGTACGACGCCTTCACCCTCGAGGAGGGCGGGCGTCTGACCGAGTTGCTGCTCAACGAGTACCGCGAGTTGAACCTCAGCTTCTCGCCGCACGTCACCCGGGTCGGCACCGGCGCGGAGGCGCTGCGGCTGAGCGAGGTGCGCCGGTTCGACATGGTGCTCGCCATGTCGCGGCTGGGGGACATGGACGTCTTCTTCCTCGCCCGGGAGTTGAAGAAGATCGATCCGGAACTGCCCGTCTTCACGCTCGCCTTCAACCCCCGCGAACTGACGCGCCTGCAGGAACGCAACGGGTCCAGGACCATCGACCGGTTCTTCCTGTGGAGCGGCGACGTCCGGCTGCTGCTGGCGATCATCAAGAGCTGCGAGGACCTGCGCAACGTCCATCACGACACCAGCAACGGCGGCGTGCGCACGATCCTGCTGATCGAGGACTCGGTGCGCTTCTTCTCGTCCTACCTCCCCATGCTCTACACCGAGGTGGTGGAGCAGACGCTCTCGTTGATGCAGGAGGGGCTGAATCTCAGCCACAAGCTGCTGCGCCTGCGAGCGCGGCCCAAGATCCTGCTGGCCACGGACTTCGAGGAGGCGTGGCTGTACTTCTCGGCCTACAAGGATTACCTGCTGGGCGTGATCAGCGACGGCAGCTTCCCCTGGAACGGAGACGTCCACCCGGATGCGGGACTGGAGTTCATCCGCCGGGTCAAGCAGGTGGACCCGCACACGCCGGCCGTGCTGCAATCATCCGACTACGACCTGGCCGACGCGGCGGCGGAACTGGGAGCCGGTTTCATTCCCAAGGATTCGCCGCGGCTTCTGGACCACCTGCACGAGTTCATGCTGGAGAATTTCGGGTTCGGCGACTTCGTCTTTCGCCTGCCCGACGGCCGCGAGGTGGGTCGCGCGGAGGATCTGCGCGGGCTCGTCGAGCAACTCCGGTTCATCCCCGACGAGTCGATCCTGCGCCACGCCGCACACGACCACTTCTCCACCTGGCTGCGCGCTCGCACCGAGTTTCCGCTGGCCACGCGCCTGCGATCACGCAAGGTGAACGACTTCGGCGATGCCGGCGAGATCCGCGAGTATCTCATCGAGTCGGTGGAGCGGTTCCGCATCGAGGCGCAGCGCGGCATCGTCACCGACTTCTCGCCGCGGCTCTTCGACCGCAGCAGCGGCTTCGTGCGCATCGGCGGCGGCTCGCTCGGCGGCAAGGCCCGGGGGCTCGCCTTCATGAACTCCGTGCTCGACCGCTACGGTGTCGACGACCGGGTGGAAGGTGTGAGCATCCAGGTGCCGCCGACCGCCGTTCTGGGCACCGACGTCTTCGACGCCTTCCTCGACGGCAACGACCTGCGCCAGCGCATGCTGGGCGACATGACCGACGGGCGCATCGTGGAGCTGTTTCTGGGCACGGCGAAGCTGCCGGCCGGCATCTACGACGATCTGCGCGCGTTCCTCGACGAGGTGCGCTACCCGCTGGCGGTTCGGTCGTCCTCGCTGCTGGAGGACAGCCAGTTCCAGCCCTTCGCCGGCGTCTACTCCACCTACATGCTGGCGAACAACCATCCCGACCTGGACGTCCGGCTCGATCAGCTCTGCGACGCCATCAAGCTGGTCTACGCCTCCACCTTCTACCGTCGAGCCAGATCCTACCTCGAGGCGACCGGCAATCGCCTCGAGGAGGAGAAGATGGCCGTCATCATCCAGCAACTGGTGGGAGAAGAGTACGACGGGGTGTTCTACCCCCATCTCGCCGGGGTGGCTCACTCCACGAACTTCTATCCCGCCGGTCCCATGCGGGCCGAGGACGGGGTGGCGGTCGTGGCGCTGGGAATGGGCCGGACGGTGGTGGAGGGCGGCAAGTGTCTGCACTTCTGCCCCGCTCTACCCGACATCCTGCCGCAGTTCGACAGCCCCGGCGACTGGCTCGCCTGCAGCCAGCGCGAGTTCTGGGCCATCGATGTCCGCCACCCCGAAGCGTATCCCACCGCCGAGGACTTCAACCTGCTGAAGCTGGATCTCGCCACGGCCGAGCGGCACGGCACGCTGGCGGCCGTGGGGTCGGTGTACTCGCCGGAGAGCGACCGCATCCACGACGGCCTCGATCACGAGGGCGTCCGGCTGGTGACCTTCGCCCAGGTGCTCAAAGCGAACGTGTTTCCGCTGACGAAGATCCTGCGCGGCCTGCTGGAACTCGGCCGGCGCACGATGAGCTCGCCCGTGGAGATCGAGTTCGCCGTGTCGCTCAGCGCCGACCCGCACCGGCCGCACCGGTTCGGGCTGCTGCAGATCCGGCCCCTGGCGGGCGATATCGCGGAGCCTGACGTGCCGCCGGAGCTGTTCGACAGCCGCCACGCCTTCATCTCCACTGCCGTGGCGCTCGGCAACGGACGCACCAGCGACATCTGCGACGTGGTCTACATCCCGCGGGAGCGGTTCGACCGGGACCGAACGCGGCAAATGGCAGCCGAGCTGGGCGAGCTCGACGGCGAGCTGGCCCGAGACGGGATCTCGTACCTGCTGCTCGGCGCAGGGCGACTGGGCAGCAGCGATCCGTGGCTGGGCGTGCCGGTGCGCTGGGACCAGATCGCGGCCGCGCGCGTGGTCGTCGAGACCGACCTGGACGATTTCAAGGTGACCCCCAGTCAGGGGTCGCACTTCTTCCAGAACCTCACCAGCTTCCGCGTGGGCTACCTCACGATCAACTCGGCCGACGCGCGCAGCCGCATCGACTGGGAGTGGCTCGACGCGCAGCCGGCGGTGCGCGAGGCGGAATTCCTGCGCCACGTGCGCCTGTCCTCTCCGCTGACGGTCCTGATCGACGGCCGCCGCAGCCGGGCCGTCGTGCTCAAGCCCGATACGACCCTGGTGCTCGCCGGCCCCGGCAGCGTGCCCCGGGGGCGCGGCGCGGGTTGACCCGGGCACACACCGTCGTCCGGACGGTCAGGGAGCTTCCGAATTGACCTGCCGCGAACCCGGGTGATAGCATCGCGGCCCTGTGAGCGGAATGGGGCTGAGCCTGTGGCCGGTAAATTTGCGGTTGCAATTTTTGTTTTTGGAACTTTAAGTGCAGGTCTATCCTCAATTTTTCCAATCCTCATGGTCGCACCACTATTGATAGCAGATTATAGGAATGGAGAACTTGATACGAACTCCAAACTGTTTAAGATTTTAACAGCAATTGCCGCAGTTTTTGGATTGATTGTTCCAATT
>JAWOID010000043.1:0-3374 GCA_046484865.1 Candidatus Krumholzibacteriia bacterium
ACCCCCACGCGGTGCTGCGCAAGCTCAAGACCATGGAGGGCTACTACAATTTCCAGCGGCCGACGCTGGCCAACATCGGCGACCAGATGGAAGCTTCCGGCAAGGGCGTCTTCGGCGTGCTCGGTGAGCGCCTGAAGTGGGACCGGATGCGCATGGATCCGACCGACATCGCCGACATCACCGGCGCGACCTACACCTATCTCATGAACGGCAAGGCCGCGCACGAGAACCCCACCATGCTGGCCGAACCGGGGCAGCGGGTCCGCCTGCGCATCGTCAACGCGTCGACCATGACCTACTTCGACTTCCGCGTGCCGGGACTGCCGCTGACGGTCGTCCAGGCCGACGGCCAGGACATCAAGCCGGTCGAGACCGACGAACTGCGGATCGCCGTCGCCGAAACCTACGATGTCGTCGTGACGTTGCCCGACGACCGCGCGTACACGGTCTTCGCGGAGACCATGGACCGCAGCGGTTATGCCCGCGGAACGATCGCCCCGCGCGAGGGCATGTCGGCGCCGGTGCCTGCGCGCCGTCGCCGCCCCATGCTGACGATGGAAGACATGGGCATGATGATGGCCGGCATGGGCCACGGCGGCAACGGGGACATGCACAAGATGATGCCCGACGGCGACGGCCACTCGATGGCCGACATGCCGGAATCGAGCGGCGGCGCCTTGCCGACCAGGGGCCTGCCCGATCGGATCGAGCACGGGCCGTCCTCGCACGGCCCCGCCAGCATCACCATGGCGCACAGCGCCTATCGGCAGCTCGACGATCCCGGGGTGGGACTGGGCGACGACGGCCGGCGGGTCCTGACCTACGGCCAATTGAAGGCCCTCAACCCACCGGACAACCGTCGCCCCCCCACGCGGGAGTTCGACCTGCACCTGACCGGCAACATGCACAAGTACATCTGGGGTTTCGACGGCAAGAAATGGTCGGAGTCCCCCATGATCCGTTTCCAGTACGGCGAACGGCTGCGGATCAACATGATCAACGACACCATGATGTCCCATCCGATCCATCTGCACGGCATGTGGATGGACCTCTACGCGGGACACGAGTACGGGGAGAATCCGCGCAAGCACACCGTCAGCGTCCAGCCGGCCGAGCTGCTCACCGTCGACATCACAGCCGACGCGCCGGGGCAGTGGGCGTTCCATTGCCATCTCCTGTATCACATGGAGATGGGCATGTTCCGGACCGTTGCCGTGGTCCGTTCGCTCGAAGGGGGGCCGATCGATGCTGACCCCTCGTAGCATCCTCCTGGTCGGTGCGGTCCTGTTCCTTGGCCTGTACTCGACCGTCCGGGCGCAGGAAGACTACCCGCCCGCCGTGCCTGAAGGCATGACCCTGGACGAGGTCCTCGAGCTCGCCGCCAGCCCCCCGCCCGCTTCCTATCCCGACGTCGTGCCTGACAACGCCGTCTACGCCTTCGCCCTGTTCGAACAGTTGGAATACCGTGCGCGAAGCGGAGGCCGAGATCCGCTCGGCTGGTCCGCCCAGGGTTGGATCGGCCGCGATTTCGACAAGTTCCGCTGGAAAAGCGAGGGGCAGGTGGTGTTCGCGGGGCTGGACGAGGGCGAGGTCGAGACCGATCTGCTCTACTCCCGACTGATAACCCCGTTCTGGGACTTCCAGATCGGCGCCCGGTACGCCAACGGATGGACCGGGAGCGGCGACTATGAGGACACGTGGTCCGGCGCGATCGGATTGCAGGGGCTGGCCCCCTACATGTTCGAGGTCGACAACACGCTCTACGTATCCGAGCACGGAGACGTGTCCATGGGCTTCGAAGCGGAGTACCATGTCCGCATCACCCAGCGTCTGGTGCTGCAGCCGCGCACCGAGTTGTCGCTGTACGCGCAGGACATCCCCGGCAGGGGCATCGGCGCCGGCTTGAGCGATCTGACGCTTGATCTGCGCTTGCGCTACGAGATCAGACGCGAGTTCGCGCCATATCTCGGCATTCGCTTCGAGCATCTCGTCGGGGAGACGGGCAATATCGCTGAGGCGGAGGGCCAGGACGCGAGCTCGGTGTTCTACCTGGCCGGCCTACGTGTCGCTTTCTGATCGGTCATGGGTCGAGCCAACCTGGAGGTATTCGATGAGCTACACCATCAATCGAACACTGGAGATGTCGATCGACGACGCCGAATCTCTCACGCGAGACAGGCTGGCCGAGGAAGGGTTCGGGGTCCTGACCGAGATCGATGTGCAGGAAACACTGAAGAAGAAACTCGACGTCGACTTTCCACCATACCGCATTCTCGGCGCCTGCAATCCGGCGTTTGCATTCGAGGCCCTGCAAAAGGAACCCCGAATTGGAGCCATGCTCCCCTGCAACGTCATCCTGCGCGAAGTCTCCGCCAAGGAAGTCGAAGTCTCGGCGGTTGACCCGGTCGCTTCGATGCAGGCGGTCGACAACCCGGCCCTCGCTCCGATTGCTGGTGAAATACGCGAAAGGCTGAAACGGGTGCTCGCAGCGCTCTGACCGCCTCAATTCGACAGGCGCGGCATCGCGACCTATAAGGTCGGCAATCGGTCGACGCCCGTGCGCCGGCTCCGGGAAGCCCGCCAGGCCGCTCCCTGGCCGTGACTCCTTCCCGCCTCCATCCCAATGAGAGCATTGACCACCATTCTGATCGGCGCCGCCGGGCCGCCACGGCCCGCGGCCCGCGCAGGCTGTTGCCATGGGCCCTTTAACGAGACGGCGCGGAACTTGCGAATGTGCGGTTCTACCGGGCCAGGCGACTTCCAAAGGAGCACCACCATGGACGAATACTCCGACAAGGCGAGTGAGAAGTTCAAGCAGGCGATCCGCCGTTTCAAGGCCGACCAGAGGATCTGGCGGGAGGGGCGGGTGGCCGAACTGAGGGAGCGGGTCTTGTGTTCGAGCAAGGAAGCGGACGAGAAGGACAATCGTTATGATTAGCATCGATCACCGAGGACCGACGCCACCGTGTCGGTGGTCCCCGTGACGGGCGCCAGGGTTCTGGAGCGCCCAAGGCCGCGCTCGCAGGCGGAACAGGAAACCATGAGAGCGTTCGTCGTCCTCAATCCGTCCTCCGGCCAAGGCAACGATGAATCCGTGCGTGAGGCGCTGGAAACGGCTTTCGCCAAACACCGGATCCGGTACGAGATCTACGAGACCAGCGCCGGTGACAACCCCGGCGACGTCGTGCGCTCCCGTCTGGGCGACGGCTTCGACATGGAACAGCTTGTCCTTCGCGGTGGCACCCAGGCTGGCCATGCGACCGACCGTACTCGGCTGTCGGCGCCTAGCCTCGAGGCGCACGACAGAGCAGCAGTCGGAGGTCACGCAGACATGGCGCACGCAGGGGATCACCACGGACCAGTCGACCTCGCCG
>JAWOID010000103.1:0-66209 GCA_046484865.1 Candidatus Krumholzibacteriia bacterium
CCGGCGCTGGACCGCTTCGAGGCGGAGTTCGCAGCCATCCTCCAGGGCGATAGCCCCCTGACGGAGGAGATCTGCGCGTACATCCGCAGGGGCAAGAGCAAGCGTTTCCGCCCGACGCTGCTGCTGCTCAGCGCGCAGCACGACGACGAGGTCGACCCGCGCGCCATCCGGGCCGCCGCATGCGTCGAGCTCGTGCACACGGCCACGCTCGTCCACGACGACTTCATCGACGAATCGCTCACCCGGCGGGGGCTGCCGACGGTGAACGAGAAGTTCGGCTCGGCGGCCGCCCTCATCATGGGCGATCTCCTCTACAGCAAGGCGCTGGAAGCCCTGTGCGAGACCGGACTGCAGCACGCGGTTGCGCAGCTCGCGCGCACCACCGTCCTGATGAGCGAAGCGGAGATGCTGCAGCTCGAGCACCGTTTCGATCTGGAGATCGGCGAGGAACGGTACATGCGGATCATCTCGCAGAAGACGGCCTCGCTGATCGAGACCAGCTGCCGGGTGGGCGTGTACCTGAATCCGCGGCTGCGAGACGCCGAGGAGGCGTTCGGCCGCTTCGGGCGACAGACCGGGCTGGTCTTCCAGATCACCGACGACATCTTCGACTATCTTGGGGACGAGCGACGACTGGGCAAGCCGACCGGACAGGACTGGGAGGAGGGACGCATCACGCTGCCCCTGATCGCAGCCTGGCGCAACGCCCCGGCCGCTCAGCGCGAAAGGCTGGCGAAGCACGCCGACCTGCGCGAACCCGCCGATCGGGCGCGGGTCTGGCCCGACGTGCGCGACTTCGTCACCGAGAATGGCGGCGTGGACGCCGCCTTCGCCCGGGCGCGGGAACTGGGCGAGGAGGCCAAGGAGGCTCTCGGCCCGGTTGCGAGCGGTCCCCAGAAGGACCTGCTCGCCGTGGCCGTGGAGTACGTCATCAACCGCTTGAACTGAGGATACCGCCACGGCTGAACCGAACCTGAACGACGATCGACAGCCCGGAGCCGGCGATCACCGGATGCCCGACGGTTCCGCCGCGTTCGCGCTGGCGGAGGCGGCGGCCTTCTTCATGCTGGAGAGGAAGGCCGAGAACGTGGTGATCCTGGACCTGCGGGGCCGGGCCGAGATGTGCGACTTCTTCGTCCTCGGCGACGGCATGGCCGACGTGCAGGTGCGCGCCGTCGCCGAGTCCGTCCGCGACGGCACCGCCGGCCGGGGCGAGAAGGTGCACCACGTGGAAGGGCTCAACGAGGGCCGCTGGGTGCTGCTGGATTACATCGACGTGGTGGTGCACGTCTTCAAGCCGGAGGTGCGTGGCTACTACCAGCTCGAGCGCCTCTGGGGCGACGCCCCGCGACTGCCGGTCACGATCGACCACTACCGCGACCCGGAGGTCCAGGCCCGCCAGGTCGGACTGCCGGGCCTCCCGCCTCCCGTCACCCGGGAAGATGCATCGGACGGAACATGATCGAGGATCTCATCCGCAAGGCCCTGCTGGCCACGCTGGAGACGTACGGCATCTACGAGGAGGACGTGGAGATCCTCCTGGAGAAGCCTCGCGAGCGCAGCCATGGCGACCTGAGCAGCAGCATAGCCCTCGCGCTCGCCAAGCACCTGCAGCGCAAGCCGCGGGAGCTGGCCGGCGAGCTGGCCGCCGCCGTCAGTCTGGATCGCGACGTCGTGGAGTCGGTGGAGATCGCCGGCCCCGGGTTCATCAACTTCCGGCTCGCCCGGCCGTACCAGATCTCGGCCCTGCTGGACGTGTGGTCGGGTGCGGCCCTGGACAGGATCCGCACCGGCGCCGGCAAGCGCATCAACGTGGAGTACATCAGCGCCAATCCGACCGGGCCGCTGAACGTGGTCTCGGCTCGGGCCGGCGCGTTCGGCCAGACGCTGGTACGGCTCCTGCGCGCCATCGGCTTCGACGCTCACAGCGAATACTACGTCAACGACTCGGGGCGCCAGGTCCGGCTCCTGGGCGAGTCGCTGCGCGCCCACTACCTGCAACTACACGGCGAACAGGTGGATTTTCCCGAGAACGGCTACCGCGGGCGGTATCTCGAGATCATGGCCGCCGAGCTGCTGGACCAGGACACCGAGGCCGTGCAGCGCGCCGCCAGCGCGTTCAACGACGAGAGCTTCCAGCGCGTGCGCGCGCCGCTCGGCTGCGCGGGGGACTGGCGGACGCTGCCGGTCGAGGAGTCGGTGGGCTGCTTCTCCAAGTACGCGCTCATGAAGATCCTGGGCTGGCAGCGGGAGACCTGCCGTCGCTTCGGCTTGCGCTTCGACACCTGGTATTTCGAATCGGAACTGCACGAGTCCAAGCGGGTGGAGCGGGCGCTGGAGCGGCTGCGCAAGTCGGACGCCGTCTACGAGCAGGATGGCGCGGTCTGGTTCCGCTCCACCGACTATGGCGACGAGAAGGACCGGGTGCTGGTGCGGGCCGACGGAGGGCCCACCTACTTCCTGGCCGACGTGGCCTACCACTACCACAAGTTCCAGCGCGGCTTCGAGCACGCGATCGACTTCTGGGGCCCGGACCATCACGGCTACATCCAGCGCATGCAGGGCGCC
Source organism: Candidatus Krumholzibacteriia bacterium (assembly GCA_046484865.1). GTDB lineage: Bacteria > Krumholzibacteriota > Krumholzibacteriia > LZORAL124-64-63 > LZORAL124-64-63 > JAWOID01. The sequence goes on from JAWOID010000103.1 coordinate 2,569, forward strand.
ATGCAGGCGCTCGGCACGGACGAGGACTGGCTGGAGGTGCAGATCCTCCAGCAGGTGACCTTCCTCGAGAATGGCCGCGCCCTGGACATGTCCAAGCGCAAGGGACAGTTCGTCACCATGGACGCCCTCATCGACGAGGTGGGCGCCGACGTGGCGAAGTACATCTTCCTGACGCGCAAGCCGAACTCGCACCTCGACTTCGACCTCGACCTGGCCAAGGAGCAGTCGAACGAGAACCCGGTGTACTACGTGAAGTACGCCCACGCGCGCATCTGTTCGGTGCTGCGCAACGCAGAGGCCGCCGGCGTGCACGTGAAAGGCGTGAAGGAGGCGGCGCTGAGACGGCTCGACGGGGAGGCCGAGTGGAACCTGGTGCGCGAGCTGGTGCGCTTGCCGCGGGTGATCGTCTCCGCGGCGGAGGCGCGCGAGCCGCACCGGCTCACGGCCTACGCCCACGAGGTCGCCGGGCTGTTCCACCAGTTCTACCACCAGTGTCAGATCCTGGGCGTGGAACCGGCGGTCACCGATGCGCGCCTGCAACTCTGCCTGGTGACCAGAAAGGTCCTGGCCCGGGTGCTGGAACTCTGCGGCGTCGAGGCACCCGAACGCATGGAAGAGAAGGTCTGATGTCGATCCTGGTGGTGGGTTCGGTGGCCTACGACACCGTGGAGACCCCGCGCGAGCGCCGCGAGCGGCAGCTCGGGGGCAGCGCCAGCTACTTCGCCGTGGCTGCACGCCGGCACGGGCCGATCCGCGTCGTCGGCGTGGTGGGAGACGACTTCCTCGCCGACGACCTGGCGCTGCTGGAGGACAATGGCGCCGATCTCGACGGCGTGGTGCGGGCGACCGGGCCGAGCTTCCACTGGTCCGGCCGGTACCACCTGGACATGATCGAGCGCGACACCCTGCTCACCGAGCTGGGCGTGTTCGCCGAGTTCCGGCCCGATATCCCCGCCGCCTGGCAGGGAAGCGAGTACCTGTTCCTGGCCAACATCCATCCCGCGCTGCAGAGACACGTGCTCGATCAGATGGACGAGCCGCGCCTCGTGGTGCTCGACACCATGAACCTCTGGATCGAGACCACGCGCGAGGACCTGGTCGAGGTTCTGAGCCGCGTCGACGTGCTCCTGGTGAACGAAGGCGAGGCGCGCCAGCTCACCGGCGAGCGCAGCCTCCAGCGCGCTGCCACACGCATCCAGGAGATGGGGCCGGCGCGGGTGGTGGTGAAGAAGGGCGAGCACGGAGCTTTGCTGTTCGGACGCGACCGTCTGCTCGCGGTGCCGGGTCTGATCCTCGAGGACGTGGGGGACCCCACCGGCTCCGGGGACAGCTTCGGCGGCGGTTTCGTGGGAGCGCTCGCCGGGGGGGGCGGGCATCGCGACAGCGACGATGCGCTCTTTCGCCAGGCCATGCTGAACGCCACCGCGGTGGCGAGCTTCTGCGCCGAGGACTTCAGCGTCGGCGGCCTGCTCAGGATGACGCACACCGCGCTGGACAACCGGCTGGAGCGACTGCGCTCGATGATGGCGCCATGAGCGAACTGCTCCAACGGGTTGTCTGAGCATCGCTTGCGGGCGGCGGCCGGCCACCGGCGCGCGAGTCGATAAATATCTCTTTAGGCCCTCGGGACCACCCGCCTTGTTGTCTGCCCTCCCGGCGTGTGCTACGATCATTGCAGGAGCGACCGGGACGGCTTCTGTCATTGCAACGTGGAATCGCGGCGAAGGTCGGGACGGGAAGGAGCTGCCTACCTTGGAATGGGAGCCTCGCGCGGAGCATGACTGGGTGAAGGACGCCGAGCGATGGATCGCGCAGATCAGGGGCGTCCGCCAGTGCAAGATCGATATCGATCCCGAGGGAGAGGTCACGGGCGTCCACGTGGTGTCGGGCACCGATCGTGATCCACGGCACGTGGTTCGGGACGTCGAGGGCCTGCTGAAGGCCCGGCTCGGCCTGAACGTCTTCTACAAGAAGATCGGCGTCGTCCAGGTGATGGACCAGGCGGATGCCGAGGGCGTCGAGGACACCGAGGGCGCCGAAGAGGCGTGGACACCGGAGCCGGCCTCCGACGAGCCCGCCGAGCCTGCAGGGGCCGAGGAGGACATGGACGAAGACGGCATTCCCGCCGTCCTGCTCGCCGAGGACATCGCGCCCAGGGTGCGCTGCACCGGCGTGGCCGTCCTGGCCTCGGACATGATCGTGCGCGCAGAGGTCGAACTGCAGGCCGGTTCCCTCGAGGCGCGTGGTGTGGAGGAGGGGCCGAACCATGCCGAGAGCGACATCGCCCTCGTGGCGCGCGCCACCGTCGCGGCGGTCCGCCAGCTGCTGGACGAGCCCGTCCTCCTGACCCTCGCCGAGGCCAGGCTGGCGCTCGTCGGGGGGAGCACGGTGGCGGTCGTGGCGCTGGAGTTGGTGGAGGGCCGGCGCAGCGAGCGCCTGTTCGGTACCTGTCCGACCAATCACAACCGCCAGCAGGCGGTGGTTTACGCCGTCCTGGACGCGCTCAACCGCCGGCTGGCCTTGATGGCACTGAAGACCGGCGAGATCATCGCCTAGCGGGTGGGGCGGCCCGGGGCCCCGGCCTGTCGATGATTGTCCGCCGCGGCTAGAGTTGCGGGCCGACCCACAGGCCTGCGGAACGTGATCGGCACCGGAACCGAGAGGGGACCCACTCCAGAGCGGAGCAACGAGCGGAGCGGCACACTGCTGTCTCACGATCTGTAGCAGATAGCAAGATCAAGAGGACGGGAGGTGTCATCATGCTCGATTGGTTGCTGGGTCTGTTTTCCAGGTGGGAGTGGTAGTCCCGAATCGGCTTCCGGTGCCGATTCCTCATGTCCCCACGTGCCAGCGAAATCTTGCCAGCGAAATCTGCGTGCGGTAGACTTCAGCGCTCAGGCTTTCCCTGAATTGGTCGATAGCATTAGGGAAGAGACCCGGACGACCTTCCTCGAACCCGGGAAAGGCAACGTGCTTGCCCGTTCCAGAAGCCCACGGCCGCTGTTCTGGGTGGTGTACGGCGGTACGCTTGCCCTCGGGCTCGCCACTTTGGTGCTGCTCTCCGGAACGGTAGACCCCCACGATTTCAGCCGCCAGTGGCCGTCGCTCATCATCTTCTTCGTCTTCCTGCTGCTGGCGGACACCCGGTTGAGTTCGCCCCGGCACACTGGTGGGCGCCTATTGACGACCACCAGCATCGTATTCTCGGTGTTCGTGATGTTCGGACCATTTTTCGCGGCCGCCATGGAGGCGATCTCGGCCCTGGTGCGCGGACTGCTGTTCAGCAACACCGGGGCGCGCAAATCGCTCTTCAACGCGAGTATGCTGGCCACTGCCGCAGGCGTATCGGGGACCGTCTACCATGCCTTGCCCTGGTCGGATCGTTTTACGGGACCCGCGTTCTTCGTGCCGCTGACCGTTGCCATGGTGTGTCACGCCGTGGTCAATTACATTCTCATCACCTCGATCATGGCCCTCGACACGAAGATGCCGGCGCGCAGCGTCTACCGGCGGAACCTGAACCGCGGGCCCATCCGCAGCCTGCTGGACCTGCCGTTCGCCGCCATGGTCGTGCTGCTGTACCTGCAGGCCGGGCCCTGGACGCTGCTGCTGTTCCTGTTCCCGGTGCTGGCGCTCTACGAGAGCGACAAGCTCTTCCAGCGCAACAAGGAAGCACACATCAACTCCATTGCGGCCCTCACCACCGCGCTCGAGGCCGACGAACCCTACACCCACGGCCACAGCTACCGGGTGGCCAAGTACGCGGTGAGGATCGGTCGGACCATGGGGTTGAGCGACAAGGAACTGGAGCGGCTCGAGTACGGCGGACTGCTGCACGACATCGGCAAGATCGCCATCACCAACGATATCATCTGCAAGCCGGGACGCCTGACCGCCTCCGAGTTCGAGGTCATGAAGAGCCATCCGACCATCGGCGCCGACATCGTCGAGCAGATCAGCTTCCTGCGCGAGACCACGGAACTGGTCCGCCATCACCACGAACGCCCCGACGGCAAGGGCTACCCGTCCGGCCTGCGCGACGGCGAGATCAGTCTCGGGTGCCACATCCTGAACGTCTGCGACGCTTTCGACGCCATGACCTCCGACCGCCCCTACCGGCGCGCCCTCAGCGTGGAGAAGGCCATCGAGGAGCTGGTGCGGTTCAAGGGGACCCAGTTCGACGCCAGGGTGGTGGACACGGTGCTCAAGCTGTATCATACCGGCGAGTTCGAGCCCCTCCAGGAGATGACCAGCCCCGCGCCGGAGGAGACGCGAGAACTGGTCGTCTGAGAAACGGATCCGATCCCACCATGAAGTACGCCGACAGCGGTGTGAACATCGACGCGGCCGCGCGCGCCCTGGCGCGCGCGAAGGAGGCGGTGCGCTCCACCTGGGACAGCCGCGTGAAGAGCGACATCGGTGCCTTCGGCGGCCTCTTCCAGCCTGCCCCGGGCGAGCCGCTCCTGGTGGCCTCGGTGGACGGCGTCGGCACGAAGGTCAAGGTGGCCGCGCTGGCGGGCCGGCACGACACCGTGGGCCAGGACCTGGTGAACCACTGCGTGGACGACATCCTGGTGCAGGGGGCGGAGCCGCTCTTCTTCCTGGACTACTTCGCCACGAGCAAGCTGGACGAGGCCGTGCTGCCGCAGATCATCGAGGGGTTCGCCCGCGCCTGCCGCGAGAACGGCTGCGCCCTGCTGGGCGGCGAGACCGCCGAGATGCCCGGCGTGTACCTCGACGGCGAGTTCGACCTGGCCGGCACCATCGTGGGCCAGGTGCGCGCCGACGCGGTGATCGACGGCAAGCGGATCGCTCCCGGCGACCGCGTCTGGGGTCTGGCCAGCACCGGCCTGCATACCAACGGCTACTCGCTGGCCCGCAAGGTGCTGCTCGAGGACGCCGGCTTCGCGGTGGACGACCGGCCGGCCGAGCTCGAGGGCGCCACCGTCGGCGATGCGCTGCTCGCGGTGCACCGCAGCTATCTACGCCCGGTCCAGGCCATGTGGAGCGCGTTCGGCCGCGGCGCGGTGCACGGTCTCGCTCACATCACCGGCGGCGGCTTCTACGACAACGTCCCGCGGATCGTGCCCGCCGGGACGTGCGTCCGCCTCGATCCCTCGACCTGGACCGTCCCGCCCATCTTCCGGCTCATCGCCGACCGCGGCGGCGTCGACCCGCACGAGATGCACCGTGTCTTCAACATGGGCATCGGCATGGTCTGCATCCTCGATCCCGCCGCCGACCTCGCGGCGCTGACCGATCTGGGCGCCGTGGAGATCGGCGAGGTCGTCTCCGGCGAGCAGCCGGTCGTCCTGCCGTTCTGATCGAACCCGGCGACCGGTCTCGCGGCCGGTGCACCGGATGATCTCAGCGGCGGCCGGTGTCTCACCGTGTCATCTCCGTGCCGGACCTGTTCCTTCCGCAGGACACCCTCGACGCCATCGTGCCGGCGCTCCGGACGCGCGCCTGCGGTGCCGTCTCCCCGCAGAGACGCTCGGCAGCGCCTCGGTCGGTGCCGTTTCCGCGCGGCCAGGCGCTCGCGTTCGCACCGGCACCTTTCCTGCAGCCGTGCCACGACACAGCGGGAGGGAGCCGATGCACGGATTCTGGACCGAGGAGTTGCGTTCGTTTCCCCGCGATTCCAGCGGGGGGCGGTTGTGGGTGGCCCGGTGCGACACCGACCGGGCGACGGCGACGCTGCGCTTGCTGCTGGCCTGGAGGTGGGGGGCGGACCGAGCGGTCGCTCCCGCGACGGCGCCGCCGCTGACCCTGATGCTGGCGGCAGCCCGGCACGGGCGTCCGGCGCTGCTGCGGCGACGAGGCCCGGACGATCCCGAAGCGTCGGCGCGGGTGCTGCGGGTGGTGCCGGTGCGCGCCACGGCCGCCCCGGGGTGCGGCAGCCAGGACGCCGGAACCGCCGCCGGTGCGTCGGAGCCGGAGGATCGCGGGTCGGCATCCTGCGCCCTGGTGGTTGCGCCGACTTCCGCCGCCGCGCTCGCCGCGCACGAGGATGCGGTTTCCGGCGCCATCGCCGTCTGGCACGAGGATGCCGCCCCCTGGGGCGAGGCGGTCGAACTGTGGTTGCGCAGCTGTGCCGCCCGGCTGGCGCCGATCCTGTCCGCCCTGCCGTCGGTGCTCGCCGGCCACCCGGCGGGCGGCGATGGGCCCCGGGTCATCCAGCCGACGCTCTTTCCGGTGCCGTCGCTGCCTGTGCCCGGTGTGCGCCGGCGCCGCAGGAAGGCTCGCCGGCGAGGCGTGCAGCTGCCGCATCCCATCTGCGTTCCGGGGCTGCCGGGAGCGGTCGGTGTGAGTCGAGAACTCGTCCGTCTCGGCGGCCAGGTTCCGCTCGCGGCGGCCAGCTCGGCGAACGTGCTCATCCACGGCGAGAGCGGCACCGGGAAGGAGATCGTCGCCCGCGCGCTGCACGCGGGCAGTCCTCGCCGGCACGGACCGTTCGTCGGCATCAACTGCGCGGCGTTGCCGGAGACGCTCTTCGAGAGCGAGCTGTTCGGACACAAGGCAGGGGCCTTCACCGGCGCGGCACGCGACAAGCCCGGGCTGCTGGAGGCTGCCGATCGGGGCACCTTCTTCCTGGACGAGATCGGGGACATGCCGCAGAGCCTGCAGATCAAGCTCCTGCGGGTGATGCAGGAGCGAAGCGTCCGCCGGGTCGGCGAGCTGGACAGCCGGCCGGTGGACATCCGCTTCGTGGCTGCCACCCACCGCGACCTGCGGCGCGAGGTGGCGGCGGGCAGGTTCCGACTGGACCTCTACTTCCGCTTGAACGTCATACGCCTCGCCATCCCACCCCTGCGCCACCGGCCCGAGGACGTCGCGCCGCTGATCGCCTACTTCCTGCGGCGGCAGGGGAGCGACCCCGAGCAGGTGACCATCGCCGAGAGCGCGCTCGCCGCGCTGCAGGCGTGGCGCTGGCCGGGCAACGTGCGCGAGCTCGAGAACGAGGTGCAGCGCTGGCTCGCCCTGCACGGCGACGCGATGGTGATCCAGCGCCCGCACCTCTCGGACGAGCTCCAGGGCGCTGACGCGCCGACCGTCGATCCCGACGACCTGGCGACCCTCCGTCCTCTCGATCAGGCCTCCGAGTTGCTGGAGCGCTACCTCATCCGCAAGGCCGTGGCCGCCACCGGCGGACGCAAGGCGGCGGCCGCCCGGCGGCTGGGATTGAGCCGGCAAGGTCTCTACAAGAAGCTCCAGCGTTACGGCATGGGCGATCTGATCGGTCCGCCCACGGTCGCGCGGGCGATGCCGGCAGGCGAGACGGCGGGTGAGACGGCGAGCCGGGCCGCGGCGCCGGGGGCGGGCGATACCAACGCCGCCACCGCCGCCGCCACCGCCAGAGCCACCGCCGCTGCCACCGTCGCCGCCACCGCCGCTGGCGCCAGGACCGTCGCCGTGGTCGCCCGGGCCGGCTCCGAACCGAACCCCGCGGATGCCGCCGAGGCCGGCCTCGCCGCCGTCCCCCGCGAGCCGGTGCCGGGCGGCTCATAGCCTCGACAACCGGCGGGCGCCGGACTATGTTCCGGCGCATGAAGCGCGAGAAGACCGCCGCGCCGGCGTCCGTGGGGTGGCGTCGTGCCGAGTTGCACACCGGCGTGGCACTGCTGGCCGGGGTCATGATGACCACGGCCATGCCGCCGTTCCCGTACACCGGCGCGCTCGCCGTGCCGGCGCTGGCGCTGCTGTTCGTGCTGGTGTCCGGCGACGAGCGGCCGGGCCGGCGTGCCTGGTTCTTCGGCCTGGCGCATCAGACCACCCTGCTCTACTGGCTCTTCTTCCTCGATCCCGCGAAGTCGATTCCCACGCGGCTGCTCGTGCCGGTCCAGGCCGTGGCGGCCATCCTGTACGTGTCGGCCTTCTACGCGCTCTTCGGCTGGGCCATGGGGCGGCTGCGCCGGCTGATGGCGCCGGGCGGCGATTCGGCGGCAGGGAGCGGTTCGCTGGCGGTGGCGCCGGTCCTCTGGGTGGGCATGGAGATGCTGCGCGGCTGGGGCGAACTGGGCTTTCCGTGGTGTCTCACCGGCGCGGCCTGGATCATGTCGCCGGTGCGCCCGCTGGCGGCCGCCTCGGGAGAGATCGGCCTGTCGGCGGCCACTGCGCTGCTGGGGGCGGCCGTGGGCTGGCTGTTCCTGCGCGGAAAGCCGTCGCTGGCGCGCCGAGGAGGGGCCCGGCCCGCCGCCGGCCGTGACGGCCCCGCCCGCGCCTTGCCCTACCTGGCCGCCGCGGCCTGGGCGGCGCTGGCGCTCGGCACCTGGCTGGGCGGGGTTTCCCGGCCGCCGGGCGATGATCTCGCGGACTCGGGCGTGGCGCAGGGTTCGGCGTCCTCGCTGCGCGGTCCCGACGAGGGGCCGGCTCCGGACCGGCCGCGCACGGCACCGTTCACGGTGGCGGCGGTCCAGGCGGACGTCTCGTTGCGCGACAAGTGGGATCCCGCGCGCATCGACTCCACCCGACTCCCGTACGCGGCGCTCACCGCCGAGGCCGCCGGCGCCGGCGCCACGCTGGTGGTGTGGGCGGAGACGGCGATCCCGGCGTACCTGCGCTACAGCGCCGACCTGCTGGACTGGGCCCGGCGGCAGGCGCGGGACAACGACGTCTGGCTCTACACCGGATTCCCCGACGCCGAGCGCGATCCGCTGACGGGCGAGACGCTCCGCTTCAACTCGTCGGGGCTGCTGGCGCCGGATGGGACCCTGGTGGACCGCTATGCCAAGCACCATCTGCTGCCGATCGGGGAGCGGATGCCGTTCTCCGACGTCCTGCCCATCGTGGGCCGCATCGACGTGGGCCAGGCGGAGTGGCGTCCGGGCGCGCGGCCGCAGCCGCTCACGTTCGTCACGATGGAGGGGCGGTTCTCGTTCGCGGGGCTCATCTGCTTCGAGGGGATCTTCGGCGACCTGGCCCGCCAGGCGGTGCGCCGAGGAGCGCAGGCGCTGGTGAACATCACCAACGACGGGTGGTTCGGCAACTCCTCGGGGCCGTTGCAGCACGCGGAACTGGCTCGGCTCCGCGCCGTCGAATGCGGGGTGCCCTTGATCCGCGCCGCGAACAACGGCATCAGCTACGTGTGCGATCCGCGCGGCCGGTATCTCGGCTACCTGGGGCTGGGCGAGCGCGGATACGTGGCGGCCGTCATCCAGCCCGTGCGCGGCGATACGCCGTTCCTGCACCTCGGTTCCTGGCCGATGACGGGCGCGCTGGCGCTGTGGCTGACAGTGGCGCTGCTCTGGTGGCGGCGGGCCGGACGGGGAGGCGCCGGTCGATGAACCACCGTCGACTCATCACGGACCTCGACGTCTGGGATCACGCCTTCCCGTTCTGCCCGCGCTGCCGGCAGGCCATGGAGCGGCGCCGCGCCGGAGGCGCCCTGCGGCCGGTGTGCCCCGCCTGCGGCTTCGTGCAGTACATCAACCCCGCACCGGGAGCGGGGGTGATCATCATGCGCGAGGATCGCGTGTGCCTGGTGCGACGGCGCTTCGAGCCGCGTCGCGGCCAGTGGACGCTGCCCATCGGTTTCATGGAGTGGGGTGAGGAGATCCAGGACACCGCCGTTCGCGAAGCGTGGGAGGAGACGGGACTGGACGTCGCCGTCGACAGCACCTTCGGCGTCTACACCGGGGTCCTGCCGCCCAACCTCGCGGTGGTGGTTGCCATCTTCCGGGCCCGGGAGACCGGCGGAGAACTGCGCGCCGGCGACGATGCGGCCGAGGTGGGTTTCTACCCGCTGGACGCCCCGCCGGGCGCCATCGCCTTCGGCATCCATCGCCACGTCCTGCGGGAACTGCGGGCGGAATACGGCATCCCGGATCCGGACGACGTTTCGGACCCGGGGGGCGGAGCGAGCGACGAACCGGAACCATGAGCGGGAAGGACGTGTCGTGACCGAGGTGCGCGGCGACGAGAACCCGGTGCGCCTGGCGGTGCTGCTCTCGGGCAGCGGGCGGACCCTCGAGAACTTCCTCGCATGCATCGACGCCGGCGATCTGCCGGTCCGGGTGGTCGCGGTGGTGGCGAGCCGCCCGGACGTGCGTGGACTCGCGGTGGCCGGGGCCGCCGGAATCCCCGCCGCGGTCTTCCGCCGCAGGGACCACGCCACGGTCGCCGACCACAACGCCGCCATCAACGCCTGGCTCGAGCAGCACGACCCGGAGATCATCGCGCTGGCCGGCTATCTCTCCTTCTACATCCCTCCGGAGGGATTCCGGGGCCCGGTGGTGAACATCCATCCTGCCCTGCTGCCGAAGTTCGGCGGCCAGGGCTACTACGGCGATCGGGTGCACGAGGCGGTGCTCGCCGCCGGCGACACGGAGAGCGGCTGCACGGTGCACCACGTGGACCTGCAGTACGATCACGGCGCCGTGATCGCTCAGCAGCGGGTCCCGGTGCTGCCCGGCGACGACGTCCACAGCCTCGCCGATCGCGTGTTCGCCGCCGAGTGCGAGCTGTATCCGCGCGTGCTGCGCCGGCTGGCCGAGCAGGTGCAGTCGCGGCGTCCCTGACGGCGGCCTGCGCCGCTTTCCGGACGACGGGGGCGAGCGCGAACGGACGGCGTGGTGGAGAGGCGAGCAGGCGCCGGCCGGCGGCGGGCGTGGACGACAGGCGTACGGCGCAACGGGGAGAGGGTTCCCAAGACAGAGCCTAGAGCACGTAACCCCGGTTGACGACCTCGATGCGGGGCGGTCGACCCGGCGCGGTGGCCTGCTCCAGGCGGTTCGTGATCCAGGTCCACATCGATTCGCCCACGCGGGCGGCGCGGGCCATCGCCAGCATGATCTCCGCTCCCACCTCCACGCTGCCGGTGGCCTGCTCGGCGCCGTGCACGATCCGGCGTATCTCGCCGCCCTGGTACTGGTAGAGCAAGAACTTCACCTGCTCGTGGCGGTAGTCGAGATAGCGGTGCAGGCGCTGCCGGACGGCTTCGAGGTTCTCGCGCACGATGAACGGATCGCAGATGGTCGCGGACCCGTGCGAGGCGCGGTAGGCATCGCGCCCGGCGCCGGCGGGGCGGACTTCCACCACCACCCAGGAACTGGGTGTGGCGGCGATCCCCTCGGTGTCGAAGCGCGCCCGGACGCGGTAGCTGCCGGCCTCGGCGAACAGGTATCGCCCGCGCAGCTTGAGCAGGCAGATGGGCCGCACCACGCGGCCTTTGGGCGGGATCGCCACCGCCGGATGCCACGGCGCCGGCGTGGCGGGCGCGCCGCCGTCGACCACCGCGGTGCTGCCGCCGGGGGTCATGATCTCGAACGCCAGCCCACCCGGCACGGCGACGGCGAGGTGCGGGCCCAGGCGCAGCGTGTCGGATCCGGTGTTCACCAGCACCAGCTCGCCGACGAGCACGCCGTCCTGCAGCAGGGGCCCTTCCGCCGGCAGCAGTTCGAGCCGCAGCGACGGCCGCACGGGAGCCGCGCCGGCGGTCGCGGCGAACAGCGCCACGAAGGCGAGGGCGGCCCAGGCGAGCACGAGCGAAGCGACCGCGGTGCGCGACGGCGCGGGCCCGCGCGAGCGGGGCGCCGCGCCTGCAGTCTGCCCTGCGGTGGTGCCGGCCGGATGCTGGTCGAACTCCATGGATCCTCCTGACCCCATGATAGGGCCGCCGGGCCCCCGGACCACCACCGCCCGGACAGGCGACCAGGACAGCGACGAGGAGCGCTCCCGCGGGGGAGCGCTCCTCGTGGACTCGGCAAGGCTGGACGCTCCGGGCGCGCGGAACGGACCGCCCGTCAGCTCGCCACCGGGCGGGCTGCGCCGGAGGCGTCCACGTCCGTCGCGGGCGCCTCGGCATTGCCGGTGGACAGATAGCGGTGCATGGCGTCGGCGGCCTTGCGACCGGCGCCCATGGCGAGAATCACCGTGGCGCCGCCGGTGACGATGTCGCCGCCGGCGAAGACGTTCTCGAAGGACGTCTGCATGGTGGCCTCGTTCACCACGATGGTGCCCTTCCGGGGGTGCCGCTCCAGCTCGGGGCAGTCAGCCAGCAGCAGGGGGTTCGGCCCCTGGCCGATGGCCATCACCACGGTGTCCACGGCGAACTCCTTCACGCGGCCCTCGATGGGCACGGGACGCCGGCGTCCGCTCGCGTCCGGCTCGCCCAGTTCCATCTCCTGGCAGCGGATGGCCCCCACGGCGCCCGTGCCGTCGTCGATGATCTCCACCGGGGAGTGCAGGAGGTTGAACTCGATCTGCTCCTGCTCGGCGTGATGGATCTCCTCGATGCGGGCGGGCATCTCGAGCCGGCTGCGCCGGTACACCAGGTAGACGATCTCCGGCTTGAGCCGCTTGGCGGTGCGGGCGGAGTCCATGGCGGTGTTGCCGGCGCCGATGACGGCGATGCGCTTGATCTTCTTCACCGGCGTGTCGGCCGTGTCGGGGAACTGCCAGGCGCCCATGAGATTGACGCGAGTGAGGAACTCGTTGGCGCTGTACACGCCGTTGAGGTTGTCGCCGGGGATGTTCAGGAACCAGGGCAGGCCAGCGCCGGTGCCGATGAACACCGCGTCGAAGCGCTCGCGGATCTCGTTCAGCGACTCGGCCTTGCCCACGGGGTAGTTCATCACGAACTCCACGCCCATCTTCTGCAGACCTTCGATCTCCTTCTGCACGATGGCCTTCGGCAGGCGGAACTCGGGGATCCCGTAGAAGAGCACGCCGCCCGGCCTGTGCAGCGCCTCGAAGACCGTGACCTGGTGACCCTTCTGGATCAGGTCGCTGGCGCAGGTCAGGCCCGCCGGGCCGCTGCCGATGATGGCCACCTTCTTGCCCGTGGCCGGGGCGATCTCCGGCAGCGCATCGAGCCCGTGCTCCAGCGCGTAATCGCCGATGAACCGCTCCAGACGCCCGACGGCGCCCGGCTCGCGTCCCTTCTCCGGCTTGTTGAGGGTGCAGACCAGCTCGCACTGGTCCTCCTGGGGGCAGACGCGCCCGCAGATGGCCGGCAGGAAGTTGGTCTCCTTGATCTTGCGCAGGGCGCCCTCGAAGTCGTTCTCGCCGATCAGGCGGACGAAAGCGGGGATGTCGACGCCCACGGGACAGCCGGCGATGCACGGCTTGTCCTTGCACTGGATGCAGCGCAGGGACTCGGCCACCGCCTGCGCCTGGTCGTAGCCCAGCGGCACCTCGTCGAACGTCTCGATCCGCTCCAGGGGCGGCCGCTCGCGCATGGGAACCTTGGTCTTGCTCTTGTTGATCTGGCGCTTCCTGGCCTTCGCACCGTCTCCGGCGGGCCTGTCGCCACCCGGTCTGCTGTTGTCCGCCATGTCGCCTCCTAGCGCTTCTCGGCCCCGGTGGGGGCCGCGCTGCCGGACTCGTTGCGGGCGAGTTCCTCCACCTGGCGGTCCAGGCGGCAGGCGTGGTCCAGGGCCACCTTCTCCTCGGGGCGGTAATAGGCCAGCCGCTGCATCAGTTCGTCGAAATCCACCTGATGGCCGTCGAACTCCGGGCCCTCGACGCAGGCGAAGCGGGTCTTCCCGCCCACCGACACGCGGCAGGCGCCGCACATGCCGGTGCCGTCCACCATGATGGGGTTCAGCGAGGCCTGGGTGGGGATCCCGTACGGCTCGGTCGTCTTGCAGACGAACTTCATCATGACCACCGGACCGATGCAGATCACCTCGTCGATCTTGCGGCTGCCCTCGAGGATCTCCTGCAGTGCATGCGTCACCATGCCCTTGCGGCCGTAGCTGCCGTCGTCGGTGGTGATGATGGTCTCGTCGGCCAGGGCGCGGATCTCGTCCTCGAGGATCAGCAGTTCCCTGGTGCGGGCGCCCAGGATGGCCACCACCGTGTTGCCCGCCTCCTTCAGCGCCTGGACCTGCGGCCACACCACGGCGTTGCCGATGCCGCCGCCGACGCAGACCACCGTCTTCCCGCCGGCGGGGATCTCGGTGGGCTTGCCCAGGGGGCCGGCCAGGTCGAGGATTTCGTCGCCCTCGCGCAGCCGGTTCAGGTCGCGGGTGGTCTTGCCCACCTCCTGCGCCACGATGGTGATGGTGCCGCGGGCCGGATCGCGGTGGGCGATGGTCAGGGGGATCCGCTCGCCGCGATCGCTGACGCGCAGGATGACGAACTGGCCCGCCTTGCCGCGCCGGGCGATGTGCTCGACCTCGATCTCGAAGAGCCATGTCTTCGGCGCGAGCTCACGGGCGTGGACGATCTTGTTTCCCACGGGACGCTCCTTGCGCTCGGTGAACCAGGGATCGGTGCGGAACTGCGCAGACCGACCAGCAGAATCGAGGCTCGCGACGTCGGCGCCTCCACGCAGCGCTCACGCCGGGAGCCTTTCGAGAAAAGTAGGCTCCGCGGGAGCGAAATCAAGCCCAGCCGGCCGGCGGCACCTCTCCTTGACCGGGTGCGGGCCGCCGATTAACCTGGAGTGCTTGGCCCCGCATTCCGGCGCCGGCGGGCCGCCTGCCATGGACGGCGGCGCCCCGGCACATCCCGGGGCCGGGAACGGAGCCGCGGGCCGTGAGGAGGCTGCAATGGAGAGGCTCATCCGCGAGCTGCTGATCAAGATCGGTGAGGACCCCGAACGCGAGGGGTTGCTGGAGACCCCGGCGCGCGTGGCCCGCTCCTACCAGGAACTGTGCGCGGGTTACACGATGGATCCCGACGCCATCGTCCGCAAGGCGCTCTTCGCCGCCGAGGGCCAGGACATGGTGGTGGTGAACGACATCGACTTCTACAGCATGTGCGAGCATCACATGCTGCCGTTCTTCGGCAAGGCCCACATCGGCTACATCCCGGACGGCAAGATCGTGGGGCTGTCCAAGCTGGCCCGCGTGGTGGACGCGTTCGCCCGGCGCCTGCAGGTGCAGGAGCGGCTCACGGTCCAGATCGCCCGCTGTCTGGAGAAGAACCTCGGCGCCCACGGCGTGGGCGTGGTGCTCCATGCTCAGCACCTGTGCATGATGATGCGCGGCGTCCAGAAGCAGAACAGCATCGCGGTGACGTCGGAGATGACGGGCGCCTTCCGCGAAAACTCCAAGACCCGCGCCGAGTTCCTCACCCTCATCGGCGAGAAGGCGTGGTAGCGTTCGACGGTCCCGGTGCGTCGCGGCCGGCTACAGTCCCATGACGGTCAGCCAGCGCTCGCACTCCAGCGCGGCCATGCAGCCGGTGCCGGCCGCCGTCACCGCCTGGCGCCAGACGTGGTCCTGGACGTCGCCGCAGGCGAACACGCCCTCGACGCTGGTGGCGGTGCGGTCGGGCCGGGTGATGACGTATCCGTTCGCATCCATCTCGACTTGCCCGTCGAGGAACTGCGTGTTGGGCACGTGGCCGATCGCGATGAAGCAGCCCATGACCGGCAGTTCCAGATCGTCGCCGCCCGTGGTGCTCGCCAGGCGCAGGCCGCGCAGCATCCCGTTCTCGTCGGCCAGGTACTCCTGCGGCACGCGGTTCCAGGCCACCTCGATGTTCTCGGTCGCGAGGGCGCGGTCCTGCATGATCCGGGAGGCGCGGAACTCGTCGCGGCGGTGGACGATGGTCACCTTGCGGCAGATCTTCGCCAGGTAGGTGGCTTCCTCCATGGCGGTGTCGCCGCCGCCGACGACCGCCACGTCCTGGCCCCGGAAGAAGAACCCGTCGCAGGTGGCGCAGGCCGACAGCCCCTTGCCGTGGAACTCCTGCTCGCGTGGCAGGTCGAGCCAGCGGGCGGTGGAGCCGGTCGCCAGGATGACGGCCGGCACGGTCCACGATTCCTCGCCCACGTGCACGGTGAAAGGGCGGTTGCCGAAATCGACCCGGTCCACCGACTGGCTGATGATGCCGGTGCCGAAGCGGGCCGCCTGCCGGCGGAACCTCTCCATCAGTTCGGGGCCGTCGATGCCGTCGGGGAACCCGGGAAAGTTCTCCACCTCGGTGGTGATGGTGAGCTGGCCGCCGGGCTGCGTGCCCTCGAAGAGCAGGTTCGGGATGTTGGCGCGGCTCAGATAGATGGCCGCGGTGAAACCGGCCGGGCCGGAGCCGATGATGACGACCTGAGGCGTCGCGGCAGCGCTCATGGTTCCTCCCGCAGAGGCTGATGGACGGCGGGCGCGTTCGACGTCCCGATTGGTAATCCAGGCGATCTAACGTGTCAACCTCGGCGGCGGGCCGGCGTTTCCGTGTCGCCGCTCCTTGACGCACCGCGTTGGGGGTGTTAATTATAGCGGCTTGTGAGTTCGAGCGGGCGGAGCGGGGCCGATGGCCCGACGCACCGCCATGCGCGGCAACCGCCTCGATCTGCGGAGTTCAGCGATGTACGCGGTGGTGAAGATCAAGGACCAGCAGTACCGGGTCGAGACCGACAAGACCGTGCAGGTGCCCCGGTTCACCGACGAGGTGGGGACCGCGCTGACGTTCGGCGAGGTCATGCTGCTGGGCGACGGGGACGACGTGAGGGTGGGGACGCCGCTGGTCGAGGGCGCCTCGGTCTCGGCGGAGATCCTGAGCCATGGCCTGAGCCGGAAGATCATGATCTACAAGAAGAAGCGGCGGAAGAACTACCGCCGCAAGAAGGGCCACCGGCAGCCCTTCACCGAGGTCCGCATCACCGCGATCAACGCCTAGGAGCAGAACCATGGCGCACAAGAAAGCAGGCGGCAGCACCCGCAACGGCCGCGACTCGAATCCCCAGTACCTGGGCGTGAAGCGCTACGGCGGTCAGGCCGTGCTCGCCGGCACCATCCTGGTGCGGCAGCGCGGGACCAAGATCCATCCCGGGCGCAACGTCGGACGCGGTGGCGACGACACGCTGTTCGCGCTGGTGGACGGCAAGGTCCTGTTCGAGGATTTCGGCAAGAAGAAGAAGCGGGTCAGTGTGCAGCCCAGCTAGCACCCGTCCTGTTCACGGTTCCGGCGAGCCCATCCCCCCGGCGGGATGGGTTTCGCATTTGCGCCCGGTCGCGCCGTGCGGCGGAGAGGCGCGGAGCCGGCGCCGTGGCTGCCGGGAGTCCGTCTCGGGGGAGGCGATCGCGTGAGCAGCGTCCTGGTGGTGATCCCCGCTCGCTGGGGTTCGACCCGACTGCCCGGCAAGGCGCTGGCGGACCTGGGCGGCCGTCCGCTGGTGGTGCGCACGGCGGAGGCCGCCGCGCGGATGGTCACGGCCACCGAGGTGGTGGTGGCCACCGACGACCCCCGCATCTGCGAGGCGGTGTCCGCCTCCGGGCTTGCTTGCGAGCTGACGGCCGAGCATCCCACCGGAACCGACCGCGTGGGGGAGGTGGCCCGACGGCGCGGGCCCGGCGGGCCGGCCGACATCGTGGTGAACCTGCAGGGCGACGAGCCCCTGCTGGACCCCGCCGACGCCGACCGTCTGGTGGCGGCCCTGCGGGACGACCCGAGCGCCGCGATCGCCACGGCGGCGCACCCGCTGCCCGGGCCCGCAGCCTGGGCGGATCCCAACGTGGTGAAGGTCCTGATGGACCGGGCGGGGCGCGCCCTGTACTTTTCGAGGGCGCCGATTCCGGGGGCCCAGCCGGACACGACCGCGACCGGCGAGGGCTGGCGCCACGCGCTGCGCCACGTGGGCATCTACGCGTTCCGCCGTCCCGCTCTGGACCGTTTCCTCGCGCTCGGACGGGGCGAGCTGGAGCAGGCCGAGGGCCTGGAGCAGCTGCGTGCGCTGGAGCACGGGCTTCCGATCCGGGTCGTGACCCTGTCGGCGGCGCCGGTGGGCGTGGACACGCCCGCGGACCTGGAGCGGGTGCGCGCCCTGTGGCGTGCGCGGCACGGATGACCCGAGAACGCGAAAGGACACGCAGACCTTGACCAAGTTCATCTTCGTGACCGGCGGGGTGGTTTCCGCCCTCGGCAAGGGGATCGCCAGCGCCTCCATCGGCACGCTGCTGAAGGCCCGTGGGCTCCGCGTCATCCTGCAGAAGTTCGATCCCTACCTGAACGTCGATCCGGGCACGATGAGCCCCTACCAGCACGGCGAGGTCTTCGTGCTGGACGACGGCGCCGAGTGCGATCTGGACCTCGGTCACTACGAGCGCTTCACCGACACCAACCTCTCGCAGATCAACAATCTCACCAGCGGACGGGTCTACGAGACCATCCTGGCCAGGGAACGCAAGGGGGAGTACCTGGGCCGGACGGTCCAGGTGATCCCGCACGTGACCGACGAGATCAAGCGCCGGATCCGGCTGTCGGCGGAGACCGGCGACGCCGACGTGATCATCACCGAGATCGGCGGCACCGTGGGCGACTACGAGTCGCTGCCGTTCCTGGAGGCCATCCGCCAGTTCACCCTCGAGGCGCCGCGCGCCGACACGGCCGCCATCCACCTGACGCTGGTGCCGTACATCGAGGCCGCCGGCGAGATCAAGACCAAGCCCACGCAGCACTCGGTCCGGGAGCTGCGCAGCATCGGCATCCAGCCCGACTTCCTGATCTGCCGGGCCCGCGAGGCCCTGGGCAACGACGCGCGGCGGAAGATCGCGCTGTTCTGCAACCTGCCGGTGGATCACGTCATCGACGGGCGCGACGTGCGCTCCATCTACGAGGTGCCGCTGAACTTCCACCGCCAGAGCCTGGACGATCTGCTCTGCCAGCGCCTGGACCTCGACCTGCCGCCGGCCGATCTCTCCGACTGGGAGCGGATGACCCGCATCATCCTCGACCCCCCCGAGACCGTGCGCATCGCGGTGGTCGGCAAGTACGTCGAGCTGCGCGACGCTTACAAGAGCATCACCGAGGCCTTCGTCCACGCCGGTATCCCGAACAAGGCGGGGGTGGAGAAGGTGTGGGTGGACTCGGAGACGCTCGAGGGACGCGAGGTCGGCGAGCAGAAGCTGGCCGAGGTGTTCCGCGACTGTCACGGCATCCTCGTGCCGGGCGGCTTCGGCGACCGGGGCATCCAGGGCAAGATCAACGCCATCCGGTTCGCCCGCGAGCGCAAGATCCCCTTCCTGGGGATCTGTCTGGGGCTGCAGTGCGCCATGATCGAGATCGGGCGTGATCTGGTCGGCCTGGAGATGGCCAACAGCAGCGAGTTCGACCCCGTCTGCCAGCACCCGGTGATCCACCTGATGGAGGAGCAGCGGAAGGTGTCCAACCTCGGCGGCACCATGCGCCTGGGGGCCTACCCCTGCCACATCCAGGAGGGCACGCTCGCGCACCGGTGCTACGGCGAGACGGTGATCAGCGAGCGGCACCGCCACCGG
This sequence comes from Candidatus Krumholzibacteriia bacterium, assembly GCA_046484865.1. GTDB lineage: Bacteria > Krumholzibacteriota > Krumholzibacteriia > LZORAL124-64-63 > LZORAL124-64-63 > JAWOID01. The sequence goes on from JAWOID010000103.1 coordinate 21,732, forward strand.
TACGAGGTCAACAACGCCTACCGGCCGGGCTTCCAGGAGGCCGGGGTGGTGTTCAGCGGGCTCTCGCCCGACGAGCAGCTCGTGGAGATCCTCGAGCTGCGCGGTCACCCGTTCTTCGTGGCGGTGCAGTTCCACCCCGAGCTGAAATCGCGACCGCGTCGTCCACATCCGCTCTTCCGCGAGTTCGTGGCGGCGGCGCTGGCGCATCAGAAGCTCGAGCGGGGTGCCGCCGCCGTCTAGCCGCCCGGGAAACCGCCGCCGTCCGCCGACCCGTGGCCGCGCCGCGGCGGCGCAGGAGGAGAGATGTCCATCGCGGCCGCGATCGAGCTGGCGGGACGCCCGGTGGGAGCCGGCGAGCCGCTGTACGTGATCGCCGGACCCTGCGTCCTCGAGGATCCCGACGAGATGCTGCGCACCGCGGGCCTGCTGGCGCAGACGTGCCGGTCGCTCGGCCTCGGCTACTGCTTCAAGTCGAGCTACGCGAAGGATAATCGCACCAGCGGTCGCTCCTTCCGCGGACCGGGTCTGCAGGAGGGGCTGCAACTGCTGGCGCGCATCGCCGACGCTCACGGCGTTCCGGTCCTCACCGACGTGCACCACCCGGACGACGCCGCCGCCGTGGCCGAGGTCGCCGAGGTGCTGCAGATCCCGGCGTTCCTCTGCCGTCAGACGTCGCTGCTCGAGGCGGCCGGCCGCACCGGGCGCGCCGTCAACGTCAAGAAGGGGCAGTTCGTCGCTCCCGGGGACATGGCCCACGCGGCGGGCAAGCTGCGGGACGCCGGCTGCCGCCGCATCCTGTTGACGGAGCGCGGCACCTTCTTCGGCTACCGCGATCTGGTGGTCGACTACCGCGGCATCGGCATCATGCGCGACCTGGGCCACCCCGTGGTCATGGACGCCACTCACAGCGTGCAGTCGCCCGGCAGCACGGGAACCGCCACCGGCGGCAATCCGGAACTGATCCCGCTGCTGGCCCGCTGCGGCGTGGCCGCGGGCGCGGACGCCGTGTTCCTGGAGGTCCATCCCGAACCGGCACGCGCGCGCAGCGATGCGGGCAGCCAGATGCCGCTGGAGAGCTTCCGACCGCTGGTCGAGGAGCTGCGTCGGTTCCGCGAGCTCGTCCTGGAGGTGGAGGCATGATCCGGCGCCGGCCCGAGCAACCCTGGCCCCCGCGGGACGACGAGGCCTACCGCGCCGAGGCCGAGGCGGCCGTGGGACGCGACCTGTGCGACCTGCTCGCCCGGGTCGAGCTGATGGTCTACGACGCCGACGGCGTGCTCACCCCCGGCAAGCTGGTGTACGGACCCGGCGGCGAGGCGCTCAAGGAGTTCCACACCCTCGACGGGCTGGGCATCGTGCTGGCGCGCACGGCGGGCATCAAGCAGGCGGTGCTCACCGGCCGCAACAGCATCATCGTGCGCAAGCGCGCCGAGGAGCTTCGCTTCGCGTCCATCAAGCTCGCCCGTTTCGACAAGGGCGCGGCGATGGAGGAGATCCTCCAGGAGACCGGCTGCAGCGCCGAGCACACGCTCTACATGGGCGACGATCTGATCGACGTGCCGGCCCTCGATCTGGTGGGCGTGCCGGTGGCCACGCCGGAGGCCCCGCAGGACGTGCGCGACCGCTGCCTCCATGTGACCCGCGCCCAGGGCGGTCGCGGCGCCGTGCGCGAGATGACCGACCTGGTGCTCAAGAGCGCCGGCCTGTTCGGCACGGCGCTCGCCCGCCTGGGCGAGAAGGCCTGGCAGCCGCGTCCGGACGAGACGGCGTCCGCGGACGAGGAGACCCTGCAGTGAACCCTCGCGCTCCCGACCTCGACGACGGCGACATCCTGGCGCGCGGTCGCGCGGCGCTGGCCCAGGAGGCCGCGGCGCTGGACCGCCTCGGGCGCGAGCTGGACGGGACCTTCGTCCGCGCGGTGCGCACCCTCGCCGCCTGCGAGGGGCGCGTGCTGGTGACCGGTCTGGGCAAGTCGGGCCTGGTGGCGCGCAAGATCGCCGCCACGCTCACCAGCACCGGCACGCCGAGCCACTTCATCCACCCGGTCGAGGCCGTCCACGGCGATCTGGGCGTCGTGCGCGGCGGCGACATCCTGATCGCTGTGAGCCGCAGCGGCAACAACCCGGAGGTGGTGCGGGTCCTCCAGCAGTGCAAGCACTTCGGCATGACGGCCATCGCCATCACGGGCGCTCCGGAGAGCGAACTCGCCCGCGCCAGCGACATCGTGCTCGCCACGCCGGTCGAGCGCGAGGCCTGTCCGCTGAACCTGACACCGACCACCAGCGCGGTGGCCGCCGCGGCCATGGGTGACGCCCTGGTCGTGACCCTGCTCGAGCTGCGCGGGTTCGACCGGGACGATTTCGCCGCCTTCCATCCCAGCGGCGTCCTCGGACGCAGCCTGCTGCTGCGGGTGCGGGACATCATGCACGCGGGCGACGAGCTGCCCGTGGTCGGCCATCGTCGCACGCTCCGCGAGTCGTTGCCCGAGATCGTCGGCAAGCGGCTGGGCGGCACCTGCGTGGTGGACGACGAGGGTTTGCTCGCGGGTGTCTGCGTGGACGGCGACGTGAAGCGGATGCTGCTGAAGCGCGAGGACGCCCTCGACCGGCCCATCACCGAGGCGATGAATCCCCGCCCGCTCACCATCTCCGCCGACCTGCTGGTGGCCCGGGCGCTGCGCCTGATGGAGGAGCGACCGGAGGGACCGGTGACGCTGCTCATCGTGGTCGACGGGCGCCGTCCGATCGGCCTCTTGCACATCCACGACGTGCTCCGCGCCGGCTTGCTCTGACCGTCCGCCACGCAGCCCGCGCCCGTGCCGGAGGCCTTGGCTCGGCGGCGTGGCCGGGCCACGCCGGGCGGGCGCCGCTCATTGAACAAACGTAAGCATGTCAAAGACTTACGAGAATGGCACAGGTCGTGCTTGACGGCGGTCTCCGCCACGACGAACCTGGGGAGGAGGGAGTCGCGTGAGCCAGCATCGCGAAGCGCCCGGGGCGGCCGGCCTGCCGCCGCCGGATCCGGGAGCGGGGCTGCCCGTGTTCCGGCGCTGGCGCCGCCGATTCTACCACGGGCTGCTGCTCGCCGTGGCCGCGGCGGTTGCCCAGGCGCCCCCCGCGACGGGACGGTTCCTGTGCGAGCGACTGGCGCTGGCGGCCCTGCTCGGGCGCGGCCGGGAGCGTCGTCGCGCCGAGGCCAACCTGGCGGCGGCGTGGCCCTCGTTGACGGCCGCCGGAGCGCAGAACGGCACCCGCTCAGCGACCCGTCCGGTCGACGAGGTGCCCGGACAGGGCGGCGTGCAGGAGGCGGCCCGGCGTCGTCTCGTCCACGCCAGCGCCCGGGCGCTCGGGCGCAACCTCCACACGGCCCTGCGCCTGGAGGAACTGGCCCGGGGCGACTACGCGGGAGTGCGGCCGGTCGCCGGCCCCGAGGGGCTCGACGCGGTCGGCCGGCTGCGGGAACTGCGGGACGAGGGGCGCGGAGTCCTGCTGCTGACCGGCCACCTGGGCTGCTGGGAACTGCTCGGTGCGTACCTGGCGCGGCGGCTGGGCGGCCTGGCGGTGGTCACGGGCACGGTGCACAATCCGGCGGTCGATGCGTGGCTGCAGGGGAGCCGCCGGCGGCTGGGACTGACGGTGCTGCCGCGGGACCGCGGCGTCCGACCCGTGCTCGAGCGCCTGCGTGCCGGCGAGATCGTGGCGGTGCTGCTGGACCAGAACACGCGGGTGCCGAGCTTGCCGGTGCCGTTCCTGGGCCGGCCGGCGCCCACGGCGGTGGGGCCGGCGCGGCTGGCGGTGCGCCTCGGTTCGCCCCTGCTTCCGGTCGCGATCGCCCGCTGCGGCGACGCCGGCGCCGCGGGCGGCTCCGGCGCCGGTACGAGGACGCCGGGCGACCTGCACGAGGTGCACTGCCTGCAGACGATCCGTCCGCCGTGCACCGAGGAGCAGGTGCCGGACCTGCTGGCCGCCTGCAATTCGGCGCTGGCGGAGTTCGTGCGGCGGAACCCGGTGGAATGGGTATGGTTCCATGACAGGTGGGGCGAAGACTCAGGAGCCGGACCGGAGCGCCGATGAGTCCTCCAGGGCGATGTCCCGGATCCGCCGGGGCGACGTCGGCACCCGTTCACGAGGATCGCGAGGACACGACGGCATGACGATCGAGCGAGGCATCGTGCGGCTCCCCACGGTTACCCGGCCCCTGGCCGTCCTGGCGCTGGCCGCGAGCTTGCTGGGCCTCGCGTTTCTGGCAGGCTGCTCGAAGGAAGAATCCGACGGCCGCAGCCTCGGACCGGGTCCTCATCCCGAGCAGAGGTTCTACGACTATCGCCTGGTCGAGTCCGACGAGGGAGTCAAGCAATGGCTCCTGGAGAGCGACGAGATGTCCAGGTTCGCCGGGGAGCAGCAGGTCCACCTGGTGAATCTGCACATGACGTTCTACCAGGACGGCGAGGATTTCTCCTCGCTGGTGGCGGACAGCGGTCGCGCCCACACGGTGACCAAGGACCTCTTCGCCTGGGGCGACGTGGTGGTCGAGACCAGGGACGGTCGCCGGCTGGAGACGCAGGAACTCTACTACGACAACCAGACGGGGCTGATCCACAACGATGTCTTCGATCGCCTCGTCCGGGGCGAGGACGTGGTGACCGGCATCGGGCTGGAGGCGACACCCGATCTGGAGTACATCGAGATCAAGCAGCGGGTGCAGGGCGAGGTCGGGGACGCCGCGGCCGCCGGCGGCGAACGGCCGTGACCAGTCCCGTCGCCCCGCCGCAGCACGACAGCGTCCTGCGGGCCCGCGACCTGCGGAAGGTCTACCGCGGCCGCGCGGTGGTCGACGGGGTGGACCTGGAACTGAACCAGGGCGAGGTGGTGGGGCTCCTCGGCCCGAACGGCGCCGGCAAGACCACCTCGTTCTACATCATCGTCGGCTTCATCCGTGCGGACTCCGGCAAGGTCTCGCTGAACGACCGCGACATCTCCGGTCTGCCCATGTACAAGCGTGCGCGGCTCGGGATAGGATACCTGCCGCAGGAATCCTCCATCTTCCGTAAGCTGACGGTGGAGGAGAACATCCTCGCCATCCTCGAGAGCCTCCATCTCTCGCGGCGGCAACGGCGCGAACGACTGGAATACCTGCTGGAACTGATGGGGGTGTCCCACATCCGCGCGAGCCGCGGGTACCAGCTCTCGGGCGGCGAACGGCGCCGGGTGGAGATCGCGCGGGCCCTGGTCACCAATCCGCGCTTCATGCTCCTGGACGAGCCGTTCGCGGGCATCGACCCGATTGCGGTCGCCGACCTCCAGGCCGCGGTCCAGCAGCTCCGGGACCAGGGGCTCGGCATCCTGATCACGGATCACAACGTCCGTGAAACCCTGTCGATAACCGACAGGGCTTACATACTTTACGGCGGGCGCATCGAGCTCGCCGGTTCGGCGGCGGAGATCGTCGCGAGCGACAAGGCCAAGGAAATCTACCTGGGCGAGAAATTCCGGCTCTGAGCCTCGAGGCCGGCCGGCGCCCTCAGACGTGCGGGAGCCCGCGATGGATATGAAGATGGGGCTGCATCAGGGGCTGTATCAGCGCCAGCAGCTGGTCATGACACAGCGGCTGCAGCAGGCGCTCAAGCTCCTGCAGGTGCCCACGCTCGAGCTGGAGCAGATCCTGCGACAGGAACTGCAGAGCAATCCCCTGCTCGAGGAAGTGGATCCGGGCGAGATCACGGAGGAGGAGGCGCGTCAGGAGCAGGAGAGCGAGGCCGAGGGCGAAGGGACCCGACCGGGCAAGGACGAGGGCATCGGCGAGCGGGTGGACTGGGACGAGTACTTCAAGGACGGTTTCCGGGGCGCCGCGTCCTCGCAGGAGTACGACGACGACGACCATCTCGAACGCCCGCCGGTCTTCGTCCCCACCGGACAGCAGGACCTCAGCGAGCAGCTCTACCTCTCGGTGGACGACGGACAGGACCGCATGATCGGCGAGTACCTCATCGGGTGCCTCAACGAGGACGGCTTCCTGGCCTGCACGCTGGAGGAGGTGGCCGCCTACTTCGAGGTGGACCTGGAGCGGGTTGAGTCGGTGCTGCGCATCGTGCAGTCGTTCGACCCGCCGGGGGTGGGCGCCCGCGACCTGCAGGAGTGCCTGCTGCTGCAGCTGGCCGCCCGGGGGCGGGAGGACTCGCCCGAAGCCGACGTGATCCGTCATCACTTCGAGGCGCTGAAGAACCGGAAGTTCGGCGACATCGCCCGCGAGATGAAGATCACCCCTCACGACGTGCAGGAGATCGCCGCACGGATCGGCGAACTGGATCCGCGGCCCGGCCTGTCCGACGCCGCCGAGGGCGCGCGGCCGGTGGTTCCCGATCTGGTCGTCCACAAGGTCGACGAGGACGACGACGACTACGTCGTGTACCTGAACGACGTCAACCTGCCACGCCTGCGGGTCAGCGAGGCGTACGAGTCGCTCAAGCATCGGTCCCAGCGCGACAGCGACGCGGTGCAGTTCATCGACGAGAAGAAGCGCTACGCCGAGTGGATCATCAAGACCATCGAACAGCGGCGCCGCACCATGATCAAGGTCATGGAAGCGATCGTGAACGAGCAGAAGGAGTTCTTCGAACACGGCGCCATCGCCCTGCGCCCGCTCACCCTGCAGCAGGTGGCCAGCGTCATCGGCATGCACGAATCGACGGTCTCGCGGGTGACGCGCCAGAAGTACGTGCAGACGCCCCGCGGCGTCTTTCCGCTGAAGTACTTCTTCAGCGCCGGGCTGGACACCACCGGGGGCGACGAGGTGGCGGCCAAGGCGGTGAAGTCGATGATCCAGGACATCGTCGCCGCGGAAGACCCGCGCCGGCCGCTCTCGGACAAGAAGATCGTGGACCTGCTGGAACAGCGCGGTCTGAAGATCGCGCGTCGCACCGTTGCCAAGTACCGCGAGCAACTGGGCATCCTGAGCGCCCGCATGCGCAAGCAGTACTAGCGAGCCTTGGAGACCGCAGCCTGGTGCCGGCGAGACCGGCGACGACCGGGAGGAATCAGCATGGAGCTGGAGATCCTGACCCGCCACTTCAACCTGGCGGACGAGTCGCGGGAGAAGATCGAGGCGGGATTCGAGAAGCTGGAGCGGTTCAGCCCGCGACCGGTCAAGGAAGCGCGCCTGACCTTGACCTTCGAGAGCGGCTCGTTCGGCGCCGACGCGGCGCTCTTCCTCAAGAACAACGACTTCCGCGCCAGCGGCGAGGGTCCCGAACCGGAGCTGGCCGCCGGCGAGGCGATCGAGTCGCTCCGCAAGCAACTGGCCAAGTTCAAGGGCAAGATCAGCAGCCGCCAGAAGGGGGAGGAGGGCGGTCTGGGCCGCGCCCAGGTCGGTGACGGGGCGCCGGTGCTGGTGCTCGAGGACACGGGTTTGACGCCGGACACCGGTCCGTCGCTGAACCTGCGCGATCTCGACGTGGAGAGCGCGATGGATGAGTTCGCACACAGCGACCTGCCGTTCCTGGTCTTCCGGGATCGAGCCACCTCCCGGGTGGGGGTGGTCTATCGCCGGCGGAGCGGCGAACTGGGCGTGCTCGAGTCTCGCGAGTCATGAGCGCTCGGGCACGAGCGCTCGGCGGGGCGGGCGCGGCGCGTCTCAGCGTCCAGAAGATCCTGACCGACCTGCGCGAGGACCTCGAGCTGGAGGTCCTCACGGCCCTGCCTCCCGAGCCGGTGCCCATCCTCGGTGCGGACGTCCACCGGCCCGGTATGGCGGTCATGGGCTTCGCCGAGAACTTCCTGCCCCGGCGGTTGCAGGTCATGGGCGAGTCGGAGATGGCCTACCTGGCCACCCTGCCCGCGCCGGAGCAGTTGACCGCGCTCGAGCGGGTGTTCTCGCTGTCGCCCCCGGCGATCTTCGTGGCCAAGAGCCTGCCGCTGCCGGGAGCGGTGGTGGCGCTGGCGCGCGAGCGGGGCTTCCCGGTGCTGCGCAGCAGCCTGCCGGCGGTGGAACTGATCGACGAGCTGCACCGGTACCTCGAGCGGGCCTTCGCTCCGAGCTGCGAGGTGCACGGGACGCTGGTCGACGTGTACGGCGTGGGGCTTCTGTTCACCGGGCGCAGCGGCATCGGCAAGAGCGAGTGCGCCCTCGATCTCATCGAACGCGGCCACCGGCTGGTGGCGGACGACGTCGTGGAGATCTCGCGCAGCGGCGAGGACGTGCTCATCGGCCGCTACCGCGACGTGCTGCGCCACAACATCGAGATCCGCGGCATCGGCGTCATCGACATCCAGGCGATCTTCGGCATCCGGGCCATCCGCATGCAGAAGCGCATCGAGGTGGAGGTGGAGTTGCAGGACTGGGACGACTCGGTGGACTACGAGCGAGTGGGGATGGAGCGACGCTACACGGAGGTACTGGGCGTACGCCTGCCCCAGGTGATCGTACCGCTGTTCCCGGGCAAGAACATCACCGTCATCTCCGAGGTGATCGCCCTGGACTTCATGCTGAAGGTCTACGGGTACGACGCCGCCGAGGTCCTGAACCAGCGTATCCTGGAATCCATGCGCTCCAGCAAGGAACTGCGGCGCTACCTGGACCAGGACCGCGAGTGACCCCGCGCATCCGGCCGCCTCGCGACGCGAACGGGCGACGCGGAGGCCGGGCGGGGAGAGAGATGATCGCGCCATGATCCGCGCCCTCGTGCTGACCCATGGTCGTCTGGGCGAGTCGCTCGTCGAGGTCGTGGAGTTGCTCCTCGGACCCACGGACGGGCTCGTTCATCTGTCCAACCGCGGCCTGTCCGGCGAGCAGTTCGCCGCCTCGGTGGCGGCCTGGCTGGAGCAGGAGGAAGGCCCGTCCCTGCTGCTGGTCGACGACCGCGGCGGGAGCTGCGCCACCGCTGCGCGCATCGCGGGGCGTCGCCGCCGCGACGTCCGCATCGTCTGCGGCGTGAACCTGGCCATGCTGCTGGCGTACACGACGTGGCGCGAGAGCCAGGAACTGCCGGACCTGGTGCGACGCCTCGTGAACGCCGGCCGCGATGCCATCGTGGAGGTGGGCACCGAACCGTGACTATCGTGCTGGCGAGGATCGACGACCGGCTGATCCACGGCCAGGTGACCGTGGGCTGGAGCCAGCATCTGCGGCCCGAGCGCATCGTGCTGGCCAACGACGTCGTGGCCGGCGACGACTGGCAGCGGCGGGTCTATGCCAGTTCGGTGCCGCCGAGCATCGAGGTGGCGGTGATCACCGTGGCGGAAGCCGGCTTCCTGCTGCGTCCGGCGGACCGTAACGGCGGTGGCGCCCGCACCATCCTGCTGACCGCCGCGCCCGAGGACATGCTGGCGCTGGTGCGTGCGGGGGTCGATCTGTCCCGGGTCAACGTGGGCGGCATGCACCACCAGCCGGGCAAGCACGCGCTGCTGCCGTACGTCTACGTCGGCGATACCGATCTGGAGGTGTTCCGGTCCCTGCTGCGGAGCGGCTGCCATCTGGTCGCCCAGCAGGTTCCCGGCGGGCGCGAACTGGCCATCGACGAGGGCGTGCTCGACGCCATGGAGGGACGGCTCTGATGGAGGCCCCGGCAGCCGCGGGTCTCGCCGTGCTGACCGCGCCGGAGTGGATCGCGCTGCTGGTGCTCGGGGCGCTGCTCGTCCTGGACGATACGGCCCTGGCTCAGACCTGGCTCAGCCAGCCTTTGCCCGCCGGGATGCTGGCGGGGGCCCTGCTGGGGGACGTGGTCACGGGCGCGATGGTCGCCCTGCCGCTGCAGCTGGTCTCGCTGGCCAACCTGCCGGTCGGGCAGGGCTACCTCTGCGAGCCCACCGCGCCCGCCGTGGGGGCAGCGGCGGCGGCGTGCGCCGGCGGCCATGCGCTGGGACCGCTGGACGCCGCCGGTCTGGGCGCCGGGTCTCCCGTCCTGGGCTGGCTGGTCCTGGGGACGGTGCTGGCGAGCCTCACGGGGCATCCGCTGCTCCAGTGGGAACGCCGGATCCATTTCCTGTGGATGCTGGCGGGACATCGCTCGCTGCGCGACGGCGACCTGAGGCGCGTGGAGACGCTCCAGGCGCGGGCGCTGGTCCTGACGGCGGTGCGCGGCGCCGTCGCCACCGCGGTCTGGGTGCTCGTGTTCGGCCGGCTCTGGTTGCCGCTGAGCGCCGGGCTCGGACCCGACCTGCGCCAGGCGGCGGCCTGGTTGCCGCTGGCCGCGGTCGGCGTGGCGTTCGGGGTGGTCATGGAGCGTCACCAGCCCGGCCGGGCCTGGGGCTGGCTGCTGGCCGGTGGCGCAGCGGGCATCGCGGTGGTCCGGTTGCTGGGCTGACGGGCGGACGACTGCCCGGCGATCCCGGAACGGCGAGACGAGTCGGGGCGCAACCACGCCTCGCCCGGGAAGAGGAGCGCGCATGGAGACCGGCCGCAGGGTGCCGGGAGACGGCGAGCAGGCTGGACGGAACGACGCTCCGACGTCGCTGCCCGTGGCTGCTCTCGAGCCCCGGGTCCGCCTGGCGGTCTACCTGCGTTCGCTGGCGCTGCAGGCGTCCTGGAATCCCCAGCGGATGCAGAACCTGGGGCTGCTGGCGACTCTCACCCCGTGGCTGCGGCGCCAGAACGTCAGCCTGGACGAGCGGCGACTCTTCTGCCGGCGGCACTACGAGTTCTTCAACACGAATCCGTACCTGGCCAACTTCGTGATCGGTGGTATCCTGCGGCTGGAGTCCGACCGGATCGGCCGGGGGCGGCCCGCCCCCCCGGCCATCCGGGTCTTCCGCGACTCCCTCGCGCGGACGTTCGCGGGCCTCGGCGACCAGCTGTTCTGGCTGGGGCTGCGTCCGGCGCTGATCCTGCTGATGGCCGTGCTGGTCCTGCTGGGCTGGCCCTGGGCTGCGCTGGCGGCGGCCGCGGCGGGAGCCGTGGGCCAGTTCGAGCTGCGCCGCCGGGCGCTGGCCAGCGGTTTCGCACGGGGATTCGACCTCGTGGAGGTCCTCGGTCACCCGGGCTGGCACCGTGCCATCGCGGCCAGCAAGAACACGGGAAAGGTCTTGACCGGTGCGGTCGCCGGTTGTTTCTTCGCCCGGATCCTGGCCCCGGGCAGCTTGGAGAGCATCGGACCGGCGCTGGCGCTGGCCGCGGGAGCGGTCGTCACCCCGGCCATGCGCAGGCGTCTGCCGGGAGAGGTGTTCCTGTTGCTGGCGGCCACCGCCGTGGTCGCGCTCGCTTTCGTCCTGTAGTCTCGAATTTCCTCGCACGCGCCGGCCCCGGGGCCGTGGCGGTCACGAACAAGGAAACGATCGTTGAAGACAGCTACCGCCATGGTCGCCGACCCCGTGGGATTCCACCTGCGCGCCGCCGGTCGCATCGTCAAGCTCACGAAGAGCTTCCACTCGGAAGTGACCGTCCGCTATGACGGGCGCACCGCGAATGCCAAGAGTATCATGGGGCTGGCCAGCCTGGCCGCCGAGTATGGCAGCACGGTGCACCTGGAGGTGGACGGTCCGGACGAGGAGGAAGCCCTGGCGCGTCTGGTCCATCTGATCGAGGTCGAACTCGCCCGGCCGGAGAACGGCGGCTAGCATGCAGGTCCACTCCGGTATCGCGGCATCTCCCGGCTATGCGTACGGTCCCGTGCAGGTGATGCGCAAGCAGATCGTGTCGGCGCCGCGCCGGAGCATCGAGCCGTCCGAGGTCCCCGCGGAGCAAGCGCGATTCCGCGCGGCGCTGGATCGCGCCCGCGACCAGCTCGCCGGGCTCGTGGCCAAGCTCGCGCGGGAGCTGGGTCCCGACGAGGCCGGCATCCTCTCCACCCAGCTCCTGATGCTCGAGGACGAGATGGTGGTGGACGCCACCCTCGATCTGGTGGCCGCGAAGCTCGTCAACGCCGAGGCGGCCTTCACCCGGGCCGTGGGCGACATCGTCCTGCAGCTGCATGATGCCCAGGACGAGGCGCTGCGCGAGCGCATCGTCGACCTGCGCGACATGGAGGAACGGGTGCTGCTGGCGTTCGGCGACAAGGCGCCGCCGGTGGTGGTTCCGCCCGCCGAACCGAAGGTGATCGCCGCCCGCAACCTCACGCCCAGCGACACGGCGCTGCTCGGCCGCGAGCACGTCCTGGGCTTCGTCATCGACGAGGGCGGACCCACCGGTCACGTGGCCATCCTGGCCCGGTCGCTGGGCGTGCCCGCCGTGCTCGGCCTCGGGGGCGTGGCCGCCGGCCTCGCCGAAGGCTGCCTGGTGGCCCTGGACGGTGAGACCGGCGAGCTGTTCGTGGACCCGGACGCCGCCACCCGCGAGCGCATCGAGCAGCTCGGGCGGCGGGCGGTGCGGGTGACCCGGAAACTGGACTACCTGCGTGACCTGCCGGCCGTCACGCCCGATGGCCGCCGCGTGATCCTGCTGGCGAACATCGAACTCCCCGCAGAGGTGGACGAGGCGCTGGCGCGCGGGGCGGAGGGCATCGGCCTGCTGCGCACCGAGTACTTCTTCTTCCAGCGCCAGGACATCCCCAGCGAGCAGGACCAGGTGGCCACCTACAGCGAGATCCTCCGGCGCATGGAGGGGCGGACGGTCATCTTCCGCACCCTCGACGTGGGCGGCGACAAGGTGTCGGAGTACCTCGGCGCCCGGCGCGAGTACAACCCCTTCCTCGGGTGGCGCGGCATCCGCTTCTCGCTGGCGAACCGGCCGCTCTTCAAGACGCAGGTGCGCGCCATCTACCAGGCTGCGGCCCGCGGACCGGCCCGGATCATGTTCCCCATGATCACCGGCGTGGAGGAACTGCGCGCCGCTCGGGACGTCTGCCTGGAATGCCGCGACGAACTGGCGCGCGAGGGGCTGGAGCACGATCCCGCACTGCCGGTGGGGCTGATGATCGAGACGCCTTCGGCCGCCGCGATCGCGGACCTGCTGGCCGCCGAGTGCGACTTCTTCAGCATCGGGACGAACGATCTGATCCAGTACACCCTCGCCATGGACCGCGGCAACAGCCGCGTCTCGTACCTCTATCAGCCGCTGCACCCCGCGGTGCTGCGGGCCATCCGCCAGGTGGTGGACGCCGCCCATGCCGTGGGGATCGAGGCGGGGCTCTGCGGCGAGATGGGTTCGGAGACGCGCCTGGCCGAGGTGATGCTCGGGCTGGGGCTGGACGAGCTGAGCGTGACCGGCGCCGCCCTGGCCAAGGTGAAGCAGGTGATCCGCTGGACCGACTACGCCGAGGCCCGCAGCCTGGTGGACCGGTTGCTGCAGATGACCACCGCCGCCCAGGCGGATGCCTACGTGGCCGGCTACGTGGAGGCGCGGAAGCAATCGCGCGCCGCGGCCGGCGGCGTGGTGTGAGGCGCGGCGACCGCGAGGAAGGTGATGCCGCATGAAGGCCGTGATCCCGGCGGCGGGCGTGGGCACGCGACTCCGCCCGCACACCCTCAACAAGCCCAAGGCGCTGCTGCCGGTGGCGGGCAAGCCCATCCTGGCGCACATCATCGACGACCTCACGGCGGCCGGCATCGCCGAGTGCGTGGTGATCATCGGCTACCACGGGGACTCGGTGCGCCGCTGGTTCGGCGAGCAGCGACCCGACGTGAAGATGCGTTTCGTCGAGCAGGAGCGGCGGCTGGGTCTGGGACACGCCGTCTGGACGGCGCGCGACGCGCTGGGTGACGAGCCGTTCTTCTGCATCCTGGGCGACACCATCCTCAAGGCCGATTACGCCGCCCTCCTGCAGGCGCCCACCAGCATCGTCGCGGTGCGCGAGGTGGAGGATCCGCGGCGGTTCGGCGTGGCCGAGACCCGCGACGGTCGCGTCACCCGCTTCGTCGAGAAGCCCGACCGGCCGACGAGCAACCTGGCGCTGGTGGGTGCGTACCTGTTCCGCGACGCGCCCGCCCTGTGGCGCGGCATGGAGCGCGTGATCCGCGAGGACATCCGCACCAAGAACGAGTACCAGCTCACCGACGGCCTCCAGCAGATGGTCGCGGAGGGGGTGGAACTGCGCACCGTGCCGGTGACGGACTGGTACGACTGCGGCAAGCGCGAGACCTGGCTGGAGACGAATCGCGTGCTCCTGGACCGCGAGGCGCCCGGGCCGGCGTCCGGCGGCGAGGGCGTGCGCATCACCCCGCCGTGCTTCGTCGGCGCGGGAGCGGAACTGCGAGACACGCGCATCGGCCCCCACGTCTCGGTGGGGCCGGGCGCGCGCCTGGTGGGCTGCGATCTGGCGGACTGCATCGTCGGCGAGCGGAGCACGCTCACCGGCTGCCGGCTGCGCGCGAGCCTCGTGGGCGAGCAGTGCCGGGTGACGGACGTGACGGGCGAGATCAACATCGGCGACTTCTGCGAACTGCAGGGCGCAGGCTCCTGACGCCGTGAGGCGCTGGGCGCCGGGCGGCACGCGTGAGAGGTGGAATACCCCATGAGCGAGCGTTTTCTCTTCACCAGCGAGTCGGTGACGGAGGGTCACCCGGACAAGGTGGCGGACCAGATCTCGGATGCGGTGGTCGACGCCATCATGGGCCCCGATCCGCAGGGACGCGTGGCCTGCGAAACCCTCGTCACCACCGGCATGGTGATGGTGGCCGGCGAGATCTCGACCGAGACGTACGTGGACATTCCGCGCCTGGTGCGGCATACCGTGCGCGGCATCGGCTACACGTCGCCGCTGTACGGCTTCGACCACGAGACGTGCGCGGTGCTCACCGCCATCGACGAGCAGTCGCCCGACATCTATCAGGGCGTGCGCATCGGCGGCGCAGGGGATCAGGGATTGATGTTCGGTTATGCGTGCCGCGAGACCGACGTTCTGATGCCGCTGCCGATCACCCTGGCCCACCGCCTGGCGCAGCGCCTCGCCGAGGTGCGCAGGGAGGGCATCTTGCCCTGGGTGCGCCCCGACGGCAAGACGCAGGTCACCATCGCCTACGAGGCGCCCGGCCGGCCGGTGTCCGTCGACACGGTGGTGGTCTCCACCCAGCACGACCCCGAGGCATCCAACGCCGAGATCCGCGAGGGCATCACCCGCGAGGTCATCGAGCCGATCCTGGAGCGGTTCGGCGTGGAACACGCCGGCTACACCGCACACATCAACCCCACCGGGCGCTTCGTCGTCGGCGGGCCGGTGGGCGACTGCGGCCTGACCGGACGGAAGATCATCGTGGACACCTACGGCGGAGCGGCCGCCCACGGCGGCGGCTGCTTCAGCGGCAAGGACGGCACCAAGGTCGACCGGTCGGCCTCGTATGCCGCCCGCTGGGTGGCCAAGAACGTGGTGGCCGCGGAGCTCGCCAGCCGTTGCCAGGTGCAGCTGGCCTACGCCATCGGCGTGGCGGAGCCGGTGTCGGTGAACATCGACACCTACGGTACCGGTCGGGCCCCCGACGGGCGCATCACGCGAGCCATCCGCGAGGTCTTCGACCTGACGCCGCTGGGGATCATCGAGAGCCTGCAGCTGCGGCGCCCCATCTTCCTGCCCACGGCTGCATACGGCCATTTCGGTCGCGAGGACGAGGGCTTCACCTGGGAGCGACGCGATCGGGTGGAGGCGCTGCAGCAGGCCGTGGGCTAACCGGCGCGGCGCCGGCCGGGCCGGGCGGAGAACAAGGCGGAGACCAGGGCGCAGACCAGAGCGCAGCGGGACGGTCGAGAGACCGTCCCGCTGTATTTGTACGCCTGGCCGAGCCGGTGCGGTCTCAGGAACCCGGGCAGGTGCGCCATGGCGCCCGGTACGTCCGGTCCAGGCCGCCCATGAGGACGCGGCGGAAGAACCCCTCCTGCGGCGGATTCGTCACGCGGCAGGCGTTCGGCAGGGTTTCCCGGGTCGCGACGAGGTCGGCGGTGCCGTTGATGAATCGGAAGAAGATGGTGTCCGTGGGGGCGACCTCGACCCGCGCGTGCCAGACGCGATCGCCGTCCGGGTCGGCCATGGGCGTGAGCGAAGGGTCGAAGTCGTTGAAGGACGCCGAGACGTGCACCCCTTCCGCCGCCACGGTCTGTTCGGTCATATCCACGTAGAGATCGAGCTGGCGGGTGGTGGGCTGCTGGAGCACGAACATCAGGCTGTCGCGACGCACCACCGCGAGCGCCGGGTCCTCGACCGCCAGGTGCACCCATTGCGTGTCGGCGGAGGTCACCGGGAACACGATGCGCGGATTGCGCACGTCGGAGCGGATCGGACCCGCCTGCCAGCGGTACAGGAAGCGCGTGTACTGGTAATCCGCCTCGGGATCCAGTCCGCAGGTCTCCGCCGTCAGCGTCAGCTCGAGGGTGTCGCGCCCCGCGAGGATCGTGGAGCCCGCAGGCGGCGTGCTCACGGGGAAGATGCTCAGGGTGTCGGCGAGCACCGTGATGAGGGTGTCGATCCGGGCCTCGTCGCCGTCGTCGTCACGCGCCACCGCCCGCACCCGGTAGGTATCGGGCTCCTGGAAGGTGTGATACACCTTGCTGCCCGTCGCCGTACCGCCGTCGCCGAAGTCCCAGACGATCTCGTACCACATGTTGGCGCCGGTGGGATCGCTGCCTTCCTCGCCGCCCGAGGCGATGCCCAGGAACTCCACCTCGAACGGCGCCACCCCACAGCTGCCGCTCGTCGACAGGCGCGAGAAGTTCGGCCGGCTGTTGTCGTCGCTGCAACCGCTCACGAGGGCCAGGGCGGTCGAGACGATCAGCGCGAGCACCACCAGGGAAGGGACGATTCTTCTCATGAGCGCTGTCCACTCCGTCAGGAGAATGGGTGGGCCGGATCCATGCGGCATGCGGGCCGGCGGCCCGGCCGGCCGCGGCTGCGAGGCCGAATCAATGTACAAAGCTAGGATCCGGCGGGCAAGGAGTCCAGGGGAAAGGCGCACACGCAACCGCCGCCGCTGCCGGGGGTTCGCTCCGCGGCGCGAGCGGGCGGGCTCAGCGGCGGGCGCGCAGGAACAGGACCATGCCCAGCACGGCGTAGGCGGCGTTCCCTGACCAGCCCGCCACCACCGGCGACAGCACGCCCTCGTGGCCCAGCGCCCGGCCGAAGTTCATGAACAGGTAGTAGCCGAAGCTGACCAGCAGCGTCCAGCCGAAGCCGCTGGCAACGGTGGTCTTGCGGGGACCGGAGGCCAGGATGGTCCCCATGAAGACCACCAGGACGTTCACCAGCGGGAACGCGAGCAGGAACTGGACGTCCACCTCGCCCCGGGTGGCGTCGCCGCCGGTCTGCCGGACCAGCCGATTGTGGCGCAGGAGCTGGCGGATGTTCATGTCCTCGGGCTTCACCCGGTCCCGCGAGAGCACCTCCGGGCTGAGCGCCAGGTCGCTGACCGGCAGGCGCTCGAACCGGGAGATCGCCTCGCCGTCGCCGGAGAAACGGCGATGGCTCCCGTCGTGCAGCACCCAGTGGCTGCCCGTCCACTCGGCCCGGGCGGCGTCGATCCGCTCCACCACCTGGGCGTCCTGCATCGAGACCACCTTCAGGCCCGTCACCAGCTCGGCGTTCGGATCGTACCGCCGCGCGTAGTAGAACCGCTGGTCCGAGCCGAGGATCGCGATGTCCTGGGTGGGCCGCAGGCGGTCGGGACGGCCGTGGATCTCCACCTCCCAGATGTGATCCATCCGCACCACGGCCTCCGACAGGACGTATTCGCGCCAGGCCAGGGAGAGCAGAGCCGCAGCCACGGAGACCAGCAGCAGCGGCCGCGCCACCTGCAGCAGGGAGTGGCCCGAGGAGAAGAGGGCCGTCAGCTCCAGGTACCTGGCCATGCCGCCGATGGCGAACAGCGTGGCCATGAGCATGGCGATGGGCAGCACCAGGTCGATCGTCCAGACCGCCCGGTAGGCGTAGTAGCGCAGCACCTGGGAGGCGGTGGCGTGGTTGTCGACGAAGCTGCCCACCCGCTCGAAGACGTCCACCAAGGTGAACAGCACCACGGCGCCCAGGATGGCGTAGCCCAGGTAGCGCATGAAGGTACCCAGCAGCAGCCGGTGAGCGATGCTCATGGAGCCGTGCTCCCGTGGGCCGCCGGCCGGCGCTCCCCGGCCGCCGGGCGGCGGCGCCCGCGCCGCAGCTGCGGCAACCGCAGCCAGGGACCCTCGCGCACGGTCTTGAGGAAGATCGGGATGCCCACGGCGGTGAGCAGCCCGTTGGCCGCCCACATGGCCAGCGCGGGATCCAGCTTGCCGCGGTCGGCGAACTTCTCTCCGCCGACCAGGAACAGGTAGTAGACGAGGTAGACGGCCAGCGCCAGGCTCACCGAGATGCCCTTGCCGCTGCGGGAGGTGCTCACGGCCATCGGCACCCCGAGCAGCACGAACACCACGCAGGCCACCGGGATGGCGAACTTCTTGTGGAATTCCACCAGGTAGCGGGCCTCGCGTACGGCGTAGCTGCGCTGGACCTTCTGCTGATAGCGCGTCTGGCTGGCGGCCAGTTCCACCTTCTGCTGGGTGGTGGCCAGGCGCGTGAGCCGGTACGCCTCGTTCTGACCCTGCCGCTCGCCGCGATCGGTGCCGATGAGCGGCCGGCGGGCCTCGGGGTCCAGCAGCTGCCAGTGGTAGCTGACGAGATCGTTGCCGAGGGCGGTCACGTGGCCGCCCACCTGCGCCTGCTTCATCCGCTCCCCGGCCGCGGCTTCCCAGAGGTCGATCAGGTTCATCTCGCGGTCGCCGCGGGCCTGACGGCCCGACTCGACCAGATCGCGCTCCATGTCCGTCAGCAGGATGTCGTGCCGCGCGAAGCGGATCACCTGGTACTTCTGCGGATTCTCCGGGTCGGGCACGTCGTGGATCTCGCCGTCGTACAGCTCGATCAGCATGGCGTCCTGGTCGTGGTCGGGCACCACCAGGCCCCACTCGGCGATGGTGAGGCGCGGAAATGGGTCGCCGGGCTGCCGGCGCTCGAAGATGGTGACGTCCTCGATGCGCCCGGTGCGGTCGTCCTTCTCCTGCACGTAGATGGTCATGCTGGGCGACATCTCGGTGAACATCCGCTCGCGCACCTCGAGCATGGGCTTTTTCCGGTTGATGTCATGGAGCAGGTTCGCCAGAGTGTGGTTCGATTCCGGGAAGACGAAGTGGTTGTAGGCGGTCAACCCCACCATCACGACCGCCGCGCCCAGCAGCAGAGGCCGCAACACCGAGCCCAGGCCGATGCCGCTGGCCTTCATGGCCGTAATTTCATGATCAGCAGCGAGTTGGCCGATACCCATGAGGACGCCGATGAGAACCGCCATTGGCACGGATAATGCGAATGTGTGTCCAAGGCTCAGAGCCAGGACCTTGGTGGCGACTCCGAACGGGACACCCTTGCTGACGAACAGATCGACGTACTTGTACAGGACGTCGATCATGAACAGGAACGTGATCACGAAGAACCCGAAGGCGAAGGGCCCCACGGCTGCCCGCAGCAAGTGCTTGTAGATCAGGTACATGTTGTTCTCCGGGCCGACCCTGCGTCGACTCTCGGGTATGTCTTCCGCGTCCGGCCTGCGCCGCCTCTGGAGGCGGCGCGCACCGTTCCGCCGAACCTCGGTCCCCCGGCGACCATGAGTGAACGGCGCCCGCGACCGGCCGGCGCGATGGCAGGCACCGCTCCTCGAGATCGACCAGTCTCGGGGCCAGCCTGACCCCTTTCGGAGACGTGCCTGCCGCGGCCGGCGGCGGCTCCAGCGACCGCAGTGTAGCGCAACGACAAGGAGTGTCGAGGATTGAGGACCGGAGCCAGCCGCGTCCTCCGTCTTGCGTGCCGGCGGGAACCGGGGCGCCACCTCGCTGTTCCCGGCTTCGACATGACATCCCGCCGCGCCGGGCCGCGCTTCCTGCCCACCGTCATCCTCGTGCTCCTCGTGCTGGGCCCCGTCGCGGCCGCGGCCGACCCGGCGTACGGTCCGCCGCTGCCGGGCTTCGATCCGGTGATCCGTGCCACCCGGGACCCCCGCCTGCTCGGCGTCGAGCGCCTGTATCTGCGGGAGCAGCTGATGCGCCAGGGAGTGGAGCCGCTGCGCTGGGCCGGAGGCCCCAGCCTGTTCACCACCTTCCGGCATCAGATGCGCCAGCGCAGCGGCGTGGACCTGGAGCGGACGGTGGAGCTTCTGGAGGTGAACGGCGCCCTGGGGCTGCGAACCGTTTTCCGTTACCCGGAATACTTCTTCCTCGTCCAGGTTCCCGAAACCCTGCCCGGAGGCTTCGTCTACTACCCGCCGCGGGCGGTCACCGATCCCGATGTGGATCTCTTCGTGGACAGCGTGGAGGCGGGCAGCCGGCGCTCGTACGAACTGATGCAGCTCGCGGCGCGCCTCGATGCTCTGGACGTGGCTGGAGGCGGCCGGCGCACCGGCGGCGAGGACGGCCTGCTCAACCTGACCATCCCGGTGAAGCTGCCCCGCACGCTCGAGAGCATCATCGGCCGGGGCGAGAAGACCCGCATCAAGATCACCGGGCGCGAACGCATCTCGATCAGCGGCGAGAGCAGCGTCAGCAACAAGTTCACGCCCTCGGAGCGGGTCCAGAGCCAGTCGCTGTTCCCCACCCTGGACATGGAGCAGGAGCTGCAGATCAGCCTCTCCGGCCAGATCGGCGAGAAGATCTTCATCGAGGTGGACCACAACAGCGAGATCATCGGCCCCGACGCCACCAAGATCCGCCTCTACTACCGCGGCACCGAGGACGACATCATCCAGAGCATCGAGACCGGCGACGTCGGCCTCACGCTGCCCGGCAGCAACCTCCTGGGCTACAGTTCGAGCAAGAGCGGCCTGTTCGGCGTGAAGGTCACCGGCAAGATGGGGCCCGCCGACTTCACGGTGGTGGCCAGCAAGCAGAAGGCCGAGACGTCCTCCAAGAGCTTCAACGCCCAGGGCGGCCAGGAGACCGAGCACGTCATCGAGAGCTGGAACTACCTCAACAACCGCTTCTTCCGGCTGGATCTGCCACGATTCCCGAGCGGCCAGCCGCTGTTCGACTTCTGGTGGCAGCCGGACAGCCCCGGCCGCCGTTTCGACCCCACCAACCCCGACCTCCCCCAGAACGAGTGGATCGACGCTTCGTCCATCAAGCTGTTCCGCTTCGCGGGCGGCGGGCAGCCCCAGCCCGGCGACGTGCAGTACGTGGCCGCCGTCATCGACACCACCGGGCGCTGGGACGAGAACGGCCAGATCACCGCCATCTCGGGCACGCAGCCCGCGAATACGGACGCCTGGGACGTCTACGGACAGCGCTGGACCGAGATCCCCGCCGGCTCGTTCACGGTGATGCGCGACGTCGACGACCGGGTCGTCGCCCTCGACGTGGGCCGCCAGCTGGCGCGCGACGAGATCCTGGCCGTGAGCTACCGGGTGGTGCGCGACCGTGCCGACCCTGCGAACTCGGTCGTGTACGAGGTGGGCGATCGGCCGAGCCTGCCCGACAACGAGCGCCAGCTGGTGATCGACGGCCAGCGTTACCTGCGTCTGAAGCTGCTCAAGCCGCGGATCCTCGATCCGTACACCTATCAGTACGTCCTGCGGAACATCTACTCGCTGGGCGGGGCGAACATCGACGCGGAGTCCTTCGACCTGCGCATCGAGCGCAGCACGGCGACCCAGGACGAGCTGCGGGATTCCGAGCTCCAGGGCGAGGGCGAGAACGAGACGAGCTATCCGTTCATCCGGATCTTCGGGCTCGATCGCA
Source organism: Candidatus Krumholzibacteriia bacterium (assembly GCA_046484865.1). GTDB lineage: Bacteria > Krumholzibacteriota > Krumholzibacteriia > LZORAL124-64-63 > LZORAL124-64-63 > JAWOID01. Next base: position 43,329 of record JAWOID010000103.1, read on the forward strand.
CCAATCCCCAGGGAGACCGGGAGCCGGACGGACTCGTGGACAAGAATGACGGCTCCATCTTCGACCTCCGGCGGGGACTGCTGAAGTTCCCGGAGGACTTTCCGTTTCCGTTCGCGGCCGACCCGGCCTTCTACGAGTTCTTCGCCGGCGGTTCCTGGAGTTTCGAGGAGTCATACCTGGCGGAGAATCTGACCCCCGAGATCTACGACTGGACGACCAACGTCGCGGATTACAGCAACCACGGTACGTTCCGCATCGTCTCCACCCATGCGGCGGCGTCCAGTTCCTTCAATCTGGGCGTCTCCAACATCGAGGAGGGCTCGGAGTCGGTCACCCTCGACGGGCGCACCCTGGCGCGTGACACCGACTACCGCATCGACTATCTCACGGGCGAGATCGAGCTGCTCGGCGACGCCGCGAACCTCACCCCCGACAGCCAGCTGCGGGTGAATTACCAGTACGCACCGTTCCTCGGCGGCGGCAAGAGCAGCCTGATGGGCTTCAACCTGAGCTACTCCCTGGGCCGCGACAGTCGGCTGAACACCACCTGGCTCTACCGGACCGAGAGCATCGTGGGGGAGAAGGCGAAGCTGGGCGAGGAACCCAGCAAGATGCTGGTGGGCAGCACCAACCTGGCGCACCAGATGCGACTCGGCTTCCTCACCGACGTGGCCAACGTCCTCAGCCGGGTCTCCAGCGAGAAGGAGAGCACGCTCGGTCTCAACGCCGAGGTGGCGGTGAGCATCCCCGATCCCAATACCCGCGACGAGGTCTACCTGGAGGATTTCGAGGGGATCGACGCCTCCGACAACATCACGCTCTCGCGGGCCGGCTGGATGTGGGCGAGCGCTCCGGTGGGAGAGTTCGCCCGTGCTCCGCAGGATCGCGTGGAGACCGTGGCCTGGTACCTGCCCAAGGACGGCGTGCTGCGCCGCTACCTGAACCCCACACTGCGCGACCAGGAGCGCACCGAGCGGCAGCCGGCCCTGGAGATCTACATGCGGGAGTCTGGGGGCTGGAGCGCCGGGTCGTGGGGCGGCATCATGCGCGGCCTCTCCAGCGCCGGTATCGACCTCTCGCGGAGCCAGTTCCTGGAGTTCTGGGTGAACGACGCGCAGCCCCAGCCGGAACTGCGTCGCGGCAAGCTGCACATCGACTTCGGGTACATCAGCGAGGACTTCTGGTGGGACGTGGCGGGCAATTTCGAACTGGGCACCTTCCAGCGAGAGGACATCAACGGCGACGGCATCTTCTTCATCAGCGACGACGACGACAACGAGGACATCGGACTCGACCGCGTGCGCAACAACGAGACGTTCAGCGCGGAATACAACGAGGAACTGAACTACTTCGACCACATCAACGTGACCGAGGGCAACAACCGGGAGGACAGCGAGGATCTCAACGGCAACACCATCCTCGACCTCGACAACGGCTACTTCTCGGTCGTGGTCGATCTGCGGGAGACCGAGCCGCTGGTGGACGTGGTGCGGGACTACGAGGACACGGGCGACCTGGCCGGTACCTCCTGGCGCAAGTACCGGGTGCCTCTCAGCGGCCTCACCGAGGTGGCGGAGAGCCTGCCGCCGGAGATCCGCAACGTCACGCACATCCGCATCTGGTACGAGCCCGAGGGCGCCGGCGCCGCCGAGGTCGTGCGCCTGCAACTGTCGGAACTGAAATTCCTGGGCAGCCGCTGGCAGCGTGACGGCATCCGGAAGCAGGGGACCGAGCAGCTGCTGGCGCCGGCGGAGCTGGGGCCGGGCGAGGGGTTCTTCCTGGGGGAGGTCAACAACAAGGAGAACCCCGACTACCATCCGCCTTTCGCGGTGCACGAGGAGAACCGGATCCCGGAGAAGGAGCAGTCGCTGGTCCTGGACTTCCAGAACCTCGAGCCCGAACACGTGGTGCGGACCAGCAAGCTCGTCTCGCCCCGCGGCGACGACTACACGCGCTACGAACGGCTGAGCTGGTACTGGTACAACCCCAGCCACGAGCAGGCGGACGTGGAGCTGTTCTTCCGCGTCGGTCTCGACACGCTCAACTACTACGAGGTGGCCTACCGCTTCGCCGAACGGTCGCCCAAGGACGGCTGGAACTACTACAGCATCCATCTGGCCGATCTGACCAACGTCAAGAACCTGCCGCCGGACCCGGACACGGGGATCATCGAGGGGACGGTGCCTCACACGGAGACGGGCGTGCCGCTGCGGGTGCGCGTCGTGGGACAGCCCGACCTGCGCACGGTCAGGCGCTACTACTTCGGCGTGCGCAACCCGCTGCAGCGGTCGATCAGCGGCTACTTCTACTTCAACGACGTCAAGCTGCTGGAGGTGAAGCGGGACAAGGGACTGGCCCAGAGCGCCAGCGTGCGTCTCGACATGGCCGACGTCATCAAGCTGGACTTCGACTGGCAGCGGCGCGACGCGGAGTTCCACGGACTCGACCGCGACGTGGGGCAGGGGATCCTCAGCGAGGACTGGAGCCTGGCCGCGCGCTTCCGGATGAACGACTTCGTGCCCCTGCTGGGCTTCCAGCTGCCGGTGAACCTCACCCGGCGGCAGAGCGTGCAACGACCGAAGTACGAGACCAACAGCGACGTCGAGATCCAGGACGAGGCCGTCCGCAACGCCGAATCGACGGTGGAGGAACGCGAGGGGTTCTCCACCCAGCTCAGGCATCGGCCCACGCAGTTCTTCCTCACGCGCTACCTGGTGGACCCCTGGGTGTTCAGCCTCAGCGGGTCGCGCTCCTTGCGCAACAGCCCGCAGGAGCGGCGGAAGGGCAAGACGCTGCAAGGGTCGGCCGGCTATGACCTCAGCCTGCCCGGCGTGACCGACCTGAGCGGCGTGCCGCTGCTGGGTTCGTTGCCGCTGATCAAGGGCGTCTCGCTGCTGCCGAACAAGATCAGCTTCGGCGGTTCCTTCAACCACAGCGAGAACTTCGCCGCCAGTGTCAACCGCGACGGCAGCGTCGTCGAGCGGCCCGCGACCGGGAACAGCCGCACCAGCTTCAACGGCGCCTTCGACTACGCGCCTCTGAAGATCGCCACGATCAGCTTCCAGGGCCGCTCCGAGCGCGATCGCCTGCGCCCGTACGAGGTGGCGGGCGTGAACATCGGCAAGGAGATCCGGTACACCCAGGACCTGCGCATCGACTTCATCGTTCCGAAGTCCACGCTCTTCGGCGAGAGCCGCCTGCTGGCGCCGTTGCGCACGGCGTCCCGGTTCATGACGGAACTGAAGCCGTCGATCTCGTTCCGCGGCGGCTACGTGGATAATCGCGACCCCAGCCTCCGGCAGGGCAACGATCCCGAGGGGGTGCACAGCGTCACCAACAGCGGCAGCTGGGAATTCCGGGCGCGCGTGCCGCTGGGCGACACGTTCCAGAGGATCTTCCCGGAGCGGAAGCGCTCGGCGGAAGAGGAGCAGCGCCTGATCGAGCGCCAGCGACGCGTCCAGATGCGGGGCCGCGGCCAGGCCGCGCAGGAGGCGGAGACCGATCCGGACGATCCGAATCTCACGCCGGAGGAGCGACTGGAACGCGAGCGCCGGCGTCTGCTGGAGCAGGCTGCGCTCGCCGAGGAGGAGGAGCGTCGCGGCGAGGCCCCGCCCGAAGAGGCGGAAGGCGGCGGCCCCTCGCTCGCCACCGTCGTGGACCCGGTGCTCGGGGCGCTGCGGGGTCTGGGCAGCGTCCAGGTGAGCTACAGCACCGGCACGCAGACGTCGTTCGGCCGCCTGCGGACCGATGCGCCGTTCTGGTACCGGCTGGGCGTCGCGGACGACCTCGGCGACGTCCCGGACAGCCTGTACGTCACCAGCCGCGCGAACCACAACCAGCAGCTCAGCGCGTCCACCAACGCCAAGCTCAGCCGCACCGTGGCGCTGGACGTCAAGTACGCCGTCACCCACGGCCGGAACGAGGCGTCCAGCGATTTCAACCGCTCCTACATGCAGGACTGGCCGGACCTGCGGCTGGCGATGACCGGTCTGGAGAAGTGGGGCATCTTCGGTTCGGACGACGACGGCCGCGACGGCTGGTTCTCCTCCTCCAGCCTGGACGTCTCCTACAAGAAGTCGTTGTCGGTGCTGAACTTCACCGACAGCAGCCACGACCCCCGGACCAGTGTGCTCCTGAGCCCGCGCTGGAACGTCACCCTGCAGAGCGGTCTCAACGTGAGCCTCTCGGGCAGCTGGAACAGCGATCGGACGCACAACTACGCCACGGTCACCGAGACCGACCGCACCCGGCTGGGCCTGCAGGTCCGCCACTCCTTCGAGGCGGAACGGCTGCTGGCCAAGCTCGGGCTGTACCGGCCCGGCAACCGACCGAACATCAACCTGGACGTGGACCTGAGCTACACCACCAGCGGCTCGCGGCGGTTGCGGCCGGGCTCGCCCCTGCCCAGCACCGAGACCGGCCAGACCCGCTGGCAGTTCACGCCCCGCTTCAGCTACACCGTGACCCGCAACCTCTCCGGTGCTCTCTTCTTCTCGTACAGCCGCAGCCGGGTCATCGAGACCGATCTGGTGACCCAGAGCTTCGGCCTCGGCATGGAGGCGACGTTTGTCTTCTGATCGTCCCGTCGGTCGCGGCCTGCTCGTCGCGCTGCTGCTGCTGCTGCCGGGGATCCTGGCAGCCGATCCGGCGCGCGGGGGGCCGCGAACTCCTGTCGTCGTCGCGCCCACCACCGCGCCCGTCGTCGCGGCCACCGCCGCGCCAACCGCTGCGGCCACCGCCGGGTCCGCCGCCGCGCCCACCGCCCCGGTCTTCGATGGCCGGCGCGCGTTCGACTGGCTCGTCCACCAGGTCGAGCTGGGGCCGCGGAACCCGGGCAGCGAGGGGCACGCGCGCCTGCGCGCCGGGTTGCGGGCGCACGCCGACTCGCTGGGGCTCCGTCACGCCGAGGACGTGTTCCGGGCCACCGATCCCCTCAGCGGCCAGGAGCGGGAGTACGCCAGCGTCGTGATCTCCGCCGGACCGGTCGGCGATCCGCGCGTGTGGATCGGCGCCCACTACGACACGCGTCCGGTGAGCGACCTCGACCCCGACCCCGCCCGGCGCGGCGAACCCCTGCCCGGGGCCAACGACGGCGCCAGCGGGACGGCGGTCCTCCTGCACCTGGCGGAACTGCTGGCGGCGGCGCCGCCGCCGGTGGGAGTGGACCTGATCTTCTTCGACGGCGAGGATTCCGGCCGGGCCGGCGAGCCGCGCACCTTCTGCCTGGGCAGCCAGCACCTGGCCTCGAACCTGGGCAGCTTCGCCAGCCCGCTGCGCGGCCGGCCGCTGGGGCTGGTGGTCCTGGACATGGTGGGAGAACGGGGTGTGTCCATCCCGCGCGAGGGCTACTCGGCCCGGTATGCGCCGGCGTGGACGAGCGCCGTCTTCCGGCGCGCCGCCGAGCTGGGCGTCTCGGCGCTGCGCGACGAGCCGGGGCCGCCCGTCTACGACGATCACGTGCCGTTCCTCGAGGCGGGGATCCCGGCCGTCGATCTCATCGACTTCGACTTTCCGCAGTGGCACACGACAGCCGACACGCCGGCCGTCTGCTCCGCAGCCAGTCTCGAGCAGGTGGGCCGACTGGTCCTGTCGATCTGTCAGGACCCTCCCGAACAGCGATGATCATCTCCACATTCGCCTTGCCAGCGCCGTCGGCGCGGTGTTATATTCGGCCCGTCGACTGACACCTCGGGTGACTTCCCGAAGTGGGCGCAAGCTCACTTCTTTTCGTTTGACGAGGAAGGTGAGGGCCATGGCGGGTGACCGGCAGCCGGATCGGTACGCCCTGGCGCGACGGGTGATCGAGCTGCTGGAGCCCGAACTGGCCGAAGAGGGCTACCAGCTGCTGGACGTGCGGGTGTACCTGGGCGGCGGGCGCCACCAGGTCCGCATCTACCTGGACGAGCCGGCCGAGCCCGGTGGCATCGATCTGGCCGGGTGCGCCCGCGCTTCCCGGACGGCGGACACGCTGCTCGAGGAGGCGGACCTCTTCCCGGGGCAGTACGTGGTGGAGGTGTCGTCGCCCGGGGTGAGACGTCCCCTGCGGACGGCCGGCCACTTCGCCGCCGCCGTGGGCGAGGACGTGGAGTTGAAGCTGCGCCGCGGTTCGGTCCGGCCGCGGCTCCGCGGGCGGCTCGAGGCGGTGACCGAGGACGGCGCGCTGGTGGTATCGGAGCGGGCGCGCCGCACGGAGAGCGAGGCCGGCGGCGAGCCTGACGGAGAGACGGCCGTCCCCTCGGACGACGCGCCGGCTCCGGGCGTGGAGGCGCCGGTTCCCGGAGCGGAGTCGGCGGCTCCTGGAGCGGAGGCGGCATCCGTCCGCGTGCCGCTCGCAGACGTGCTGGAGGCGAATCTCGACCCGGAGTTCGATGTGCAGGCGCTGATCGGCGAGGATCGCCGGCGCCGCAAGGAAGAGAAGCGCCGCCGACGCGAGGAGCGTGGCGGCAGCAAGCGCGGTCGCCGTCGCAGTCCCGGCTCCCGGGACGACGAGCCGGCGAGCTGACGCGCAGGAGATACCGATGGATTACAACGTTCTCGAGGCCCTGACCGCCATCACCCGCGAGAAGCAGATCGACCGGCGGATCATCATCGAGTCGCTGGTGGCGGGTCTGCAGTCCGCGGCCAAGAAGAAGCTGGGCGCGGAGGCGAACATCGACGCCCGCGTGGACGGCGACACCGGCGAGATGGTGGTGGAGCAGGTCAAGACGGTGGTGGAAGAGGTCGACGACCCGGACATCGAGATCTCGCTGGAGGAAGCGGAGATCGAGTTCGGCGACGACGTGGACATCGGCGACGAGGTTCGCTGGGAGCTGCCGCTGGACCAGTTCGGCCGCAACGCCATCCTGGTGGCCAAGCAGATCCTCGTGCAGAAGGTGCGCGAGGCCGAGCGGACGCAGATCTACGACGAGTACAAGGACCGGGTCAACGAGATCATCGTCGGCACCATCCAGCAGGTCGACCGCGGCAACGTCCTCGTGAACCTGGGCCGCGTGGAGGCGCTGCTGCCCTACCGCGAGCAGATCCGCGGCGAGAAGCTGCACCAGGGCAAGACGGTGCGGGCCTTCATCATCGAGGTGCTGGACAACGCCAAGGGACCGCAGATCATCCTCTCGCGCAGCCACCCCGGCTTCCTGAAGGCCCTCTTCGAGCAGGAGGTGCCGGAGATCCAGGAGAAGATCGTCGAGATCAAGGCGGTGGCCCGGGAACCGGGGACGCGCTCGAAGATCGCCGTGGCCAGCAACGACGACCGCGTGGACGCCGTCGGCTCCTGCGTGGGCATGAAGGGAAGCCGCGTGCAGGCCGTCACCCGCGAGCTGGCAGGCGAGCGCATCGACATCGTGCCCTGGAGCGCCGATCCCAGCGTGCTGATCTCGCGGGCGCTCAGCCCGGCCGAGGTGAACCACATCGTGCTGAACCACGACCGGCGCGAGGCCACCGTCGTGGTCACCGAGGACCAGCTGAGCAAGGCCATCGGCAAGGAAGGCAAGAACGTCCGCCTGGCCGCCAAGCTCACCGAGTGGAAGATCGACCTCATGAGCACCCGCGAGTTCTCGGTGCGCCAGCGCATCGCCGCCGAGATGTCGATGGAGCTGGAGGAGATGACCGGCGTCACGCCGGCCGTCATGCAGGCGCTCCAGGGCGTGGGCATCGACCGGATCGACGAGCTGGCGCGGGCGTCGCAGGAGCGGCTCGAGAAGGTGGACGAGATCCCCGCCGAGGAACTGGCCGCGCTGCAGGCCACCGCCCAGGCCACCCTGGACGAGCTGGCCATGCAGGTGGAGAAGGCGGTCCAGGAGGAACTGGCCGCCATCGAGGCCGACGAACGTACCCTCTTCGACGAGAGCCAGTGGACCGAGGAAGGCGGCGCCGAGGCGGAAGCCGAGGACGAGCCCGATGAGCCGGTCGGCATGGAGAGCGTGGAGATCGCCTCCGCCGACCCGTTCGAGGACTTCGATCGCAAGATCGATCCGGAGGCGGCCGGCGGGAGCGAGGGTGAACCGGAGGCGGACGCCGGGTCGGCCGAGAGCGAGGACCAGGACGAGGACCGATTGCGGACGGAAGCCGGCGTGGCCGGGAGCGTGGCCGGGAGCGAGGCCGGGAGCGAGGGCGAGAGCGAGGCGGAGCCCGAACCGGAGCCCGAGCCGGACGGTTCCAGCGCGGGCGCCGGGCGTGATGACTGAGCCGCGCCGCGGCACCGACGACGCGCGCGAGCAGCGGCGGCGCCGGCTGCTCGGGCTGCTGGGACTCGCGCGACGGGCGGGAAAGCTGGCCATGGGCCAGACCGCCGTCGACAGCCTGGTGGCCAGGCAGCAGCGGCCGGTCGTCGTGCTGGCACTGGACGCCGGTGACGCGCTGCGGCGGCGGGTGGAGCGGCTCGAGCCGCTGCGCGGCTGCAGCACGGATCTGGTGACCCGCAGTGATCTGGCCACCCTGGGCGGCCGTGACGATCTGGCCGTGGTGGCCACGGCGGATGCGAGCTTCGTGCGGGGGATCGGCGAGCTGATCCGTACCGCTGCGGGCGACGGCGATCCCGGCGACGGCGCCGGCGGCTCGCCCCCGGGAGAGCGGGCCGCGCCCCGCCGCAAGGACGAGGGCGTGCGCGACTGAAAGGCATCGCCGCCGGTCGACGGCGGCGGGAGGTGAACGGATTTGGTGAGGAAGCTGCGGGTTTACGAGCTGGCGCGTCACTACGGCGTGGACAGCAAGACCATCATGACCCTCCTCCACAAGATGAAGGCGGACGCGAAGAGCCACATGAGCGTGGTGGAGGAACCGGACGTGGACAAGGTCCACTCGGTCTTCCAGCGCAAGCGAGAGCTGGCGAGGCAGAACTACGCCCGGGCCCACAACCTGGACCCCGAGAAGCTCAAGAACGTGGCCAGCCTGAAGCCGCTGCCCAAGCCGCAGCCGGCGGAAGAGCCGGAGGAGAAGGCGCCGCGGAAGAAGACGGTGCGGAAGAAGAAGCCGGCCAAGCCCAAGGTGGTCGTGATCAAGAAGGCGGGCGTGGAGACCGCGGTGGCCCGCAAGGCACGCGAGCTGAAGGAAGCCGAGGAGAAGGCCCGCGCCGAGCGCGCTGCCGCCGAGCGCGCCGAGCGCGAGCGCGTGGAGGCCGAGCGAGCCGCGATGCGCGACGCGCATGCCCAGACCCGGCAGACCGCGCGACTCGTGAAGAAGGTGCGCTCCGCCGACGAGGCCGAGGTCGGCGAGGCGGCCGAGACGGCGGCGGCCGGCGAGTCGCCGCGTGCGGGCGTCGGCCCGGCGGAAGACGACACCACGACCGGAGCACCGGCCGGCACAGCCGGCGCGCCGCCCGTGGAGACGGATCAGGAGATCGCACCCGGCCTCGGCGAGAGTGCCGGAGCGGCCGCGACCGTGGAGCCGGCGGAGACGGACGCTGCCGCTGCCGAGGCGCCGGCCGAGGAGGCGCCCCCGGCCGGCAACGGCGGATCTCCGGCCGAGGCCGAAGCCGAAGCCGAGGCGGCCCCTGAGGCCGACTCGCCGGCGGCCGAGGAGGAAGAGTCCATCTATCATGGCCCGAGGCACCGGAGCGACGGGTTCAAGGTGGGCGACATCATCAAGCCGCCACAGGCCGGTGCTGCGGTGGACACCCGCTCCGGCTCGAACGTGAGCAAGGAGTCGGTGAAGGAGTCGGTGAAGGCTGCCATCCGCAAGCGCCAGGAAGAGCGCGACCAGCGGGAGTCCGCCGAACCGCGTCGCAAGCGGGCCCGCACCAAGAAGAAGAAGGTGGACGAGGCCGCGGTGGAGCGTCAGGTGAAGCAGACGATGGCTCAGCTCGAGACCGGCGGTGGCCGGCGCCGGCGCCGCAAGGGCGGCGGTACGGAGGCAGAGGTGGCGCAGGAGGAGACGGTGCGGGTGACCGAGTTCATCACCGTCCAGGAGTTCGCCGAGAAGCTCGAGGTCCCGGCCCGGGACGTCATCGGCAAGCTCTTCAGCCTGGGCATCATGGCCACCATCAACCAGCGGCTGGAGAAGGAGCAGATCGATCTGCTCGCGGACGAGTACGACCGTGACATCGAGTTCATGGCCGAGTACGGCGAGGAGTTGCTGGAGCAGGAGGAGGTGGCGGCCGAGGACCTGACGGCGCGCGCGCCGGTGGTGACCGTGATGGGCCACGTGGACCACGGCAAGACGCTGCTGCTGGACCGGATCCGCCAGACCAACGTGGTGGCCGGCGAGGCCGGCGGCATCACCCAGCACATCGGCGCCTACATGGTGCAGACGCCGGGCGGTCCCATCACGTTCCTCGACACGCCCGGCCACGCGGCATTCACCGCCATGCGCGCGCGCGGCGCCTCGGTCACCGACATCGTGATCCTGGTGGTGGCCGCCAACGACGGCGTCATGCCCCAGACCGTGGAGGCCATCAACCACGCCAAGGCCGCCGGCGTGCCGATCATCGTGGCCATCAACAAGATCGACCTGCCCGAGGCGCGCGCGGAGCGCGTGAAGCAGGAACTGGCCCAGCAGGGGATCCTCATCGAGGAGTACGGCGGCACCGTGCTGGCGGCGGAGATCTCGGCCAAGCAGAGCCTCAACATCGAGCGGCTGCTGGAGATGGTGCATCTGCAGGCGGAGGTGCTCGAGTTGACCGCCAGCGCCAAGGGCGGCGCCCGCGGCGTGGTCGTGGAAGCCCGCAAGGAGCCCGGCCGCGGCGTGGTGTTCACCGTGCTGATCGAGAAGGGCACCCTCAAGGTGGGCGACATCTTCCTGGTGGGAGTGCGCGAAGGCCGCGTGCGTGCGCTGTTGAACGAGCGCGGCGAGAAGCTGAACGAGGCGCGGCCGGGCCAGCCGGCGGAGGTGCTCGGCGCCAACGACGTGCCCGAGGCCGGCGACCGGTTCTACGTGATGGAGAGCGAGCGGGAGGCCCGGGAGATCGCCTCGCGACGCAAGACCATGCAGCGCCAGCAGCAGTACTCGATGCCCAAGCGCAAGATCGGGCTGGAGAACCTGGCCGACATGATGGAAGCGGGCGATCTGAAGGAACTGCCCATCATCATCAAGGGCGACGTGGCCGGCTCCGTGGAGGCCGTCGCCGACCAGCTGATGGAGCTGAACACCGCCGAGGTGCAGGTCAAGGTGGTGCACAAGGCCGTGGGCGCGATCACCGAGTCGGACGTGCTGCTGGCGGCGAACATCGGCGCCATGATCATCGGCTTCCACCTGCGGCCCGGCGCCCACATCGAGGAGCTGGCGCGGGAGCACAACGTCACCATCGAGAACTTCGACATCATCTACGAGGCCGTGGACACGCTGAAGAAGGCGATGGCCGGCCTGCTGGGCAGCATCCAGCGGGAGGTGTCCACCGGCAAGGCGGAGGTCCGGCAGGTGTTCACCATCCCCAAGGTGGGGCAGATCGCCGGCTCGATGGTCACCGAGGGCAAGATCGTCCGCAACGGCCGCGCGCGCCTCGTCCGCGACCAGGTCATGATCTTCGAGGGCAGGATCAACAGCTTGAAGCGGTTCAAGGAGGATGCGCGCGAGGTGGCCCAGGGCTACGAGTGCGGCATCGGCCTGGAGAACTTCCACAACATCCAGGAAGGCGACATCATCGAGGCGTACGAGATCGAGGAGGTCGTCCGCACCGAGCTGTAACGGTGGCGGAACCGCCGCCGCGAGTTTCCGGGGCGCACTGCCGGCGCCGGCTAGCCCCTCTGCTGCGACCACCCTCGAGGCGGGCGCGCGGGTGGGCCTCCGGCGCCGGACATGTTGGGAGGGAGCATGGATCCGCATCGCAGCGGCAGGATGGGCGAGGCCATCCGCAAGGTGATCAGCGACGTCATCCTGCGCGAGGTCAAGGACCCGCGCGTGAGCATGGTGGCGGTGGACACCGTCGAGCTGAATCGCGACGGCACGGTGGCCCGGGTGTTCGTCAACGTCATCGGCAGCGACGAGGAACGGGCGCTGGCGCTCGCCGGTCTGGCCCAGGCCTCCGGTTTCCTGCAGCGGAGGGTCGGTCGCACGCTTCGCCTGCGCCAGACGCCGGAGCTGCGCTTCTCCTACAACGACGTCCTCGACCGCAGCACCCGTCTCGACGAGATGCTGAGCGGCCTGGCCGCCCGCGGCGAGTTCGAGAGCGAGGAGGAGCGGCTGCGCCGGCTCGAGCTGCGCGACCTGCAACCGCCCGCCGAACTCATCGACGCCCTCACCGCCGGCGAGCGGGTGTGGATCGTTCCGCATTTCAACCCCGACCCCGACGCCATGGGCGCCGCCCTGGCGCTCGCGGAGGCGCTGGAGGCGATCGGCGTCGAGACGACCGTCTTCGGCTTCCCCGACCCTCCCGTGAACCTGGGCGAGCTGCCCGGCAGCGAGTCGGTGGTGCAGGCGTCGGCGGCAGAGGAGCTTCTGGCCGCCGAACCGCCCGATCTGGCCGTGGTCGTCGATGCGCACCGCAAGGACCGCTGCGGCCCGCTGGAAGCGATCCTTGACCGCATCGACGACGTCTGGTGCGTGGACCACCACCTGGTGAGCGGCCGGCGTGCGCCACTGCCCGGCTGGGTGGACGCACGGGCGAGCTCGGCGTGCACGCTGATCCACCAGGTGATCGAGGCCCTCGCCGTGAGCGGCCGCGACGAGGAGGCGGAAGGCGCGGAGGACCGGGAGCCGGCGTTCGAATTGACCCTGAGCATGGCCACGAACATCTACGCCGGCCTGCTCAACGACACCGGCGGCTTCCGCTTCAGCAATACCCTGCCCCTGAGCTTCGAGCTGGCGCGCCGCCTCGCCCGGTGCGGGGTGGACGTGGCCGGAGTGGCGCGACTCACGCTGCACCGCTACCGCCGCGAGGGAGTGCGGCTGCTGCAGCTGTTCCTGGGCACCTTCACCTACCATGCGGACGGCACCATCCTGATGGCGCACGTGGACCGGGCCATGCTCGCGGAGACCGGCGCCTCGATGGCCGATACCGAGACGTACGTGAACATCGCGACCGCGGTGCAGGGCGTGGAGTACGTGGCCTTCCTGAAGGAACTGGAGGACGGCGCCTGGCGGTTGTCGCTGCGCGCGCGCGGCGAGGGCGACGTGGAGGCGGTGGCGGCGCGACACGGCGGCGGCGGACATCGGCTGGCGGCCGGCTGCACTCTCGAGGGCGAGCTGGACGACCTGAAGGCCCTGATCGTGGCGGAACTCTCCGCTCAGCCCGGGGCCTGAGCCGACCGCGACCTGGAGGAGCGGGTGACCGACGACGGACTGCTGCTGGTCGACAAGCCCGCCGGCGTCACCTCGCACGACGTGGTGGACCGCATACGCCGCACGCTGGGGAGGACCGGCCCCGCCGCGGGCGGTGACGATGGCCCTCCGGCCGGAGGCGCTGGGCCGCGGCTGCCGGGGCGCGGTCGCCGCAGTGTCGCGCGCGTGGGGCACGCCGGCACTCTCGACCCCCTGGCCACCGGGCTGCTGCTGGTGATGACGGGACGGGCGACGCGCCTGGCGCCGTTCCTGGTCGGGCTCGACAAGGCTTACCTGGCACTGGTGCGGTTCGGCGCCGCCACCGAGACCCTGGACCGCGAGGGATCCCTCGTGGAACGTGCCGACCCGCCCGAGGCGGCGGCGGTCGTGCGTGCCGCCGAGGGCCTGCGTGGCGAGGTGGAGCAGGTGCCACCGGTGTACTCGGCCATCAAGCGCGATGGCCGGGCGCTGCACCGGCGCGCGCGGGCGGGCGAGGACGTGGCGCCGCCGCCGGCGCGACGGGTGGTGGTGGCGCGACTGGACGTCCGCCCGACGACCTGGGGCGCCGCGGCCCCGGCGGAGGCGGGCGCCGACCCGTTGACCGCGCCGGACGGTCTGGTGTACGAGGCGGAACTGGACGTGCGCTGCTCCAGCGGCACCTACGTGCGGTCGATCGCGCGGGACCTGGCGCTGCTGGCCGGCACCGTGGGCCACCTGCGGGAACTTCGCCGCCTGGCGGTGGGGCCGTTCACCCTGGCCGGCGCCCTCGGCGGCGAGGCGCTCGACGACGCCGGCGCGCTGCGTTCGGTTCGGCTGCCCCTGGCAGACGCCCTGCCGCACCTGGCGGCGCGGCAGGTGCCGGCGGAGGTCGCCGCGCGGATCCGCCAGGGTGCGCAGCCGGAACCGGACTGGCTGGAGTTGCCGCCCGCGGCGGGCACGCTCTGCCGCCTGCACGGGCCGGACGGCGAGCTGGTGGCGGTGTGTCGCCGCGAGGCGCCGGACACTCCCTGGCGCACGGCGGCGGTGTTCCCTGAGACCACGCTCTGAGCTGGAGGTCGAGCTTGCGCATCGTGCGACTCACCGAGGAGTACCTCACCCGCATGGCGGACGGCGAGACCGGTCTGCCGGCGGAGCGCATCGGCCCGTCGGCGCTGGTTCTGGGCTCCTTCGACGGACTCCACCGCGGTCACCAGGAGCTGATCCGCGGCGCCCGCGAGGCCCAGCGCCGCCGCGGCCTGGCCGCCAGCGTGGTGTTCACGTTCCGCAGCCATCCCCGGATCGTCCTGGCCCGGGACCGCAGCCCCTTCCTGCTCACCACCTGGCGCGAGAAGCTCTCGCTCCTGCAGCAGTCCGGCGTGGACGTCGTGGTGGCGGCCGACTTCTGCCCGGCGCTGGCGCGACTGGATTACCGCGACTTCGTGGCGCGATTCCTGGTGGAGTTCCTGGGCATGCGCCACTTCGTGGCCGGGCACGACGTGCACCTGGGCGCCGGCCGGCGCGGCAACGCCCGCACCCTCGAGGCGCTGGGCGACGAGCTGGACTACTCGTTCGAGCTGTGCAGCGCTCTACGCGAGGGCGACCAGATCGTCAGCAGCTCGGCGATCCGCAACGCGCTGACCGAGGGCGACCTGGCGACCGCCGCGGCCATGCTCGGCCGCCCGTACGCCCTGTGGGGCGAGGTCACCCCCGGCGACCAGCGGGGCCGCACCATCGGCTACCCGACCGCCAACATCACTCCCTTCCACGCGCAGAAGCTGCTGCCGAAGCCGGGCGTGTACGCGGTGCGGGTGCAGCTGCCGGGCGACGTGGCCCAGGCCGGGCGTCGCAACGGGGTGCTGGGCTGGGTCCACGAACCGATGCCGGAGATCGACCGTAGCGGCGTGATCCTGAGCAGCGCGGAGAGCGAGTGGGCGGTGTTCGGCGGCATGCTCAACTACGGCAAGGTTCCCACCTTCCACAGCGACGGCCTGACCACGCCGCGGGTGGAAGCGCACGTGTTCGAGTTCGACGGCGACCTGCGTGGCCGCACGGTGAAGGTGGAGTGGATGGAGCGCCTGCGCGACGAGCGCAAGTTCGCCGGGGTGGACGAGCTGACCGACCAGCTCGCCCGGGATTCTGCCCAGGCTCGGCGCGCTCTTTGCATTCCGGAGCGCGACGACTGACGCCGCTTGCCGGCTCCAGCCCCCCGCCGGCGCCCCGGACGAGACGAGCACGGGCAGAGCGCGAGAAAAGCTTGCCCCTCCGCGCCCGGGATTCCAGTATGGGACCGAGTACCTCTGAAATCGTGACCTGCGGCCAGGGAGGGCCCCCGTGTCTGCCATCCGGATGACCTCGCGCCGGTCGCACGGCGCGGTTCCGAAATCGTTCCCGCGCCCATCCCCTTGCTTGCTGCCGGTCTTCGTGCTGCTGACGCTGCTTCCGCTCGTGTTCCTGGGCACTCCGCCGACGGCGGCGGGGCAGGATCTTCCGCCCGAGTTGCTCGAAGAGGCGATGCGGCGCACGGGCCTTGGTCGCGAGGAGCTGTTGCGGCGGTACCGCGCCCAGATGCAAGGCGATCCGGCCGAGACAGCCGGCGGTGATCCGGCCGGGGCTGCCGGCGGCGCTCCGGACGAGCCCGGCCGCACCGCACTCGGCGACATCGACGACAGCCGACCCGGCGGCGCAGGGTCGGCTGCGGCCCGAGCCGTTCCGCCGGCGGCGAGTCGCCCCGGCGGCCGCAGCGAGGAGTCGTACTGGGGCGGTGCCCCGCAGGTGGTCCTTCCCGGCGGCGGCCTCGATGCCGGCGCCGTCGCGGACGACCGGCAGTTTCTGGAGGACGAGACGGCGGGGCAGTCGCCGGCCGTCTTCGGCGCCGAATTCTTCCGACTGGACGCCGGCATGTTCGAGCCCCCCTCCTTCGGTCCGGCGCCGCCGGACTATCTGGTGGGCGTGGGGGACGAGATCGTGGTGGACGTCTGGGGCGAGGTGGAGTTCCGGGTCACCCGGGTGGTGGACCGCGACGGCACCATCATCCTGCCCCGGGGCGGCAAGATCATCGCCCAGAACCGCACCCTCGAGCAGCTCGAGCGGGCGGTGCGCGAGAAGCTGGCGCGGTCGTACTCGGGCATCTCGCTCGATCCCGGTGAGGGCAGCATCTTCCTCGACGTGTCGCTGGGTTCGCTGCGCTCGATCCGGGTGTTCGTGGTGGGCGACGCGCGGCGGCCCGGCAGCTACGAACTGAGCAGCGTGAGCACCATCTTCAGCGCTCTGTACGCGGCGGGCGGACCGGCCCGCGCGGGCAGCATGCGTGAGATCCGGCTCGTGCGCGGCCAGACCGAGGTGGGCCGCCTCGATCTGTACGACTACCTGCTGGGCGGGCGTCGCGAGGGAGACGTTCTGCTGCGCGACGGCGACACGGTCTACATCCCGCCGCGCGGCGCCACCGTACGCACCGCCGGCGAGCTGCGGCGGACGCTCCTGTTCGAGCTGCAGCCGGAGGAGGGTTATGCGGACCTGCTGCGCTTCGCCGGCGGTTACACGCCGGCGGCGGCGCTGGGGAACGCGCACGTGCTGCGCATCGTGCCCCCCGAGTTCCGCGCACCGCGCGCGCCCGATCGAGTCTGGGTGGACATCTCGCTCGACAGCGCCAGCGGGCTGCCGGCGGACCCCACGGCGGGCCTGCTCTACGACGGCGACGTGGTGACGGTGGGCGCCATCGAGGACCGGCTCGAGAACTACGTGGAGATCGTCGGCAACGTGAAGCGCGCCGGCCGCTATCAGCACCGGCCGGGGATGACGGTGGCCGCTCTCGTGGCCGAGGCGGGCGGACTCTGGCCCGATACCCTGGAGGAACGGGCGGTCATCGACCGCACCGACTCGCTCGGCGTCTACGGCCAGGTGAGCTTCAGGCTGGGTGCGGTGCTGCGCGGCGAGGAGCCGCCGCTGGTCCTGCAACCCCGGGACGTTCTCCGCGTCTTCTCCCGCTGGGACGTGCAGGAGCGCCAGCAGGTGCACGTGAGCGGCGAGGTGCGGCGGCCCCTGAGCATGGACCACCGGGAGGGACTGACCCTCAGCGACCTCATCCTGCGGGCCGGTGGCCTGAAACCGGCTGCCGATCCGTTGCGGGCCGAGATCTCGCGCGTGCGCGTGGAGGCCCTGACCAGCCGCGATACCGCCGGCCCGGCGCCCAGCACCGTGGACGTGCTGACGGTGCCCCTCACGGCGGACTACCTGGAGCGGGAGGACGGCTTTCCGCTCGAGCCTTTCGACCGCGTGGTGGTCCGGAAGCTGCCCTGGTGGGAACTGCAGCGCACGGTGAGCCTGCAGGGGGAGGTCTTCTTCCCGGGGACCTACAGCCTGGAGCGGCCCGACGAGTCCCTGTCGTCCGTGATCGCCCGCGCCGGCGGCCTCAAACCCACCGCCTACGCGCCGGGGGCGCGGGTCATCCGCGAGCAGGATGGCGTGGGCAACATCGCCTTGAATCTCATCGAGGCGCTGGTCGAGCCCGGCTCGGCGCAGGACATCATCCTGCAGCAGGGCGATCGCATCGTCATCCCGGATACCCAGTACACGGTGAAGGTCGTGGGCGAGGTCGGCTTTCCCACCAGTCTGGTCTGGCGGGGCGGTCGCGACATCGACTGGTACGTGGAGCGAGCGGGCGGCTACCTGGAAAATTCCGACAAGAGCAAGGCGCGAGTGATCCACCCCAACGGCATGTCGCTCCCGAACAAGCGGAATGCGCGGGTGATCGCCGGTTCGACGATCGTGGTGCCGGTGAAGCCGCCCCGGGAGGGGCCGTCCCGGCTCGAGGTGGTGCGCGACATCACCGTGATGCTCGGGAGCATGGCCACGGTCTGGCTGGCGATCGATCGGGCGGTGGATTGATGCGGCGGCAGCAGTGCACCCGCCGCCGCGGGCGGTCGGGCCGGGAGAGGCCGCGCAGGGATGGCTAGGGTTCTGGTCGTTGCCAGCTACACGCCGTCCCTGATCAACTTCCGTGGACCGCTGCTGCGCGAACTGAAGCGCCGGGGTCACGAGGTCGTGGCCTGCTCGCCGGATCCCGATGACGTGTCGCTGGCTGAGCTGGCGGCCATGGGTATCCGGCTCTCGACCTACCCCCTCGACCGGGCCGGCTTCGATCTCGTCGCTGACCTGCGAACGAGCCGGGCCTTGCTGGCGATCATGCGGTCCGAACGCCCGGATCACGTCCTGGCTTACACGGTCAAGCCGGTGGTCTACGGTTGCCTGGCGGCTCGCCGGGCGCGGGTGCCGGCGATTCACGCGCTGATCACGGGACTCGGGACGGCGTTCCAGGGCCGGGGTCTCCGCCGGCGAGCGCTCACGGTCGTGGTCAGCGCTCTCTACCGCCGGGCACTGGCGGGCTGCACGCGCATCTTCTTCCAGAACCCCGATGACCGAGATCTCTTCGTGGAACGCCGGCTGGTCGATCCGGACCGCGCCGTCGTCGTTCCGGGTTCCGGGATCGACCTCGACCACTTCGCTCCGGTTCCCGTGGCGGTGCAGCCCCCGGTCTTTCTCATGGTGACGAGACTGATCGCGGAGAAGGGCGTGCGGGAGTACGCAGAGGCGGCGGCGCGGGTGCGGTCCGTCCATCCGGATGCAGTGTTCCGGCTCGTCGGCTACTTCGAGGATCATCCGGGGGCGATCAGCCGAAGGGAACTCGATGCGTGGTCTGAGGCTGGGGTCATCGACTACTGCGGCCCGGCCACCGATGTGCGGCCCCACCTCGCTGCCGCCAGCGTCTATTGCCTGCCGTCCTACTACCGCGAAGGTGTACCGCGCTCGGTGCTGGAGGCGCTCGCGGTCGGTCGCCCGGTCATCACCACGGATGCCCCCGGCTGCCGCGAGACCGTCCGCCACGGCGAGAACGGTTTTCTGGTTCCGGTTCGCGATGCCGCCGCGCTGGCGGCCGCCATGAACCGTTTCTGCGTCGAGCCGCAGCTCGTTTCCCGGATGGGAGCGGCATCGCGCCGGCTGGCCGAGGAGCGCTTCGACGTCCACCAGGTGAACGATCGGATGTTGGCGGTCATGGGACTGAGCTAGGCTCGGTCCGAGAACCCTCTCCCGTGGCGCTGGACGCCCCTGCCGAACCTCTCGTCGAAATCGGTGAGGTCCAGACCGTCACCCGGGGCACGGCAGCGGCGGCGGCGATCGCGCGCGCGAGCGCGTGGAGCATCAGATCGTCGCCCGGATTCCGGTAGCCGTAGTAACCGATGAGCGTGAGGCGTGTCATGGCGCGTCGGCTGCTCTCTCGCAGAGCGGATCATGGGCGTGGCCCGGGCCGCCCGCGATCCGTTCGCCGGACGCGCGGACGATCAGGTCGCACCGGTCGTCCAGGAAACGCAGGATCCTGGCAGCCTCCGCCGGGTCGATGCGCCGGTGCGTGGGCAGATTGATCACCTGCCGGGAGATCCGGTCTGCCACGGGGCACCTGCCCGGTTCGTAGCCGAACGCCTCGCCGCTGGCGTCCGCCGGGTGGAGCGGAGCGTTGAACCAGTCGCCGATCTCGATCCGCGCAGCGCGGGCTGCGGCGAGCACTCCGTCCCGGTCGCTCACCAGCAGCGGGAAACGCAGGTGAGACGACCGGGAGCCGGCGAGAATGCGCTGGCGATGGAAGCCGTGGTTATCGGCCCAGCGTTCGTAGATCCCGGCGATGAGCGTCCGGTGCGCGCTCGCCGCCGGCAGCGCATCGAGAGCGCCGGAGATCTGGCGCGAGCGCAGCCGGCCGAAGCGCTTCGCATAGCCGGCGGGCATGGCCGGGCCGAGCAGCTCGGCGGGCGACGACGAGCCGGACACGAATCCGCGGGCGCCCAGCCAGCGATAGGCGTCGCGGGCGGCCCAGAAGAGACCGGGCCTGAAGCAACGCCTGTACGCGGTCGTCAGGACGAGGAGCGAGAGGGACTGGAGGATCGTCGGCTCGTCGAAGGAATCGGCCACGAGCCGGCGGAGGCTCGACGCGAGAGCTGCGTCGTTGGCGCGGGCGAGCCCGCCCAGCCCGGTGGTCACTGGCTTCGACCATTGCAGGCTGCCGAAAGCGGCGTGGCCCAGCTCGCCGACCGCGCCATCGCCGGTGGCAGCGCACATGGCGTGCGCGCAGTCCTCGATGACCAGGATGCCGCGATCGCGACAGAGTTCCACCAGTCCGCGGATGTCCGCCGGCGCGCCGTAGGTGTGCTGGACGATGATGGCGCGGGTGCGTGGGCCGACCAGCGCCGCGGCACCGGCGGGATCGCCGTTGAAGGTGTCCGCCTGGACGTCGTGAAACAGGGGGCGGGCGCCGGTGTAACCGATGGCTGCCGGCACGACCACGCAGGTGTAGCCGGGCACGATCACCTCGTCGCCAGGGCCGATACCGGCGGCCTTCAGGATGGCGTAGAGCGCCACGCGGCCCTTCAGGAACGGAAACACGCTCGCACCCGGTCGCCAGATCTGTGCGGATTCGGCCTGAGACTTCACTCTTCCACCTCGACCGGCGCTTCCCGAGGCAGTGTCCGGGTGTAGATCGCCATGACGTGCCCGTGATGGAGGAACTCGCCCGCCCGGGCGAAGCCGAGGGCGAGATAGAAGGCGTTCGACCGCGGGTCCTCGCTGTCGGTGACCACCCGGTAGGGACCGTCGTGACCCCACTGCCGCAGATCGTCCTCGAGGGCGGCGACGAGCTTGCGGCCCAGCCCGTGACCGCGAGCTTCCGCGGCCACGGCGATCGAGAGCAGTTCCGCCCGGATCGTCTCGACCTCGCCTTCGGGGCGGGCCGGCTTTCGCTGTCGTCCCGGTCGTCGCAGGGGATAGATCAGCGTCTGCACGGCTCGCGGCAGAACACCCGGCCGCAGGGTCGCCGGCAACATGGCACCGAGCAGGGGAAACCAGCCGCGGCGCAGCACATGCCGGTAGGCGTGCCGCACGTCGATGCTGCCGGCCACGAAGCCCACGCAGCGGTCTCCGTCGTCGGCCGCCACCAGGACGCGGGTCCCTGGAGCGGTCGCCAGCAAGCCGTAGAGCGTGCCCAGGAATCGATCGCCCAGGCTGGAGAGGAACCCGCGGGGGAGAGCCAGGCGGTGCAGGGCGGACACGCGCGGGGCATCGCGGCTGGTGTAGGTCCGCACCTTCAAGCCGGCACCTCCGCGTTCCGGTCGCGACCGCGGGCGCCGGCGGATTCCGCGATCGCCACCAGCCGCGCCGCCAGCGCGGGCCAGCCGAACTCGTCGCATCCGGTCCCCGACGGAGCCAACTGGACCGGGTCGGCCATCAACAGACGCAGGGCCGCCGCCAGTTCTTCCGGACGATTGGGAACGACCATGGTGTTGCCGTACCGCTGCAAGACGTCCAGCGTGGGATCGGCTTCCGTCTCGCAGGTCATCAGGATGGGGCGCCCGGTGGCCATGTACTGGTAGACCTTGCCCGGAATCTGCATCGCGCCCAGGTTCCCGAACAGGAGCAGAGCGTCCGCCGCCTTCATGCGCGCGAGGCTCTCCTGCACGGTGACCCAGCCGTCCAGGGCGAAGATCCCGGCCGCCGGCGACCGGCGAATCAGCGCGGCGAGATCGGGTGCGACCTCGCCGAGTAACACGATCCTCAGTCGTTCGGGCAGGTCGGGCTCGGCTGCGAGACATCGCTCGATGGCGGCGACCAGCGGCCGGGGGTTTCGCGCGGTGCCGTACAGACGGCCGGCGTGCAGGAGCACGAGCTTCCCCTGCTCCGCGCTGCTGCGCGGAGCAGGCACGACTCCGTCGACGTCTTCCGGATCGTAGCCCATCGTCACCACGTGGATGCGTTCCGACAGTGCGGGGAACTGCTGGCGGTAGAGCTGGGCCGTGGGGGCGGTCGTCACCGTGACCGCGTCGGCGCGGGCCAGGGCGCGGGACTCCAGCCGGCGGTCCAGTGTCCGCCGCCACGCGGGCAGTCGCAGCTCGGGCACGGGAGATCCGGTCCACGGATCGCCGTGATCGGCGATCCAGACCAGCCGCGGATTCTCCCGCCGCAGAGTGGCGCCGACGAGCGTGATGGTGAACGGATACGCGCAGGTGATCAACAGGTCCGGGGGCCACGCGGCGATGACCTCGCGAGCCGCCGCCAGGAAGGCGCCGCGCGCCGAGCAGTGCGGATCCGGGATCATCAAGGCGGCCAGCGGACCGCCGCGGCGCTTGAGATCGTTCGCCTTCCGCCCGCGTCGCTTGGCGCTCGCGAGGAGTCGATGCAGCCAGCCGGGCCGAACGCGCCGGACCTCGACGTCCGCCGGCACCTTGGCCGTCAAGGATGCGTCCGGCTCTGCATACAACTCGTGCTGGCTCACTTCGTAGGTGATCACCTTCACGGAGTGCCCCAGGCGGTGCAGGTACTTCGCCAGATGGACCGTACGCGTGGGGTGGCTGCCGGTCCGAGGAGCGAAGTTCGCAGCGATCAGAAGGATCCGCATCCCGGTCAGGCTCCTTGCTCGGCCGGCCGGCGGCGGGCGAACAGCCCCCGCAGGTACCCCGTTGCGCGCGCCAGGCGCACCACGCTGCCGACGAGCCAGGCCATCGGCAGATCCGCTGGTCTCAACTGCCTTCGTAATCGAGGCGCAGCTCTTCCAGGCTGGCCCGCGCCACATTGGTCAGTTTGAGCTCGGTCTTTTTCGAAGTGCCCGACGCCTGGCTCCCCTCTGCGATGTTCTGCACCCCGCTGCGCGCCGCCTGCACCATCTGATCGCGGGTACGGCTG
>JAWOID010000082.1:0-71565 GCA_046484865.1 Candidatus Krumholzibacteriia bacterium
GCGTGATAGCAGGCAGACGCCCGGGATGCTGGTCGGATTGTGTCGCCGGCAGTTGACGGTCAGGGAGGTGGTCGGCCGGCGTCTGTTCGCGGCTCAGATCGGGTTGGAGGGCCGCTGGCGTCAGTACTACTGGGGGGAGGTCAGGACGCGGGCGCTGAAGGTGAACCGGCGCCATGACTTGAAGTACGCGGTGTGACCGGGGCTGCGGACCCCGGGGAAAGAGCCGGAAACAATTTGCGTGGAATAACCCTCAGGCTGACGCGGCCGACTCAACGGCATCGCAGATCGTCCGCACCAGCTCGCCGCTGGCGGGCCGGTCCAGCGTCTCGGACCGGCGTTGCAGTTCCAGCTTGCCGGCCACCTCCTCGCGCGAGCGGAGGAACACGAGTCGGCCCGCCCGTTCCAGGCTCTCGTCAACCCGCCCGGTGCGCCCGCGGAAGTAGGTGTAGGAGGGCACGCCCAGGATGGCCGCCTCCCGCGTCATGGTGCCCCCGCCGCTCACCACCAGGTCCATCGCGGCGATCAGGCTCGGGCCGTCGTAGACGCGCCGCGGCACCACGAGCCGGTCGGCCGGCAACCCGTCCACCATGCCGAGCTGGTCGGGACCGCGCTGCAGGAACACGATTTGCACGTCGGAGCGCGCCGCCACCTGCGCGAGGATCTCGGCCAGGATCGTCTCGGCCTCCGGGTTGTGGTAGTGCGCGTGGGTGGCGGGCGGGCGCACCAGCACGTGCACGCAGGCGGGATCGAGGCCCAGGTCCTGCTGGATCGGAAGTGGCTCGAGCTCCCGGCTGTCCAGGTAGAGGTGCTCCTTGTACCCGGGATACCTGCGCACGCGGGAGCGCCTGATGCCGGCTTCCCGGCATCGTTCGGGATCGACCACCGAAGGAAGCAAGATGTTGCGGCAGAATAAGTTGAAGATGCGCGGATCGACCCATTCGTAATCGTACATGGTGACGCTGGGCACGCGCAGCAGCAGGGACGCCAGCGGCAGCGGCCGTGATCCGTGCCCGAACGAGACGTCGGGGGCCCAGCGGCGCATGGCGGCGGCCAGCGCCGCGGCGCGGGACAGGGTCGCGCTTACCTTGCGCCAGGTGCCGGCGCCGGAGTCGCCGCCGACCACGGTGTAGGGCAATCCGTAGAGATCCAGCAACTCGCAGGTGCCGCTGCGATTGCGAGCCGTGAAGCGGACCTCGTGCCCCCGCCGCGTGAATTCCGCGACCAGGGGGCGCATGATCAGGACATGCGGGCCGTTGTCCGCGTCCAGCCAGATCTTCAAGCGGGTCTCCTCGTCGGCGCCGTTCGGCCGGCCCCGGCCCGGTCGCAGCGCCCCGGCTTGCGCAAGAGCGGGTTTGAATTAACGTCTACGATGGTATCCGGTAGGTCCGCACGCAACCAGACGCGACCGGGGAGGGACGGCGGCGTGATGGGGTGGTGCAGGTCGAGAAACGTTGACAGACGCCTCCATTCCGGCTAATATCATGTCCCTGCTAGCCGTGAGGTCCAGCCTACGCGCGTTGCTAAAGCGATACTTCAGCGGACCCGATAACCCGGGTGTGCCCGCAGAATGCCCGAAACGGCCTTCTGCGGCGGGACGACAGTCAACGGCAATCGCGGGTGGTCAGGATGTCGGACATCTTCCAGGCGGTGAGCAGGCGCTCGCCGCTCTCTGAACCCAGGCTCGATGTCACCGTCATCGACGCTCCCCTCCTGTTTCCCCGGCCGGATCCGGAACAGGCGGCGGAGTTCGAGAAGCTGGTGACCCGCATCCTCGAGTTCAAGAACTCGCCGGACGGGTATGCGCTGGCGTTCGCATCGAACGTCGCGGGCGAGGGCACGAGCTTCGTGTCGTACAACGTGGCGCGATTGCTCTCGACCAGCTTCGACCGGCGCACGATCTGGGTGGACGCCAACTTCCTCTCGCCGCACCCGCGGCTCGCCAGCACGGACGGACCCACCCTCGCGTCCTATTTGATGTCGCCGGAGCGCGTCCCCGTGACCGGCGCGGGAGAACGGCTGGGCCTGTTGCCCGGGGGAGCCAACCTGCCGACGATGCGGCCGGAACTCGCCTCGGGCCGTGGCCGGCAGGTCCTCGACGCCCTGCGTGCCGACCACGAGTTCGTGGTCGTCGACTGTCCGCCGATCCTGGATGCCGTGGAGACCTCGTGGCTCGGAACGGCCGCGGACGGGATGATCGTGGTGGTCGAGGCTCGCCGCCTCAAGTCGCAGGTCATCAGCCATGCGCTGGAGAGTCTCGCCCGGCAGCAAGTGAACGTCGTCGGCACGGTCCTGAACCGGCGGCGATTCACCCTGCCGCGCGTCGTGTACGAACGACTGTAGATGCATCATCCGACGACAAAGGGGCTGCTGCCGTCATGCGACCACTCGCGACATCGGCGCTGGTATTTCTGACTCCGATCCTGCTCGGCGGCTGCGGCACCTCCCCGGGCCCGGCGGTCAGGGACGAGTACCTCGTGGATTTCACGCCCGAGCAGAAAGCACAACTGCAACAGATCGAGGAGCAGGATTACGTCATCCGGCGCGGCGACGTGCTCGCGGTGCGCGACATGTTCCACGAGCAGATCGACCAGGAAGCGGTCCTCGTGCTGCCGGACGGGAGCGCCGGGCTATTCGGCATCGGTCAGGTGCGAGTGGCAGGGCTCACCCTGAACCGGCTCGGCGAGATGTTGACGGGGCTCTACGCCCGGGAGTACCGGGATCCGCGGGTCACCGTCGCCGTTCGCGAACTCGGCTCCAACGAGGTGTTCGTCATGGGCGAGGTCGCGAGTCCGGGTTCGTATCCGATTCCCTACGGGGGGTTCTCCGTGCTGGGCGTGATCGCCCTCGCCGGAGGCTTCGGCAGCCATGCCAATTCGGACGAGGTCGTCCTGGTCCGTATCACCCCACAAGGTTACATGTGCCGCAAGCTGGATGTGCAGCACATCGACCGGGCAGGGACGGTGGCGGCGGCGATCACGGATCTCCAGCCATTCGACGTCGTCTACGTCCCCCGCACGGCCATCGGCGACTTCGCCGCATTCACGGAGTCTGTCTTCGGCAGCTTGCTCACCTATGGACAGCTCGCGGCGAACCTGAAGTACGTCACGGGCGGCGAAACGTTCTGGAGGTAGGGCGATGACGGATTTCCTGCCAGCCCGCTCCGAGACGACCGTGCCATCGGCCTTCGGCACCCGTGACCTGGTGTACATCGTCTTCAGACGTCGCCGCTGGATCCTCGCCGTCTGGCTGCCGGTCTTCCTGGTGGGCCTCATGTTCCTGTTCCGGCAGACCGGCGGCTATGTCGCCGGCAGCCAGGTCCTGCTCGAGTTGCAGGCTCCTCAGAACCCGAGTTTCTACGTCTCCAACCGGCTCGTGGACTACGACCTGTCGATCAGTACCTATTCGAACCTGGCCATGAGCGTTCCGGTGGCCGAGATGGCGGCGAAGACGCTCAGCGACTCCGTGGCGGTCCTGGTCGCGGCCGATCCCGAGCTCGCCGGGATCGAGAAGCACGAACGGATGCTGGAATTCATCCTGGATAACCTCGACGTGTCGCGGGTGGCGGAGTCGAACCTGCTGGAGATCCGCTACCAGGCGGCCCATCCGGCCGTGGCGCTCGTCGTCAACCGGGCGGTGCGCGACGCCTTCCTCGAGTACGGTCTGCGGGCGGGCAAGAACGAGCGCGCCATCAGCTACTTCGAGGAACAGGTGCGGAAGACGGAGGCGGAGATCGACAGCCTCCTGCAGCTGCGGGAGCAGGTCTCGCTCGATACCGGCGTCGCCTACATCAACCAGGATTCGCGCAACATGACCGGCCTCCTGGCCGATCTGGAGGTCAAATTCTACGAGTCGGGCGCAGCGGCGGGATTCCAGGAGCAGCGCGTCGCGCACCTGCGCCGGACCCTGGCCGACAACCCCGACTTCGTTCCCATCGGGGAAGCCGCCGGGCTCGACCGGCTCCGGGCTCGCCTGGAGGAAGAGCAGCATAACTACTACAAGATCCTGGCCTCGCACCCGGAGAGCAGCCAGGTCGCCCGCCGGCAGGCCACGCTGGTCGAGGACCTCCGGAGTCAAGCGCGGGCTGCGGTGCAGGACTTCATCGAGAGCAAGGAACTCGAGGGTCGCACCTTCCGCGGCAAGGCGGACGTGCTGCGGGAGCAGATGGACGAGGTGACGGCGTCGCTCTCTACCCTGCCGAACGCTTACCGGCGCATCACGTTGCTGGACGCCCGGATCAGGGCCAAGACCGAGCTGCTCCAGGACATGCAGATCAAGAGCGGCGAGGTGACGCTCAACGAGATGGCCGACGACCGCGTCAGCCGACTCACGAAGATCACGGAACCGGAGATCATCAGGGTCATCTCCGAGACGCGCAAGTTCGCGATCTTCGGCGTCCTGGCGGTGTTCGGATTCGCCCTGGCGCTCGTCGTCGCCACGCTCGTCGATAGCGCCGATCACCGCATCAACGACCCGAATGCCCTGCTGCGGACCGTCAAGGTCCCCGTCCTCGGGTCCATCTCGGACGCGAAGAGGTGATCATGGTGGACCGCGCCGCTCGACCGGGCGACGGCATTGTCCGCCATCCCGCCGCCCATGCCAGCAGCAGCTGGGTGGACAGCGGGCCTCTGGTGATCCTCACCTCGCTCATGGTCTTCACCACGGCGTTCCTCGTGCTGCGCTACCTGGGGCCGCAGATGCTCCTGTGGGTGACCGGCGGCGTGGCGGCTCTCATCCTGCTCACGGGCATCTCGCTGCGCTGGATCCAGGTGGCGCTGCTGGTCTGGCTGGTCTCGCTCATGGGCTTCCGCCGGCAGATGACCCTGGTGCTCCCGGGTCTGCCGGACCCCAGCCCGGATCGGGCCCTGCTGGTCTGGGTGCTGGCGCTGCTGCTGGCGAAGCGGCTGTTCGGATCCCGCCAGGTCGTATCCCGCCAGGAGAGCGCAGCCGTGACGCCTCCTCCCGTCGCTTTCGGTCTGCTGGACGCGTTGCTGGTGCTCCATGCGCTCTACCTGCTGGCCTCTTGCCTGCTGGTCAACCCGACCGCCTACACGATCTGGGAACGCGCGTACATGATGCCGACGGCGGCGTTTTTCATCGGCAAGTACGTGCTGAGCGACGGGCGGTGGTTCGAGCGCACCGTGCAACTGCTGGTCCTGCTGAACGTCTACATGGGATTCACCTCCATCGCCGAGCATTTCCACTGGAACGCCCTCGTCTGGCCCCGCTGGATCCTGTCCACGGAACTGGACGTGAACTTCGAGTATGCCGGGCGCAGTCACGGCATCTTCCAGCAACCTGGTGTGCTGGGGATCTTCATCGGCATGATCCTGCCCTTCAACGTCTATCTGCATCTCAAGAGCCGTGGCTGGTGGCGCTGGCTGCACCTGGTGGGCATCGTCATCTGTCTGGGCGGGCTCTACTTCACCTACACGCGGAGCACCTGGCTCGGTGCGGCCGTGGGTCTCGCGACGCTGGCGCTCCTCGGCCGGCGCATCTACGCGCGGAGGATCTTCGCTTACGGGCTGCTGACCGTGCTCGTGCTCGGCAGCGGTTCGCTCGGCATGAAGCAGGACACCTTCCTCCAGGAGCGGGTGGGCACGGAGAACACGATCACCGAGCGCATCAGCGTACTCGGCCGCGCCATCCGCATGTGGCAGGATCGGCCCCTCTTCGGGACGGGGTTCAAGCGCTACACGGATTTCCGAGACGATTACGCCCAGGCGATCGAGGTGCCCTACTTCGGCTTGATCAAGGCGGGGCTCGGCAGGGTGTCGTCTCCTCACGATATCTACGTCGCCATTCTCGCGGAGGAGGGGCTCGTGGGCGCGGCCATGCAGCTCTGGATCTACATCCTGCTCGTCCGGGCGTACCGGCGCGTGTATCGCTTCCGGGGCAGCAGCACGGATGGGAAGCGCGACTGGTGGCTGCCGGCGATCGGAGGCCTCGGCGCCTGCTACTTCATGGGTGGCGTCGGGTTCGACTACCGCTACTTCGAGACGATGAACACGCTCTTCTATCTGTGTGGGGGCGTGATCGCGAGCTGGGCGACGTTCGGCGTGGGGCAGGTCCGGTCGTTCGGAGTCCGACGGCTGGATACGACAGGTTGAATCGCGGACACCGGTGGCGGAGCGAACGCTTCCTGGTCTTCATGTCCTCCTGACCGGGTCAGAGCCGACCGGAGGGGAGCCCGTGAAGTATCGTCGGCATGTATGTGCGGTCCTCGTGATCCTGGCGGCGGCGGCCCTGACGGCGGCCCCGGTCCAGGCGGCGAGACTCCATGTCCGGGTCGGCGGCGTCCGTTCCGCCGGGCCGAGCGCACCGGGTATCTGGGATTTGGAGAACTGCTACGCCACCCTGGCGGCGGCGGCCCGTTCTGCCGCGCCCCTCGACTCGCTGCTGCTGTTCCCAGAGGTCCACGCCTGCGAGGAGGAGGTCGTCCTGCCGGCCTTCCTCGGCAATCGGGCCCTGGACCGGGAGCGAGCCGCCACGCAGGTGGTGCTCGCGGCGTCCGGCCGGCTGGTCCTGGCGCCGTCGGGACGGCAAGCCGGGGTCCGGGGACTCACCTTCACGGGCGGAGCGCTCCGGCCGGAAGCGGCGCTGACGGTGGAGAACTCGCGCGAGGAGACTTCCCTCGTCGTCGTGAGCGGCTGCGAGTTCCGGGGCTTCAAGGCGGAAGGGACCGCCCAGGCCGGGGGAGGCGCCCTGCGAGCGATTGGCGCTGCCGGAGGTCTTGCGCTCGAGGTGGAAGGTTGCAGCTTCGTCGACAACGCGGCCGAAGCGCCGGGCGGGGCGGTGTTCGGAGCCGACGCGCTGGGCATCGTCTTCACCGACTGTCTGTTCGAGAACAATCAGAGCACCGGCGGTGGCGGCAGGGGCGGAGGAGTGGCCGTGCGTTCGACCGGTTACCCCGTCGGGGTGGAGTTCGTCGACTGTGTGTTCGCGGGGAACGCGTCCTCCGGCCCTGGCGGCGCCATCAGCGCCGACAACGCCACGGTGCGCCTGTTCCGTTGCAGGGTCGAGGGTTCCCGCAGCGGTGTCGGGGCCACTTCGGACTGGTCGGAGGGCGCCGGTGTCATGATCCAGCGCGAGATCGGGGGGCAGGGCCCCGCCAGCTTCACGGCGGACGAGTGCGTGTTCCGGGACAACGTGGGGGACATGCTGCCCGGTCCCGCTGGCGGCGACGGCGGCGCCGTGCTCGTCAAGGGGAGCCTCGACCGTATTGTGCAGGTGAAGATCAGCCGCTGCCATTTCCTGGAGAACTACAACGCCCAGGGCGGCGGCCTGTACGTGGGGCGGTTCGCCTACGGCCAGGTGCGGCAGTGCAGCTTCGTGGGCAACCGCGCCTGGTACCAGGGCGGTGGCGCCATGAAGGGCGGCGCCCTGCCGGCATGCCATGGCGAACTGGTCATCTTCGACTACTGCGAGTTCGTGGACAACGAGGCGGGGTTCAAGCCGGACGGCGCGGAGACGGGCGAGTATTCCCGCGGCGGCGGTCTGATGGTGCGCAACCGGCCGCGGGCGCTGGTGCGGAACTGCACCTTCCTCGACAACCGTGTCAGCGGCATCGGCTACGCGGTCGGCGACGGCTTCGCCCACGCCCTGGAGGGCAGGTACTGGGATGTGGACAACCAGTGCATGCTCCTGAACACCGTCTTCTGGGGCGAAGGCAACGATCTCCAGGTGCACTCGGAGGGGGGCGGCATCGTCCGCGCGTCGCACCTGGCCCTCGCCGAGGGGCAGTTCGAGGCGGGCGGTCTGCAGCCGGACGAACTGAAGGTGCTCGACCGGATGCCGCTGACCGAGGACGGCCTCCGCCTGCCCGCTCCCGGATCCCCGCTGATCGACGGGGGGATCGATCTGGGCCTGGGGGTGGATCTCCGGGGGACGACCATTCCGCAGGGCAGCGCGCCGGACATCGGAGCGTGCGAGCGCGTGACCGGGACGGCCGTCCAGCTGCCGTCGCCGGCGTCCTCCGGCAGCGTGCGGACGCATCCGAATCCGTTCAATCCGCGTACCAGCATCACGGTCACGATTCCCCGGGCTGGCGAGTACCGGGTGGCGATCTACGACCTTCGCGGGCGCGCGGTGGCGGAACTTCACGAGGGCTGGCTCGACGGCGACGGCCGCAGCTGGACCTGGGACGGCACCGACCGCGAACGACGGCAGGTGCCGGCGGGGGTGTATCTGGTGCGTCTGTCGGGCGCCGCCGGCTCCGCTCACGGCAAGCTCATGCTCGTGCGGTGACGCGGCGCACCGGTCGCGGCGCAGCAGCCGTGACGCGGGGGCGCTCGGGTGCTACTATGACGCGCGCCGGGGCGGATCGTCCATCCGGGCCGCCGCCCGCCGGCGATCCTCCACCGCTGGAGACCTTCGCGATGAGATTGGCTTCGCACGGCGGCGTCAACTTCCGGGACACACAGAGACTGCGGATCCTGCGGGTGCGGAAGACCGTTTACCAGCTCCTTCGCTACCGTGCGGGCTGCCCGAAGACAGTGGGCCTGATCGTCGGCTGCCAGCGGAGCGGCACGAGCCTCCTGAGCCACATCTTCCGCCTGGACCTCGATTGCCGTACCTACGACGAGAAGAGCGTGCTGTCGAGCCGGGACACCGAGGACAATGGATTTCGCCTCGATCCCGTGCCGGAAGTGCGCGAGCGGCTCCGCGCCGACCGCGCGCCGCTGGTCGTCCTCAAGCCACTGGTCGAGTCGCAGCGTACGCGCGCGCTGCTGGACGACCTCCCCGGCTCCCGCGCCATCTGGTGCTATCGCGACTACCGTGCCGTGGCCGCTTCCAACGTGGCCTACTTCCGGCGGCATCTCAATGCGGTGCGCGACCTCGAGCCGATCGTTGCCGGCGACCCGCGCAACTGGCGCAGCGAACGGCTCTCCGTGGAGACGCGCGAGCAGGTCCGGAGCCTGTTCAGCCCCGACATGGACCTGCATGCGGCGGCGGCGCTCTTCTGGTGGGTGCGCAACCGCCTCTACTTCGAGCAGGACCTGGGCGCCGACGAACGGGTCACGCTGTGCCGCTACGAGGACCTCGTCTCGCAGCCGGCCGATGCCATGCGGTCCATCTACCGGTTCCTCGGTCGGCCCTACCCCGGCGATCGGATCGTGGGCGACGTCGTGACCACGTCCCGGCGTCGGGGCCGGGAGATCGAGCTTCCTGCGCCGATCCAGCGGCTCTGCGACGATACGCTGGCGGAGCTGGATGCCGTGAACGCCGCGGAGATCGTGGCTTCCGGGCGCGACCGGGTGCGCAGCGAATGAGATCGGGTGACGGTTCGCGCGGACGGCGGCCCTGATGTCGGACCCGCTCCTGACCTTCCTCCACGTGGCCAAGACGGGCGGGCGGTCCGTCGAGACCGCGCTGCGCAGCACGTACGGGCTGCGATACGTGCACGCGATACCGTGGCGTCGGCCGCTCGGGCCCGGCGAGGAAGGGCGGCCGCTGGCGACCGCGACCTACGATCACCGCGACTTCCGGCGCCTGCAGCGCCTCAGCCCCGGCATGCGGGCGGTCGGGGGACACGCCCTGACCGTGTGGTCGGGCCTGCACGAGCTGCGCCCGGTGCGCTACTTCGCCTTCCTGCGCGACCCGGTGCGCCGCATGGCCTCGCACTACCAGTTCCACCGGACCACCGTGTCCCGGCCCCTGGATCTCGACGCCTGGCTCCGCTGGCAGGAACCCCGGGAGCATCAGCTGAAGTTCTTCTCCCGGAGCGCCGATCCCCAGGAGGCGATCGAGACGATCCAGCGGCACGGGATCTTCATCGGGCTGCTGGAGGAGTTCGACGCCTCGCTGGTTCTGCTGCAGCGTCTCCTGGCGCCGGAACTCGCTCTCGGCTACCGGCGCACGAACCGCGCGGCGAACAACGAGGTCGCCCGGGCATTGCTCGACGACCCCAAGGAGCGCGCCCGTCTGGCCACCATGGTGCGGGGGGAGCAGGTGCTGTACGACTGGGTGCGCAGCACCTGGTACCCGAGCCAGGTGGAACGGTACGGCGCCGGTCTGGAGAGCGCGGTGGCGCGCCTGCAGGCCGAGCCCGAGGCGGGATTCAAGCGGTGGAACGACGCGCTCAACCGCGCCTGCGTGCGGTTCTGGTTCAACCCGTGGGTGCGTGCTCACCGCCGCCGTCAGGCGTGAATCCGCTCGCCGAGCTCGATCCGTGACGCGAGCGACGGCACTGTCCACCATCAGCGCGGGCGACACGGATCCGGCCGCTGCCCCGCCGTTGCGCATGTGCGCGCAGCGCATCAGACTGTGCGGGTGAGCCGGCGCGCCATCCCGACCCCAGCGAAAGCGAAACCGATGCGCTCGTTCGGAGATCGCCCCGAAGACGGTCCCATGGACCCCGCGCGCCTCCAGGAGATCCTCGCCCGCAAGCGGGCGGAGGAGGCCGCGGCGCCAGGGGGACCGGCCCTGACCGAGGTGGAGCCCTTCCGCGTGCCCGCGCAGACCAGCGAGCTGGCCCGCGACATCCTCGACGCTGCGCCGGCACGACGCCTGAGCGGCGGCGAGCTGCTGGTGCTGTTCGAGGAGGCTGCCTTGCCCGATCTCGCCGCCGCGGCGCATGCGTCGCGCCGGCTCCGGGCGGACCCGGAGGTCGCGACCTACCTCCTCGAGGCGAGCGTGGTCACCACCGGGCGCGCCGCCGGCCCCGGCGAGGGGGGCGCGGCGGCGGACGATCGCGAAGACCGCGCCCGTCTGCTCTCCCGCGACGAGGTCCTGGTGCAGTGCCGCACCGCCGCGCAAGCAGGCGGACATCGCATCCGTCTGCACGGCTCGTTCCACCCCGGGGCGAGCATCGAGTTCTGGGTGGAGTTGCTGGGTACGATCAGGGCGGAGTTCACCGAACTGCGTGTGCACGGTCTGTCGCCGGAGGAGGTCCAGCACGCCGCGCGGACGAGCGGGATGGCCACGCGGGAGGCGCTGGCGCACCTCCGGGCTGCCGGTCTCCACGGCCTCGCGGGCGACGCCGGGCTCCTGAGCGACCGCGTCCGCGCCCTGGTGACCCCTGATTCACGCTCCTCCGACGACTGGCTCGCGACCATGGAGGAGGCTCACGGCGTGGGTCTGGCGGGTGGACTGGGGATGGAGTTCCGGCACGTGGAGACTTACCCAGAACGGGTCGCGCACCTGATCCGCTCGCGCGAGAGCCAGGATCGCACCGGCGGGTACAGGGAGTTCGTCTCCCGGCCCATGCCGGACGACCATCCGCGGCTGGAGGAATGGCCGGAGTTCAGGGCTCAGGTGGAGAAGCACGGGCAAACCGCTGCGCTGGACCATCTGCGTACCCTCGCCATCAGCCGCATCGCGCTCGACAACTTGCCGGTGATCCAGTCGTCCTGCGATCTGCCGGGCGGGACGATCGGGCAGCTCGGCCTCCTGCACGGCGCCAGCGAGCTGCTGGTCACCCTGCCGGTGACGGCGGCCGCTCCCGAGGATATCGCGGGACGGCGTGCTCTCACGCCTGCCGACCTGGAGGCGCTGATCACCGGTGTCGGATTCCGCGCGATGTCGCGGTCGCAGGCAGGCTGGTGAGGGGGCGCACAGGCGTATCGCGCGACGGGAGAGGGTGCTCGGACAGAGCCTAGTCGAGCCGCAGCCACTCCGTCCCGTAGATCTTCGCCGGGAAGAGCACGGGCACCAGCCCGAAGAGGAACTGGCGCAGCTTCAGCGCCAGGTGGCTGGCCTCGTGCTGTCCGCAGACGGTACGCAGGAAGCTCTCGAGGGTGTGGATCTGGATCTCCACGCTGTACCGGTAGGGGGGGCGCTGCGGGTCGCGATCGGGCACGAGGAGGTCCAGGTCGCCCTTGAACACGCGGAAACCGCGGCCGCTGTGCCGGTTCAGCGGCACTCCCTCGGGCCGTGCCGCCAGCGTGTCGGTGACATTCCGCCAGCCGAACGGGGTGCCCAGGCCGGCGTCCAGGAGGCTGAGCAGGTCGTTGAGCGCCTCCTCGTCGTGGACGATGAACATG
The DNA here is from genome assembly GCA_046484865.1 of Candidatus Krumholzibacteriia bacterium. GTDB lineage: Bacteria > Krumholzibacteriota > Krumholzibacteriia > LZORAL124-64-63 > LZORAL124-64-63 > JAWOID01. Next base: position 11,982 of record JAWOID010000082.1, read on the forward strand.
GCGCCCAGCAGGTCGGCCACCTCGTCGGGGTTGTTGATCCCCTTGCGGATCATCTTGGAGAGGATGGAGCCGCTGGTATGATGGCGCATCTCGCCCCAGCGCACCCGTTCCAGCACGCGGTGCTGGCCGTCCACGATCTCGAAGCTCAGCGGATCCACCGAACGTTTGAAGCGGCAGTTGTAGTAGAGGATGTCCAGGGCCAGCTTCCGCCTCGCCACCGTCTTCTCCAGGAAGATCGACTGGAAGTGCCAGCGACTGTCGCCGTCGCCGGGCCGGGAGGTGTAGCGGATGGAGTCGCCGTCCTCGCCGATGTGGAAGCCCACGATCAGCTCGTGCACCTGCAGCGTGTGCCGCCAGAGCACGCCCTTGAGCAGCTCGTCGAAGTGCTCCAGGTGTCGCAGGCCCTCCACCACGTGGTGGCTGTGGGTGATGTCGAGCAGGAGCTTGGCGAGGTAGACCTTCCGCACCGCCTCGAACCGCAGACGCTGGTCGGGGGCGTGGAAGGCCAGCCCGAGCAGCTCGCGCAGGTCGTCGGTGCGGGTCACCTGGTCCAGCGGGCGCACGTGGCGCCGCGATTCACCGTCCGGCAGCAGGCGGATCGCGGAGGCCAGGTAGGCGTCGGACTCGCGCAGGTAGTCGGTCACCTGGCGGATGTCGCCGGGGCACGCCTCGCTCGCGCCGGGAAGGTGGTGCAGGGGGCGTAGCAGGCGGGCGGTCTCGCGGCAGTAGGAGAGATCGTCGTCGAGGATGCGTTCGTAGCTCATCTGCGCGAAGCGCAGCAGCCGCGACGGACGGCTGGTGAAATCCGGGTCCAGCATGGGATGAGCGCCGTAGTCGACGGACCAGTCGATGCGCCCGTTCGCGGGGCGTAGCTTCTCGCCGCTGATCCAGGACTGCTGCATGCGCGCGGTTTCCCTCCCCGGCCGCGGACCACCCGGCTCCAGCGGGGCCGACCGGGCACTGGTACCCGGCCGGTCCCACGGAGTTCCGGACTGCGTCGCCGCCGGCCTGGACCCGGCTAGATGAGCGCCAGCACGCGCTCGAGATCCGCCTGCAGGTCGCGCCGATCCTCGCATCCCACGGCGATCCGCACCAGGTCGTCGCTGATCTCGGCGGCCTCGCGCTCCTCCCGCGGGAGACCCGCGTGGGTCATGCTGGCCGGGTGCTCGATGAGCGTCTCCACGCCGCCGAGGCTCACGGCCAGCGTCATGAGTTGCACGTTGTCGATCACGGTCTTGCCGGCCTCGAGGCCCCCGTGGACGCCGAAGCTGAAGACGGCTCCACCCCCGCGCATCTGCCGCTGCATCAGCTCGTGCTGCGGATGGCTCTCCAGACCCGGATATCGGATCCAGGCCACCTTGGGATGGTTCTCCAGGAAGCGGGCGAGGTGGAGAGCGTTGGCCTGGGCGCATTCCATGCGCAGACCCAGGGTCTTGATGCCGCGCAGCACCAGCCACGCCTGATGGGGGTCCATCGTGCCCCCCATATTATAGTGGACCCGTCGGAGACGGGCGAGGACTTCCTCGTCCCGCGCCGCCACGATGCCGGCCACCACGTCCGTGTGGCCGTTGATGAACTTGGTCATGGAGTGCAGGACGATGTCGGCGCCGAACTGCAGCGGATTCTGCAAGTAGGGCGACGCGAAGGTGTTGTCCACGCAGAGCCAGGCGCCGTGCTGGTGGGCGATCTCGGCACAGGCGGCCAGATCGGTGAGCTTCAGGGTGGGGTTGGCCGGCGTCTCCACGTACACCAGCTTCGTGTTCTCGCGCATGGCGGCCGCCACGTTCTCCGGGCGGGTGGAGTCCACGAAGGTGGCCTCGATGCCGAAGCGGGGGTACTCGGTCTCCAGCACGGTGCGGCTCGGGCCGTACAGCGATTCCGTGGCCACGACGTGACTCCCCTGGCCCAGCGCCGTCCAGTAGACCAGGTTCACGGCGGCCATGCCCGTCGCGCAACCGAGCGCGCCGCAGCCGCCCTCCAGCATCGCCACGTTGCGCTCCAGGGCTGCCGTGGTGGGGTTGCCCAGCCGCGTGTACTTGAAACCCGGCTCGCCGCGGAAGAGCGCGGCGCCGTGGTCCGCACTCTGGAAGGCGAAGGTGGAGGACTGGTAGATCGGCACGGAGACGGCGCCGGTCACCGGATCGGATTCCTGCCCCGCATGGATGATGCGTGAGAGCATCTCGAGTTTGCTGGAGTCGTGCATGAGAAGGCTTCCTTCCTGAGGCCGGCCGCTCGGGCGACGGGCGGACGGCGAGTGAAACCGGGCGGGGACCTGATGCGTTGAACAGATTCGGCTGGATGTACGGCCAGCGCCGCACCAATAATAGACCGTCCGCTCCGGCTCGCCAAATGCGGCCGCACGAATGTCGGCGGTGCCGTCCCTGTCGTGCCCCGGCGGTAACCCCATGGAACTGGAGGTTCTACATGAACACTCGGGTATGCGCGCGTCCCGCGGCGTGGCTGGCACTGCTGCTGGTGCTGCCGCTGCTGGCAGGCGCGGCCGAAACCGCTCGCGAGCGCTGGAACTACCTGCCGGCCGACGACATCGGCGCCGTCGACTTCCGCTCCGACCACCCGGGCTGGGACGGGCGCGGCGTGGTGGTCGCCATCCTCGACACCGGGGTGGACCCCCATGCTCCTGGCCTGGGGGAGACCAGCACCGGCCAGACCAAGCTCATCGACGCCCGCGACTTCAGCGGCGAGGGGCGCTGGGATGTGATGGAGGCCGAGCTGGCCGATACACCCGCTCCGGGCAGCACCGGCGCCGCCGCCGCGCCCGGCGCGGTGTGGGTGCACGAGAGCGGGCTGCGTCTGCGCGGGGGTGACGCCCTGCCCGTGCCGCCCGCCGCCGGCGACGGAGCGCAACCCGTCTACATCGGCGTCATCGCCGAGCGGGCGTTCGTCAACATCGGCGACCTCGAGGATCTCAACGACGACGGCGACACCTCCGACCGCTTCGGGTTCCTGGTCTACACCGCTGCCCGTGCCGCCGTGGAGGAGGCCCTGGGCGTGGGCCGTGGCCACGAATTGCTCGGCGGGCTGAACGAGACCGCCCGCACCGCCGTGGAGCGCGAGCGGCGGAGCGACCGCGTCTGGCTCGTGGTGGTCGATACCGACGGCGACGGCGACCTCGCCGGCGAGGCGCTCCTGCGCGACTATCGCGTGAATCACGACAGCTTCACCCTGGTCGACCCGAGCGCCCCGGACGCGCGGCCGCTCATGTCCTGGCAGGTGAACGTCACCGCCGGCAAGGGGCCGCTGGGCGAGCCGGAGGCTCCCGAGGTGGAGTTCCACTACGACTCCGGCTCCCACGGTTCCCACTGCGCCGGCATCGCCGCCGGGCACGGGGTCAGCGGCCAGCCCGGCCTGGACGGCGTGGCCCCCGGCGCCTGGCTCATCTCCTGCAAGCTCGGCGACAACCGGCTGGCCGGAGGCGCCACCCGCACCGGCTCCATGAAGAAGGCGTACGAGTACGCGGCCGAGTTCGGCGAGCGGTACGGACTGCCCGTCGTGGTGAACATGAGCTTCGGCATCAACAGCGTGGAGGAGGGCGAGGACACCATGGGCACGTGGCTCGACGAGTTCCTCGCCGAGCATCCCTCGCTCGTGGTCTGCACCAGCGCCGGCAACGAGGGACCCGGCCTCTCCACCATCGGCATTCCGGCCACCAGCGCGTCGGTGATCAGCTCCGGGGCGTACCTCTCGCCCGCCACCGGCCGCGACCTCTACAACGCGCAGCTGCAGCGGGAGACCCTCTTCGCCTTCTCCAGCCGCGGCGGCGAGACCGGCAAGCCGGACATCGTCGCGCCGGGGTCGGCGCTGAGCACCGTTCCGGGCTTCGTGGATGGCAGCGCCCGGTTCAACGGCACCAGCATGGCCAGCCCGCAGACCGCCGGCGCCGTGGCCTGCTTCATGAGCGGCGCCGCCGACGAGGGCCTGACAGTGCACTGGGGGATGGTGAAGCGCGCCCTCATCGCAGGCGCCCGCACCATCGAGGGCCTCACGGTCAACGACCAGGGCGGCGGTCTGGTGGCCATGGAGCCCACCTGGAGGATCCTGCGGGAGCTGGCGCGCAGCGAGAGCGCCCACCAGGTACTGGACTGGCGTCTCGAGACCGCCTGCCCGCTCCAGCATGACGGCAAGAGCGATGCGGCCTACTGGCGCACCCCCGGCGGCACCCCCGTGGCGCCCGAGGTGGTCACGTTCACCGTCTCGCCGGTCTTCCACCCCGACCTCACCCCGGAGCAGAAGGACACCTTCTTCCGCTCCTTCTCCCTGCGGAGCGAGGCCGACTGGCTGAAGATCATGGCCGGCAACCGGTACGTGCGCGGCGACATGGCCATGGAGGTGGTCCTGCAATACGACGGCCGGAGGCTGGAGGAGCCGGGCGAGCACGCGGCGCGCGTCATCGGCAGCCTGGACGGCGGCGACCTCTCGGGACTCGCCGCCCGCGAGTTCTACCTGCGCAACACGGTGGTGGTGGGCGAGCCCACGGGCCCGCAGCCAGGCTACGCCCGGACCTGGCGGGGCGACGCGCTGCCCGCCTCCTGGGTGCGCAGCCACTACGTCGACGTCCCGTCGGGCGCGTCCGCCATGCGGGTCCGGCTCGAATGCAGCGAGGCCATCGGCGCCGGTCGCGGCGCGCGCGTGATCGCCGAGATCTGCGACCCCGAGGGGCACGTGCAGGGCGGCTGGACCGGTTACGCCGCCCCCGACGGCGAGCAGGTGAAGGACACCGTGATCCTGCGGCCGGCGCTCTACACCGGCACCTGGGAGATCAACATCGCCTCCGCCATCACCGCCCGGGACCCCTCGCCGTACCGTCTGAGCGTGAGCTTCGACGGCTACGACGCGCCCGAGGCCGTCACGGAGCTGAAGCGCAGGGCCGCCGGCGAGGACGCCCGCACCACCTTCACCGTCACGCGCTCCCTGCCGGGTGCCTTCCGAGGCTCCGCCGAGGCGTCGATGGACGGGTTCCGGCGCCAGCGCACGGTGGAGGTGGAGGAGACGGACGAGTGGACCCACACCTTCAAGCTGGACCGCGAGACGCCACGGGCGCGGTTCCGCCTGACCATGGAGAAGGAATTCGGCAATCTCTTCACCGACTGTGCCGTGAACATCCTCGACAGCGACGGCAAGGCGGTGACCGCCACCGGCTTCGGCGGCCTGGCGGTGGAGGTCGGCACCCGCCTGCCCGACGGCGAGGACAGCGCGACCTTCACCCTGCAGGTGGTGGGCGCCTTCGCCCTGCCCCAGGACATGGCGGCGTGGGGTTTCGAGCTGGAGGAGACCTACCAGTTCGCCTCGGCCGTGTCCGGTGCGGTGAAGCGTGACGGCGGCGGCGCCCTGGAACTGTACGCCGGCGTACCCACCGAGGTGAGGGTGGCGTTCGCCGACAGCTGGCCGACGGCGCCCGACGGCCTGCACCCGTATGGCAAGGTGCGGTTCCTGGACCGCAACTATGACGATCGTGTGCCCGGCGACACGGCCGGCCGCCTCGTCCTGGAGGTGCCCATCCGGCTCGAGTAGCCGCCGATCGAGCGGACGGATCCGGCGGGGGGTCGCAACCACGGTTGCGGCCCCCTGCTTCCGTCAGCCTGGCTGGGCCGCCTCGCGGCGGCGGGCGTCCCGACGTCGCAGGAAGAATTTCTCGATCTCGACGTACAGGATGATCAGTGCACCCACCCCGACGACCATGATCCAGTGCTGCAGACCGATGGGCCTCGTGCTGAACAGCTGCTGCAGGAAGGGCAGGTTCAGCGCTGCGATCTGGGCGAGCAGGGCGGCTGCCACGCTGAAGACGAGGAAGCGGTTCGCCGACAGGGGGATCCGGAAGGCCGAGCGGCGCAGGGAGCGGCTGTTGAAGACATGGAAGAACTGGAACATGACCATCTGGGTCATGGTCACGCTGCGCACGAGAACCATGTCCACGTCCTGCTGCAGCATCCACCAGAACACGCTCAAGGTGGCGACGGCGATGAAAACGGACACGCTGCCGAGGCGCCAGACCAGTTCGCGATGGATCACGCCTTCGCCGGGATCGCGCGGGGGCTCGTCCAGGAGTCCCTCCTCTCCCTTCTCGAAGGCGAGCGCCACGTCCTGCACCCCGTTGGTCACGAGGTTGATCCAGAGCACCTGGACGGCGATGAACGGGAGCGGCCAGCCGGCCAGCAGCGTGAACAGGATCGTCATGACCTCGGCGACACCGGTGGACAGCAGGAAGTACGTGACGTTCCGGATGTTGGCGAAGACTAGGCGGCCTGCCTCCACGGCGCTGATGATGCTCGCGAAGTTGTCGTCGGCGAGCACCATGTCCGAGGCCTCGCGCGCCACGTCGGTCCCGGATCGTCCCATGGCGACACCGAGGTGAGCCGAACGCAGGGCCGGCGCGTCGTTGACGCCGTCGCCGGTCACCGCGACGATGTGGTTCTGGGCCTTGAGGCGCTCGACCAGCCGCAGCTTGTGCTCGGGCGAGACCCGCGCGTAGACGTCGACCTCGCGCACCACCTCGTCGAGTTCGGCGTCGGACAGGCCCTGGATCTCGCGACCTTCCTTCACCTCGGAGTCGTCGCTCGCGAGCCCGAGCTGCCGTCCGATGGCGCTCGCGGTATCGGCGTGGTCGCCCGTGAGCATGATCACCCGGATGCCGGCGCGCTGCGTCGCCTGCACGGCCGCCGCCGCTTCCGGACGCAGCGGGTCCTCCATGCCCTGCAGTCCCGCGAGGACGAGATCCGATCCGGCGTCGCCGTCGTCGAAGCGCTCCCGGTCGACGTACCGGAACGCCATCCCCAGCACCCGGAGCCCCTCCTGGGCGAGGCGATGAGCCGCCTCCCGGGCAGCATCCGCGTCCAGTTCCTGCTCGTCGCCGTCCGGTCCGAGCTGCCGGCTGCAACGCTCGATCACCGACTCGGGCGAACCCTTCATGAAGATGCACGGACCGTCCGGCAGCTTGTTGATGGTCGCCATGTACTGGAGATCGGATTCGAACGGGATGATGTCGGTCTGCGGGTGGTCCGACCGGGTCTGACGGAGGTCGTGGCCCGCCTTCGCGGCGGCCACCAGCAGCGCCAGCTCGGTCGGATCGCCGCCCGCGCTGCCGTCCGCGCCGGGGATCCGGTCGGCCTCGCTGGCGAGCAGCCCCGCCAGGAGCGTCATCGCGAGGGCTTCGTCCTGCTGATCGCCAGGCGCGGTGTCATGCCCGTCTTCGCCGAGCGCGATATCGCCCTCCGTGCCGTAGCCGGCGCCGCTCACCTCGTACCGGCGGCCTCCCGTCCAGATCGCCCGGACCGTCATCTCGTTCTTGGTGAGAGTTCCCGTCTTGTCGGAGCCGACCACGGTCGTCGAGCCCAGCGTCTCGACGGCCGGCAACGAGCGGATGATGGCATTGCGGCTGGCCATGCGCCGCACTCCCACCGCCAGGGTCACCGTGAGCACCACGGGCAGCGCCTCCGGCACCGCACCCACGGCGACGGCGACGGCCGTCTCGACGACCTCCCGCAGCGGCATGCCTTTCAGGAGACCGATGGTGATCACCGCCGCCGCGAGCACGCCGATGCCGGCCCCGATCCACTTGCCGAGGCGATCCATCTTCTCCTTGATGGGAGTCTTCACCTCGCCCACGTCATGGGTCTGCTCGGCGATCGATCCCAGCTGGCTGAATCGGCCGGTCCGCACCACGACCCCGCGACCGCGCCCGCGCGTCACGCTGGTGCCCGCGAACGCCATGCTCAGCTGGTCGCCGGGTACCGCCTGCTCGTCATCGGTCGGGGCAGATTGCTTCCGCACCGGCCCCGATTCTCCCGTCAGAGCCGACTCGTCGATCTGCAGATCGTCCGCGCGCACGAGCCGGACATCGGCCGGGACGCGGCCCCCGGAGGTCAGCACCACGACGTCGCCGGGGACCGTCTCCACGGTGGGCACCGTCACCTGCTCGCCATCGCGAACCAGATTGGCCTCCGGAGCGCTCATCTTCGAGAGCGCTTCGATGGCCTGGCGGGCCCGCGATTCCTGGAAGAAACCGATGATGGCGTTGACGAGCACCACCGTCAGGATGATGGCGGCGTCCACATAGTCCTGAAAGGCGAGCACCACCAGTCCTGCCACGATCAGGACGTAGATGAGCGGGTCCGTGAACTGGTGCAGCAGGATCTTCCACCAGGGGGTCTTCTCGCCGGACCGGATCGTGTTCGGACCGAACCGATCGAGGCGTCGTCGCGCCTCGTCGGACGAGAGTCCCGATTCGAGGTCGGATTCCAGCGCCGCCACGGCGTCGCTGGCGTCTCGCGTGTGCCAGGGGGTCTCGTCCAGGGTACGCTCGTCCATCAACGCTCCTGCCGATCAGCTGAAGTTCCGCCTTCGCTCGCCTGAAGCGGTTGTTCCCCGCGGCTGCACTGGACAAGCTAGCGAGGCGATCGGCATCGCTCTACGGTCCAGTGGCGATAAGGTCGCTAATGGGGAGATTCCCCACCCGCCCTGGCGGGGACCGTCGGAGCAGTTCCGGCAGCGGCACTGCTTTCGCTGTTCCCACCGGGCGGCGCGGTTTACAATGTGCAGCGGGAGGTCGACCATGCTGCGCTTGATCATCCACTGGCTCGTGTTGACGGTGGCCCTGGCTGCGGCGGCCTGGCTGCTGCCCGGCGTGAACTTCACCTCGGGCGGCGCTCTGCTCGTGAGCGGACTCGTCCTGGGTTTCCTCAACGCCGTGCTCAAGCCCGTGCTCGTGCTCTTGACGCTGCCGCTGACGATCGTCACGCTCGGGCTCTTCTACTTCATCCTCAACGCCATCCTCTTCGCCCTCGCGGCCACGCTGGTGCCGGGGTTCCAGGTGGCAGGCTTCGGCGCCGCGTTCCTGGGCGCCATCATCACCAGTCTGACGTCGTTGATCATCTCCGCGCTGGTTGGGCCGCGCGCACGCTGATCGGGGCGGAGGTGGCCTGAATGTCGCTGGCATCGTTGCCCGCGATCATCGTCGGCACCATTGCGGCTTTCGTCGGGGCCGTGCACCTGTTCGTCTACTTCCGGGGCGCGGGTCCGCGCCGGCATCTGACTTTCGGGGTCACCTGCCTGTCGATGGCGCTCTACGACGCGTTCTCGGCGGCGCTCTACAGCGCGGACAGCGCCGCGGCGGGGGTCGTGTGGCAGCGCTGGCAGGTGCTCACGATGCTGGCGGGCGGAGTGCCGCTGACCTGGTTCGTCCATGATGTCACCACCCGTGGACCGCGCTGGGTGCCGCGGGCGCTCACGGCGGCGTACCTGTCGGCGCTGGCCGCGTGGTTCCTGGCGCCCGAAAGGGCCTTCTTCCTGGACCGACCCGCCGTCAAGGCGGTGGTGCTTCCCGGCGGAGGGCGGGTCGTCTACCACGAGATGGCCACCGGCCCGCTCTTCCTGATCGTGGGCGTGCTGGGACTGTTGACGTTCGTCTACGCGGTTCGCCGCAGCCTGCGGACGTTCCCGAGCGACCGGCGCTGGGCCGCCTGGCTGCTTGCATCCATCGCGATCTTCTTCGCGGGCGCGGCCAATGACCTGGCCATCTCCCTGGGCCTGCACGACTCGATCTACGTGATGGAGATCGCCTTCCTCGCGCCGCTACTCATGATGTCGTACAGCCTGACGGAGCGGGGTCTCGCCGCGGCTCGCCGCGAGGAGGCGCTCCAGTTCGCCAACCAGACCTATCGCGAGGTGCTCGACGCGGTCAACGACGCGGTCTACATCCACGATGCCGACACCGGCCGCATCGTCGACGTGAACGCGGCGGCCGAGCGCATCTACGGCTTCTCCCGCGACGAGATCTGCCGGCAAGGGCCCGAACTACGCAGCGCCGCGCCGCCGGCCGAGGCGCGCCGTCTCGCCGCGGAGTACGTCCGCCGCACGGTCGACGACGGACCCCAGCTGTTCGTCTGGCACGCGCGGCGCAAGGACGGTTCCACCTTCTGGGTGGAGGTCTCGCTACGAGCCACCGCCATCCGCGAGCAGCGGCGGGTGATCGCGGTGGTGCGGGACATCACCGGACGCAAGGAGGCTGAGGAGGCCCTCCTGAGCAGCCGGCGCGAGCTGATCGAGTCGAACCACATGCTGCAGCTGGTGCTGGACACGATCCCGGTGCGGGTCTTCTGGAAGGATCGCGATCTGCGGTACCTCGGCTGCAACCGCCTCTTCGCTCTCGACGCCGGACTGTTGACGCCGGAGGAGATCGTCGGGAGCGACGACCTCGAGCTGGGCTGGCGGGAGGACGCGGAGGGTTACCGGAGCGACGACCGGATCGTCCTCGAGAGCGAGCAGCCGCGCGTCGGCTACGAGGAGACCCAGACCACCCCCAGCGGGGGCCGGATCTGGCTGCGTACGAGCAAGCTGCCCCTGCGCGATGCCGATGGGGTGGTCATCGGCGTCCTGGGCGTGTACGAGGACATCACCGACCGCCGGCGCCAGCAGGAGGCGCTGCGTCGCAGCGAGGAGAATCTGACCATCACCCTGAACTCCATCGGCGACGGGGTGATCGCCACCGATGCCGACGGGCGCGTCACGCGCATGAACCCGGTGGCGGAGCAGCTCACCGGCTGGACGCTGGCCCAGGCTCGCGGCCGTCCGCTGGGGGAGGTCTTCCTGGTGGCGCGCGCCGACAGCGGCGAGGCGGTGCCCGATCCCGCGTCACGGGTGATGGCGGCCGACGCCCCGGAGGAGCTGGGCCGCGAGCTGATCCTCACCGCCCGCGGGGGGCGCGAGCGGTTCATCGCCGACAGCGGCGCGCCCATCCGGGATCGGCAGGGCGCCATTGCGGGGGTGGTGCTGGTGTTCCGGGACATCACGGAGGAGAAGCAGCTCCAGGAGCAGCTCAGGCAGGCGCAGAAGATGGAGGCCATCGGCAGGCTGGCCGGCGGCGTCGCCCACGACTTCAACAACCTGCTGCAGGCGATCGAGGGGTACCGGTCGCTGGCGGCGCTCTCGCTCGGCGACCCCGAACACGTGCGCGAATGCCTCGATGACATCGGCCACGCGGCCCAGCGCGGCGCCGATCTCACGCGCCGGCTGCTGACCTTCGGCCGGCGGCAATCCTCGGAGTTGCGCCTGCTGCACCTGGGCCGGCTGGTGGAGGACGCTGCCCGCATGCTGGGGCCGCTGCTGGGCCGCGACGTGAGCCTGGAACTGCGGCACGAGGCTCCCACGGCGCCGGTGCTGGCGGACCCGCTCCAGCTGGAACAGGTCCTGCTCAACCTGGTGGTGAACGCCCGGGACGCCATGCCGGGCGGCGGCATCATCACCGTGACCACGCGGCCCGCCTCCGCCCGCGAGGTCGGCCTGCCGCCCAAGCTGCGCACCCGGCCGGGAGAGCACGTGGCCCTCGAGGTCGCCGACACCGGCACCGGTATCGCAGCTGAGATCCAGGAGCGCGTCTTCGAACCGTTCTTCACGACCAAGGAGGTGGGTGCGGGCACGGGGCTCGGGCTGGCCACGGTGTACGGGATCGTGGAGCGACTGGGCGGCGGCGTGGCCGTCCGCAGCAGCCCGGGGTGCGGCGCCACGTTCACGGTCTATCTGCCCGGGGCGGCGCGCGGCAACGACGTCGCCTCGCCGCCGGCCGGTCGCGGCGTCAGTCCTCAGCGTCGGGATCGTTGATGCAGACCTTGTTGCGGCCCGCCTGCTTGGCCGCGTAGAGGGCCTCGTCCGCCAGCTTCAGCAGCTCGGTGACGGACGCCACGGCCGGAGTGCGCCACGACACGCCGACGCTCACCGTGACGCCGCCGCGGAATTCGGGCGAGTCGATCTGGTTGTCGGCCACGGCGCGCCTGATGCGGTCGCCCAGCTGGACCGCGGTCGCCATCTCGGCACGCGGGCAGATCACGATGAATTCCTCGCCGCCGAAGCGGGCCACCGTGTCGCCCGAGCGCATCGTGCGGCCCATGGCCTGGGCCGTGGCGCGCAGCACGACGTCGCCGGCATGATGGCCATAGGTGTCGTTGACCTTCTTGAAGCGGTCGATATCCACCATCATGCACACCAGAGAGTCGCCGTGGCGGTCGCCGTTGTCCCAGGCCAGCTCGAGCTGTTCCATGGCGGCCCGCCGGTTGGGCAGCTCGGTGAGCTGGTCCTGCCGGGCCGCCTGGTCGAGCTTCCGGTTGACCACGGCCAGCCGCGCCGCGTTGCGCCGGATCTCCTCGCGATCCCGCTCCACCCGCTCCTGCAGGCCGATGAGCCGCTGGGCCGCACGCAACCGCGCGAGCAGGATGCGGTGATTCACCGGCTTCACCACGTAGTCGTCGGCGCCGGCCTCGAACGCCTCCACCAGCCGCTCGCTCTCTTCCTGCGCGGTCATGACGATGATGTAGGTGCGGGACGTCGCTTCCGAGCAGCGCAGGGACGCGCACAGCTCGAGACCGTCCATCCGGGGCATCATCCAGTCGGTGATGATGACCTGCGGGCTGGTGCGCAGAGACGCCCGCAGGCCCTCCTCGCCGTCGGACGCCGTGGTCACGCTGTGCCCCTGCTCGTGCAGCTTCTTCTCGAGGATGCGGCGATCCACGGCGCTGTCGTCCACCACGAGGATGCGCAGGCGGTCGGCGCAGGGATCGGCCTCCACCTGGGCCTCGCCGGTGATCTCGCCCAGGTTCTGCCGGGCGCGGGCGACCAGCTCCTGGATGGGGGGAACGTCCTCGATGATCAGGTCGAGCGCCTCGCCGAGCTGCTGCCACTCTTCGAGCGCGGCGGCGCAGCCTTCGCTCACGGTCTGCTCGCCGAGTCCCAGCGCCGAGCCACGCACCAGCAACTCGCGCACGTAGGGATCGCGAGCAGGGGGCGCCGCCGCGCAGATCCGGGCCAGCTGGCCGGCCAGGAGGAGGAGTCGCGGGAGTGTCTGCTGCTCGGCGGGCAGCTGCTGCACGCGAGCCGGATCCTCCTGGTAACGGACGGCATCCTGGAAGCTCTCGGGCAGGCCCCAGTCGCGGAAGAGCGCCGCGGCGATGGCGTTGTGGTCGACCGAGAATATCTCGCGCTCGAGCGCGAGCAGCCGTTCCGTCGGACCATCGCTCCACTGGCGCAGCACCAGCGTGTAGTCGTCGGGGTGGACGCTGGCCAGGCACAGTCGACCGATCTGGCCCAGCAGCCCGCACGTGAACGCCTCGTCGGGCACCACGCCCGGCAGATAGCGGCAGAGAACCCGCGCACCCACGCCGCTGGCCAGCGAGCCGGTCCAGAAGCTCACGTAGTCGAAGGCCTCGCAGGGCCCGCCGCGGGCGCTCGCCAGCAGCGAGAAGCCGAGCGCCAGCTGGCGGACCGTGATCGTGCCCAGCCGCACCACCGCATCGGCGACGGTCGTCACCTCCTGGTTGGGCCGGATCTGCGCCGAGTTGGCGTACTTCAGGATCTGTCCGGCCAGCGCCGGATCACGCACCAGCACGCGCCCGAGCTTGTCGCAGGAGGCGTTCTCGTCCTGGGTCAGGCGCAGGATCTCGAGCGCCACGCCGCTGGGGGAGGGGAGCTTGTCCGAGGAGCGGATCTCGTCCAGGCTGTTCTCGTCGACGAGCGGCACGGCTTGCCTCCGGATGGGCTCCTGCCACGACGTCCGTGTCCAGCACGGCGGGGGGCGCGGCAGCAGCCGACAGCGGGTATGTCGGGGCTGGCCCGGCCGAGCGGGCTCGGTCTGCTGCCGTCGTATCGACAGTCGCGGGAGCGACTTGAGCATCGGCGCGCCGGTCGTGGGTGGGGAATCGCGCCCGCTGCGGGTCCCATGCGGGGACAGCTCCCGTCAGACCGCGAGCCCCGCGAGGATCTCCGCCAGACGTTCCATGTGCTGGTCGCGTCGCGCGTGGGTTTCGGCCCAGAGCCGCGCGGCCGTCGCTGCCTCGGACGGCAGCGCGCGCGCGCGCCGGAGCGCCTGCAGGAGAGCCGCCGGATCACGGGCCGGCGCCAGCACGCCGGTGCGGCCGTCCTGCACCAGCTCGGGAATGCCGCCGAGGCTGGTGCCGACCACCGGCCGTCCCGCCGCCAGCGACTCCAGCACGGCCATCGGAGCGTTCTCGTACCACTCCGAGGGGATCACCGTGAACCGGCAGCGCCACAGGCGGCGCCGCAGCTCCTCGCGCTCGAGGGAACCCAGGAACTCGACGCGGCGCAGGCGCAGTTCTCCGGACCGGCGCCGCAGCTCGTCCTCCTGAGGGCCGCTGCCGGCGATCCACAGGTGCGGCGGTCCGTCCGGGTGCGGCGGCTCGCCTTCGACCGTGCCGGGTCCGGCCGCCTCCCAGCGCGCGTGGGCCTCGAGCAGCGTCGTCAGACCCTTCTCCCGCGAGAGACGTCCGAAGTACAGGTAGGCGTCCTCGACCGGGGCCGCGTCCGGGGGCGGCCGCCACCATCCGGTGTCGACGAAGTTGGGCAGATGCCGCAGGCGGTCGGGCGCGAAACCCCACGCGACGTGCTTCTCGAGCAGAAAGCGGCTGGGGCAGAGGAAGACCGCCACGTGCCGTTCGTACAGACGCCGCCAGCGCTGGTGCGCCGTCTCGACCGCGGCCAGCAAGGATGCGGCGCGCGACTCCTTGACGCACGCGCCGAGCACCGCCTGGTGGAAGCGTCCGCCGCGGCAACGCTCGCAGAGCTGCCCCCGCCGCAGCATGTGGATGGCCGGGCAGAGCAGGCGCAGATCGTGCAGGGTCATGGCTGCTGGGATGCGATGCCGCGCGAGGACCGGCAGGATCGACGGGCTGAGGTGATGGTAGACATTGTGCAGGTGAGCCACGTCCGGCCGCGCTGCGCGAATCAGGCCGTCGAGTCGGCGCGCCGCCTCGCGGTTCCAGACGAGCGAGGCCGCATCGCCGAGCGCAGCCCTGCTCCAGCGGGCGCGGCTGTAGTCACGGGCGCGGACGAAGTGCTCGCGCCAGGGGCCCGGACGCGCATCCGCGTCGGCCATGGCGAACGGCACCACGTTCCAGCCGGCCCGCTGGAGATCCTCCTCCTCCTGCAGCAGGTAGCGACCCACGCCCCCGGCCGGACCACGATCGTGGTAGTACTTGTTGACGAGCAGCAGGGTGGGGGAAGCCAACGACGTCACCTCGCGGGGCTCAGACCGGGGTCAGCAGCAGGGGTACCGTATCGGCGGCGCTGCCCGGCACGAACAGATCCACCAGCGGGGTGATGGCGCTGTACGCGGTGTTGAACTCGAGGATCTGTGCGCCTGCGTTCCGCGCCGTCTGGACGAGGCCGGCAGCCGGGTGGACGGCGCCGGCGGTGCCCACCACCACGAAGAGGTCACAGCCGCCCGCGGCGTTCGCCGCGTCCCGCATCACGCCGGGGTCGATGGCTTCTCCGAACCAGACGACGGCCGGCCGCTGCAAATCGTTGCAGACCGCGCAGCGCGGCGGGATGGGTACCGGTACGCGCCGATCCTCCACCTCGCGGCCGCAGCCGGTACAGCGCACGCGCCAGATGGAGCCATGGAACTCGAGTACGTCCTGGCTGCCGGCCTGCTGGTGGAAACCGTCGACGTTCTGGGTGATGATCGTCACCGGACAGCGGGCGGCGAGCTGCGCCAGGGCGTGGTGAGCGGCGTTGGGACGGGCGCCGGCGATCAGGCCCCGGCGCCAGTCGTACCAGCGCCACACCAGCTCGGGGTCGCGGCGGAACGCCGCGGGCGTGGCGAGGTCCTCGGGGCGGTAACGGCTCCAGAGGCCGTCCTGGGCTCCCCGGAAGGTGGGAATGCCGCTGGCCGCCGAGATGCCCGCCCCGCTGAGCACGGCCACCCGGGTGTCGGGACCGATGCCGGCGCGGATCTCCGCGAGGACGGATGCCGTCTCCGGCGGCAGTTCCACCGGATCGCGGGGCTCGTCGCTCATGGTCACCTCCGGGTGCGGGATTGCGGGAGCCGGCGGGCCGGGTGATCATCGGGGTCAGCCGCCGTCGCTGTCAACCGGGAGGCCAGCTTGCATCGTCGCCAGCCGTCAAGGAATGGTCTTCTCTCACGATACCTGCGGTCGCGTCCGCCGGCGGCGGCCGGCCTCCTGGCCGCCGCCCTGCTGGCAACGGCGATGTTCACGATGCCGCCGGCGCCGGCTGCCGCGGTCCGGGCACCCGAGCTACCGCCGCTGGTGTTCCATCCGGTCGGCCCGGGCTCGCACGAGGCTGCCGCCGACTGCGCCCGCGTGTGGCAGCGACGCGGCCCGGACCTGGTGGCGGCGCTGGTTCCGGCGGGCACGTTCCTCGACACCGTCAGCGTGCTGCTGCTGCCCACGGCCGAATTCCGTCGCCACTTCGGGACGCGCATGCCCGACTGGGGCGTGGGCGTGGCCGTGCACCCGGGCCGGGTGATCGCACTGGACCCCACCCGGCTGCCGGCGGTCGGCCGCGGGGTCGAGGAGGTGTTCCTGCACGAGATGGTGCACGCGTTGCTGATGCAGGCCGTGGGCGACGCCTGGCTACCCACCTGGCTGCACGAGGGAGCGGCCATGTGGCTGTCGGGGGAGTGGCAGTTCACCGATACGGTGGCGGTGATCCTCTCGGGCCGACTCCCGAGTCTCGAGGCCCTGAGCGTTCCCTTCCCTCGGGGCGTCGCGGCCGCCGGGACGGCCTACCGCACCAGCCTGCTCGCCATGGGCCGCCTGCGCCGCTGGTACGGCGACGACGTCCTCACCCACCTCCTGGCCGCCACGGCGACGACCGGCGACTTCGAGGTCGCCTTCCAGGAGGTGACCGGCGAGGAACTGGACGTTTTTCACGCGCGCTTCGCCCAGGCGATGGAGTTGAGCTACGGCTGGGTGCTCATGCTCTTCCGCTGGCCCACGCTCTTCGTGCTCATGGCGCTGCTCTTCGCGGTGGGAGCGGTGCGGCGCCTCGTGCTCGCGCGCCGCCGGCTGGCCGAGATGGCGGACGAGGAGTGGCCCGGCGGTTCATGAGCCGCGGGCCCGCAGCAGCGAGAGGTCCTCGGCATACGCCGGCTCGCCGCCCGGTACCTCGAGGATCTTCAGCGCGTGCGCCAGCCGCCGCGTCCGCACCACCCGCACCAGCGCCGCCCGGCCGATCTCGCCGGCTCCCACCCGGGCGTGCCGGTCCACGCGACTTCCGCGCGGGCGTCGCGAGTCGTTCACGTGCACCACCCGAACCCGTGCCAGACCCACGCGCGCCTCGAGGTGATCGAGGGTCCGGCGCCACTGCCCGGCCGTCGCCACGCCGTATCCCGCCGCCAGCACGTGGCAGGTGTCCAGGCAGACCGCCAGACGCTCGGGGTGGTGGCAGGCGGCGATGATGTCCCGCAGGTGCGCGAACCGGTGGCCCAGGTTCGTGCCCTGGCCAGCGGTGGTTTCGAGGCACAGGAGGACCTGCTCGGTGCCCGGGGTGCGGCCGGTGCCGGCAGTGTCGATGCAGCGATCGAGGCTGGCGGCGACGGCGGCCACGCCGGCGGCCTCACCTGCCCCCAGGTGAGCGCCTGGATGCAGGACCAGCGCGCGGATGCCCAGGCGGGCGCACCGCTCGATCTCGTCGACCAGAGCGGCTCGAGACCGGCGCAGCAGCGTGTCGTCGGTGGCCGCGAGGTTGATGAGGTAGGAGTCGTGCGCGCAGACGTCCGAGCCCGTGTACCCGTGACCGGCCAGGGCGACGCGCCACGCGTCCACCTGTTCCTCGTCGAGTCGCGGCGCCCGCCACTGCACCTGGTTCTTGACGAAGATCTGGAAGACGCCGGCGGGCAAGGAGGCGGCCCGCGCCGGGGCCCGCTGGAGGCCGCCCGCGGTCGATACGTGTGCGCCGAGGCGGTCGGCGGCCGGCCGCTCGCCGCCAGGGCGATCGGCATCGACGCCATGGAACGACGGTGTCATGCTGCACTCCCGGACGCGTGCAATCTGCAAGCAGCGGCGGTCGGTCAGGCCGCTCTCTCCCGCTCGGAGCCGGCGGGTCCCCGCAAGGTAACCCCATGACCTGGAAGGTCCAGAGGTGGCCGCACCTGCCCTCGCGGCGGGCGGCGCCGCGCTCGACGGCGGTGGCACTGCCGTTGCACGGGCTGCGCGACCGAGACCGTGAGCGCCGGCACGAAATGCGGCGGCCGCTCGCGAGATCCCTGCTCGCCTCGCCGCCTCCGGAGGAGCCACGTGACGATCCGCCCTCTCCATCTCGCGATCCTGGTGCCGGTCCTGCTGGCGGCGATCGCGGTCCTGTCGCCCGGGCCGGCGGCGGCCCAGACCATCGACTTCTCGTTCCACTGGTCGCAGAGCCCGACGCGCGACGAGGCCGGCCGGCCGCTCGCCGCCGCGGTGGAGTACGAGGTCTGGCTCAAGCGCGGCGCTGCGATGGAGGAGCGGATCGGCGTCGCTCGCGACACCCTCTACACGCTGGCCGCGTCGGCGAACGTGGTGCAGCGGATCCGCGTCTGCGGCTATGATGAACTCGGGCGCCAGTCCGTGTTCAGCGACTGGTCCGAGCCGATCTATTTCGAGTCCCACCGCACCAGCAGCCTGCTGCCTCCCGCGCCCGTGCTGCGCGGGAACTACCCGAATCCGTTCAACCCCGAGACCCGGATCGTGTACGGCGTGCCCGAGGGAACCTCGGCTGCCGCGACCGTGGAACTCGAGGTCCTCGACATGCGCGGCCGGCGGGTGCGTACGCTGGACGTGACCGAGCGCCCGGGCTGGCACGAGGCGATGTGGGACGGCACCGATCAGTCCGGTCGCACGCTTCCGACTGGGCCGTACCTGGTGCGCTTCTCCTGCGCGGGAGAGGCCATCACCCGCAAGATGATCATGGTCAAGTAGACCGCCGCGCGCGCTGGCGCCGAGATCCCGGCAACAGGAATCCCAGCACCGGAACGAGCGCGGCGGCGAGTCCCGCCAGGGCGAACGCGGGCTCGCTGCGACTGTCGTAGGTCAGGCGGAGAGTGCCTCCGCCGGAAGGCACCGGCACCCGCAGCAGAGCCTCGTGCTCGTGGACCGGTACCGACACGCCGTCGATGCGCGCCTGCCAGTTCGGATGGTACTGGAGGGAGACGAAGACGTCCCCGGCCGCACCGCCGTCCCCCGCGACGGCAGGTCCGAGATCCACCATGTAGTCGTGCACCGACATCGCGCGCGTCGGCAGAGGATGCGGCGCGTCCCCGCGGCGCCAGGCGAGCTGTGCCGACTCGTCCGTCCGGCGGAAGACATGGTAGCGGCCGAAGGTGGCTGCCGGCGTCAGGAAGTCGCAACGAGACAGCTGGTCGCGAGCCTCGGCGGAGAACACCACGAGGTGGGAGCATGCCAGCAGCGACATGCCGCGTTCCACGTCGCCGGGAGTGAGGTCGGCCACGGAGATGTTGAAGAGGCGCCCCGCGTCCGAGCAGTAGCGAACGCTGAACGGGTTGTTGTACCGCGGAAACCCGTTGATCTGAGCCACGGGAGCGTGGAACGCCAGCAACGCCAGGGCGTGGGTCTTGTGCGACGGCTGCCCGCCGGCGCGCGCGAGGACCCAGCGATTCACGGCAGAGCCGGGCGGGACGGCGAACTCCGGCGATTCCCACGTGTCTTCGACGTAGATGCGGCCCTCCTGCGCGGGCGCCGCCGCGGCGAGCCAGTCGCGCAGCTCCGTGAAGCTCGCGTGGTCGGGGATCCCCGTCTCGCCGACGAGCGTCCGCGGCTGGTGAACGAGCATCCGATCGGCACCGATGACCACGGTGGCGGCGACGGCGACGACCACGGCGGCGCCTGCGATCGCGCGCGACGGGCGCCGTCCCGCGACCGCCTGCTCGTGCAGGTAGGCCAGCCCGACCGCCGCGACGACCAGGAGGAGACTCGCCACCACGAGGCCGAACCGCTCGGCGAACGCGATCAGTCCGCCCTGGAGCGGAAACTCCACCGGCACCCTGGCGGCCACGTTCTGGTAGAGCAGGAAGCTCGCCGTCAGGGGCAGCAGCACGCGGCCCAGGAACGCCCAGCGGCGGCGCAGGACCATCTTGACCACGCCCCAGGCCGCGAGCAGGACCACACCCGTCACGATCGGATCGGGCAGCTGGTAGAAGGGATCGGCCCGCGGTCGCCCGGCCTGGCCGACGGCATCGACATTGGTGGCGAGGATGGCGGCCGCCTGCGGGCTCGCCAGGCCGAGGCCCAGCACCGGGATGGCGAGGAAGTAAAAGAGCCGTAGGCCCCGGAGGGCGCGCCGGACGGAGGGATCGAACGGCGCCGCGACCCAGCCCAGCAGGGCGAGGATGCTCCCGAGCGGATGCGCCAGGAAGGCCAGCGCCAGCAGCAGCACGGCCGCCACCCAGCCGCTGCGCCGGCCCGCCTGCAGCCACCCGTCCAGCGCCACCAGGAACCAGAAGGCCAGTCCGATGGAGAGCGCGTTGTACCACATGCCGCCGTTGATGTGGTAGAGGCTCTCGATCACGCACAGGTAACCGGCAAGGGCGGCCGGCAGGTGCCCGGTCCGGCGGCGCAGGAAGACGTAGACGCCCAGGCCGAGCGTCAGGTACGTGAGCGGCACGGTCAGCTTCAGGGCCCACTCCACGCCCACGAGCTTCGCCAGCAGGAGGGGTAGCGCCAGGGACAGCGAGTACGGCTGGCCGAGGATCTCGCCGGCGTTGTAGCGGGGGAAGGGGATGCCCCAGAGGTCGTGGGTCTGCGGCCAGATCTCGCGGTCGAGCATGCGCGTGCTCGCGGCCCAGGCGGGATAGTCGGTGAAGACCAGAGGCCCGCGCTCGAAGACCAGTGGCCAGGCGAGCGCCGCGAGCGCTGTCGCCAGCAGCAGCGATGGCAACCACGGCCGGACCGCCGCGGAGGTCCACGCCGTGCCCTGGCGGCGCTGTCCCCGCACGGCCGGGGCGCTCATGCCTCGCCGCGGATCCGTCGTCCGACCGGACTCCGGTCGCGCGCCGTCGCGGTCAGGCCGCGGCGGACGTCCGGTCGGTCGGCTCCACTTCCGTCCCCGACTCCGACTCCGTCGCGATCCACCCGCCATGCCAGGGGCCTTGCACCGGCCGCCTGCTCCCGGATCTCCTCGACGACGAACAGCGGCCGCCCCTTGGTCTGCTCGTAGAGGCGTCCCAGATAGAACCCGATCACCCCGAGGTACGCCAGCTGGACGCTCGCCAGCAGCGACACCACGCCGATCACGCTCGTCCAGCCGCTGATGACGTCGCCCCGCAGGTACCCGACCGCCGCGTAGAGGAGGATGGCGACGCCGAGCCCGGCCGTCAGCGCGCTCACGACGCCGGCCAGCGCCAGCGGGCGCGTGGAGAACGAGGCCACGGCATTCATCGCCAGGCGCGTCATCTGGCGCAGCGAGTACTTGGTCTGCCCCGCGAATCGCGCGCTGCGCTCGTACTCGAAGGCTTCCTGGCGGAAACCCACCCAGCTCATCATGCCCCGCAGGAAGCGATGCTGTTCCGGCATGCGATTCAGGGCGTCGAGCGCTCGCCGCGAGACCAGGCGGAAGTCTCCCACGTCCATGGGGATCTCGACGTCGCTCAACCAGCCCAGAGTGCGGTAGAAGATCTTGGCCGTGACGAGCTTGAATCGCGTCTCGCCGGCGCGGTGGCGGCGCTTGCCGTACACCACGTCCACGCCGCGATCCATGCGCGCCATCATGCCCGCCAGCAGCTCGGGAGGATCCTGCAGGTCGGCGTCGATGATGAAGACGCGCTCGCCCCGGCACAGCTGCAGCCCGCAGGAGAGCGCCAGCTGGTGGCCGTGGTTGCGCGACAGCTTCACCGCGACCACGGCCGGATCGCGGGCCTGCAGCTCCGACATGAGCGACCAGGTGGCGTCGGTCGAGCCGTCGTCCACCAGCACGAGTTCATACCTGACGGCCAGCTCTGCGCACACGCGGCTGACCCGCCGGTACATCTGCTCCAGGCATTCCTGCTCGTTGTAGCAGGGCACCACGACCGACAGCTCGACGCTCGCCGGTCGCTCGCGGGGGTGGGGTTCGAAGATCTTGCGGTCCGTCATCTCGAGTCTCCCGGTGCGGGGCCGCTACCTGTGGGCCGCTACGATGTACTGCGCCCCCAGGGGCAACCACCCCAGGTGCCGTTCGATCCGGCGGAACAGCCGCCGGCGCCAGGGGAAGAACAGGATGAAGCAGGCCCGCTGCGGCGAGAACCCGGCTGCACTCGTCAGCGTCACGAGGCGCCGCGGATCCAGCAGCACCGCGTCGGCGTCGAAGACGCAGTCGCGCACCGCCTTGCGGGTGAGCGGATTCCACGGGTTGTGCTCGAAGATCAGCAGGCGACCGCCCGGTCGCAGCACGCGGTGCGCTTCGCGCAGGAACGCCGTCCATCGCTCCGGCGGCACGTGGTGCATGACGTTGATCGTGAACGCCTCGTGGAAGCTGCCGTCGGCGTAAGGCAGACGGTCGCCGTCCTGCACGCGGTATTCCACCGAGGGATTGCTCCGTCTCGCCACGGCGACGCTCTCGCGACTGGGATCCACGCCACGCAGGCGGCCGCAGCCGGACGCGAGGTGGACGTCGGTGCGGCCGGTTCCGCAGCCGATGTCCAGGATGTCGACGGCGTCGAGGTCCGCGCCGTGCCGGGCCGTGAGCAGAGCCAGCAGGATCTCGGCCTTCACCTGCGTGTAGAAATCGCTGCTCTGTCCCGCGAAGGCGACGGACCGCTGCAGGAGTTCGTCGTAGGAGGCCGCGTACTCGTCGAACTCGGACCTCATGGCGCTCTCGCCCGGAGATCGCCGGTGTAGGCCTGGACATGTACGTCCGCGGTGAGGACCTTTTCGAGCAGGAACGACTCCAGAACGTCCGCATAATGCCGGTGGGCCCGCGCGCTCGGGTGTCCGTCATGGGGGAGGTTCGTGTTGGCCGGTATGTTCATGTCCACGGCTATCTCGACGGCCGGCAGCCCGTTCTCTCGGGCGTGGCGGAGCATGCGGCGGCCACCGTGGATGGCGGCGATCACCAGCGGCACCTCGTGCGCATCGGCGAGGCGGGTCATCTCCGCAATCAGGGCGCGCGAGACCTCGTTGCTGTTCCCGCGCCTCGCCTCGAAGCGGTTGTAGGCAATCTCGCCGGCGTGGACCAGGGCCAGGCGCTCCTGCAGCGGAAAGGGACGGTAGACGACCTTGGCTGTCTCGATCCGTAACCGGCCGTCTGCGTCGAGGCAGGCGAAGGGTTGCGACAACGGCCCGAGGTGATTCCATGGCGCCACCTGCTTGCGGCGCGCCCGCGCGAACGTGTTGCGCGCGTCATGGAAGTCGGCGTAGGCGAGGACGGCCACCCGTGGCCGGCGTTCGGCGAGGGCGCGGCGGAACTGGAGCAGCGAGTGGACGGTACTGTACCCGCTCGCCCCGAAGTTCACCACCTCGTGACTGGGGAAGCGTTCTTGCAGCAACCAGGGATATGTTTCGGAGTCCTCCACCGACCAGCCGTGGGTGAAGGAGCACCCGAAGATCCAGATCCCGGGGCGCTCGCCCGGGCCACCGGTGCGCGGGCCGGTGATCCGGTGACCGTCCGGCCCGTGCGTGACGCCGAACGCGTAACCGTCGCCGAGGGTGATCTGGAAGGTCCCCGGCAGGTGGCGGTAGCCCAGCAGCGAATCGGCGGCGAAGAGCCGGCCACCGGGCTCCACGGTGACGGCCACGTCGTGGACTCGCCATGGCCCGATGCCTCGCGACCGGACCACGCCCTCCGCGACTGCTGCGAACAGGACGGAGACGGTCACGAGATAGAGTGGCAGGAGCCAGCGCCGCCGCCGGCCCGGTGGAGTTGCCTGCGTCTGATGGCGTTCGGAGTCCATGGTGGAGCAATCTACCGGGGAACACGATCCCGAGCCAGGGACGGTGACCGCCTGACGAGCGATTCAGGCCAATCCCCTAGCCGTTTCAGGAGATATCCCTACCCCGCCGCCGCCAAGCCGGCGTCCGCCGCGTGGGCAGCAGCGACCAGAGCACGAGGGCGAGCGTACGCCTGCGCCTCAGGACGCGCGGTTCCAGCAGCGCGACCGCGCGCCAGGCGTGTCTGGCCGCGGCCCAGTCGCCCCGGCGGTCTTGCTCCTCGGCCTCGAGCTGCAACCGTGCGGGGTAGGAGGTGTCGCGGAAGTAGCGCCAGACCTGCAGGGCCAGGCGGCCACGGCGCGGCCAGGGCACGTGGCGCAGGTGCCGTCGCGCCACCCGCCACGCGCACCGGTAGCTCTCCAGGGCGCGGCCGGACGCATTGCCGGGATGGAGACGGTAGTGCAGCGCGACCCGCGGCTCGTGGAGGATGCGTCCCAAGCGAGCGACCTGGAGCCACGCGTCCCAGTCCTCTCCCCACGGGAGCGATTCGTCGAAGCCGGTCGTTCGTCTCAGCGCGTCTCTGCGCACCAGCGGCGCGTAGATGGCGCTGCAGCAGAGGAGGTGCTCGAAGGCGGACCCCTGCGGCTTGTGCGGAAGCCGCTCCAGGTAGATGGCGCCCTCGCGCGGGTCGTCGCCGCGGAACTGGAGCGTCTCGCCATAGACGAGCACCGCCGTCGGCTCCGCATCCAGCGCGGCGACCTGCCAGGCCAGCTTGTCGGGCGCGAAGAGGTCGTCCGAGTCGAGGAAGGCCACGTACTCGCCGCGTGCGAGTTCCACGCCGCGGTTGCGGGCGGCCGACACGCCGCGATTATGCGGCAGGCGTTCGTACCGGAACCGCCGGTCGCGAGCCGCGAAGGCGGCGGCGATCGCCGGTGTTCCGTCGGTGGAGCCGTCGTCCACCACCAGGCATTCCCAGTCGGTGAAGGTCTGCCGCAGGACGCTCTCCAGCGTGGCCGGGAGATACTCGTCGCGGTTGAAAGCCGGCACCAGGACCGTCACGCGCGGTGCGGCCTCCACCTGCAGCCGATCGCCCGGTCCGAGCCGCCGTTCCGTATCCGACCCGGTCATCGCGCTCCTAGAAGATGGCGTAGATGAATGGCGCCACGGCGGACCCGGAGGCCATCACGATCACCAGGCTCAGGAGCAGCAGCACGAGCACGACCGGGAACAGCCACCATTTCTTGCGTACCCGCAGGAACGTCCAGATCTCGACCAGTCGCGTCATCGACTCTCATCCCTTTCTCTGCATCCACATGGCCATGATCATCACCTTGTCAGTAGGGCCGCCGGTACTGCCGGTGCGGCCCGTCCTCTTCGACTGACACCCAGTAGCTCTCGACGATCCGGTCGCGTTTGAGCGACAGGAAGTCCTTGCCGGTAAGTCGGGCCAGCAACCCCAGCGGCGTCACCAGGAGAAAGTAGGTGGCGGCCAGCAGTACGCGCGTCATCACCGCCGCGAGCATCTCGGCCAGCTTCATCCACGCGCGCTCCACCGGGGCCAGTGCCGACGGAAGCACGCTGCCCGTGGCGAGGAACGCGGCGCTCGTCACCGCGAACAACATCCAGACGGGCGAGTTGCGCCACCAGGCGAGGGCGGCGGCGATGGCGAAGCCGGTGGTCATCACCAGGGCGAACCGGCGCAGTTCCCGTGAGTCCATCCCCAGGTTCCCACCGCGACCGGCGCCGCGGCCGGCGCCGAGGCTCTGAACGCGGTGCTGCACGGCATCCTCCTGCGACTAGTCCAGCTCGAACTCCTCGCGCCAGTCCTGCTCCTCCACCAGCGGCGGCTGGTCCGACTTCTCCAGGATGCATTCCTGCAGGACCAGCAGATCCATCTCGGTGCGCATGAAGCAGCGGTACGCGTCGCCCGGCGTGCAGACGATGGGTTCGCCGCGGACGTTGAAACTGGTGTTCACCAATACGCCGTAGCCGGTCAGTTCCTTGAAGCGGGAGATGAGCGCATGATACGTGGGGTGGTCGTTCCGGTCCACCGTCTGCACCCTGGCCGAGTAATCGACGTGGGTCACCGCCGGCAGGTCGGACCGCGGCACGTTGAGAAGTTGAATGCCGAAAAGGCCCTCCTGCTCGGGGTCTGGCGCGCACCGCCGGTCCGGCCGGACGTTCGCGACCAGCAGCATGTAGGGAGAGGCCTGGTCCAGTTCGAAGTACTCGTTCACGTCCTCCACGAGGCAAGTCGGCGCGAAGGGACGGAAGGATTCGCGATACTTGATCTTGAGGTTCATCGTGCGCTGCATCTCGGGGTTGCGTGCATCGCCGAGTATGGAGCGCGCGCCCAGGGCCCTGGGGCCGAACTCCATGCGGCCGTGGAACCAGCCGACCACGCGGCCGGCCGCGAGCGCGGCCGCCGTGGTCTCGATCGCCTCCTCGGGGGGCAGCCGGCGGTACGGCAGCCGGTTGCTGCGCAGCCAGTCCTCGATCGCGTCGGTGGTCCAGCCAGGACCGAGGTACGAGCCCGCCTGGGTGTCGCGGCCATCGGCGCGGACTTGCCGCGGTCCGCCCTCGATCTGATGCCAGGTGAAGAGGGCGGCGCCCAGGGCTCCCCCGGCGTCGCCGGCGGCCGGCTGGATCCAGATGTCATCGAAGATCCTCGCACGCAGCAGCTTGCCGTTGGCGACGCAGTTCAGGGCCACGCCTCCCGCGAGACACAGGTGTCGATGGCCGGTCTCGCGCCGGACGTGGGCCGCCGTGCGCAGCACCGCCTCCTCGGTCACGGCCTGGATGCTGGCGGCCAGGTCCATCTCGCGCTGCGTGAGCTCCGATTCCGGCCGGCGCGGCGGTCCGCCGAACAGGCGGTCCATGGCCTTGGTCGTCATGGTGAGTCCAGAGGCGTAGCCGAAGTACTTCATGTTCATGCGGAAGCTGCCGTCGGGGCGCAGGTCGATGAGTTCGTCGAGGATGGTCTGCGCGAACCGCGGCTCGCCGTACGGTGCCAGACCCATGACCTTGTACTCGCCGGAGTTCACCTTGAACCCGGTGTAGTAGGTGAAGGCCGTGTAGAGCAGCCCGAGCGAGTGCGGGAACCGCATCTCGGCGCGTAGATCGATCCGGTGGCCTTCGCCCACGCCCCAGGACGCCGTGGCCCACTCGCCCACGCCGTCCATCGTCATGATGGCCGCCTGCGGGAACGGACTCGGGTAGAACGCCGCCGCCGCATGCGATTGATGATGTTCGGGATAGATGATGTCGGCGTCGTGACCGAGCTCCCGCTTGATCAGATCGCCCATCCAGAGCTTCTCCTTGAGCCAAAGAGGCATCGCCTTCATGAAGGAGGAGAGCCCACGCGGGGCGAACGCCAGATATGTCTCCAGGAGTCTTTCGAACTTGATCCACGGCTTGTCGTAGAACGCCACTCGGTCGAGATCCGCCGCCTCGATGCCCGCTTCCGCCAGGCAGAAATCGATGGCGAGACGCGGGAAACCGTGATCGTGCTTCTTGCGGGTGAAGCGTTCTTCCTGCGCTGCCGCGATGATGCGGCCGTCCTCGATCAGAGCCGCCGCGGAATCGTGATAGAACGCCGAGATGCCGAGGATGCGCATATACGTAGTCTCCGCCGTGGGTTCTGCCTCCCAAGCTCCGACGCTGTGGTGACAAGATACAGCCACGTGCAAGCACGGCAATCCGGGTTACATTGAGAGCCGGGCGGCCGCCGGTCGTGGCCGCCCCTGACGGATGAGTTCCCGCAGCCCCCGCGAGAGTTTCCGTGGTCGATCGTGTCTCGGACCGCCTGCAGCCCGTCCGGTTCCTCCTGGTGGGAGCTTCGAACTTCCTCGTGGCGTTCGCGGTCTTCCATCTGCTGCTGCTGGCCATGCCGCCGTTGCCGGTGCGCGCCGCGCTCAGCCAGCTCGTCGCCTACGCTTTGGGCGTGGCGTGGTCGTACCACTGGAACCGTCGATTCACCTTCCGCAGCCGCGACCCGGCGGGGCCGCAGGCGGCTCGGTTCGTCGCATTCCAGGTGGCCATCGCGCTGGTGAGCGCGGCCGCGGTGGGGCTGCTGGTCGACGGAATGGGCCTGCCCCCGACGCCGGCCTGGCTCGGGGTGGTCGCGTCGGTGACGGTGGTGAACTACCTCGGATCGCGGTTCTGGGTCTTCCGCCGCCGCGGTCCCGTCCCTGCGGACACGGGGGCCGGTCGCCGCCGCTGAGCGGCGGCGCGGACACGGGGGCCGGTCGCTGAGCGGCGGCGCAGGCGCGCAGGGGCGATGCGCCCCGGGGTGCGCTCGCACGGACCGAGGCGCCCGCCGGCGCGCCCGCACTTTGCTTCGCCGCCGCCGTTGGCTATGTTGTCCCCTCGCTTTTCCCGTTCACGGCCCGCGCCCCGGCGCCCCGGCGCCTCAGAGCGTCTCCGAGGGGGTATGATGGAGGATCCCGCACGCGATCCGGCCCGCAAGGTTCCCAGTCTCGCCAAGCTCGGCAAGTTCGCGAACAGCAAGAGATTCGAGGATCTGGAGGACGCCTGGCCCGTCGCGGTGGCCTGGCCCGACTACGATCCCGAGGAACTGGTGAGGGTGGCGCGGCAGGTCAGCCGGCAGGGCGACACCGAGCGGGCGAACGGCATGCTCGAGGTCCTGCTCGGCCATCTCGAGGAGACGCGGGGCGCGGCGGCGGCGCTCGCGGCCACGCGGGTGGCGGCCCAGCAGATCCCCGAGAGCGAGACCGTCAGACGCCGCCTGCGCGAACTCTACCTGACCGTTTTCTCCGATCTCGCCGATCTCCCTGCCCTGCTGGATCTCCTGCTTGCGGACGATCGCTCCCTGGACGAGGCGGTCGAGCTGGTGGACCGCTACCTGCAGCTGTGGCCCGGCGCCTATGCGGCGGACCACGCGTTCCTCGTGCCCGGCCGGGTGGAGGCGCTGCAGCCGGCGAACGGGTTGCTCACCGTCCGGTTCGACGAGCGCCTGAGCGAATACGGCCCCGAGACGCTGGGCAAGATCAACCCGCTGCCGGAGGATCACTTCCCGGCCCTCGTGATCCACGATCCCGACCGGCTGCGGGTACTGGCGGAGGAAGACCCGCTGGCGTTCGTCCTGCTGGCGCTGCGCAGCGACCGGGAGCACCGCCTCGCCTACCGCGACCTCAAGGCGGCCGTGACGAGGCTCCTGGGCGAGAAGGGCTGGAAGAGCTGGTGGCCCCACGCCCGCGATCTGTTGCGGCGGGCGCCCCGCATCGCGGTGGGGGGCGGCTCGCAACCGCCGCTGCGGCTGCTGCGGCAGGAGGACCACTGGGTGGACCGGTATCGCCGGGCCTTCGACCGCGCGCAGGACCCCGTGGCGAAGCTGCGGCAGGTGCGCGACGCTCTCGTCGAGACCCGCGGTGGCGGCACCACGCCCGAGGAGACCGCGCTGCTCACGGATCTGGGGAACGGCGCGGCCAAGATCGCCGTCGCGGCGCTCGCCGACCGTCCGGCGCTGGCGCTGGGGGCGCTGGCGGTGCACGCGCAGGTGGCCGCGCGGGGCGTGCCGGTGGCACGGCCCAATCCGCGGGCCGCGGCCCAGGTCCTGGCGCGGCTGGACGACCGGGGGCGACTGCCCCAGGACTTGCCGGAGTGGCTGCTGGTCCCCACGCTGGAGTACCTGCGCACCGCGCTGCCGGACCAGTGGGCGCAGGTCTGGGCGGATGTCCTGCTGAAGGCGGGCAAGCGCGTGTGCGACGTGGTGGTGCGGGGACTCCTCGAGGACGGCCGGACGGCCGAGCTGCAATCGGCGGTGGATCGGGCGCACGAGCACCCGACCGGCAGCCCCGACTTCCTGGGCTGGCTGTGGCGGACGCTGCACGGATCGCCGCTGAGCAAGCGTCTCACCGAACTGCGGGGCGTGACCACCGAGGCCCTGCTCTTCGACCTGCTCGGGCTGCTGGCCTCGGTGGGCCGGCTGGCGGCGGTCTCCGGCGACGAGCGGCACCAGAAGGTGATCGAGGGCGCACGTTCGGCGCTGACGGCGCAGGGCGGCGAACCTCTGCGGCGGGCCGTCGAGGACGCCGATCGCGACCAGGCAGTGCGCTTCAAGGCGTTGCTGCAGGACAACGCCGGGGTTCCGCCGGCCACCCGGACCTTGCTGCAGGCGCTGCTGCGCACCCGTTACAACGACCTCTTCATGGAGATGGCGCGCCCCTGGGACGAGCAGGGCGTGATCTACACGACCGACTCGGGCCTGCGCCGGCGGCAGGAGGAACTCGAGCACATCATGCGCGAGGAGATCCCCGAGGTGGCGCGGCAGATCGGCGAGGCGGCCAGCTTCGGCGATCTCAGCGAGAATGCCGAGTACACCGCCGCCCTCGAGAAACGCGACCAGATCACCAGCCGCGCCAAGCGCATCGAGTCCGAGCTGGCCGAGGCCCGCCGCATCACTCCGGAGATGGCGCAGAGCAGCCACGTCAACATCGGCACCCGGGTGCGCGCGCGGAATCTCGTCACGGACGAGGACGAGGTCTACACCTTCCTGGGTCCCTGGGAGGCCGACGCCGACCGGCGCTTCCTCAACTACCGTGCTCCGCTCGCCCTGGCATTCATGGGCAAGCGCCCCGGCGACGAAGTGGTGTACGGAGACGCCGACGAGCAGATCCGCTGGCGCGTGGAGGCCGTGGAACCGGCTCTGTGACGCGGAACCGGACCCTCGAACGCGCCACCCCCCGGCACTGACGGTGCCACCCTCCCTAACGGGCGGTCAGCCCCGGCCGCGCGGATGACTGGCGTACACGGCGGCCTGGTCCTGCGGCATCAGGATGAGATCCTGCACGACCACGTGCGGCGGCCTCGTGGCGCAGAAGAGCACCGCCTCGGCCACGTCCCCGGCGCTCAGCGGCGGATACTGAGTGTACACGGCGTCGGCGCGCTCGCGGTCGCCGTGGAAGCGGACCAGGCTGAAGTCGGTCTGCACCATCCCCGGATCGACGGCAGTGGCCCGCACCCGCGTCCCCAGCAGATCGATGCGCAGCCCCTGCGTGATCGCGTCGACGGCGAACTTGGTGGCGCAGTAGACGGCCCCGCCGCCGTACACCTGGTGTCCGCTGATGCTGCCGATGTTGATGATGTGCCCCCGGTCCCGCGCGATCATCCCCGGCAGCACCGCGCGCGAGACCCACAACAGCCCCTTGACATTGGTATCGATCATCTCGTTCCAGTCGGTCGGATCGCCCTCGTGCACCTTGTCGAGGCTGCGGCTCAGACCGGCGTTGTTGACCAGAACATCGATCTCCTGCCATGCCCGCGGCAATCCGGCCAGGGCGGACTCCACCGCCTCCTGGTCGCGCACGTCCAACTGGAGGAGGCGGGTCTCCACCCGACCGCCTCCGGATGGCCGCATCTCCGCGAGTTCCGCCTCGAGCGCCGTCAGACGGTCGCGTCCCCGTGCCGCCAGCAGCAGCCGGGCGCCCTGTTGCGCGAAGGCGGCGGCGCAGGCGCGCCCGATGCCCGAACTGGCGCCCGTGATGAAGACGATGCGGTCCTGAAGTGACGTGTTCTCCGGCATGGCTGTCCCCCGGTGGCTCGGCTGGCGAGGTCGTCGTCTGATTCCGGGCGAGAGGGTAGCTCGTCCATCCCGGCCTTCCAAGCACCGGACACGATTTCGCCCGCACAACCAGAAAGCTCCCGATGGTCAATTGCGATAATGTTGACTAGATTGATTAAATGTGAGACAATCCTCGGGATGGGGGACACGCGTCAGCGCTGCAGGAGGTCCGACCATGGACACACGCACTCTGCCTGCGCCGAGGGGATTCCAACACCCGGGTGCCATCCGCGAACCGAGGCCGGCCCGGGCGGCGGGGGTGCTCCGCTGCCGTCTGGTGGGGTTCGCGGCGGTGGCGCTGACAGCCGTCGGGATCGTGACTGCCGCACCCGTCAGACTGGTGGCCGCGACGTTCCCGGACGCCGCGAACCACGCCTCGACCGCGAACGACACTGCACAGGCCATCAAGGCGGAATCGTCCTCGCTGGTGCGGGAGATCCGGGCTGTCGCCGACTCCGCGGCAGCGGAGCGACGCATCCTGACCGCGCGCCTGACCGCCGGCGATGAAGTGGAGCGCGCCGTGGCTGCGGCCGCCCTGGCTCGGCTGGAGCGCCGCGTGCAGGTGCGGATCCTCGAGATCCAGCGCGACCATGCGCGGCGCGGCGGTCGCGAATCCCTGGCCCTCCGGATGGAGCGCACGCTGGAGAGCTTGCGCCGGAATCCGCCGGCGCCGCGGCTCGACGTCGGCGACCGCCGCTACGGCTCCTCGAACCCTTGACGGCCGCGACGTCGGCCTGACGGCTAATCGCCGATGATCTTGATCAGCGCTCGCTTGCGACGGCGGCCGTCGAACTCGCCGTAGAACACCTGCTCCCACGTGCCCAGGTCCAGGTCCCCGCCCGTGATGGCCACCACCACCTCGCGCCCCATGACCTGCCGCTTCAGGTGCGCGTCGGCGTTGTCCTCGCCCACGTTGTGCCGGTATCGATCCACGGGAGCGTGGGGAGCCAGCTGCTCGAGCCAGACCTCGTAATCGTGGTGGAGTCCGCTCTCGTCGTCGTTGATGAACACGGATGCCGTGATGTGCATGGCGTTCACCAGGCAGAGTCCCTCCTGCACGCCGCTCTCCCGCACTGCTTCGCGCACGCGCGACGTGATGTTGATGAACGCCCGCCTCGTGGGCACCTCGAACCACAGTTCCTCCCGATGACTCTTCACGACGGCACCTCCGCGTTCTGGACGGCGCCTCGCGCGGAGAGCGCGGTCCGATGAAACAAGATCAAACGAATCCCGTATGGTGAGTCTTCACCCCGATACCGGTGGGGGCGCACCGCAGACAGTTCTGCGGTTCGGCCGCAGCGGAAGGAGGCGAGTCATGAACAGGCGGAACCTCGGCCAGGGCGCGGTGAGCGGCCTGCTCGGCGGTCTGGGCTTCGGCATCATGATCCAGATGATGGGGACGATTCCGGCCATCGGCAAGGCAGCGGGTCTTCCCGGCGTCTTGGGCGGCTGGGCCGTGCACCTGGTCGTCGCGGCGGCGATGGGGATGATCTTCGCGCTCTTCCTCCGCCACCGGGTCCACGGCTACCCGTCCGGGATGGTGGCCGGAGCCCTGTACGGCGGTGCCTGGTGGCTGGTGGGCCCGGTGAGCACGATGACGCTCCTGCTCGGCATGGAACTGGGACCGGGGCTGGGCATGAAGGCCGGGGCCGGCGTGGCCACGGGCGCGCTGCCGGGAATGGCCGGACACCTCGTGTACGGCGCCGTGCTCGGGCTGGCCTACGCCCGGCTGTCGGTATGGCGCCTCCAGCGGCGGTCGCCGAGGCGGAGAGCGCGCTTGTCACGTCTGGGACGCGTGGGTTGACGGCAATCAGACGACGGCTCGCCACCCGGCCCGACATCGCGCGACTCGCCACGGCTCGAGCGGGGCGGACGGTCCGGTGCCATCCGCCCCGCCCCCGCTCTCAGGCGGCGTCAGCGTGCGCCGGCGAGTCCACGACGCCGCGACTCACTCGATCCAGCGCGTGAGCCACGCGTTGACTTCCTCGTGCCACTGGATCGAGTTGGCCGGCTTGAGCACCCAGTGGTTCTCGTCGGGGAAGTAGAGCAGTCGCGCCGGCACCCCTTGCCGGCGCAGGGCGGTGAAGGTGGAGAGCCCCTGCGTGTCCACCACGCGGTAATCCAGCGCGCCGTGCACCACCAGCGTCGGGACGTGCCAGTTCTGCACGTGCTCGATCGGGTTGTGCTTCCGGTACGCCTCCGGATTCTCCCACGGCGTCCCCTGATGCTCCCACTCGGGGAACCACAGCTCTTCGGTGTCGAAGTAGGCCATCCGCTCGTCGAGATTGCCGTCGTGAGTGACGAACGCGCGGAACTGCCGCGAGAACGGCTGGCCATGCATCCAGTTGATCATGTAGCCGCCGTAACTCGCGCCGGCCGCCACCACGCGGTCGCCGTCCATCCAGGGATATCGTTCCAGGGCGGCCGCCAGTCCCTTCTCCAGATCCTCGAGGGGCCGATCGCCCCAGTGACCGCGGATGGCGTCGGTGAACTCCTGTCCGTATCCCGTGGAGCCGTGGAAATCCACCGCCACGGTGGTGAAACCGGCGCCGACGTACGTCTGGGGATTCCAGCGGTAGTGGAAGTCGTTGCCGAAGCTGCCCTGCGGGCCGCCGTGGACCAGGAACGCCACCGGCCACTTGCGGCCGGCGGCCGCCTCCTCGTCGCTGTAGTCATGGGGCTTCACGACGTAGGCGTACACCGTGTCGTCGTTCCAGCCCCGAAACGTGAACTGTTCCGGCTCGCCCAGGCGCACCCGCGCGAGTTGCGCCGTGTTCATGCGGGTGATCTGCCGCAGGTCGCTGCCGTCCGGACGGATGGAGTACAGTTCGGCCGGAGACTGCAGGCTCTGCAGGCTGAACACCAGTCGGTCGCCCCCCAGCTGCAGGTCGCGGCAATCGCCCATCTCCTGGATCAGCCGCACGTCGCCGCGGCGCACCCCGACGGCGAAGATCGAACGCTGGCCCAGGTACGGAGCGGTGCAGTAGAGCTGCTTCCCGTCCCTCGACCACAGCAGGCTGCCCGGGCTCAGTTCGAGGCCCTCGTGGACGAGGTCGACGACCCGCCGTTCGCCGCTGTCGCGGTCCAGCAGCACGATCCGGAAGCGGTCGGCCTCGTAGCCCGGCCGCTCCATGGCCAGGTAGGCGAGGGTGCTTCCGTCGGGGGAGAACACGGCGCCGGTGTCCCACGCCGGATTGCCGTCGGTGAGGCGACGGAGTTCGCCCGGCCGGTCGGGGGCGACGGCCCACAGGTCGTAGTCGGTACTCCAGGCCCACTCGCTACCCGGCACGGTCTTGGCCGTGAAGACGATCTCGCGGCCGTCCGGAGAGACCGTCACCTCCTCCATGCCACCCCAGGGAAAGGTGGGGGTATCGGCGTCGAGGTCGGGTACGAGGTCCACGGGATCGGCGTCCGGGTCGGCCAGCGGGAGCAGGAAGATGTGGTTCCGCTTGCCATCCTCCCACGTGTCCCAGTGACGGAACATCAGCTCGTCGTACACGCGGCCGGTCGCCGGATCGGCGTCGCGCTCCTCGTCGCGCCGCGCGGTCTCGGCGATGGTGGCGCCGGGATAGACCTCGAGCGATAAGAGCAGGGCGTCGAGGGCGGGCGCGAGCGCGAGACCGGTCACCGGCAGGGGCAGGTCGGTCACCTGCCGTGCCTCGCCGCCGTCGGGATCGATGCGCCAGATCTGGCTGCTGCCCGACCGGGCAGAAAGGAAGTAGATGTCGCCATGACCGTTCCAGCGGCCGCTCCAGTCGCCGGCCTCGTGGGTCGTGAGGCGCCACGGCTCGCCGCGGGCGGCGCCGCGTTCCAGCTCGACCAGCCACAGATCGGTGCGTCCCCGGTTGGCCTCGAGATCGGTCTCGCGCAGGGTGAAGATTGCACGCCGGCCGTCGGGCGACACCTGGGCATCGGAGATGCGGTCCATGGCGAGCAGGTCGTGGACGGAGAAGGGGTGCGGCTGGTCGGCAGTCCCGGTGACCGGGGACGCCGGGGCGGCCGCGGTGGAGGTGGCGGGTGCGGCCGCGACCGGCGAGACGGGACCTGCGGTCACGCCACTCAGCGACGCGACCAGGACGAGCGCGGAAACGAGGAGCATGCGGCGGATCAAGGGTGACCTCCCGGGTCGGAGAACGGCGGCGCCGGCGCGGTCCGCGCCGAGCGGACGGCAACGAGCACCGGCGCGTCCAGCACCGGTGACGCCGCATGGAAGCCGAGGAACCGCTCCAGTATAGCCGGGTCGGGACGGGTTGCGAAGCGGTGTTCAGCGGCGGGCGTCGCGCTCTGCGGGCGGCCCGCCGGCCGAGAAGGGAGCTTTGTCCCCCGTCTCGATCGCGTTACCTTCTGATGCGACGGCCCGGTGCGCCGCCAGCGCGCCGGGCGGCCCGCCGCCGGCGCACTGCCGGCGCGCCGGGCGCGCTCGAAACCGCCGTCGCCATCGCCGCCGCGGGCGGGAACCGGGAGCGAACGCCGATGCGCAAGGTCGCGGTGGAGGACGCGATCGGGCTGGCCCTCGGCCACGATATCACCGAGATCGACCCGCGCCGCCGGATCAAGCGGCGCGCCTTCCGGCGCGGGCACGTCGTCGCCGCCTCGGACGTGGAACGGCTGCGCGACCTGGGCAAGAACGCCATCTACGTCTGGGAGGACGATTCGAACCTCGTCCACGAGGACGACGCCGCGCGGCTGGTGGCGCCGCTGGCAGCCGGCGAGGGAGTCGATCACGACAGCGAGCCGGTGGAGGGCAAGATCGGTTTCCGCGCCTCCCGGCGAGGCCTCTTCCAGGTGGACGTGGAGCGGCTCCTCGAACTGCACCGGCTCCAGGTGCCCAGTCTGCCTACCATCCTCACCGACAGCATGGTGGAAAAGGGGCAGGCGGTCGCCGCCTTCCGCATCATCCCCCTGTGCTGCACGCGCGAGACGATGGACGCGGTGCGGTCGCTCCTGGCCACGCCGCTGCTGCGGGTGAAACCGTTCGTGATCGACACGGCCGCCGTGGTGGTCACCGGCGACGAGGTGTTCCACGGACGCGTGGAGGACGGCTTCGTGCCGCGACTGACCGAGACGCTGGAGCGTCACGGGGTGGCCGTGACAGCCGCCGAGATCCTGCCCGACGACCGCGCGCAGATCGCCGCGGCGGTGGCGAGGCACACCGCCGGCTGTGGTCTGGTCCTCGTGACCGGCGGCACCTCGGTGGACCCGGACGACGTGACCCACGCCGCCCTCGCGGACGCCGGCGTGGTTTTCGCCAGCCGCGGCGGACCGCTGCAGCCGGGAAACAACCTCTCCATCGGCACCCTCGGCGGGGCGCGGGTGATCACCGTGCCGGCGGCGGCCCTCTTCTTCCGCGCCACGGCCCTCGAGGTGTTCCTGCCGCGCTTGCTGGCGGGCGACCCCGTGACCGCCGACGATGTCGCGCGGGCCGGGCACGGGGGGCTCTGCCAGTTCTGCGCCACCTGTCACTTCCCGGTCTGCACCTTCGGCGCCGGCGGGCGGGTCCGCTGATGCAGTCGTTCGCCGAAGCGCTGGATGCCATCCTCGCCGCCGCGCCGGTCGCCGGCATCGAAGAGGTGCCGCGGGCGCTGGCCGCGGGGCGGGTGGTCGCCCGCGACCCGCGCGTGCCGCGCGATGTGCCGGCGTCCCGGCTGGCGGCGGTCGACGGATTCGCCCTGGGGCCGGAAACCGGGCCGTCCTGGCGCGTGGTGGCCACGATCCCCGCGGGTCGCTCTCCGGTCGCCTCGCTGACGGCCGGCGAGGCGGCGGCCGTGATGACGGGCGGCCTGGTGCCGGCGGGTGCCGAGCGCGTGGTCAGGGTGGAGGACTGCCGGGAGGATGGCGCCACGGTGAGGGTGGCGCACGCGGGGCCGGAGGGGCCGCTGATCAACGAGACCGCCGCGGAGGCGGCGGCCGGCGATCCGCTGCTGGAGCCGGGGACGCGTCTGGACGCGACGCGCTACCCGGTGCTCTGCGCCGCAGGGGTGCAGCGCGTGGAGGTCTTCCGGACTCCGCGCCTGGGCGTGCTGGTCACCGGGGGCGAGGTGGTGGACGGTTGCGACGGCTCCGACCGTCTGGCGCCCGGGCTGGTGTTCGACGCGAACGGAGCGATCGTGTCGTCGCTGGCCGCGGCGGTCGGCGTTCCGGTGGCGCGCCTGCTGCGCGTGGACGACACCCCGGCGGCGCTGGCGGCGGCCGTGGCCGACCTGGCCGCCGACTGCCAGGTCATCGTCACCACCGGCGGCATCTCGCGCGGCCGCTTCGATCTGGTGCCGGACGTCCTGCGCGACGCCGGCTTCAGGGCGCTCGTGGACGGCATCAGGATGCGCCCGGGGCGTCCCCTGCGCGCGGCGCGGCGCTCCGACGTGATCTGGCTGGGACTGCCCGGGTATCCGGCCGCCTGTTACACCGGCGCCCTGCTCTTGCTGGTGCCGCTGCTCAAGGCGGCGTCCGGACGCCGCGACGCGGCCGCTCGTCCGATCCGGGCGCGCCTCGCGACGCCCCTGCACGGCAGGAGCGAGCGGCTGGACTGGTGTCGCGTGGGTCTGGAGGTCCGGGACGGCGCGTGGATCGCCCGTGACCCGGGGACGCAGCGCTCGTCCCACTTCCTGAACTTCGCGCGGGTCGATGGTCTGGCGGAGTTGCCCGAGACCGTGGACGCGCTGCCGGCCGGCGCTGCCGTCGACGTGGTGAGCACCGCCCTGGAACTGACGTGAACAAGTTGCAATCGAGCGACGGACCGGGTGATCGAGTGAGCGAGTGAGCAATCGAGCGACGGACCGGGTGATCGAGTGAGCGAGTGAGCGAGGAGGCGAGGCCGTGGATCGACGTGGATCCCGCGACGATCGGCCGGTCGCGGCGGTCGGGACGACCACCGCCGGCGCCGCCGGGCGCGCGCCCGCGCCGGCGTCGATGGCGGCACCGTCGAGGGTGCCGGTGCCGGTGCCTGCGGTGCGGTTCTCGGCCCCGTCCGGCTCCGGAAAGACCACTCTCCTGGAGCGGGTCATCGCCATCCTGACCCGTCGCGGCCTGCGCGTGGGCGCGGTGAAGCATGACGCCCACCGCTTCGACATCGACGTGCCGGGGAAGGACAGCCACCGCCTCGCCGGGGCCGGCGCCGCCGCGGTGCTCCTGGCCGACGCGGAGCGACTGGCGCTCGTCCGCCGCCATGCGGCGGCGCCGACGGCGGGTGCGGAGCCGGGCGTGGAACCCGGCTCGGAGCCCGGCGTGGAGGAATTGATCGCCCGCTACCTGGCCGACATGGACCTGGTGCTGGTGGAGGGCTACCGGGCCAGCCGTCTGCCGCGCATCCTGGTGCGCCGCGCGGGCGGGCCCGCGCCTGCTGCCGGACCGGAACTCGTCAGCGGATCCGCAACCCCTGCCGGATCCGCCGGACGCGGGGCCGCGACGTCCGACGGGGAGGAGCCCCCCCCGCGGGTGCTCGCCCTGGTCACCGACGACCCGGGAGCCGCACGCGGCCCGGAGGCGCGGGACCGGGACGGGAGCGCGATTCCGGTGCTGCCCCTGGACGACCCCGAGCGGGTGGCCGACTTCCTGGTCGCCTGGCTGGAGTCGATCCGCGGCGAACCGGCGGCGCCTCGCGGGGAGGCCGGCTCATGAGCGTCCCCGTGTCGGCTGCGCCCGGAGCCCTGGTCGACGGCCGCGACCGCCGCATCAGCTACCTGCGGCTGTCGGTGACCTCGCGCTGCGACCTGCGCTGCCGCTATTGCCGCCCGTGCGGGGGACGCGCCGGCGACGAGATCCCACCGGCCGGGGACCTGCCCCTCGATCAGCTGGCCCTGCTGGCGGCGGTGGCGGCGGAACTCGGCATCCGCAAGCTCCGGATCACCGGGGGCGAGCCCCTGCTGCGCCCCGGTCTGCTGCCGTTCCTGGCCGACGTGGCGCGGTTGCCCGGCCTGGAACGGCTCGTCCTGACCACCAACGGCACGCGGCTCGCCCGCGACGCGGCGGCCCTGCGGGCGGCGGGAGTGCGGGGACTGAACGTCAGCGTCGATTCGCTGCGGCCCGATCGCTTCCGCTCGATCACCGGCGGCGGTGACCTGACCCGGGTGCTCGACGGCGTGCTGGCGGCGGAGGCGGCGGGCCTCGAGGTGAAGCTGAACGTCGTGCTGCAGCGCGGGGTCAACGACGACGAGATCCTCGCCTTCGCGGCGTTCGTCGCCGGGCGCAGCCTGTGCGTGCGTTTCATCGAGTTCATGCCGACGGGCGGCGTCGTGGTCGATCCCTTTCTGACCGTCCCCGGCGCCGAGGTGCTGGCACGGCTGCGCCGGACGTACACGCTGGAGCCGCGCGCGGGCGACGCGCTCGGCGGCCCGGCGCGCACCTTCGACCTGGCCGGCGCGCGCGGCAGCGTGGGCGTGATCTCGGCGGTCTCCTGCGGGTTCTGCACCAGCTGCAATCGCATCCGCGTGGATGCGTCGGGCCGCGCCCGCGGCTGTCTCTTCGCGCCGGACGCCGTGGATCTGCGGCCGTTGCTGGCGGCGCGCGACCGGGCCGGACTCGCCGCCACCCTGCGCCGGGTGGTGGCGACCAAACCCCCCGACCACGGGGGCCGTCCACAGACCGGTTGCAGGATGTCCATGCACCGGATCGGGGGCTGAGCCGGGGCGGGCCGGCGGCGACTCGAGAGGAGTGAGAACTTGGGTTTCAACCACTTCGATGCCGCGGGGCGGGCGTGGATGGTCGACGTCAGCGCCAAGCCGCTCACCCGGCGCACCGCTGTCGCCGAGTCCGTGGTGCGGATGGGGGAGGACCTGCTGCGCGCGGTTTCGTCCGGAGGCGTTGCCAAGGGAGACGTGCTCGGTGTGGCGCGCGTGGCCGGCATCGCCGCCGTGAAGCGCACGCCGGAACTGATCCCGCTGGCCCATCCGCTGGCGGTCCATCACGCGGCCGTGGACTTCGCGACCGACGCCGGCGCCGGTCTGCTGCGCATCACCTGCACCGTGCGAGCCCACGAGCGGACCGGCGTCGAGATGGAGGCCATGACCGGCGCCGCCGTGGCGGCGCTCGCGGTGTACGACATGTGCAAGGGAATCGACCGCGCGGTGGAGATCGCCGGCGTGCGTCTGATGCGCAAGGAGGGCGGCAAGAGCGGAGTCTTCGTGCGCGAGGAGTCGACGTGAACGACGACCTCCATGCGGCCGCCGCGACGGATCTGCGCGTCGGGATCCTGGTCCTCAGCGACCGCGCCGCCCGCGGCGAGCGCCCCGACGGCAGCGGCCCGGCCCTGGCCGCCTGGCTGGAGGCGCACGGCGCCCGCGTGGTCAGCCGCCAGGTGCTGCCCGACGACGCCGGCGCCATTCGCAGCTGCCTGTGCGCCTGGATGGACGACCGCGGGCACGATCTCGTGCTCACATGTGGCGGTACGGGAGTGGCGCCGCGCGACGTGACCCCCGACGCCACGCTCGCGGTCGTCGAGCGCATCGTGCCGGGCCTGGCCGAGAGCATGCGCCGGGCCAGCAGCGCCACGTCGCCCCATGCGGCGCTTTCCCGGGCGGTGGCCGGCATCCGCGGGCGTTGCCTGGTGGTGAACCTGCCCGGGAGTCCGCGCGCCGCCCTGGAGAACCTGGCGGCTGTGTGGCCGGCGCTGCCGCACGCGGTGGCCAAGATCCAGGGGGACGCGACCGAGTGCTGCTCCGCCGGCGACGTCGGCTCCGCCGGCGACGTCGGTCCCCCGCCGTCCACGGCGCACCCGCCGGGAGACGCCTGATGAGCGGCGCCGACGAGCGGCGGCACACCGCCCGGGTGTCGAGGGCGATCGGCGGGCCGCCGCCGGCCGTCACCGGCGCCATCCTCGCCGGTGGCTGCTCGAGACGGATGGGCCGGGACAAGGCCCTGCTGCCGTGGGGAGGCATGCGCCTGCTGGACGCGGTGGCGGCGGCGCTGGCGCCGCTCTGTCGCGAGCTCCTGGTGGTGGCGCCGGATCCGGATCGCTACGGCGGAGCCGGCCTGCGGCCGGTGGCCGATGCCCGGGGCGGCGCGTCGGGGCCGCTGGTCGGGTTGCACGCCGCTCTGCGGGCCGCCGGCACCGAGGTCGTGCTGCTGGCGGCCTGCGACGCTCCCCTGCTGCAGCCGCAGCTCCTGCGCGGCCTGGTGGCGGCTGCCCCGGCGCCGCCGGCGGAGGCGGTCGTGCCGGTGGCCGGGGGCTGCGACCAGCCGCTCGTGGCGATCTACAGTCGCACGATCCTGGCGCGCGTCGACGAGCGGCTCGCCGCCGGGGCGCGCTCGCTCCGGGACCTGCTTCCGCATCTCGTCGTGCGGCGCCTCCAGCCCGCGCTCTGGCGCGCCTGGGACCCTCGGGGCCTGTCGTTCCGCAACGTGAACACGCCGCGGGATCTGGCTGCCGCCCGCCGCGCGCTCTCGCCTCGGGATTGAGGCGGCGCCAAACCGTTGGTATCTTCGGTGTGCGGGGCGGCCGTCCGCCGCCGACCCTCTGTCCCGGAGGACGTAGCCATGTCGCAGAAGCCGGGCTTTCAGGCAGGACTCCAGCACGAGGACGACCACCGCGCCGTGATCTGGAACCTCCGGGGCCGGCTCATCGGCGATCCGCTCTGTTACGAGTTCCTCGAGTCGGTGCGCGCGGAGATCGACGCCGGCCGACCCAACGTGGTGCTCGACCTCGGCGGCGTGGACCAGATCAACAGCACGGGGCTGGGCATCCTGGCCTCCATCTACATCTCCTCCCACAACCACGGCGGCCGGGTCTGTCTGGTGGGGGTCTCCGGCCGTACGGAGCAGTTGCTCGACGCCACGGGCCTGCGCAACTTCATGCCGTTGTGCGATTCGGTGGACGAGGCCCTCAACCGCCATTCCTGAGCCTGCGAGCTTGCCTGGGGGCGGCGCGGGTGCCAGATTTCCCCCTGGGGTCCCCACCACCATCCACCAGAGCCCCGGGACGGTCCCGTCGCATGTTGGTCACCGATCTATCGCCCGCCGACAAGGCATGGGTGCGCGAGCGCACCGAGCTCCTGTTCGGGGGCGAGTTCCTCGTCAGTCGCCACATGACGCACGACCCGACCCTGCTGCCCGGATTCATCGCCGTGGAGAACGGCGAGCGGATGGGTCTGGCCACCTACCACCTCGAGGGGAACCGTTGCGAGCTGGTGAGCATCGACGCGCTCTGCCAGTTCATCGGGGTGGGGACCGCCCTGCTCGAAGCGGTGGAAGCGGCCGCCCGGGCCGAGGGTTGCCGGATGCTCTGGCTCATCACCACCAACGACAACCTCGATGCGCTGCGCTTCTTCCAGCGGCGGGGATTCGTCATCTCGGGGTTCCGGCTGGGCGGGATGAACCGCATCCGGCAGCTCAAGCCGGCCATCCCGGAAACGGGTTACTACAACATTCCGCTGCGCGACGAGATCGAGATGCACAAGCCCATCGGTTCGGGCGACGGCTGGCGGGTGGTGCAGGGCAACGGCGCCGCCACCCTGGCGCTGCCTTCTGCGTCGACTCCTCGGCGGTGAGCCCGCCGGCGCTTCCGGTCGTCAGGAGTGCGTGCTGGTTTCCCGGCCGCCTCACTCCGGGCTGGTGAGCCGGGCATGGCGTGTGTAGAATGCCCCTCCGACATCGCGAGAGCCGTTCTTCAGCGGACGCTCCGCAGGCCGCGGACGCGCGTGACCGCTGATCATACCTCGCATCTTTCGCAGTGAATGGAGGAAGGCATGCCGACGCGCGAGAGGATCGCCGCGCTGCGTGCGCTCATGGCCGATCACGACATCGCCGCCTACTACGTCCCGAGCACGGACCCGCACATGAGCGAGTATCTGCCGGACTGCTGGAAGCGCCGGGCCTGGGTGAGCGGTTTCACCGGTTCGGCCGGCGATCTGCTGGTCGGCCGCGAGGAGGCGGGCCTCTGGACCGACGG
This sequence comes from Candidatus Krumholzibacteriia bacterium, assembly GCA_046484865.1. GTDB lineage: Bacteria > Krumholzibacteriota > Krumholzibacteriia > LZORAL124-64-63 > LZORAL124-64-63 > JAWOID01. Next base: position 55,099 of record JAWOID010000082.1, read on the forward strand.
GCGCTACTTCCTGCAAGGCGAGCTCGAGCTGTCCGGGTCGGGCATCGAGCTGATGCGTCTTGGCGAGCCCAAGGTGCCGTCGAAGATCGAGTGGCTGGCGGATCGCCTGCGTGCGGGCGAGGCCCTGGGCGTGGATCCCGCCGTGATCCCGGTGAAGGACGCCGAGGAGTTCGAGTCGGCGCTCGCGGAGCACGACATCGCGGTGCGCTACATCGAGCGGAACCTGGTGGACGAGCTGTGGCAGGATCGGCCGCAGCCCGGCACCGCTCCCATCCGGATCCACCAGACGAAGTATGCCGGCGAGACCGTGGCCGCCAAGCTGGGGCGCCTGCGTCGGGCCATGGCCGAGGAGGGCTGCCGCGCGCACGTGCTCGTCAACCTGGACGCCATCGCCTGGCTGTTCAACATCCGCAGCGAGGACATCCTCTACACGCCGGTGGTCATCAGCTATGCCGTGGTCACCGACACCGACGCCACTCTCTACGTCGACCCGCGCAAGGTCATGCGAGCCGTCGAGACCTACCTCGGCCGCCATGCGCGGGTGAAGGCGTACGAGGCGATCTGGGACGATCTGCCGGCGCTCGGCGAGCAGGGAGCCCGGGTCTGGCTCGACCCCGGCACGACCAACCGCCGCGTGCTGGAGGCCCTGGGGAGCGCCGACGTGTATCGCGGCATGTCGCCGGTCACCGCCTTCAAGGCGGTGAAGAATCCGGTGCAGATCAAGGGGATCACCGCCGCGCACGCGCGCGACGGGCTGGCCATGGTGAAGTTCCTGCGCTGGCTCGAGGAGGCGGTGCCCGCCGGCGGCGTCACCGAGCTGTCCGCAGCGCGGCGCCTGCGGGAGTTCCGGGAGGAGGACCCCCTCTTCGAGGACAACAGCTTCACCACCATCAGCGGCTACGCGGGCAATGGCGCCATCATCCACTACTCCGCGGACGCACGGAGCGATGCTTCGCTGAAGCCACGCGGCCTGTACCTCATCGACAGCGGCGGCCAGTACCAGGACGGCACCACCGACATCACCCGCACCGTGTGTCTGGGCCGACCCACGCGTCGCGAGACCGAGTGCTTCACCCGCGTGCTCATGGGTCTCATCGACTGTACCACCACGCCGTTCCCCGCCGGCACTCCCGGCTACCGCCAGGAGATGTTCGCGCGACGTCACCTCTGGTTGCTGGGGCTGGACTACAACCACGGCACCGGCCACGGCGTGGGGCAGTACCTCGGCGTGCACGAGGGGCCGCACGCGCTCAAGAACATCCCGACGCCACCGCTGGTGGCGGGCAATCTCCTGTCGATCGAGCCGGGCTACTACGAGCCGGGCAAGTTCGGCATCCGCATCGAGAACCTGGCCTTCGTCGAGCGCGACGAGAGGCGCACCAACGCCGACAAGACCTGGTACATCTTCAGCACCGTGACCCTCTGCCCCATCGACCGGCGGCTCATCGATGTCGGCCTCATGACGGACGACCATGTCGCCTGGGTGAACGGCTATCACAAGCGCGTGTACCGCGAGCTCGGCCCGCGGCTCGATCGCCAGCACCGAGCCTGGCTCAAGCAGGCCACGCAGCCGCTCATGAATATTCCGGACTAGGGGCCGTCATGGGCATGCGCAGGCAGGACCGCGAGATTCGCGACCTGGGCCAGTTGCACGCAGTGCTGGCGGCCGCGCGCGTCTGCCGGCTGGGGCTCAACGATGGCGAGTGGCCGTACGTCGTGCCGGTTTCCTTCGGGTGGGAGCCGGGACGCATCTTCTTCCACGGGGCGCTTACCGGCCACAAGCAGGACCTTCTCGAGCGCGATCCGCGCGTCTGCTGCGAGTTCGAAGCCGACGTACGCCTGGTGACCGACCCCGAGCGCGCCTGCCGCTGGACGTTCGCGTACCGCTCGGTGATCGCGAGGGGGCGTGCCGAGCGCCTGACCGATGCCGCCGCCGTGCGGCATGGGCTGGGCTGCATCATGCGGCAGTATTCCGGCGGGAGCTGGAGTTTCCCGGACGAGCAACTCGAGCGGGTGGTGGTCTGGCGGGTGGACCTGGAGACCATCACCGGCAAGGAGTCGCTGCAGAAGCCGCCACCGCCCGCGAGCGAGACGACTTGACCGGATACGCGGCTCATCCGCTGTACGGCGAGTCGATGGCGGTGCTTGCGGCGGTGATCTTCGCCTGGACGAGCGTGCTGTTCACGACGGCGGGCGACCGGCTGGGCGTGACCACCGTGAACCTGCTGCGCTTGCCGGTGGCCACCCTCTGCCTGGGGCTCACGCACGTCGTCGTCACCGGCGATCTGATCCCGGCGCAGCTCGGGCCGCGGGAGACCTTCTGGATCGGCCTCAGCGGGGTGGTCGGGCTGGCAGTGGGCGACTCGGCGCTCTTCCGCGCGTTCACCCTCGTGGGCCCGCGGCGCGGGATGATGATGATGGCGACGGCGCCGGTCTTCACGGCGGTCGCTGCGTGGCTGCTGCTCGGCGAGCGGCTCGGCCCGCAGGCGCTGGCCGGGATCGCGCTGGTCATCGGCGGGGTCCTGCTGGCCACGGCCCGGCGTGACCCGGGCGGCGGACGCTACCGGAACCTGGCGCCTGCGTTGCTGCGCACCGGCCTGTTGCTGGCCCTGGTGGCGGCCGCCGGACAGGGTCTCGGCAGCGCGTTCGCCAAGCTCGGCATGACCGGTGCCGCCGCGGAGGCCGCGGGCGCCGCCGCCGCCGGCGTGGCCCGACCGGGGGTGGATCCGCTCGGGGCGACGCTCACGCGGATGTTCTGGGCCTCGGTGGCTTACTGGCTGTTCGTCGTGCCGCGCCACCGCCTGCCGTCGCTGATCGCACCCCTGAAGGACCGGCGGGGGGCGCTGGCGCTCGCGGCCGCCATCCTGCTCGGACCGTTCGTCTCGGTCTGGATCTCCCTGGTGGCCATCAAGCACGCCGAGGCCGGCGTGGCGCAGGTGCTGCTGGGAACGGTCCCGATCTTCGTGATCCTGCCCGCCTGGCTCGTGTACCGCGACCGGCCCTCGCCCCTGGCCCTGGCGGGCGTGGGAGTGGCGGTCGGCGGCGGAGCGTTGCTCTTTCTCAGGTGAGGTGACCGTCACGTGATACCCTGCAGGAACCGACGAAGGTCTCGAAGGACGCCGGCCCTGGCGGCGGCTGCGCTGGCCGTCGTCCTGGCGATGCTTCTTTCGCCGGCGCACGCGGCGCGTGCGGACGGCGCCTGCGCCGGTGCGGCGCCGGCGGAGGTCTCCGGCGGCGGGCGCGGGAACGGGCGCGGCGTGCTGGGTGACGCGGCGCATGGCGTCGAGATGCTCGTGCGCGATACCGTCCACATCCTCACGTCGCCGCTGCGCATGAACACCGGCGACGCGCTGCAGGTGGGGGGCGTGCTGGCGGCCGCGGGCGCGCTGATGATCTTCGACGAGGAGATCCAAGACGCCGCCGACCGCAACGCCGGGAGCTTTCCGCTGCGGCCGCTGCTGGAGACGGGACGTTTCCTCGATCCGGTGGGCTACGGACGCATGAACACCTACTACGCGGGCGGTCTGGTCGCCTCCTACGCCGCGGGCTGGGAGACGGGGACGGCCATGTTCGGCCAGATCTTGACCTCCTTCACGGTGTACGGACTGCTGAAGTTCCCGGTGCAGGATCTGGTCGGACGGCGACGGCCCTACGAGGACGCCGGAGCGTACAGGTTCGGCGTCACCGACGCGTCGTCGTTCCCCTCGGGGCACACGATCAACGTCATCCAGGTGGCCACGGTGGTGAGCCACCACGTGGAACGCGCCTGGTTCACCTGGATCGCGTACGGACTCGCCGCGGGCGTGGCGTTGCAGCGCATCGAGTCGGACGCGCACTGGCCCAGCGACGTGCTGCTGTCGGCGGTCTTCGGGGTGGCGGTGGCCAGGGGCGTGATCGCGCTGCAGGAGGAGCGGCGCCTGGCGGTCGTGCCCCACACAGGTCCTCAGGGCACCGGTCTGGCGGCGGTGGTGCGCTTCTGAGTCGCGACCGATCGTGCCGCTGCCGCGATCCGGGCGCACGGCGTCCTAGATCGTGTGGTCGTCGGCCGGCGTGGCGAACCCGGGTGGAAAGCGCCGGCGCTGGACGAGCAGCGCCCGGAAGAGCGCCCGCGCGGCCGCGCGGGCGAAGTCCTCTTCGCGGCGCCCCTCCCAGAAGTCGTCCAGCGTGCGGTTGCCCGCCGCCGCGTACCGGAGCGACTGCGCCAGCAATTCCAGGCGGTCAGCGTCGTGCACCAGCCGCGCCTCGGGGCTGTCGCCCGACCGCAGTTCCTCCCAGAGCGCCAGCCAGGAGGCGGCCACGGGCAGGCCGGCCAGGAGGTCGCCCAGCGCGGCCAGTTCGGCCTGCTCCTTGGCGCCCTCGGGCAGATAGCGCGCCGCCAGGCGCGGGATGTCGGTGATGACGCTTTCGGGCAGGTCATGCAGCAGCGCGAGCGTGAGCACTCGCGCCCGGTCCACGGGCGGATCGCCGTGTTCAGGACCCATCTCCACCAGCAGCAGGGCCGTCAGGGCCGTTCCCCAGCTGTGGTCGGCCACGCTCTCGGCGGGGGTCACGCCCCGCAGCAGCCAGCCCGAGCGCGGGACGCTCTTCAGACGCTGTGCGTTCTGCAGCAGATCGAGCCAGCCGCCGGCGTCGTCGCCTGCTTTCACTGCGTCACCTCCCGGAGTCCGCCGCCAGGTCCTCGGGGCTGCGCCCGGTCACGATGCCGAGCAGGTCCAGGAAGATCTGCTGCAGACCGGCCGCCCGCGAGGCGTCGCCGGCCCCCTCCGAGGCAGCCAGGTGCGCGAGGAAGGCGTCCTTCCGGGCGAGCACCCGGGACGGAGGCTCCAGCAGCAGATCGGGATCGTGGATGAAGGGCAGGTCGCCGCCGTCCATCAGGGCTGCTCGCAGCAGATGGCGCCGCGCGCGCTCGTGCAGGCCGCGGGCGACGTCGGTGAGCGTGGCATAGAGCAGCGCCTGGCGCAGGGGTCCCCACGGCAGCAGACGTTCCCCGGCTTCCACCAGCACGTGGGCACCGGTGGGCGCCTGCAGCAGGTCGCTGGCCCACCGGGCACGCCGGGGCTCGCCCAGCAAGAGCGCGGGGCCGGTCGCGCCGTCGAGCACCACCGGCAGCAGCCGGGGCGGTACCGCACCACCGCCGAGACGTTCGGCGCCGGCCGCCTCGGCCGGGCCGGCGGGAGGAACCAGCAGCACGAGCGGGGCGTCCCTGACCGCCGGCGAGGCGGCATAGCGGCGCAGCGTACGGCTCGCCTCGGCCGATACGGCGGTGCGCAGCACCAGCGGATCGGCGGGACGGCCGGTCTCGTCCCGGGCCTTCACGCGCGCCGTCATCAGGGCGAAAGCGGCGAGACCGATCGCGGCCGCGGCCATGAAGGCGACGCCCGGGCGGGGACGCCAGCCTCGCGGCAACAGGTCGGCGATCGCCAGCGCCAGCGCCGGCGCGGCCGGATAGGCGAGGTAGGGATAGGCGTGGTGACGCAGCACCAGCGCCGGAGCCAGCGCGGCGAGCGCGAGCGCCCAGGCCGACAGCGCCAGCGGGCGTCCCCGCCGCCAGCGCATCACGCCCCAGGCCGCCCAGACCACCCACACGGCCAGTCCCGCCAGTAGCGGCGCCGGCGCGTTGCGGTAGACGAACCGTGCGCCCGGCCACACGAGCCAGCCGCCATAGGCTCCGAGGTTGCCGGCCGCGGTCAGCGCGTTGCCCAGCGCGTACGGCTGTCCGGGGTCGGTGCCGAAGTGCGCCAGGACGAGCAGCGCCTCCGCAGCGGCGGCGGCGGTCAGGAACGCCACCGCGGCCCATGCCGCCGCGCGGTCCGCCCGCGGTGGCGGTCCCAGCAGCAACGTGCCCGCCGCCAGGACGGCCGGCAGCGCGAGCGCGGGTTCCTTGGCGAGCATGCTCGCCGCGCCGAAGACCGCGGCCGCGGCCACACCGGCGCGCCCGCCCGCCAGCCAGCGCTCCAGGGCTGCCAGCAGCAGCACCGCCGCCATCAGTTCCTGCACGCCGGCGGCCCAGTAGAGCGGCGTGAAGGCCAGCGGGGTGGCGGCCACGAGCAGACCCGCCAGGAGCTGTGCTGGCGGGCCGAGCCCCGCGCGGGCGGCGATCCGCGTCGTGAGCGCTGCTGCGCCGGCGTGCAGGAGCAGTCGTGTGACCGCATAGGGGCTGGGATCGAGGCCCGCGAGCGGATGAAGCAGGCGCCAGTAGAGGTCCTGGCTCAGCCAGCGCACCGGCGCCGATCCCTCTGCGGCCATGCCGGCCGCCCGGGCGAGCAGGCCCCAGTCGTCCTGGTTCCACCACCCGCCCAGTGCCCACAACCGGCCCAGCACGGCGGTCGCAGCCGCCAGGACCGGCGCCAGAGCGGCTGGCCACCAGTCCGGTCGGGAGGCGGGCGGCGACGATTCACCGGTGCTGGCATCTGGCGGCGTCGTGCTGTAATCTCCGGCGGGCATGGGATCGGCTGCTTCTCCGGAGGCGGCGTGGGTCCCGCCGAAGGTTCACGTGCCGTGCGTCGTCGGCGGCCGGCAGACCCGCCCGAAATGGAGGTGCCGGCGGCGTCATGGTAGGGCATCATCCTGTGCAGGCAAGACCCAAAGCGGGCGATCCGGGCACGATGCACCGGTCGTCCGCCGACAGGGGGAGGTAGCATGAGACGGGAAGCGCGCGCGCTGGCGGCACTGCTATGGGGTCTGGTTGCGACTTTGGCGATCGGATGTCACCGGGATGCGCCGGCACCGGGGCCGGTGACCATGGACGCCGCCGAACTCGAGCGGTGGGAGATCGCCCTGGTGGAGATGCGGATCGAGAAGAACGAGCGGTTCTCCGATCCGGCCCAGTCGCCGCTGCCGGACACGCTGCTCGCCGGCTTCGAGGGGCTGAACTACTACTTCCCGGTGCCCGAGCTGCGGTTCCGGTTGCCCTTCGCCACCGCCGCCGCCGGCGACACCGTGATGCTGGACAAGAACTCCGGCGAGCGCGCGGCGTACGTGATCCGCGGCACGGTCACCTTCCGGCATCAAGGACGCGACCACGAGCTGACGGTCTTCGGGCCCGCCGATCCCGAGGCCGACGATGTCCTGTGGGTACCGTTCCTCGACCCCACCGGCAACGATCTCACCCATCCCGGCGGGCGTTACCTGGACCTCGAGCGTCACGCCGACGGCACGGTGGAACTCGACTTCAACTACGCCTACAACCCGCTCTGCTCGTACGACGAGGGTCGCTTCGACTGCGCGCTGCCTCCCCCGGCGAATCGGCTGCCGTTCCGGGTGGAGGCCGGTGAACAGCGCGTCGGACCGGAGCTCTGAGGCAGTCTCGCGGCGCTGCGGGCCGGGGCGCGACGCCCCGGCGTCCGGGCGAGGCGCGGAGGATGCGGTGGAGGTGTTCGCGAGCATCGGCACCTGGACGGGGTTCGTCCTCTGGACGCTGCTGCTCGTCGCGGCCTCGCTGACGATCTATCTGGGCCTGAGCGGCAACTGGTTCGTGCTGGGGCTGGCCCTGCTGCACGCGTTGCTCACCGGTTTCGATCCCATCGGCTGGCAGCTGCTGCTCATCCTGCTGGGAATGGCCCTGGTGGGAGAGGGGCTCGAGTTCGTGCTGGGCACGTTCTACGCGGCGCGCAAGGGCGCCACCAGCGGGGGGGTGGTGCTGGCGTTCGTCGGCGGACTGATCGGCGCCATCGTCGGCAACTCGCTGCTGCCGGTGATCGGGGCCGTGTTCGGCTCGTTCGCCGGCGCATTCCTCGGCGCAGTGGCCGGGGAGTTCCGGCGGCAGAAGCGGCTGGAGCCGAGTCTGCGCATCGGATCGCACGCCTTCGTGGGCCGGGTGCTCGCGATGCTGGCGAAGCACGCAGCGAGTCTGGTGATGGTCGTCCTCATCGCACGAGCCACTCTGCCGCGCTAGGCTCTGTCCGAGAACCCTCGGGCCGCACAGACGTCGAGCGCGACGGGAGCGGGTACTCGGACAGAGCCTAGTTCCGCGTCGGTTCCCCGCGGTCCCGTGCTGGCCCGTCGGTCGAGTCGACCGCCGCGGCGCCCCACGCCATGCTGCGGTTGGCCGCCACGGCCCAGTCCTGCGATCCCACGGCGATCACTCCCAGCGAGTGCTGTTCGTCGAACAGCGTCACGCCGGCGTGCACGGCCTCCCGGGCGCTGCGTCCCTCCGCCATGACCTCGTAGACGGTGCGCGCCATGGTGTGGCGGATGATCTCCTCGCCGAAACCGGTGCAGGCGACCGCCCCGGCCGGGCCGGCGTAGCACCCGCAGGCATAGACCGGCACGTCGCCGACGCGCCCGTAAAGGGTGAGGCTGGTGCCGCCGGTGGAGAGGGCGGCGGCGAAGCTGCCGTCGGCGGCCCGGCTCACCGCTCCCACCGTGTCGCCGGGACCGGACTCCACCGGACCCGCTTCCGGCGCGACGAGGCTGGAGTCCGGCGGTGGTCCCGGGTAGTTCCAGGCGGCGCGCCAGTCGAACGTCTCGAAGCCCTCCGAACCCTCGCCGCGCAGCAGGGCGGCCACGCGCTTGCGGGCCTTCTCCACCGCCACCTCCGCCGTGGGGACGACGTCCGGGAATCCCCGGCGATGAGCGAAGCGGGTGGCTCCCTCGCCGGCCAGCAGCAGGTGCGGCGTCTCCTTGACCGCCCGGGCCACGAGCACCGGGTTCTGCACGCGCTCGATGACCGCCACCGCGCCGAAGTCCCCGTCGGACGTCATCACCGCGGCATCCATCTGGATGGTGCGGCCGTCCAGGCGGATGTTCGCGCCGGTGCCCGCGTTGAAGCGCGGCTCGTCCTCCATGACGACCACCGCCGCGGTGGCCATGTCGAGGGCGGAACCGCCGGCCGCGGCGCCGCGGTCGGCGGCGTCCTGGCAGGCGGGCGACCAGTCGGGCGGCGACCCCACCCCCCCGTGGGTCACCACCAGCGCGCTCACCGAATCGTTCCCCCAGTTCGAGGTGGCCGGATCATCGCCGGACACGGGCGCGACGCCGGCGGCATCGCTTCGGTCCGCCGGTGGCTCGCCGTCGTCGCCGCAACCGCCGGCCGCCGCCAGCAGGAGCAGACCGAGCACGAACACGGCGGCCGTACCGGTGGCCGCGGGGCGGCGGCGATCGATGCCGTCAGGCGCCGGTGCGGAGGTCGGCCGGCGACCGTCGAGCAGTCGGAAAACGGCCATGAGGAATCTCCTTTCAAGGGGCCGGGGGCTCGCGAACACGGCCATCGTGACGTTGCCGCGCCAGGCGGTCAACCGGGGTCTCACGTGCGCAGCAGGAGCAGTGCGCCCATGCAAAGCAGCAGGACGCTGACCAGCCGCCGGAACACCACCTCGCCGATGGTCACGTGGACGCGGTGCCCGAGCCAGGCCCCGATCGCCACCGCGGGCAGCAGTGCCAGCCCCGACATCAGCCGGGGACCCGTCACCAGCCCGCCCACCACGTACGACGGCACCCGCACCAGGGTCATCAGCAGGAAGAGCGCCATGAGCTGGCCGCGGAACGCGGCCTTGCCCAGGCCCGTGAGGTGGTAGTACACGATGAGCGGCGGCCCGCCGGTGCCGAACAGGCCGGTCAAAACCCCCGCCGCCAGCCCTACCGGCGGCGCCGTCCACGACGGCCAGTCGCTCCGTCCGCGTCGCGGCAGCGCCAGGAACAGCGCCCCGACCGCCACCAGCACGCCGCCCAGCAGCGAGAGCAGGAACACGGGCTCGATCGCGCGCAGCAGGATCGTGCCCAGCGGGATCCCTGCCACCACTCCGGCCCCCGCGTGGACGACCGCGCGCCAGCGCACGATCCGCCGCGAGGCTGCCACCACCGCCGTCTCGGCCGGCAGGTTCACGAGCAGGAGCAGCACCACGACGTCCCGGATGTCCGGGATCAGCAGCGCCAGGCTGCCCACCGCGATGAGTCCGGCTCCGAAGCCGAAGAGGACGTACACGAACTGAGCCGCCACCAGGATCAGGCAGGCCGCGAGGAACTCGAGCGGGCTGGCGAAGATCGTTTCGGGCAAGTCGGACCTCGGTGCGGCGCACCGGCGCGCGGCGGCCGGCTGCGACCGGCGCTCGTCAACGTCACGAGCCTGTCCTATCCTGGCTGCCGATCGCATCGCGCGCCACCCCTGTTTGCCGGGTGGCGCCCTCTTCGACTTCGACGGGAAGGGGTGGAGATGTCGTCACGTGCCGCCCGTTTTCGCGCCGAGCGCGAGCGTCTCAACGAGCGCGTCCTCGGCGCGGGGACACGGACCACCCGGCGCTTCTTCAACCTCGACGGCGCCGCCTACCGCGACGGGGCGCTCGACGGGCGCACGAAGGAGCTGCTGGGTCTGGTCGCGTCGCTCGTGCTCCGCTGCGACGACTGCGTCACCTACCACGTGATCCGCTGCGTCGAACTGGACGTGAGCGAGGCTGAACTGACCGAGGCCCTCGACGTGGGCCTGGTGGTGGGGGGCTCGATCGTGATTCCGCACCTGCGGCGCGCTCGCGAACTGATGGACGAGCTACTCGGGTGACGGCGGGCCGGCGGTGGCACCGCCCCCGATGTCCGTGGCCACCGGCGGCGGCTCGGTCGCCGGCTCCTCCGGCGGTGGCTCCGGCGCGGCGTAGGGATCCGCCTCGACCAGCCGCATGTAGGTGCGGTAGCGGTCGAGGATCTGCTCCACATAGGCGACCGTCTCGGCCCCGCGGTAGAAACCGTGGCGCGTCTGGCTGTAGTAGCGCTGGCGCATCAGCAGCTCGAGTCCTCGCTCCAGGGAGTCTTCCCAGAGGTTGGGGTCGCGACCCAGATCCATCGCCAGCCGGCGCGCGTCCGTCACGTGGCCGATGCCCGCGTGGTAGGTGGCCAGCGTGAAGCGCAGGCGTTCCAGGGAATCGAGGTAGGCGAAGCCTTTGAAGGTGTCGCGCATCAGGCGCACGCCGGCGCGCACGTTCGCGGCCGGATCGAACAGGCTGTCGGTCTGCGCTCCGGCGAACTGCGGCATCACCTGCATCAAGCCGAGCGCGCCCGCGCTGCTCACGGCCTCCGGCATGAAGCGCGACTCCTGGTACATGAGCGCCGTCACCAGCCGCCAATCGAGCCCCGCCAGCGCCGCTTCCCGTCGCACGATCTCGTCCCACGGCGACAGGCGCCCGCTCTTGTCGGGCCGGTCGCTATCCTCCTGGAAGCCGCGGATGCTGCTCGCATCCTGGAAGTAGCGGTCGTAGATGATGCCGTAGGTGCGGCTCCGCCGCTCGCGGCCGTCGGCCGTCACGCGGATATGCTCGAGCAGGTAGTCGTTGAGCGAGGCGCGCAGCTCCGGGCTGTTGGAACGAACCAGCCAGACCACCGGACGCTTCTCGCCGAGGGCGGGGCCCATCCGGAAACCGTCGAGGTACGACGACACCGCGCGCACCAGCACGTCGTCGGCGACCGTGGCCTGCAGGTCGTTCCGGCCGACCCGCGCCACCAGTTCCTCGGCCTCCACCGGCCCGGACACGGCGTGGACGAAGAGATTGATGCCGTCCCGACGGCGCAATCGGCGCAGCTCTGCGCGCAGGGGACTGCTCTCGGGAACGGAGATCGTCAGCCCCTGGAGTGCAGTCAGCTCGTCGGGCCGCGGGTCGGCGGCGGGCAGCACCACCACCTTCTGCACGAAGTTGGCCGGGCGGGTGGCGGCGACCCAGCGGTCGAGCTGCGGATCGTAGGTGGTGCCTGCGCATACGACGTCGCCGCGACCGGAGTTCAGCAGCGAGATGGCGTCCTCGCCCGGGTCGGGGATCACCACCTGGACGGCCAGCCCCAGCTGTGCGGCGTATCGCTGGAACAGTTCGTAGTCGAAGCCCGCCTGCCCGCCCTTGTGGATGAAGTAGCTGGTGGAGTTGTACCGCGTGATCATCCGGACCACGCCCGAGGAGGCGATCGCGGGCAGGTCGCGCTCCACCAGCGGGTGGGGCACCGCCGGTACCGGCTCGCTCACCTGCAGTTCACGGGAGGTGCCGGAGTCCACGGGTTCGCCGCAACCGCCGACGCAACAGGCCAGCACTCCGGCGACGAGGGTGAACAGCACGGGCGCATGCGGGGAAGGGGGGTGGCGTCCGGTGCGATCGCGATGCCGGGACCGCCGCACTGCATGGCGGCGGCGCAGCCGTGCAGAACGCGGGTCGGGCACACACGCCGCCGTCGGAGCGAGGAGAGCAGATCCCATGTCCCTCATGCTACTCGACACTCCGTCAGTGTCAATCCAACTGCCATCCATGGAGCGCTACCGAACATGCAAATCCCGGACCCAGGCGGCAAAGGCTGTCTCCCGAGGCCCGGAAAAACCGTGAATCGGTGCTGTATTCCTACGTCGGGTCTGCTATGATGCGTACGGCGGTTCCTGCTCCACCACTGGGGATGGCCCCGACTGGGCCAGCGGAGCGGGTCCAGGGCGCGCCGCCGATCGGCCCGACGGGACCGGAGCGCGCCCCCGCCATGGTCGAACGTCCGGGGGAGTCCGTCCATGTCTCGCCTCGCACTCGCCTGCGTGGCGGCCCTGGCGACCTTTGGGGTCGCCGCTGCCCGACTGCCCGCGTCCACGGATCACGTCGTCGTCCGTATCGACAATGCCCGCGCCGAGGGCCTCCTGTCGGCAGACGAGGCGCTGCTGCTCTCATTCCAGTGGGCCCTGTCGCCGGGCGACCTGCCCCCGGAATGGCGGGACGATTCCGGCGCCCGGCTGCGTTCCGGCACGAATCTCGTGCAGACCTATCACGCCCGGCGCGAGCAACTGAGCCCCGAGATCCGCGAGCGGATCGAACTGCTGCTGGCGCCGGGGCCGACCACCGCTGCCCTCCAGGAGGCAGTGAGCCCGGCGGGCCGCTTCCGGCTTTCGTACACCACGGTCGGTCCGGACGCCGTCGCGGCCGACGACACGGAACCCCGCAACGGTATCCCGGACCTGGTGGATCGGGCCGCAGGAGCCCTGGACCGCTCGTGGGACGTGCTCTGCGCCGAGCTGGGCTTCGCGGCGCCGCCGGTGCAGGACCTCTACCAGGTGGAGTTCCGTGACATGGCCTTCAACGGGCTCTGCGTGCCCGTGATCGCGGGCGGAGCCACGCGGATCATCCTCTCGAGCACCTTCGCCGGAGCATCTCCCAACGACGACCCCGATGGTCACGAGGCGGGCGTTCTGCGGGTCACCTGTGCGCACGAGTTCAAGCATGCCAGCCAGTACGCCGGCAGCCGGTGGAGCGAGGGCGGGTGGATCGAGCTGGACGCCGTGTGGGCCGAGGAAGCCGTCTTCCCCGCGGTGAACGACTACGTCAACTACCTGCGTGGAGGCTGTCCGGTGCGGCAGCCGGAGGTGCCGCTGGATCATCCGGACGGTACCGGCAACTACGAGGACGTCGTCTGGCAGCTCTGGCTCGAGCAGGAGTTCGGGGTGGAAGCGGTGACGGAAACGTGGGCGCGGCGCGCTGCCCGTCCCGACGAGGACATGCTGTCCAGCTACGCCCATGTCCTGCTGGCGCACGGGTCGAGCCTCGCGGAGGGGTGGTCCCGGTTCACGGCCTGGAATTACGCCGTGGGAACCCGGGCCAGGCCGGACCTCGGCTACCTCGACGCGGCGCTCTACCTGGCGGCGGCCCCCACGAACGTGCTGTCGTGCGGTGCGCCGGCGATCGCCGGCACGGTGGAGCCCCTGGCGGCTCACTTCCTGGGCGGGACCGATCTGGCCGGCGCCTCCGGCTGGCTCCGGGTGCACATCGAAGCCGCTTCCTCCTCCCCGCTGGTGGTGACGGCGGTCATCGAGCGGCGGGACGGCGCCACCGACCTGCTGCCGCTGCTGCGCGATCATACCGGGGTGTGGAACGTCTGGCTGCCGGTGCCCGCCGAGGAGGTGGCGGATCTGGGCGTGGTGATCGGCAACCCGGCGGTCGGCAATGCGCCCGGGCCGTACCAGGCGCGGCTCCGTCTGGAGACGCAACCGCCCGCGCCCGTCCTCCTGCTGCCTCGGCGCGAGTTGTACCTCGACCTGGGCCGAGGCCCCGCCACGGTCGTGCTGCCGGTCACCAACCAGGGACCCGCGGGTTCGCAGCTCGCTTTCGAGGTGCAGGCCGTCGCCGGCCACGGGGCGCTCGATCCCGGCGAGTGGCTCACGTGTCTTCCCGCGACCGGGATCGTGCCCGCGGGCGGCACGAAGCACGTTGAGATCAGCGTGAACGCAGCCGATCTGGAACCCGGCCGTCACGAGGCGCTGCTGCGCGTGTCCGGTCCCGCCGTGGCGACCCAGGACGCATTGCTGGTGGTGACGGTCCCCCGATCGCTGCACCTGGAGGCACGAGAGACCGGGGTCGAGTGGCTGGGAGCCTACCCGAACCCGTTCAACCCCGCCACGTCGCTGCGGTTCTCGCTACCGAAGAGCATGATGGTGCGCCTGGAGATCTTCGACGCGCGCGGGCGGCACGTGCGTACCGTCTGGGACGGCGCGCTCCCGGCCGGCGAGCGCGTGCTCTCGTGGGACGGTCGCGGCGGCGACGGCGGGCCGGTCGGCGCCGGTGTCTACGTGGCGCGGCTGCATGCCGGCGAGCATCGGGTCACGGCCAAGCTCCTGCTGAACAAGTGAGCCGACCCGCCGGCCCGCGCCGGGACCGGGACCGGGGCCGGAGGCCGGCGCCCGTCGAGCGTGACAACCCCCCTGCTTTTCGCTACCTTGGCGCGAGCCATGGACGATGTCAGGATCTTCCGCGGGTGCCTCGTGGCCGACCTGGTGCTGCCTCACGCGCGCAGCCTGAAGGACCGGCGCGGTCCGCTGCGGGCACTGCTGCAGCGACTGCGCAACCACGGGCATGCGGTGGCCCAGGTCGGACCGTCCGACCTGACGCAGCGCGCCTTTCTGGCCGTGGTGGCGGTCTCGGGCAGCGAGTCGCAGCTCACGGGTCTGCTGGATGGAGCCGAGCGCATCCTGTACGCATCCGAGTTCGAGGTGGCGGACCTGCGCCGGGACGTCACCAGTGTTTCCCATCCGTCGCTCTGAAGGCAGCTGGAGCACCGACCCCGTGCCACGCCTGATCGATCTCTCCCACGTCATCGCACCGGCCATGCCGCTCTATCCCGGCGATGCGTCCCCGGTGCACCTGGCCCGGCACGGCTCGACCACCAGCGACGAGCCCATGGCCAGCAGCTTCGCGATGAGCTGCCACGCGGGCACCCACATCGATTTGCCGCTGCACTTCCGCGCCGGTGAACCGGCGCTCGACGCCTTTCCGCTGGAGCGCTGCTGGGGGCGCGCCGTGGTGGTGGATGTCACCGGCGGGGAGGCGGGAGCGATCCCCGCCGGTGCCCTCGATGGCCGCGATCTTCGCGGCATCGACTTCGTGCTCTTCCGGACAGGCTGGGAGCGGCTCTGGGGCACGCCGCCATACTACGAGGGCTGGCCGCACCTCGGCGTCGATCTGGCGGAGCGTCTCGCTGCGGCCGGATTGAAGGGTGTGGGCCTGGACACGCCCAGTCTGGACCCCCTGGACGGCCGCGCGTGCCACGACCGGCTGGCCGCCGCCGGTGCGATCAACATCGAGAACCTGGCGCGCCTGGGGGACCTGCCGCCGGTCGCGTTCCTGCTGTTCGTGCTGCCGCTGAAGCTCTCCGGGACCGAGGCGTCTCCGGTGCGGGCGGCGGCGCTCGTGGATCTCTAGATCCCGGGTGCGGCTCGTGCATGGCCGGCCCCGGCGGAGGCTTCCTTGTTCCTGGACCTGCTGCTGTTCTCGGCGGGTGTGGCCATGCTTCTGGGGGGCGCCTGGCTGCTGATCACCGGCGGTTCCCGGCTGGCGGTGCTGTTCGGCGTGGCGCCCGTGGTGATCGGTCTGACCATCGTGGCCTTCGGTACCTCGGCGCCGGAGCTTTTCGTCTCGCTGGTGGCGGCGCTCCGGGGCAGCGGCGGGCTGATGATGGGCAACGTGGTAGGCTCGAACGTGGCCAACCTGGGGCTGATCCTCGGGCTGGCGGCGGTCTTCGCACCCGTCACCATCGAGCCGGGACTCACGCGGCGCGAGATCCCGCTGTTGCTGGGAGTCAGCCTCCTCTTCGTGGTGCTCGGCTGGGACAGCAGGCTGACGCGGGTGGAGGGCGCCTTGCTGACGGCGCTGTTCGCCGCCTTCATGATCCTGACGCTGCGGGGGGCCCGCAGCAGCCGCCTGGGCGAGGCGGCACCGGCATTCCTGGCGCCGGGGACCCGCTTGCGCCGGGCGACCGGACCGCTGCCGGTGCTGGAGAACCGAGCGACGCAGCCGGCGGCGACGGTGCCGCCGCCCGGTAGCGGCTCCAAAACCATGGAGGGCAAAACGGTGCCAAGCCTCTATTTCATCGGCGAAGTGCTCGATGTCACCGGCTGGCTCGGTGGCTACAACTTCCAGTGGGCCTGGTCCTCCGGGTGGTGTGCGGGGCACAGGAAGACCGGCACGAGACCTTGTCCGCCAAGCGTGGCGGGGCACGGGTATTCAAGACTTCCGATGCCGCCATCGCCTGGTGTCA
>JAWOID010000104.1:0-75036 GCA_046484865.1 Candidatus Krumholzibacteriia bacterium
TATCCGACGTGCTGCGGTCCCCGCACCCGATCGCGGCCACGCGGACGGTGTCCGAACCCGCGTCGAACACCCGGGGCGCGGCAAGCGCAGTGCCGGCGGGCGCGGTGTGGTGGATGAGGCCCCTGCGAGAAAGGTCGTCCTGCTGCTTCGCCTGCATGTCCCTGCCCTCCGCTGGTGAAAGCGCGCCGCGCGACCATGCCCGGCTCGCGTTGGGCAGGTTTACAAAAAAGTCCTCCCTCGGCAAGACCGGGCTTCGCGCCGGGAGGGCGTTTAAGCGGCGGGGCGGGGTCGCGGGCCGCGTATCACCCGCGAAAGAAGGCCGAGCGCAGCCGGTCGCGCAACAGGCTGCCGCGAACCCGGGTGATAGCATCGCGGCCCTGTGAGCGGAATGGGGCTGTCCCGCGCCGGGAGCGCCTCGGCCGGCGTCAGGAGGCCCGCATGATCGGCCGGACCATCTCCCACTACCGCATCGTCGCGAAGCTCGGTGCGGGCGGCATGGGCGTCGTCTACCGGGCCGAGGACACGCGCCTGCGGCGGCCGGTGGCGCTGAAGTTCCTGCAGCCCTCGCTGGCGGATGAGGCTTTCCGGAAGCGCTTCGTCCGGGAAGCGCAGGCCGCCTCCGCCATCGAGCACCCCAACATCTGCGCCGTCCACGAGATCGGCGAGGCGCCCGACGGCGGCCTCTTCATCGTGATGCCCTGCTACGAGGGGCAGACGCTGGAAGCGCGGCTGGGGCAGGGCGCCCTGGACATCCCCGAGGCGCTGGAGATCGCGATCCAGGCCGGCACCGGCCTCGCCCGGGCCCACGAGAGCGGCGTCGTGCATCGCGACCTCAAGCCGGCGAACCTGTTCCTGACGGCCGACGGTGTGGTCAAGATCCTCGACTTCGGGCTGGCGCGGCTCGAGGATCGTACGCAGATGACACGGACCGGCACGGTCGCCGGCACGGCTGCCTACATGGCTCCGGAGCAGTACCGGGGCGCCGCCGTCGACGCCGGCGCCGACATCTGGGCCCTCGGCGTGGTCCTGTACGAGATGGTGACCGGCGCCCCGGCCTTCCGCGGCGAACATGCACAGGCGCTGATGTACGCGGTCCTGAACGACGACCCGCCGCCGATGCTCGCCCGGTGCCCGGAAGCGCCGGTCCAGCTGCAGGCCCTGCTGGCCCGGGCCATGGCCAAAGCCCCTTCCGACCGCCCCCGGAGCGCGGCGGAAGTGGTGGCGCAATTGCAGGAGGTGCTGGCTTCCCTGCGACGCCGGGCGGCAGCCGGAGCCGAGGGCGGCAGCGAGACGGCCGAAGCGGCCTCCATCGCCGTCCTGCCGTTTGTCAACATGAGCCCGGATCCAGACAACCAGTACTTCGGCGACGGTCTCGCCGAGGAACTCCTCAACGCCCTGGCCCAGATCCCCGGTCTGCGGGTGGCGGCGCGAACTTCCGCCTTCCGCTTCCGCGACGCCGAGACCGACATCCGCGAGATCGGACGGCAACTGAACGTGGGCGCCGTGCTGGAAGGGAGCGTGCGGCGTGCCGGCGACCGCCTCCGGGTCATGGCCCAGCTCATCGCGGTGAAGGACGGCTACCATCTCTGGTCCGAACGCTTTGATCGCAAGCTGGACGACATCTTCGCCGTGCAGGACGAGATCGCGCACGCGATCGTCCGGAAGCTGGAGGTTGAGCTGACCGGCCCGCGCGACCAGGTGCTCGTGGCCCGGGCGACCGAGAACCTGGACGCCTACAACGCCTTCCTCGAGGCTCGATTCCATCTCTACAAGCTCACCCCGGAGGGCTGGGCCAGGAGCCTGGAGCTGTTCCACGAGGCCATCCGCCTCGACCCGGCCTACGCAGCCCCTCACGGGATGCTCGCGATGCTGTACGGAAGCCAGGCGTGGTGGGGAGGGGCGGCGCCGACGGAAGCGATGGCCGCTGCTCGCAGCGCGGCCGAGCGGGCTCTGGCCCTCGACCCCGATTGCACGAGCGCCCTCGCCGCCCTCGGCATCTGCGTCTGGACCTTCGACCGGGATCCCCTCGCGGCCGAGCGGATCATGCGCCGGGCTCTCATCCTGGAACCGGGCTCGGCCCAGACGCTCGTGAACCTCGCGATGCTGCTGAACGGAGAGGGACGTTACCGGGAGGCCGCCGTCACGGCGCGTCTGGCGCTCAAGGCCGATCCGCTCTCGAGCCTGACCATCGCCTGGACGGGTGCGGCCCTATCCGCGGCGGGCGAATCGGCAGAGTCCTTCGCGACCTTCCGGCGAGGTATCGAACTGGATCCGCAGCACTGGCAGATCCGCCTCCATCTGGGAGTCGCCTGCTTGCGCTACGAGCGGGACGAGGAGGCGCTGGCGACCCTGGAGCGCGCCCGCGATCTGTCGGGCGGAGCCTCGGTGGTGCTCGCGACCCTGGCGATGTGCCTCCACCTGCTCGGTCGCACGGATGAGGCGGACGGGCTGACGGAGCGCCTGCACCGGAATCGCGAGCACGAGTACGTCCCGCCCTCCTTCTTCGCCTGGATCGCCGTGGCGCGGGGAGAGCCGGACGCCGCTCTGCCTCACCTGGAGCAAGCGCTCCGCGAGCGAGACATCTGGATCGTGACGAACCCATGGTTCGGCGACCGGATCAGTCTGCGGGGGCCGGAGGTGGACAGGTTGCTGGCAGCGGCGGGCCTGGGGCCGACCGGAGCCGGCGGGAGCTAGGCCGCGGCGTGCGGACGCAGCACTGGGGCCGCCTGCGTCGCGAATGTCCGCGAGAACACTCACTAAGGTTTCTCCCGATTCCCTTCACACCCCTCTCGTGGAATCGTCCATGGCTTCGAGCCGCTGCGCGGGCATCCTCGTGTTCGGCTGACCCGAGCGCAGTTCTAGCACGCATTCCTGGTTTGCCAGTGGGCACGGGATCGTCGGTCGGCGACATGCGCCGGCACGCGAGACCTGGCCGGTGGAGTTGTCGCATGATCGACGAACCGGAGGGTCGGAGCGGTGAACAGGAGGTGTCGGATTTCCGCCAGACCGCCTCCGCGGCCACACCGGACCATGGGCTTTTGGTGGAGGCCGTGCTCGCGTGCTTGCCCGTCGGGGTGGCCATCGTCGACGAACGCGGCGGAATCGTGCAGACCAACGCGTTCTACCGCCAGATCTGGCGCGGAGTCCGGCCGGCGTCGGCGATCTCGGACTACGTCCAGTATCGCGGCTGGTGGGTGGATACGGGCCGGCTGGTCGCACCGGAGGAATGGGCCGTATCGCGAGCGGTGGACCACGGCGAGACGGTCACCGGCCAGATCATGGAGATCGAACGGTTCGACGGCACGAGGGCTCTCGTCCACAACAGCGCCGTCCCGATTCACGATGCGGGCGGGACGATCATCGGCGCCGCCATCGCCATCCAGGACGTCACCGCGCTCCACGAGAGCCAGGCGGCTCTCCGGCGCACCCAGGCGCTGCTGGAAGACGCGCAGCGCATCGCCGGGGTCGGCAGCTGGGACTGGGACATCCGCTCGGACCGGCTGACCTGGTCGGAGCAGACCTACCGGATGTTCGGACAGGTGCCCGGGCAGTTCGTGCCGCAGATCGATTCGCTCCTGGCCTGCGTCCATCGAGAGGACCGCCGGCGCGTCGAGCAGGCGATCGAATCGGCGCTGAGCGACGACGATCCGTACGATCTCGACTACCGGATCGTTCTGCCGGATTCCTCGAGCCGCCGGGTCTACGCCCGCGGCGAGGTCGACCGCGACCCGTCGGGCCGGCCGGTCCGCATGACGGGCACCGTCCTGGACATCACCGAGCACAAGCAGGCGGAAGACGCGCTGCGCGCCAGCGAGGCGCGGTTCCGCTCGGTGCTGGATAGCTGCCGCGACGTGATCTACCGGTTGAACCTGCAGACCGGCCGCTACGAGTACGTCAGCCCGTCCGCAGAGGCGGTGGTAGGATTCTCGCCGGAAGAGCTGCTCGCCCGGGACGCAGACGCAGCGTTCGAGATGATCCATCCCGACGACCGGGCGGCGGTGCGGGCGGTCGTCGCGCGCCTGGAGGAGACCGGACACGCGGAAACGGAGTACCGCCAGCGGGGGACGAGTGGCGACGACCGGTGGCTGTCCAACCGGATGACCCTGATCGTGGACGGCCACGGGCGGCCGCTCTACCGGGATGGCAACATCCGCGACATCACCGAGCGTAAGGCGGCCGAAAAGGCGCTGCGTAAGGCCAACGAACAGCTGGAGCGGAGAGTCCGCGAGCGGACGGCGGAACTGGACCGGCGCGCGGCCCAGCTCCGGGCCCTCAGCGCCGAACTCACCCTGTCCGAGCAGCGCGAGCGCCGGCGCATGGCCAGGTTGCTGCACGACCACCTCCAGCAACTGCTCGTCGGGGCGAAGTTCCGCACGACGATCCTCGGCCGCCACGAGGATCCGGTGGTGAAGCAGGCCACGCGGGAACTCGAGTCGCTCGTCGACGAAGCGATCCAGGCCTCGCGGGATCTGACCACGGAGTTGAGCCCGCCGATCCTGCACGAGGCGGGGCTGAGCGCGGGCCTGGAGTGGCTCGCGAGCTGGATGGCCGACAAGCATGGACTGTTCGTCGATCTGGGGATCGAAGCGGAGCCGGTTCAGCTGTCCGAACCGGTGAGGATCCTGCTGTTCGAATCGGTCCGGGAACTGCTGTTCAATGCCGTCAAGCACTCGCGTGCGCGCTCGGCCACCGTCAACCTGCGCCGCCTGAGCCGCCAGCTGCAGGTGGTCGTCTCGGATCAGGGCAAGGGGTTCGACCCGGCGGCGGTCCGGCCCGGCGCCGAGGGAGGCGGCTTCGGCCTGTTCAGCATTCGCGAACGGCTGGATCTGGTCGGGGGCACCTTCGAGATGCACAGCGTGCCGGGAGCCGGCAGCCGATTCGTGTTGACGGCTCCGCTCGAGGAATCCGAGCGGGAACCGGTGGCCGTGTCCCGTCCGTTCAGGATCGCCTTCGCCGACAAGACGACGAGCGTGGGCCCCCGTTCCAGCGCGCGGATCGGCGTCTTGCTGGCCGACGATCACGAGGTGATGCGCGAGGGGCTCGCCCGGTTGCTGGCCGAGGAGCCGGACATCGACGTCGTCGGCGAGGCGGCCGACGGGCAGCAGGCGGTGGCGCTCGCCGGCGAGCTGGTGCCCGACGTGATCCTGATGGACATGAGCATGCCGAAGCTCAACGGCATCGAGGCCACGCGAGCCATTCACCGAAACCATCCCGGCATTCGCATCATCGGCCTCTCCATGTTCGAGGAGGCCGAACGAGCCCGGGCCCTGTACGAGGCCGGCGGAGTGAGCTACGTGACCAAGAGCGGCGCCTCCAGCGAATTGATCGCCGCCATCCGCGCGAGCGTGAATGGAACCGGCACGAACGGTCCGCCGCCATCGCCCCGTACGCGCCTGAGCCGGGGGGCGGAGGGGGCCTCGTGAGCAACCGCGCGGGCGGCTGGCGCCGTGCCATCTGCGGCATCTGCCCGGCGGGGTGCTGGGTGGAGGTGCGCACGGAAGGCGGTCGGCTGGTCGAGATGCGCGCCGAGGAGGGCCATCCGCTCGGCATGATCTGCCACCGGGGCCGGCACGCACCCGTGATCGTGCACGGCGACCACCGGCTGACCACACCGCTGGGCCGCATCGCGCCGAAACCCGATCCGCGCGCCCGCCCGGCGCCGCTGCCGAGCCGGGACGATTTCACACCCATCACCTGGGACGAGGCTTACGACCGCATCGCCGACGCGCTCGAGCGGATCAAGCGCGAAAGCGGTCCCGAGGCCACCGCGATCTATACTGGCCGCGGCGCTTTCGAGCTATCGCTCTGCGATCTCTTCCAGCCCGCAGGCGTGGCGGTCAGTTCAGCCAGCAGCGTGCTGTTCCCGTTCGGTTCGCCCAACACCATGGGCGTGGGGGCTCTCTGCTACGTGAGCTTCGCGATGATCGCGCCGCACGTGACCATGGGTCGCATGCTGGTCGACATGTTCACCGACATCGAGAACGCCGACCTGCTGGTGGTCTGGGGCGCGAACCCCGCCACCGACAGCCCGCCCCTGGACATGCACCGACTGGAGGCGGCGGTACGGCGCGGCGCCGAGGTGGTGGTCATCGACCCGCGCCGCACCGAGACGGTGCTGCGCACCGGCGCCGAGTGGCTGCCCATCCGCCCCGGCACCGATGGCGCACTGGCCCTGGGGCTCCTGCGCCAGCTCGTCGAGGACGATCTCCACGACGAGGACTTCGCCCGGCGGTGGTGCCACGGCTTCGACGAACTGGAGCGGTACGCGCAGCACTTCCCGCCCGCGGTGGTCGAGGAGATCACGGGCGTGCCGGCCGGCGCGATGATCCGGCTCGCGCGGCGCATCGGCCGGGCGCGGGGCGCGTGCCCGGTGATGTACACCGGTCTCGAGTACAGCGACAGCGGCGTGCAGGCCATCCGCGCCGTGCTGACGCTATTCGCACTGGCGGGACATCTCGACGCGCCCGGCGGCATCGGCCTGGCCATGCCCGGTAGCCACTTTCCGCTGAATCGCGGCCCGCATCAGGCCAACCCGGACCTCGACCGGGCCGTGGCCCGCGACCGCTTCCCGCTCTACAGCCGCTACCGCGGCGAGGGGCACGCCAGCGGCCTGGTGACCAGCGTGCTCGAGGGCGAGCCATACCGCATCCGCGGCCTGCTGGTTCACGGCGCCAGCCTGCTGACGAGCTGGCCTCAGACCGACCTGTGGCGACGCACCCTGTCGGAACTCGACTTCCTGGTCTGCATCGACCGCCAGCTCACCGCCGACGCGGCCTGGGCCGACGTGGTGCTGCCCGCGACCACCATGTTCGAGATCGATTCGTACATGACGTACGGACCCATCTTCCGGCTGCGCGAGCGCGTCATCGAACCGGTGGGCGAGGCGCGCGACGACTACCTGATCATGACCGGTCTCGCCGATCGGCTCGGTTACGGCCACCTGTGGCCGCGGACCGCCGAGGAGAAGCTGCGTCTGGTTCTCGACGGCAGCGGCTTCACGCTCGAGGACGTGCGCGCGGCCGGCGGTCAGGTGCAGGTGCGCTCACCGGTGATGGAGTACCGCAAGTGGGAGAAGGGCCGGCTGCGCCCCGACGGCGAACCGGGCTTCGCCACCCCGACCGGCAAGTTCGAGATCTGGTCGACGGTGCTGGAGGAGGACGGCCACGATCCGCTGCCGCGCTACACCGAGCCCGGCGAGGGGCCGCTGGCGGCGCCATGGCTGGCGGCCGACTACCCGCTGGTCTTCAACAGCGGCGCGCGGCCGCAGACCGACTTCCGCAGCCAGCATCACGGCATCGCCGGTCTGCTGCGCGACAACCCCGAGCCCACGGTCGACCTGCACCCCGACGACGCGGCCGCCCGGGGCATTGCGACCGGCGACGCCGTGGAGGTGCGCACCCCGCGCGGCGCGGTGGCGTTCCGCGCACGGGTGACGACCGACATCGCGCCCGGTTGCGTGGAGTGCGCCGCCGGCGGCGGCGGGCCGGTGGGGCCGGAAGCCTGGCGGCGCGCGAACGTGAACGAGTTGACCGACCTGGCGCGACTCGACCCGGTGAGCGGATTCCCCGTCTACAAGGCCCTCCTGTGCGAGGTGGTCCGGATGTCCGTCGCCACCGAGACTTCGCGCGCGGCGGCAGGACGGCGCATCGGCATGGACGGCGAGCCGCTGCCCCAGGCCGACCTGGCGCCCATGTCCCCAGGAGGTGGCAGCGCGTGCGGTGCCGCCGCCGCTGCGGTCGCCGGCGTCGCCGGTGCCGGCAGAGCTCGCGCTGCCACCGCTGCGGGCGCCGCCGTGGCCGGCACCGCGGGGGGCGCCACCGCCGCCCCTGCGCCGCGCATCTATCTCGACAGCAACGCCACCACCCGGGTGGCCGCGGCCGTACGCGAGGCCATGGCGCCCTTCCTCGACGGGGCGTTCGGCAACCCCTCGGCGCTGCACGGGGCGGGCCGCGAGGCCGCCGAGGCTCTCGATGCCGCGCGCCGCAACGTGGCTCGGCTCGTCGGCGCGCGTCCACGCCGCATCGTCTTCACCGGTGGCGGCAGCGAGGCCGACAACCTGGCGGTGAAGGGGGTGGCGTTCGCCGGCGGACGCCGCGGCGGCCACGTGATCACCAGCGCCGTCGAACATCCGGCGCTCCTGGAGAGCTGCCGCTTCCTCGAACGCCTCGGCTACCGCGTCACCTGCCTGGTGGTGGATGCCGACGGCCGCGTCCGTCCCGGGGATCTCGAGGCCGCGCTGGACGACGACACCTTTCTCGTGTCGATCATGGCCGCCAACAACGAGACGGGCACCGTGCAGCCGGTGGCGGAACTGGCGGGCCTGGCGCACGCCGCCGGGGCGCTCTTCCACACCGACGCGGTGCAGGCTGCGGGCAAGATCCCCGTGGACGTGGCGGCCTGGGACGTGGACCTGCTCAGCCTGTCGGCGCACAAGTTCCACGGCCCCAAGGGTGTGGGTGCGCTGTACGTGAAGGCCGGGGTGGAACTGGAGCCGCTGGTGCACGGCGGCCGGCAGGAGGGAGGTCTGCGCGCCGGCACCGAGAACGTGGCGGCCATCGCCGGCATGGGGCGCGCTGCCGAGCTGGCGCGAGCGGCGCTTTCGCGGCACGACCGGCTGGCCCATCTGCGCGACCGGCTGGAGGCCGGCATCCTCGCGCTGCTGCCGGAGGCCCGCCGCAACGGCTCGCGCGAGCACACGCTGCCCAACACGCTGAACCTCAGCCTGCCGGGAGTCCGCGGCGAGTCGCTGGTGATCGCGCTCGACCGCCGCGGCATCGCGCTGTCCAGCGGCTCGGCCTGCAAGGCCGGCTCGCCCGCGCCCACCCACGTGCTGCTGGCCATGGGACGCAGCGAGGAGGAGGCCCACTGCTCGGTGCGCTTCTCGCTGGACACCGGCACCACCGCCGAGGACGTGGATCGGACGGTGGCGGTGCTCGGACAGGTGCTGCGGGAGATGGAAGAGACGGTCCGTTTCCTGCCCTGCAAGTAGGTCCGGAAGTGTGTCCGCCGGCCGGACTCAAAAGCCAACCAGGCTCAGAACTCGTGACCGAGTTGGAGGTAGAGCGCGTCGCCGGCGCCGGCGCCCACACCGTAGAGCAAAGCGGCCGGCCCGACCGGCGTGTCGGCCTGCAGGCCGGCCGAGACGCCGCCGAGGAGGCCCGAGAGGGCCAGCTCGCTCCGCTCGGCGAAGACGTTGCCCGCCGCCACGATCACCGTCGGCCACAGCCGTTCCCGCACCCGCACCCGGTAACCGGCGAACACGGACGCGGCGTGCGGCCCCCACAGCTGCTGGCGATTGCGGCCGGGCATCTGCTGCGGTCCGCCCCGGCGCGGGAACAGGTCGAGTGGCAGCACGCCGCCGGACAGGCTCAGCTCGCCGCCCGCGGACAGCACGTGCTCGTCGCCGGCATTCAGATGGGCTTCCATCGAGACGGAAACCTGCCGGTGGTCGCGACCGTCGCGAGCCGTGGACAGGGCGTCTCTGGCGCGTAAACGCAGTCGCACGCCCGTGGTCGGCAACTCCACGCTGTCGCGGCTATCGAGCACCAGTTCCGCCACCGCCAGCAGGTGCTCGCGGGTAGCGGCGGCGCTCGCGGCCGCCTGGTCGCCCGGGGCCGCGGGCACGGCGGGCAGTCCGACGCCCTCCGGCAGAGGGCGCGCCCGCTGCCAGACCCGCTCCCAGCGGAGCCCGACCGTCACGAGCACGGGTCCAGCCAGGCGCAAGCCCGCCCGCCCTTCCGCGTGCAGGGCCGACCACTCGGGGCGTTCGTCGCCGCCGTCGTACACCGGCGGCGTCTCGTGTGACCAGAGCCCGTCCAGACGCCAGATGAAGCGGCTCTGACCCAGCGCATCGCCCACGACCTGCAGTCCAGCCACGTCGAGGACGCCGCCCGCCCTCGCGACGGGCATGAAGCGCTCGCTCAGCCCCAGCAGGTCGTGATGGACGATCTGCACGAATCCGGCCGTCCCGAGGTCGCTGAACCAGGCGGCCCCGAGGTTGAGGCGGTGCGGACGGCGCTCCACCACGTGGATGGTGACGGTCACCTCGTCGGGCGCCGGCCGCGCCAGGCCGAGCCAGACGTTCTCGTAGAAGCCGGTGGCGTGCAGGTCCTGCACCCCTCGCAGCGCTGCTTCCATGTCGAAGCGGGAACCGGGCGCCAGGCCGACGACGTCGCGAACGGCGTCGGCGCTCACCGTCCGCGCGCCGGCCACCGCCACCGAGCCGATCCGGGCGCGGCCGAGAGCATCGCGATCGAGCCGCCGGCGGGCATCTCCGGTCCAGTGGCGGCGAGGCAGCGCCTCCGCCACCCTTTCGAGCGCGGCCCGGCCCGCGCGATACCCGATCGTCACGAGCGAGTCGAGGCCGCTGAAGGCCATCGTGTCGTGGATCCCGATCTCCGGCTCGATCGCCACGTCGGCTGCGGCGAGCGACGCCCGCTTCATCTCCCGGGTCATGATCTCGAAGGTGTGCAGGCCCACGTCGACGAGGTTTCTCGGCTCCTCACCCAGCTCGGCCAGGCGTCCCAGCTCCACGGCGATCACGAGGTCGGCGCCCAGTTCCCTGGCAGCGTCGGTGGGCAGCACGTTGAGGATCCCGCCGTCCACCAGCAGGAGGCCCTGGTGGCGCACCGGGTCGAAGATCAGCGGCATGGCGATGCTGGCCTGCACGGCCCGGGCCAGGCTGCCCCGGCCGAGGGTCAGCAGGTCGCCATCGACGAGATCGACGGCGATGGCCCGGAACGGCACCGCGAGACTGTCGAAGTCGCTGCAGGCTGCATAGTCGGCCGGGCCGAGCTGCCGGAACAGGTGCTCGTAGGCCCGCTGGGTGCCGATGAGGCCGGTGGGAAGCTCCACGTCCCAGAAGGCATACGGAAAGCTCGCCAGCGCCGGCAGCGTTCCACGGCGCTCGTGTCGGAAGGCGGGGTCGCGCGGGGGGCCGGAGGCGAAGATCGCGTCCCAGTCGGTGTCGCACACCAGCTCGCGCATCTCCTCGCCGGAGAAGCCGGCCGCATAGAGGCCGCCGACGATGCTGCCCATGCTGGTGCCGGTCACGACGTCCACCGGCACCCCTGCTTCCTCGAGGGCGATGATCACGCCGATGTGGCCGATGCCGCGGGCGCCGCCGCCACCGAGCGCGAGTCCCACCCGCGGCCGCGGGGGATCGGCGGCCGCCGCCGCTGCCGGCGCGGGCGCGGCGAACCACGGCAGCAGCACCGCGATCGCCAGGGCGAGGGCGTCCGCCCCGGGGCGGTACGGCCGGGGTCCAGGGGAGGCGGATGGCGTGACGGCTCCCGTCACCGTGCAGCCGGGCCGAGGTACTGCACGCTGAAGAGCCGGGCATCGTCGGTCCACACCGACCGCACCTGCCAGCCGCAGCCGGCCGCCAGGGCCGAGAATTCCTCGAGGGTGTACTTGTAGCTGTTCTCGGTGTGGATGGTCTCGCCGGCGCGGAACTCCACCCGCGTGCCGTTCACCCGCACCGACTGGGGCACGAGGCTTTCCAGGTGCATCTCCACCCGGCCGTGCTCGTCGTTCCACACCGCGCGGTGACGGAACCGATCGAGGACGAAGTCGGCGCCCAGATCGCGATTGAGCCGGCGCAGGAGGTTGAGGTCGAAGGCCGCCGTGACACCCGCCGCGTCGTCGTAGGCGGCCTCCAGCACCGCGGGGTCCTTGCGCAGGTCCACGCCGATCAGCAGCGCGCCGTCTCTGCCCACGGTGCGGCGGATGCGGCGCAGGAACCGTTGCGCCGCGCCGGGAGCGAAGTTGCCGATCGTGGAGCCGGGGAAGAACGCCGCGCGCCGTCGCGGCTCCAGGCGCGGATGGGGCAGGTCGAGCGGTTCGGTGTAGTCTGCACAGACCGGCAGCACCTCCAGGCGGGGGAACCGCCCCCGCAGACGGCGCAACGACGCGAGCAACGCATCTTCGCTGATCTCGATCGGCACGTAGGCGACCGGGGTTGCGAGGCGGCTCAGCAGCAGCTCGGTCTTGACCGCGCTGCCGCTGCCGTACTCGAGGACGAGGCAGCCCGGACCGAGTTCCGCAGCCATCTCGTCGCCGTGCCGGCGCAAGATCGCGATCTCCGTGCGGGTGGGATAGTACTCCGGCAGATCGCAGATGCGCTCGAAGAGATGCGAGCCGCGCTCGTCATAGAGGTACTTGCAGGCGACGGTCTTCTGCGGCTGCGCCAGCCCGGCGACGATCTCGCGTCGCATCCTGGTGAACTGATCGCCGGCGAGGTCCGGTTGTGGCTCCACGATCGTCACTCCCCTCCGTCGCGGGCCAGGCGCAGACCGCTGAACTGCCAGCGGGCCGCCGGTCCGAAGAAGTTCCGGTAGGTGGCGCGGATGTGTCCGGCAGGCGTGACGCACGAACCGCCGCGCAGCACCATCTGGCCGGACATGAACTTGGCGTTGTACTCGCCGAGCGCGCCGGCGGGCGCCTGGAAGCCCGGATACGGGCGATAGGGACTGGCCGTCCACTCCCAGACGTCGCCGAAGAGTTGGCGGGGCCCGCCGCCGGCCGCGGGCGGCGCCGGCACCGGGTGCAGGATGCCGTCGGCGGCGAGATGCCCCCGCACGGGCTGCGTGGCCGCCACCGCTTCCCACTCCTCCTCGGTCGGGAGCCGCGCGCCGGCCCAGCGGGCGAAGGCGTCGGCCTCGAAGAAGCTCAGGTGGCAGACCGGCGCCTCCAGGTCCACCGGCAGCAGGCCGGCCAGCGTGAACACATGCCACTCGCCGTCGCGACGCTCCCAGTAGAGCGGCGCCTCCCAGGAGCCGGCCCGTGCCGCATCCCAGCCCTCGCTGAGCCACGGGTCCGGGCGCCGGTAGCCGTCGTCGCCCATGAACTCCACGAACTCGCCGCAGGTCACGAGGCGGTCGGCCAGCCGGAACGGTTCGAGGAAGACGCGGTGGCGCGGTCCCTCGTTGTCGAAGGCGAACCCGCCGCCGGCGTGGCCCACCTCCAGCAACCCGCCCGGATGCGCCGTCCAGTCGGGATCGTCGCCGCCGCCGGCGGGGGAAGACACCAGCGTGGGGCGAGCGGAATCCGGTCGATAGGAGGGCAGCAGGGGGTTGAGGGAAAAGAGGTGCTTCACGTCGGTGAGAAGCAGTTCCTGATGCTGCTGCTCGTGGTTCAAGCCGATCTCGAGCAGCCGTTCCAGCTCCGCCAGCCGCTCCCCGGACGCCGCTTCCAGCAGTGCCGCGAGGTGATCGTCGACATGCCTGCGGTAGGCGCGCACCTCGGCGTGCCCGGGGCGGGTGAGGATTCCGCGCCGCGGCCGCGGAAAGGGCGTGCCCAGGGCGTTGTAGTACGAGTTGAAGAGATATCCGAATCGCGGGTGGAAGGGTTCGTAGCCGGCAAGGTGCGGAACGAGCAGAAAGGTCTCGAAGAACCACGTGGTGTGCGCCAGGTGCCACTTGGCCGGGCTCGCATCCGGCATGCTCTGCGCCGCCATGTCCTCGTCCGTCAGCGGTGCGCACAGGTCTTCCGTGGCGCGTCGCACCGCCACGTACTCGCCGAGAAGGCTCCAGGCGGGCCTCCCGGCGGACCTCGTCGCGCGGGCGGCCCGGGGATCGCCGGGAGCGAGGCCATCCCCGGAGCGGACCTCGCCCTCTTCGTGGAGGCGGTCGTCGTCGGCCTCGTGACTCATTCTCCGGCTCCTCGGTGGTCGGACGCGTGGGCGCGTCCCGGTCACACGGTCTGCGGCTGCAGGCGCAGCCCGCGCGGGACCAGGCGCCGTTCCGCCAGCTCGAAAAGGCCCTGCAGCGCCAGGGCGAGCAGCGCCGCCGGCACGGCACCCAGCAGGATCAGCGGCACGCTGTCGAGTCGGATCCCCGTGAGGATGGGCTGGCCGTAACCACCCGCTCCGATGAGGGCGCCGAGCGTCGCGGTGCCCACGTTGATAACGGCGGACGTCTTGATGCCGGCCAGGATGGCGCGGCTGGCGAGCGGCAGCTCGATCTTCAGCAGCTGCACGCGACGCGGCAGACCCAGCGCCTCGGCCGACTCGCGGATCTCCAGCGGGATGCCGGTCAGCCCGGCATGCGTGTTGCGCAGGACCGGCAGGAGGCTGTAGAGGAACAGGGCCGTCACCGCGGGCACGGCTCCGATGCCCAGCAACGGGATCATGAGCACCAGCAGAGCCAGGGCCGGGATGGTCTGCAGGATGCCGGCCACGGTCAGCACCACCTGCCCCAGACGCCGCCGCCGTGCAGCGACCACGCCCAGCGGCACCGCCACCAGGACCGCCGCCGTGAGCGAGACACCCACCAGTGCCAGGTGTTCGAGCGTGTGCCGCAGCAGGCGGTCCTTCCAGTCGGGTCCCGCGACGACGAGGCCGGCGTCCAGCCCCAGCTCCGCGGTCAGGAAGCCGGCCGCCACCACGGCGGCGGGTTCCCCCGCGACCTTCGCCCGCGCGTTGAGAGCGGCCATCTCGACAGCGGAGAGGCGGCCGGCCAGCGAAGCGAAGGCGTTCGTCACCTCGGGATGGGTCCGTACCAGCTCCGCGCGGTAGAGGACCACCGCCCGGTACTCGGGGAAGTGCTCGCGGTCGTCCGCGAGCACGGTCAGTCCGTGCTCCGCGATCTCGGCATCGGTGGAGTAGAAGTCGGTCACGTCCAGGTCGCCGGCCAGCAGCGCGCGGTAGGCGAGATCGTGATCGAGACCGCGCACGGCGAGACCGTGCAGATCGTAGGCATCGCGCAGGGCGGGCCAGCCGTCACGCCGGTCGAGGAACTCGCTGGTGAACCCCACGCGCAGATCGGAACGGTCGCGCAGCGCGGAGATGGTGCCGATGCCGTGCTCCTGCGCCCGGTCGGCGCGCATGCCGAGCGCGTAGGTGTTCTCGAAGCCCAGCGGCGGACCGATCACCACCCCGTGGGGGGCCAGGGCGGTGCGGAGCGCATCGAGGTCGCCGGCCGACGCGCCGGGGGGCAGGGCGCCGCCGAGGATCTCCTCGGCGATCGTCCCGGTATACTCGGGGTAGGCGTCGATGTCGCCCCTTCGCAACGCATTCCAGAGCACGCGCGTGCCGCCCAGCTCGGGCCGGTGCACCGCGGCCGCGCCCGCATCGCGGGCCAGCAGCGCCAGCATCTCGCCCAGGATCACCGACTCGGTGAACTTCTTCGACGCCACGCGTACGGGGCGGCGTTCGTCCGCGGCGGCGACGCCGGGCACGGCCGACCACATCCCGGTGGCGAGCAGCCAGGCCGCTCCCGTCGCGATCAGTCGGTGCGCGTGCCGTGCGCGGATCACGCCGGCGCCTCCGGATGCTCC
Organism: Candidatus Krumholzibacteriia bacterium; assembly: GCA_046484865.1. Classification (GTDB taxonomy): domain Bacteria; phylum Krumholzibacteriota; class Krumholzibacteriia; order LZORAL124-64-63; family LZORAL124-64-63; genus JAWOID01. The sequence goes on from JAWOID010000104.1 coordinate 15,277, forward strand.
GGCGGCTCCGGATGCCCCGGCGGCCCTGGCGCCTTCGGCGGCTCGCCGGCACCGGGTGCGCCGGGCCTTCCGGTTGCTCCGGACGATGCATCCAGGTCGTCGCCCACGGACGACAGCTCGCCGTGGATCAGCCGCTGCGCGCCGACGAAGCGCTGCACGAAGGGGGCGGCCGGCCGCCGGGTCAGGTCGGCGTAGGTGCCGTCCTGCACCACCGAGCCCTGGTGCAGCAGGACCAGGCGATCGGCGAGATACCGGGCCTCGGCCAGGTCGTGGGTCACGAGCACCACGGTCTTGTCCAGCGTCTCGAAGATGCGGCGCAGGTCCTGCTGCAGCTCCGAGCGGATGAGAGGGTCGAGCGCGCCCAGCGGTTCGTCCAGCAACAGCACCGCGGGATCGAGCATCAACGCACGCATGAGCGCCACCCGCTGGCGCTGCCCGCCCGACAGCTCCGCCGGGTAACGCGCCATGATGCCGCTGGGCAGGCGCGCGAGCTGCGCCAGTTCTTCCGTGCGGGTGGCGATGCGCAGCCGCGACCAGCCCAGATGACGCGCCTGGAGGCTCAGGTTCTCGGCGGCGGTGAGGTGGGGAAAGAGGCCGCCGTCCTGGATCACATAGCCCAGGCCCAGGCGGATGCGGTTGGCCGACGTCCGGTCGAGCGGCTTTCCCTGGACCAGCACCTCGCCGGTATCCGCCGCCACCAGGCCGACCAGCAGCCGCAGCAGGGTCGATTTGCCGCCGCCGCTCGGTCCGATCAGCGCCAGCCGTGTGCCGGCCGGAACCTCCAGGTCGACGGGGTGCAGGGCCGTCGCGGTGCCGTACCGCTTGCTGGCGCCGCGAGCCTCCAGCGCCGCGGGGGCGGGAGGCTGCACTCCGACGTCCACGTCGGCGGCGAGTTGGCTGCTGGGGCCCATGCAGCCAGGCTAAGCACGCGTGGGGCGATCAGCCACCCCGGGCGCCGCCGTCCGCCGCTCAGGTGCGCCGGGCTTCTGCCGGGGGTGCGGACTGCGTCTGCGGATCGTCCGCCGGCTCGATCTCGCGCACCCGCCGCGCCGCGGTGAAACGCGCCAGCAACGAGTACACGACGGGTACGAGCACCAGGGTCAGGAAGGTGGCGAAGAGGATGCCGCCGACGATGGCCACGCCCAGCGGCCGCCGCGACTCGGCGCCCGCGCCCGCTCCCACCGCGATGGGCAGGATGCCGAAGACCGTCGAGAGCGAGGTCATCAGGATGGGACGTAGACGGATGCGCGCCGCCTCCTGCACGGCCGCCGTGACGTCTCGCCCGCGAGCTCGCAGCTGGTTGGCGAACTCCACGATGAGGATGGAGTTCTTGGTCACCAGCCCGATCAGCATCACCAGGCCGATCTGCGAGTAGATGTTCATGCTCTGGCCGAACAGCGTGAGCGAAGCCACGGCGCCCACGACCGCCAGCGGCACCGACAGCAGGATCACCAGCGGATGGACGAAGCTCTCGAACTGCGCCGCCAGGACCAGGTAGATGAACACCACCGCCAGGATGAACATGAAGGCCAGGCTGCCGGTCGACTCGCGGTACTCCAGCGACTGCCCCGAGAGGTCGCGCCGGATGCCGGCGGGCAGGGCGGTGGCGGCGATGCGGTCGAGGTCGTCCAGGGCGCTGCCCAGGTCGACCCCGGGCGCGAGGTTGGCGGTCACCGTCGCCGCGCGCACGCGGTTGTAGTGGTTCAGCTCCTTCGGCGCCACCGTCTCCTCCACCCGCACGAGATTGGCGAGCTGGACCAGTTCGCCGCTCGCCGACCGCAGGTAGATCTGGCGGATCACGTCGGGCGTGGCGCGGCTGGACGGCCGGAGCTGCGCGATGACGTCGTACTGCTTGGTGCCGCGCTTGAAGTCGCCCACCACGCGTCCGCCCAGGAACGTCTCCAGCGTGGTCCCGATATCGGTGACCGTCACTCCCAGCTCGGCCGCCCGATCACGATCGATGGCGATATCGAGCTGCGGCTTGTTCAGGCGCAGGTCGGTGTCGAGATTCAGCAGGTAGCCCAGCTTCGAGGCCTCGCTCATGAAGATCTGCACGGCCCCGCTCAGCTCGTCGTAGGTCTCCGCCTGCAGCACGTAGTTGATGGGGGTCGTGCTGAAGCGGCCGCCGAGGCTGGGCGGGTTGACCACGAACGCCAGCACGCCGGGCACCGCCATCAGGCGCGGGAAGAGCGACGCCACGATCTCCTGCTGGGAGCGCTCGCGCTCGTCGCGCGGCACGAGGTTGAGGAACATGAAGCCGTTGGTCACGCGCCCCGGTCCGCCGAAGCCGAGTCCGACGGCGCTGAACAGGCCGCGGTGCTCCGGCAGGGCGAGCAGGATATCCTCGATCTCGCGCTGGTAGCGGTCGGTGTACTCCAGCGTGGCGCCCTCGGGCGCGGTGACGATGCCGAAGCCCACGCCGCGGTCCTCGGTGGGGACTAGCTCGCGCGGTAGCTCTCCGTACATCCAGACCCCGCCCGCCACCAGCAGCACCATCAGCCCCACCACCAGCGCGCGCCGGCGCAGGGCCAGGTCGAGCGTGCCGCCGTAGGCGCGGTCGAGGCCGCGGAAGAAGGCGTTGAACGAGCGGTCGGTCCACTTCTGCGACCTCGTCTCGTCGTGCCGGCGCAGGATCAACGAGCAGAGCGTGGGGGTGAGGGTGAGAGCCACGAACGAGGAGATCACCACCGAGGCTGCCAGCATGATGCCGAACTCGCGGAACAGCCGGCCCACCGTGCCGGTGAGGAACGCCACCGGGACGAAGACGGCCACCAGCGAGATGGTGGTGGCGATCACGGCGAAGGCGATCTCGGCCGTGCCGTCGCGGGCCGCCAGCAGGCGGGGCTTGCGCATCTCGAGGTGGCGGAAGCAGTTCTCCAGCACGACGATCGCGTCGTCCACCACCAGTCCGATGGCCAGCACCAGCGCCAGCAGCGTGATGATGTTCACCGTGAACCCGAGGGCGAAGGCCACCGTGTAGGCGCCGATGATGGCGATGGGGATGGCGATGATCGGGATCACGGTGGCGCGCACGCTCTTGAGGAACAGCAGCACCACCAGCACCACCAGCCCGGTGGCGATGAGCAGGGTCTGGGCCACCTCGCCGATCGACTCCTCGATGAACACCGCCGAGTCGTAGGCGATGTGCAGGGTCATCCCCGGCGGCACCGCCGCCTGGAGCTCCGGCACCACACGCCGCACTTCCTGGGCCACGGCGATGGTGCTGGCCTGCTTCTGTTTCACGACGCCGAGGCCCACCGCCGGCAGGCCGTTGAACCGGGTCACGGTCCGCTCGTCCTCGGGTCCGATCTCCACCGAGGCGACATCCCGCAGACGCACGATGTCGGCGCCTCGCTGGGCCACCACCACGTCGGCGAATTCCTCGGGCTGCTGCAGCTCGCCGCGGGTGCGCACGGCGAACTCGCGCTCCACGCCCTCGACGCGGCCGGCGGGGATCTCCGCGTTCTCCTGCCGGATGGCCTGTTCCACGTCCTGGGTGGTGAGCCCGTGCGCGGCCATACGCTGGGGATCGAGCCAAACGCGCATGGCGTACCGTCGCTCGCCGCCGATGAAGACCGAACCCACGCCGGGCAAGCGTTGCAGCCGCTCCTTGATGATGCGGTCGGCCACGTCCGACAGTTCGAGGGTGGAGTGCCGCTCGCTGCTGAAGGCCAGCCACATGACCGGCTGGGCATTCACGTCCACCTTGGCGACGATCGGATCCTCGGCCTCGCGGGGCAGACGGCCGCGCACGCGTGCCACGCGGTCGCGCACGTCGTTGGCCGCCGCATCGACGTCGCGGCTCAGCTCGAATTCCACCGTGATGCCAGAGCCCTGCTCGCGACTGGAACTGGTGATGGTCCTCACGCCCTCGATGGTCGCGAACTGTTCCTCGAGGATGTCCGTGATCTCGGTCTCCACCACGCTCGGGCTGGCTCCGCGGTAGAACGTGTTCACCGACACGATGGGCCGTTCCACGTCGGGATACTCGCGCACGGGCAGGCGGGTGAAGCTGATGACGCCGAGCAGGACCAGCGCCATGCTCATCACCGCCGCCAGCACCGGTCGCTTGATGGCTGTCTCGCTCAGCTTCACGCTCCGGCCTCCCCGGCCGCGCTCGCCGTGCGGTCCGCGGCGCCCTGTACCGGCGGTGCGGCCGGCGCCTCCTCGCGTCCGGTGTCCGGCGGTGCCGTCGGCGCCTCCTCGCGCCCGGACTCCGGCGGCCCGCCCGGCGCGGTCGGCGGTGATCCGGTCATCGCGCGGCTGTCCACCGGCACCACGCGGGCCCCGGGAAAGAGCTTCTGGTGGCCGGTGCGCACCACCCGCACGCCGGCCTCGAGCCCGGACAGCACCTCCACCGTGCCCGGCTGGCGCAGCCCGAGAGTGACCGGCTGCGGCGCCACCGTGCTGTCGGGCTGGACCACGTACACGAGCGTCTGCCCGGTCTGCATGAAGACCGCCTCGGACGGCACCGTCAGAGCCTGCGATCGGGATCCGAGCACCACCGCCACGTCCGCGGACATGCCGGGTCGCAGCAGGCGTTCGAGATTCGGAACACGAGCCACGACGCGCGCGCTGCGGGTGGCGGGATCGAGCACCGGTTCCACCACGTCGATGGTGCCGTCGAGCACCAGGTCGGGATACGCGGTGGTGGCGACGTTCACCGGTGCGCCCACCCGCAGGCGGGACACGATACGCTCGGGCACGGTGAAGTTCACCCGCAGCTCGTCGACGGCGGCCAGGTCGGTCACCGGGGTGCCCGCGCGAATGAAGGCCCCCGGGCTCACCCGCCGCGCCCCCGTGAGGCCCGGGAACGGAGCGGTCACCCGCGTCTTGGCCAGCCGGGCACGGGCCAGCGAGAGTTCCGCGTCGGCGACCTTGAGGGCGGCGGCGGCATCGTCGAGATCCTGCGGGGCGCCCGCGCCCTGCTCCACCACCCGGAGCACGCGCTCGTGGGTGGAGCGTCGCTGGTCGCGCACCGCCTCGGCACGGGCCACCTGGGCGCGCAGCTCGGCGTCGTCGAGGCGCAGGATCAGGTCGCCCGCGGCCACCGGCTGTCCCTCGCGGAAGGGCAGTTCCGCCACGATGCCGTCGATCTCCGCCACCACCGTGATGGCGTCGTCGGCCGCCAGCGAGCCGACCGCGGTGAAGCGGTCGACCACCTCGCCGGATTCGACGAGGGCCGTCTCCACGACCATCGGCGGCGGCGAGAAACCGCCGCCGGCAGCTTGCTCGCGGTCGCAACCGGCGGCGGCGGCGACGAGGACCGCGGCTGCTGCCGCCGCCGCCGCGCGGCTCAGGCGGCGGTCACCGCCGGCGTGTTCGGGAGAGCGAGTGTTCACGGGGCGCCTTCCTCCGGGACGGATGAGTGATCGCCTGGCCCCGGGCTCGCGGGAGCCTGCGGTTCGGCTGGATGGGCGCCGCCGGTGAGGCGGCGCAACTCGGCGGCAGCGGCCGCGGTGCGCACCAGGGCGGCCGAATAGCGACGCTGGGCGTCGGCGAGGTCGGCCGCCAGCCGCACCAGTTCGAAGGCGGTGGTGCGACCGCTCTTGAACTGCAAGATGCCGGCGCGCACCTGTTCCAGCGATGCATCCACGCCCTCCGAGGCGAATTCCAGGCGTGCGGCGCCGCGCTCCAGCTCGCGCGCCCGCGCGCGGACCTGCGAGTCGAGCGCCCGCCGCACCGCCTCGAGCTGCTGCTCGGCCAGCGTCACCTGCGCGCGCAGCCGGTCACGATCGCCGCGGTCGACGCTGGCGCCGATGGGAACGCTGAACAGCAGGCCCACGCTCCAGGCCGGAAAGTCGCGCGAGACGACCTGATCGAAGCTGTCGCCGAAGCCGGTGTCCAGCGGGTTGCGGAGCGTGTCCGGCGGGCCCTCGCCGAAGCCGATGACCACCTCCCGGCCGGTGCCGGCCAGGCCGCGCCCGCCGAGAGTGCCGAAGAGGTCGAGCTGCGGCAGCGCGTCCCAGCGGGCGCCACGCAGGCGCGTACGCGCAGCCGCCAGCGACTGCTCGGCCGCGCTGGCCTGCGGGCTGCGGGCGAGCGCCGCCCGCACGAGCGACTCCTGGTCGATCGCGGCATCGATCGGCGGCGGCGTCGACAGCGGCCGGTAGCGCCACGCCGACCCCGCGGGCCGGCGGCCCATCAGCACCGCCAGGCGATCCGAGAGCACATCCAGATTCTCCTCCAGGTCGAGCGCCGCCTGCGCCTGCTCCGCGAGGAACACGCGGGCGCTGGCCACGTCGGCGGGTCCGATCAGACCCGCGTCGGCCCTCAGCTGCGCCTCGCGCAGGAAGGCCTCGGCCTGCTCGCGGATCAGTGTCTGCACGGCCAGGTCGCGCTCGGCCGCGTACAGGGCCCAGTAGGTGGTCTCGACATCGGCCCGCGTGGTCAGCCGCACGTCCGTGTACAGCGACTCCGCCTCGTCGCGCAGGCGCTCGGCGGCTCCCAGCTGGCTGCGGGCGGCCGGCCCGAAGCCCCTGAGCAGCGGCTGCACGAGCGCGAGTTGCCCGAAGCTGTCCCACTGCGGCGAGAGCGTGGCGAAGGACGAGTTGGTGGTCAGCCGTACGGTGTTCAGCGACGCCGAGAGCTCCGTACCGAGGGGCAGCCGCATGCGCGCGCCCGCCTCGGCCCGGGTCCGCTCGATCTCGAGGACGTCGGCGCCGGCGAAGAACGACGCGGTGGGCTGACGCTCCTCGGCGTATTCTCCCTCCCCGAACAACTCGGGTGCGAACACGCCGCGCTCCCGGCGCACGCTCGCCTCGGCCGCCTGGAGCCGGGCCTGCGCCGCCTGGACGGCGGTGTCGCTCACCAGCGCCAGGGCCAGGGCATCCTCGAGCGCCAGGGGCTCGCCGGGTAGCCGCGCCAGCACCATGGCCAGGGCGCTGTCGGGCGCCGTGGCGAGGGGGCCGGAAGCGTCGGCCCGGTCCGCAGTGGCGGACGGCCGCGCCGGACTCTCGTCCTGCGCCATCGCCACGGCGGCGCTTCCGGGCAGCGCTGCGGCGACCAGTGCGGCTGCAAACCGCAGCAGGGTGCGAGCGCCGTGTCCGCGGCGGACCCTGGTTGCCGATCTCATCTGCCGGACTCCCGTCTGCCGGGGTGGAATCGCGGTCGGCGGCGTGACGAAGGCCTCCGCGCAGGGCGTGCATGATAGCGCCGGAACGGGACATACGGCCAGAACCGGTTCCCGGTTCCCTGAACGAGGACATCCATCGCGGGATGCCGGGACGGCGCGGCGCCGCGGTCCCCGGCTCGTTCCGCCGGCGTCGTCTCGTCGCCTCGGCCTCACTCGTCCGGCCGGCCGCCGCTGGTGACGAGGCGGTCGAGCTTGTCCACCACGCGCTCCTCGACATCGTCCCAGAAGAGCTGCAGGTGAGGGAAGGGAATCTGGATGCCCGCCTCGTCCAGCGCCAGCTTGCAGGCCTCGACCACCGCGAACCGGGTGCCCCGTTCGAGGACGGCGTCGTCGATCCACACCCGCACCTGGAGATCCACGCTGGAGTTGCCGAGAGCGTCCACGACCACCGACGGCGCCGGATCGGACCGCAGGTGGGGAAGGGTGCCGACGGCGGCGAGGATCACCGTCCGCGCCTGGCGGATGTCCTCCTTGTAGGCGATGCCCACCGGCACGTCGATGCGCAGCTCGCCGTGCTTGCTGTTGTTCTCCAGGACCGCGTCGATGATCGACTTGTTCGGGATCACCACGTAGGTGTTGCGCGGCGTCCGGATCCGGGTGGAGCGCAGGGTGATGTTCTGCACCATCCCGTACGCCCCTTCCACCCTCACCCAGTCGCCGACCACGAACGGCTTGTCCCAGAAGATGAGGATGCCGGCGATGAGATTGGCGAGCGAATCCTGCGCCGCGAAGCCGACGGCGATGCCGGCGACGCCCAGTCCGGTCAGCGCGGCGGCCACGTTGATGCCGAGCTGCGACGCCGCCATGACCAGCCCGATCGCCAGCAGGCTGTAGCGGTAGATGCTTGCGATCAGCAGGGACACCAGCTTCTCGTGCAGGCCGGCGCGACGCAGCGCGGCGAACAGGGGACGGCGGCTCAGCCGGTACAGCATCCAGAAGGCGATCAGCACCAGCAAAGCGGCCATGAGGCTGGGCAGGAACGTCACCGTGTCGGTCACCAGGCGTTCCACGTCGAGCTTGTCCAGGAACGGGTCCATTTCGTCTCCCTTCCACCGGGTTGACGGTTCGCCGACTCGTCGTGCAGACGGTCGCTCCGGCGGCCCTTCGCGGCAACCCCGGAGTCGTCCGGCGCCGGCGACGGGCCGCGCCGGCGGAGAGCCGCCGCTGCGCCCGCCGGGTGTTCTTGACAGCGGAAATCCAGGACGTGTTATTGGCGCCAGTCTTCACAACCCCGAGGAGGGATCATGAGCGCCGCTTCAGGCTTCAACCCGTTCGCCATGGCGCAGGCTCAGTTCGACAAGATTGCCGACCTGATCGGCCTGGACGAGGGCACCCGCCAGCTCCTGCGGTACCCCCTGCGCGAGTACCACTTCGCCATCCCCGTCCGCATGGACGACGGCAACGTCCAGGTGTTCCGGGGCTTCCGCGTGCAGCACAACGACGCCCGCGGGCCCTGCAAGGGCGGGATCCGCTTCCATCCGCAGGAGACGGCCGACACCGTGCGCGCCCTCTCCATGTGGATGACCTGGAAGTGCGCGGTCGCCGAGCTGCCGCTGGGCGGCGGCAAGGGCGGGGTCATCTGCGACCCCCACAACCTCTCCGCGCGCGAGCAGGAGGCCATCTGCCGCGGCTGGATACGCCAGGTGGCGCGGGACGTCGGACCGGTGCGGGACGTGCCCGCCCCCGACGTGATGACCAACAGCCAGCACATGCTCTGGATGCTCGACGAGTACGAGGCCATCCACGGCGGGCACTATCCGGGCCTGATCACCGGCAAACCGGTCGGTCTGGGCGGGTCGCTGGGGCGCACCCAGGCCACCGGCTATGGCGTGATCTACTGCTTGCGCGAGGCGCTGGCGGAGAAGGGCGTGGCCCTGGCCGGCACCACCGCGAGCGTGCAGGGCTTCGGCAACGTCTCGCAGTACGCCATCGAACTCTACGAGGAACTGGGCGGGTCGGTGGCCTGCGTCTCCAGCTGGGACCAGGCCGAGCAGACCAGCTACAGCTTCAGCCGGGCCGGCGGGGTGGACCTGGGCGAACTGCGCGGGATCACGGATCGGTTCGGCGGCATCGACAAGGCGCGGGCCCGCGACCTGGACTACGAGGTGCTCCCCGGCGACGCCTGGCTGGAACAGCCGGTGGACATCCTCATTCCGGCGGCCCTGGAGAACCAGATCACCGGTGACAACGCGAACAGCATCCACGAGCGGGTGAAGTTCGTCGTCGAGGGCGCCAACGGGCCCACCACGCCGGATGCGGACCAGGTTCTGGAGCAGCGCGGGATCTTCGTGGTCCCCGACTTCCTGGCCAACGCCGGCGGGGTGACCTGCAGCTACTTCGAGCAGGTGCAGAGCAACATGAACTGGTACTGGACGCAGGAGGAGGTGCTCGCCCGCCTCGACGAGAAGATGACGCGGGCCTACCACGCCGTGAGCGGCCTCGCGAACAAGCAGGACCTCTTCATGCGCGACGCGGCCTACGTGCTCGCCATCAACCGCGTGGCGACGGCCTGCCGCGATCGCGGCTGGGCGTAGAAACGTCCCCGGCCGGCCGGGGACGGTTCCCGGATCGGTCGGAAGCGGTGGCGCCCGGCGGCGGACCGCCGGAGCGAGCGAGATCGAGCAGGGCGGCGGCGCGGACACCACGCGCCGCCGCCTTTCCGGTTCCGGCCACGCCGGTCCGCACCGTCAGCGCGGCTCGGCCAGGTAGCCCAGCGCCACCTGCCGCTCGTCGTCCATGGCCACGTGCAGCAGCAGTCCACCCGACGCCTGGGAAACGTCGATCAGGCGGACGGTGGCCGCCTGGGCCGCGAACTCGGGCAGCAGTTCCGCCAGCCGGTTCGGGCTGCCGTGCAGGAAGCTCTCGTTGAAGACGACGTCCGGCTCGTCGGGGTAGAGGGCGAGGTACTGGATGTCCGACTCCACCAGGTCCTGGAAGAAGTGACTGCCGTAGGAGACATCCGGCAGGTAGCCTTCCTGCCGGCGGGCGATCTCCACCAGCAGCCGCGTGTTGTTCAGATCGGCGTAGCCCACCGGCACGCCCATGCGCGCGTCCTTGCTGCCCCACCGGCCCGGCCCCATCAGCGTGAAGCGCTCCCCCTCGAGGTGACGATTCAGGCGGGAGACCGCGCGGGCAACCTGTCGGCGCTGCTCCTGCGTCTCGAGCTGGTTGTAATCGCGAGGGTCCACCAGCACCACCCAGGCGAGATTGCGCACCTCCGCCGCCACGATGTCGCGTTGAGCGGAGAAGATCCGACGTTCCTCGGGCACCTTCTCTGGCAGGTGCACCTCGGCCTGGGGGCGGCGCACCGCCTGTGGCCGGCACTGCAGCAGGTATAACGCCTCGCCGTCGTGGGCGAACTCCATGTCCACCGGGCAGCCGTAGGCGCGCTCGATGGTCTTCAGGATCCAGCGGATCCGCTCGGCGTAGCGCTTCTTCTGGGCGAAGCCGTCGAACGTCACCACCAGATCCTCGGCCTGGCCCAGGACGCCGTCGCCCATGAGCGGACGCAGGAAGCCGTGCTCCAGGGTGGAGAAGACGCGACTCGCCCCCGGGACCGGCCCGCGGGCGTGACGCATGACCTCGGTGACGGACACCGTCTCGAACCTGTTCTGCTCCACGTTGATCACGTCGCAGCGCTGCTGGCTCGTACCCACGATATCGCGGGTCTTCACCTCCGGGCGCAGGTTCGGCAGGCCCAGGGGGATCATGCGGGCGAAGTCGCTGGCCGTGCGGTCCACCGCGCGGGTGCCCAGACCGAAGACGATCCGCGCCAGCCCATCCTCCGGCCGGATGCGCGGGTTGCGCCGGTATGGATTCCAGCTGAAGCCCACGCCCGCGTACACCGGCAGGAAGTACGGTCCGATGCGCCGGCCCACGATCTTCTGGATCAGCACCCCCATGTTCTCGGTGAAGTCGATCAGGTTGTGCCGCTGGCGATAGCTGATGGGATCGGGCATCAGCGTGCTGGCGTAGACCTCGGCGATGGCACCCAGGAGCTGCTCCATGCGCTCGTTAAGCGTGCCCTGGTTCGTCACGAAGATGCTGCGGTACTTGCCGGCGAACGCGGTGCCGAAGCGGTCCTCCAGCAGGCTGCTCGAACGCACGATCAGCGGATGGGTGCCGGTCTCGTGGAGCACCTGGCGCACGCGCTCGACGATCTCCGGCGGGAAGTCGGCGTTGCGGAACAGCGTGAGGATCATGCGCGACTCGCGCCGGACCTCGTCGATCGGCTTGTACTTCTGGTCGAGGAACTCCTGCAGGGCGTTGTAGCTGACGAACCGCTCCATCACGTCCGATCGCATGTACCACGACTCGGGGGTGCGGATGCGCTCGCGGGGCGCCTGCGGGTCCGTGCGCGACTCGCGCTTGAGGATCTTGGCGCCGAGGATCATCCCGCCCGCCTTGCCGCCGATCAGCCCTGCACCCTCGTCGGGACCGATGATGCGGTCGACGATGCGGTCGAAGTCGCGGATGCGCAGGTAGCGCTTGGCCACGCCCACGAACTCGAGCTGTTCGCTGATGAAGCGCTTGATCAGCGCCACCCGCACCGAGGTGGCCTCGTGCTCGGGCAGGCGAGTCTGGCCGCGGGGGATGGCGCAGAAGTCGTGCACCTTCTGGCGCAGCAATCCGAACGAGACGGTACTGAGATTGGCGATCTCCTCGAGGGTCTTGGCCTCGTCCCGCTTGCGGGTGATGTTCAGGACGTCGTCGATCTGCGCGGCCGTCAGGTGGCGCGACGCATACTCGATGGTCAGCTCCTGCACCCGGCGGCGCTGCTCCTCGTCGAACCGGCTGGCCAGTGGGACGTTGTCGTCCATCACGTTGTCGCCGTTCTCGCTGGAACCCGGCGGCTGTCGCAGCTGCGATTCGTCCATCCCCTCGCCGGCCTGCCGCTGGATCTCCTCGAGCGAGACGATCCCCTCGCTGTGCATGGTGATCAGCAGCGAGCGCAGGAACCGGATGCGCAGGGTGGAGTGCTGCGCGAGCAGGCGCCGGATGTGCCGGCGCACCTGTTCGGGTTTCCAGGGCCGGGGAACCGGCGCTCCGGCGGGGGGAGACTCGGGAGCGGGACGATCGCGGGGGTCTGGTGTCACGGATTCTCCCGGGCTGCGCAGCGGTCGTCGGAGACTCGAGTTGTTCCCGGCGCCCCTGGCGCGGGGCGCCCCCCAATCATCGCCGGGCGATCCCCCTGTGGCAACCCCCGGCCGGCGCCCGCGTCCGGTGCCGCAGCGGCGAGTGGCGCCGGCACCGGCGCCGGCGCCGGCACAGGGCTGCAGATCGCGAGCAGACCGGGCTCGACCCGGAACCTCCGGTGCGTTATCATGTTCCAGAGAGAAGCGCCCGTCCCCGGGCGCCCCTCTGACGGGGGCGACATGGCTTCGACGTGGTCGGGGGACCGGGAGCTGCATGCCGAGATTCCACGGATCTCGTTAAACGGTGGAAAAAACAATAAAAGACGAGAGCAACTACGCTCTGGCTGCCTAATTAGGCAGCCCGTCCTCGGATCGGGGGTGGCTTCGGCCTGATCCATGAGGGCGCCGTGTCCGGAGCCTAGCCGCGAGAGAGGTCCCTGGTCTCGCGGCGAAACCAAAGTGGGACTGGTCCGCAGGTTGGCGTGTCGTCCGGCCTGCCCGTGGACGAGATCAACGGACGGCTAAGCATGTAGACGCTCGCGGAGTACCGGCTTCGGACGCGGGTTCGATTCCCGCCGCCTCCACCATCTCCAGCGCGCCCGCCCGGCTTCGACCGCGGCGGGCGCGCTCGTCTCCAGAGGCGGACGGGGCTTCCAACCCTCTGTCGCGCTGCGGCGTCGATTTGATGTACGATCCGCCTGACAGCGCCCCGTCCGCATTCCCGGGAGCTCCTGCTCATGACCTGCCGACATGCGTTCGCCGCCGGCCGTTGGCCGGCCGCCCTCCTGGTTCTCCTGCTCGCACGGCCCGCCGCCGCCGCCGGCTGGCTCCGGGAGGGGGATCCGCCGCCGGCCCCGATCGATCCGCCGGTCGGGTTCCTGGCGGATGCTCCCACGATCGACGGATTCCTCGATGCCGGACTCGAGGCGCGGCTGCCGGCCCGGGAGTTCCCGTTCGTGGTGCCCGCGGCGGAGGAGGCAGCGGGTGCCGGGGCGCCGGCCACGGCGCCCACCGCGGTGCCGGCCCGCTTCCGGATCGCGTACGGCACGCACTTCCTCTACCTGCAGGTGGAGGCGGACGCCGATTCGCTCACCTGCCGCGACCGCGGCTACCAGAACGGCGACGGCTTCCACCTGGTGATCGCCGCTCCGCGCGAGGACGGGGCGCCCAGCCGCGAGTTCTACGTGATCGCCTGCACCGCCGTGGACACGCCCGAGCGCGAGTGGCAGCGGCGCCTGATCTGGTACCGGAACGTGGACGACCTGCTGGTGCGGCTGGGCGACGGGGCGCGCCTGGAGTTCGCCGCGCGGGACGGCCGCATCCAGTTCGAGTTGCTGCTGCCCTGGTCGGAGATCCCGCCGTTCCATCCGTGGCTCTCGCCGGAGATCGGCTTCAACCTCTGCTTCGTGAAGGCCGTGGGAACGACGGGCAGGGAGTACCACTACCTCCTGCCCGACGGCCGCATGCAATCGGAGGCGAGCCCGCGCTGGTCGGCCCCGCTGCGGTTCGCCGAGCCCGCTCTCGAGACGGGGTCGCAGACTTTCGTGCTGTTGCCGCGCGGCCACCTGGGGGCCGGCCGGCCCCTGCCGCTCGCGGCGGCCACGCTGGCCGCGGAGCCCGTCCTCGAGGAGTTGCGGTGGTCCGTCGGCAGTGCCGGCGACGACTCGACGAGCGCGGCCTCGGCCACGGGCAGCGAGACGTCCCGGCGCTATGAGATACCGGCCGGCGTCTCCATCAGGCGCTGGCAGCTGCCCACCGCGGCACTGCAGCCGGGCGAGCACGTGCTGACGTGGTCGGCCGGCGCCGGCGGCGGCACGGCTCGCTTCACCGTGCTGCCGCCCGGGAACCCGGCCGCCCTGCGCGAGCGACTCGCGCTCGCGGTCGAGGAACGGGCTTCGGGGATCCTGGCGCCGGGCAGCCGCACCACCCTCGAGTTCCTGCTCGACGAGTGCGAGCGCGAGCAGTCCGACCTCTTCCCGTGGGAGACGGCCGGCGCGCTGGGGGAGCGCCTGGGCCGGGCCGCCGACCTGGTTGCGGGCGCGGAGGCGGGCGAGGACGTGCTCACCGCCGCGACCGGTCCCGTGCGGCGGGCGTTCCGCTCGGCCGACGGCACCCTGCAGCCCTATGCCGTGCTGGCGCCCGCGAGCCGGGCTGGTGGGGCGACGGAGGCCCGCGCGACGGGTGACGCGGCGGGCGGCGGGCACCGTCATCCCGTGGTGGTCTACCTCCACGGCAGCGGCTCCGACGAGACGAGCCTCTTCCAGGTCGCGGACCGCTTTCCGCCGGAACTTCTCGTGGTGGCGCCGTACGGGCGGGGGCCGTCGCACTGCTTCGCCACGGAGGAGGCGCGGCGGGACGTGGCCGAGGCGCTCGCCGACGCGGCGGCGTGCTACCCGTTGGACCTCGAACGCGTGGCCGTGGTGGGCTTCTCGATGGGCGGTTACGGCGCGCTGCACGAGCTGTGGTCGCGGCCGGACGTCTACCGCGGCGCGGCGCTCTTCTCGGCCCATCCCGACCTGGCGAACCGCTGGCTGGGAGCGCCGCCCGGAGGCGGCCGGTACCCCGACTTCACCGACCCCGCCACCCTGGACCCGCTGGCCGGCCGGCAGATGTTCGTCTTCCACGGCGAGCGCGACCGCAACGCGCCGTTCGCGCTGATCCAGACCTGCGTCGAGGAGATGCGCGCCGCGGGGGCGGAGGTTGCCTTCCATCCCGACGCCGACCGCGGCCACGAGAGTCCGCCGCCGGGGGTCGTGGCTGCCTTCCGGGCCTGGCTCGCCGACGTTCTGGAGGTCGCGGATCGCCTGCGGTGAGGGGACGGCCCGGACCGAGGCAGGTTCACCCGTGGACGTCTCCGCCATCCTTCCTTAGCCATGTGTCGCGAGCGCAGACATTCCGCCGGTACGAAGGAAGGAACACGGCATGAGCCTGACCCCCGACCGCATCGTCGAGCTGCTGGGCGACCGCGCCGACGATCTGCTGGGCTTCTCGAACCCGAAGATCTCCCGCGATCAGCTGCATCTGCCCGGGCCCGACTTCGTGGACCGGGTCTGGCGCGACTCCGACCGCAGCCCCGTGGTGCTGCGCAACCTGCAGAGCCTGTGGGACCACGGGCGTCTGGCAGGCACCGGCTATCTCTCCATCCTGCCCGTGGACCAGGGGATCGAGCACTCCGCGGGGGCGAGCTTCGCGCCCAATCCCGTCTACTTCGACCCGGCGAACATCGTGGAACTGGCCATGCAGGCGGGCTGCAACGCCGTGGCCTCGACGGTGGGCGTGCTGGGCGCCGTGGCGCGCCGCTATGCCCACCGCATCCCGTTCCTCGTGAAGCTCAACCACAACGAACTGCTGAGCTACCCCAACAGCTACGACCAGATCCTCTTCGCCGGCGTCGAGCAGGCGTTCGACCTGGGGGCGGTGGCCGTGGGCGCCACCATCTACTTCGGCAGCGAGGAGTCGGAACGGCAGATCCAGGAGATCAGCGAAGCGTTCCATCACGCTCACGAGCTGGGCCTCGGCACCGTGCTCTGGTGCTACCTGCGCAACAGCGAGTTCAAGAAGGGCGGCATCGACTACCACGGCGCCGCGGACCTCACCGGCCAGGCCAATCACCTGGGCGTGACCATCCAGGCGGACATCATCAAGCAGAAACTGCCCAAGACGAACGAGCCGGGCTTCGAGGACATCGGTTTCGGCAAGACCCACGACAAGGTGTACACCGACCTCTCCAGCGACCACCCCATCGACATGTGCCGCTACCAGGTGGCCAACTGCTACCTGGGCCGCGCGGGGCTCATCAACTCCGGCGGGGCCAGCGGCAAGAGCGATCTCGCCGAGGCGGTCACCACCGCGGTCATCAACAAGCGTGCGGGGGGCATGGGGCTGATCATGGGTCGCAAGGCATTCCAGCGGCCGATGCGCGACGGCGTGGAGATCATCAACGCGGTGCAGGACGTCTACCTGGACCGGGAGATCGCACCCGCGTAGTGCGCGACCGTCGCCGGTGTGCCGGCCGCCGGCACGGCGCCGACATTGCCCCGGCTCCCGCCGTGGTATAGGTTACTGCCCACGTCGACCCGGTCCCCGGCGGGCCCCGGAGGGCCCCGGAGGGCTCCGAGCGACACCGCCACCCGGGACATCCATCGCCAGCGGAGGAGCGAGCCATGCCACTGGTACCCATGCGCGTTCTCCTGGACCACGCCGCCGAACACGATTACGGCGTGGGCGCCTTCAACGTGAACAACATGGAGCAGATCCAGGCCATCATGACGGCCGCCCGGGAGACCAACAGCCCGGTGATCGTGCAGGCCAGCCGCGGCGCCCGCAGCTACTCCGACGACGCCTACCTGCGCCACCTCATGCTCGCCGCCGCGGAACTGAACCCGCGGATCCCCATCGCCATGCACCAGGACCACGGCAACAGCCCGGCCACCTGCTACAGCGCCATCCGCCAGGGGTTCACGTCGGTGATGATGGACGGCAGCCTCGAGGCCGACGGCAAGACGCCCGCCAGCTACGAGTACAACGTGGCGGTCACCCGCGAGGTGGTGAAGGTGGCCCACAGCATCGGCGTGACGGTGGAGGCGGAGCTCGGCGCCCTGGGCGGCATCGAGGACGGGCACGGCGCCGGCCTCACCGGCGAGGAGGCCCTCGCCCATCTCACCGACCCCGACCAGGCCCGCGAGTTCGTGGACGCGACCCAGTGCGACGCTCTCGCGGTGGCGATCGGCACCAGCCACGGCGCCTACAAGTTCAAGAAGAAGCCCACGGGCGAGGTGCTGAAGATGAACATCATCGAGGAGATCCATCGCCGGCTGCCCAATACCCACCTGGTGATGCACGGCTCCAGTTCGGTGCCCCAGGACCTGCTCGACATCATCAACGCCCACGGGGGCAACATGCCCCAGACCTACGGCGTGCCCCTGGAGGAGATCCAGCGCGGCATCAAGCACGGGGTGCGCAAGATCAACGTGGACACCGACAACCGCCTGGCCATCACCGGCGCCATCCGCAAGGTCTTCATGGACGACCCGGCCCGGTTCGACCCGCGCGATTACCTCAAGCCGGCCCGCGCAGCCATGGTGAAGGTGGTCAGGGAGCGCATGGAGGCCTTCGGCCAGGCCGGCTGGGCCGACAAGATCAAGACGCAGACGCTGGACGAGATGGCTGTCTGGTACGCCAAGGAGGGCCGCTGATGATCGGCGCCATGCGCGAGGTGCTGGGCCAGGAGCTCGGGAACATCCGCGAAGAAGGTCTGTTCAAGGACGAACGCGTGCTGCAGGGCCCCCAGGGCGCCGAGGTCCGGGTGGGCGGCCGCACCGTCCTCAACTTCTGCGCCAACAACTATCTCGGCCTGGCCAGCGATCCGCGGGTGGTGGAAGCCGCCCGGCGCACGCTCGATCGCTGGGGATATGGCCTCTCGTCGGTGCGCTTCATCTGCGGCACCACCGAGCTGCACCAGCAGCTGGAGCAGGAGCTGGCGGAATTCCTGGGGATGGAGGACGCCATCCTCTACGCCGCCTGCTTCGACGCCAACGGCGGGGTGTTCGAGCCGCTGCTGGACAAGGACTCGGCCATCATCACGGATCGGCTGAACCACGCGTCCATCATCGACGGTATCCGGCTGGCCAAGGCCGACCGGTTCATCTACCAGCACTCGGACATGACCGAGCTGGAGGAGCGCCTGAAGCAGGCGCAGGACGCCCGCTTCCGGCTGGTGGCCACCGACGGCGTCTTCTCCATGGACGGAGACTTCGCCCGGCTGCCCGACATCTGCGACCTGGCCGAGAAGTACGACGCCATGGTGCTGGTGGACGACAGCCACGCCACCGGCTTCGTGGGCGCGAACGGCCGGGGCACGCCCGAGAAGTTCGGCGTGATGGGCCGGGTGGACATCATCACCACCACCCTGGGCAAGGCGCTGGGCGGTGCCCTGGGCGGCTGCACGGCCGGACCCCGGGAGCTGGTGACCTGGCTGCGGCAGAAGAGCCGGCCGTACCTGTTCAGCAACTCGCTGCCGCCGGTGGTGTGCGGGGCGGCGCTCGAGGTGCTGCGGATCCTGCGCGACGATCCCGAACCGATCCGGACCGTCGACCGCAACCAGCAGCGGCTGCGCCGGGGCCTGCGGGAGCTGGGATTCGACGTGGACGCGGGCGAGCATCCGATCATCCCGGTGCACTTCCGCAAGCATGCCAACGATGCGGTCATGGCGCAGACGATGGCGGCCGAACTGCTGGACGAGGGGATCTACTGCATCGGCTTCAGCTTCCCCGTGGTACCGCGGGGGCAGGCGCGGATCCGGCTGCAGTGCTCCGCGGCCCACGACGACACGCACGTGGACCGCTGCCTCGACGCGTTCGCCAGGGTGGGCCGGCGGCAGGGCGCGATCGACTGACCGGGGCCGACCGATCGAGGCCGACCGATCGGTGCCGACCGACCGGATGCGGGCGGCCACCGGCGGCGGCCGTCAGGGCACGTGAAAATCGGCTCTCAGCGGTTGCGCCAGGACAAGCGTGCTCCTATATTCCCGCGCTCGCGCCCGGCCCCTCGCAGGCCGGGCGCGGATTTCGTGAGACCGGGTCGCGAGGGTTCGCGGCCACGGGCCGGGCAGGTCAGGCACCGTTCCCCGGGGAGCGGAACCACGAGCAGGACAGATCATGATCCAGGATCTCAGCAGGATCCGCAACATCGGCATCAGCGCCCACATCGATTCGGGTAAGACGACGCTGACCGAACGGATCCTCTTCTACACCAAGCGCATCCGGGCCATCCACGAGGTGAAGGGCAAGGACGGCGTGGGGGCCACCATGGACTCGATGGATCTCGAGCGCGAGCGCGGGATCACCATCCAGTCCGCCACCACCTACTGCATGTGGGACAATCACCACGTGAACATCATCGACACGCCCGGTCACGTCGACTTCACCATCGAGGTGGAGCGCGCGCTCAAGGTGCTCGACGGCGCCGTCCTCGTGCTATGCTCCGTGGCGGGAGTGCAGAGCCAGTCCATCACGGTGGACCGGCAGATGCGCCGCTACGGCGTGCCGCGCCTGGCCTTCATCAACAAGTGCGACCGCAGCGGCGCCAACCCGTTCCGGGTCTCCGAGCAGTTGCGGGAGAAGCTGAAGCACAACTCCGTGCTGATGCAGATCCCCATCGGGCTCGAGGACAGGCACGAGGGCGTCATCGACCTGGTCACCATGGAGTCGGTGCTCTTCACCGGGCCCGCCGGCGAGACCGTGGAACGGGGCGAGATCCCGCCCGGGCTGCGCGTGGAGGCCGAGGCGCGGCGCGAGGTCATGCTCGACGCGGTCAGCATGTTCAGCGACGAGCTGACCGAGGCCGTGTACAACGATGCCGTCACCCCGGAGCTGATCCACGCGGCGGTGCGCAAGGGCGTGCTCGCCAAGCAGCTCACCCCGGTGTTCATGGGCAGCGCCTACAAGAACCGGGGGGTGCAGACGCTCCTGGACGCGGTGGTGCGCTACCTGCCCCATCCGCAGGACATCCGCAACGAGGCGGTGGACCTGACCGGTGACGAGGAGCGCCGCTTCACGCTGACCAACGATCCGGCCGACCAGCTCATCGCCAACGCGTTCAAGCTCGAGGACAGCCCTTACGGTCAGCTCACCTACGTGCGCATGTACCAGGGGACCATCCAGAAGGGCAGCGAGATCCTCAACACCCGCACCGGCAAGAAGGTGAAGGTGGGGCGGCTGGGCCGCATGCACGCCGCCACCATGGAGGACATCGAGAAGGCCGGCGCCGGCGACATCATCGCGCTCTTCGGGGTCGACTGCGCCAGCGGCGACACCTTCACCGAAGGGCGCAAGGTCGTGCTCTCGAGCATGCACGTGCCCGAGCCGGTGGTCTCGCTGGCGGTGAAGCCGGTGGACATCAAGTCGCAGGACAGGATCTCCAAGGCGTTGCACCGGTTCACCCGCGAGGACCCCACGTTCCAGACGGCGGTCGACCCGGAGACGGGCGACACCCTCATCCGGGGCATGGGCGAGCTGCATCTCGAGGTGTACGTGGAACGCATGCGCCGGGAATTCGGCGCCACCGTGCAGACGGGCGCGCCCAAGGTGGCGTACCGGGAGAGCATCACGCGCAGCGTGCCGTTCAACTACACGCACCGCAAGCAGACCGGCGGCTCCGGGCAGTACGCGAAGATCATCGGAGTGCTCGAGCCCACGGACGACGGACAGTACCGCTTCGAGAACGTCGTCACCGGCGGCAACATCCCCAGCGAGTACATCGGCGCCTGCGAGAAGGGCTTCCGCGAGATGATGACGCAGGGCCAGTACATCGGGCACCCGGTGCAGGGACTCAAGGTGGTGCTGCAGGACGGCGACTCGCACCCCGTGGATTCGTCCGACATGGCCTTCATGGTGGCCTGCCACGGCGCGTTCCGCGAGGCCTACAACAGGGGGGCGCCGGTGGCGCTGGAGCCGTTGATGCTGGTGTCGGTGGAGGGTCCCACCGAGCACCAGGGTGACGTCCTGAAGACCATCCTGCAGCGCCGCGGTATCATCGTGGGTACCACCGAGGACGAGGGATTCGTCCGCATCGACGCCACCGTGCCGCTCGCCGAGATGTTCGGCTACGCCACCGTGTTGCGCTCGGCGACCCAGGGCAAGGCGGAGTTCAGCATGGAGTTCTCCCGGTACGCGCCGGCGCCGGCCGAGGTGGCGCAGAATCTGCGCAAGGAGTACGAGGAGAAACGCGCCGCGGGCACGAAGTAGGCCGGCGGGCATGGATCCGGAGACGTCCGGCCGGCCGCGCGCACCGCGGTCTCGCCGGCAGGAAGGGAAGAGATGACCCCCAAGGATGTCCTCGAGCGCAGCCCCGTGCGACTCTTCGAGCGCGCCATCGGCGGCGGACTCGGACCCGGCAACGTCGGAGTCGTCCTCTCGCGCCACGGCGTGGGCAAGACGAGCTTCCTGGTGGGGCTGGCTATCGATCACATGCTGCACGGCCGCAACGTGCTGCACATCTCCACCAAGGAATCGGTGGAGCACCTGCGCGGCTTCTACGACGAGCTGTTCCACGCGCTGGCGGCACAGCTTCGCCTGGACGACATTCCCAACCGTCAGCTCGAGGCCGAGCGGCACCGTCACATCCTCGCCTACAACCGCGACTACTTCACCCTCGAGAAGCTGGAGGAGTCGGTGGCGTTCCTGCGCGAGGCGGCGGGGTTCGATCCGCACCTGGTGATCATGGACGGCACCCCGCGGTTCGAGCACACCGAGGAGTGGGAGATGGAGGGCGTGAGACGGCTGGCGCGCGCCTGGCAAGCCGAGGTCTGGGCCAGCGGGCACACCCACCGGGAAGGGCAGGAGACCGACGCCCGCGGCATCCCCGAGGCGGTGGCGCGGTTCGATCCGTTGCTGGACGTGGTGGTGGCCCTCGAGCCCGACTCCGACCGCATCCGGCTCCGGATCCTCAAGGACCACGACCGCGAGGTGGTGGCCAACGTCCACCTGGAACTGGACGCCAACACGCGTCTGTTGCGCTGGAGCTAGCCCGGCCGCCCGATCGCAGCCGACCGGCCACCCGATCGTCCAGTTGTTCGTCGCGATCCGAATCCAGCGCCCCGCCGGCAGGCGGGGCGCTTTCGCGCGGCGCGGTGTGGCCGCGACCGCGGTCCCGCGCCGGGAGAGGCGTGCCCGAGGTCGTGTTTGACGCCGGCCCCGCCGCCGGTCTAACCTCGCCGGGATCCTTCGCGCCCCGCGGACACGTTCTCGCCGGCACCACGGAGCCGTTTCGAGGAGCCGCTCATGATCTCGCCTGCCGACGTCGCCGCCAACCTGGCCCGCGTCCGCGAGCGCATGGCCGCGGCCTGCGCGCGCAGCGGGCGGCCCGAGGACCAGGTGCGCCTGGTGGCTGTTTGCAAGCGGATACCGCTGGAACTGGTGGTCGCCGCCTGCGCACAGGATCAGTGGGAACTGGGGGAGAGCCGCATCCAGGAGGCGGTGCCGCGGCAGCGGGAACTGGCCGCGCGGCTGGTCGACGCGGGACTCGATCCGGGCCGCGTGCAGTGGCACTTCGTCGGGCATCTGCAGCGGAACAAGGCGTCCAGGGCGGTGGGGGCCTTCCGTCTGCTGCACGGCGTCGATTCCCTGCGCCTCGCCGAAAAGCTCTCCGAGCGAGCCACCGCCGCGAACGTGGTGCAGCCCGTCCTGATGCAGGTGGACGTGGCCCGCGAACCGCAGAAGCACGGGGTTTCTCCCGCCGACTTCCCCGCCGTCCTCGACGAGATGGCGGCGCTGCCGCAGCTGGAACTGCGGGGACTCATGTGCATGGCCGCGCTCGACGCACCCCCCGACGACGTGAGGGCCACGTTCGCCACCCTGCGGCAACTGGCCGAGGATGCGCGGCGCGCGACCGGCCTGCCCCTGCCCGAGCTGAGCATGGGGATGACCGACGATTTCGAGCTGGCCATAGCCGAAGGCTCGACCATGATCCGCGTGGGTACCGCCGTCTTCGGGCCACGGCTGCCGGCCTGACCGGCAAGGAATGACCGGCGGCGGCACGATCTGTCCGTCCCCCGACCAGGTGCGCCCACTTTCCGGCCGCCCGAGGGGCGCGGCCGCAAGACCGTCGCACCGGCGCGGACGGATCCGTCACCGGCGGGACTGCGGTCCGCCCTTCCCGCGCCTCGGCGGACGGGTGGCTGCCGGTTGCTCCGCCCCGACCATGCTCACCAGCGCGCGGGCGCGATCCCGCGCCGTGCTCCCCCGGAGGGCTCCATGGACGTTCGAGGCTTGTTGCTGGCGCTCCTGCAGGTCTACTCGTGGCTGATCCTGGCCCGCGTGATCATCAGCTGGGTGAACCCGCGCCCCACCAACCCCCTGCTCTGGCAGATCGTGCGCGTCACCGAGCCGGTCCTTGCGCCCCTGCGCGGGTTGATCCCGTTCGGCCCCGTCGATTTCTCGCCGATCCTGGCATTTCTCTTGATACGCCTGGTCATGACACTGATCGCCTGAGGCGGCGGGACCACCGCACGCTCTCTTGGCTCTTCCGGGAGGATAGCGATGAGGATCACCCCCCTCGACGTGCGCAAGCAGGAGTTCCGGCGCTCCGTCCGCGGTTTCGAGTGCGACGAGGTGCGAGCCTTCCTGGCCACCGTCGCCGACGAGTACGAGGCGGTGCTCGTGGACAACAAGCAGCTGCGCGAGCGGATCCTCGAGCAGGACCACAAGATCGCCGAGTACCACGACATGGAGCGCGCGCTGCGCGACACGCTGATGACCGCCGAGCGGATGCTCCAGGAGGCGAAGGACAACGCGCGCCGCAAGGGCGACCTCATCGTCCAGGAGGCGGCGCTCCGGGCGCAGCAGGTGCTCGATCGCGGCCGGCAGCGCGCCGAGGAACTTCGCCGGGAGCTGATCGGACTCCACAAGGAGAAGGAATCCTACCTGGCCCGCTTCCGGTCGCTCGCCGAGTCGCAGGTGCAGTTCATCGAGAACCACAGCCGCGACTTCGAGGAGATCGATACGCGCGTGCTGGACGAGGCGGACGCCCACGTCCGCCAGGCCGGCCGACCCACCCCCGACGATGCCGGCCTGCCGACTTTTCTGCGCGAGCAGCAGCCGAGCGACTGGCGTGACGAGCGCCGGGCCGGGGAGCGCCCGGAGGCTCGCGGCGGGAGCGGGATGCCGGCGGTGGATGCCGCCCTGGATCCGGAGTCCCGGACGGCCGGCGATCTGCTGGCCGCCGCCGCCGACCTCGTGTCGGACGACGAGCGCACGCACCCCGCGACCATGCCGCAGGACCCGATCCCGGCACCGGCTCTCGACCCGCCGCCACCGGTCCGGCCCACGGGGATGGAGGCGACCCTGCCAGCTCCCGACGCGGGTGTGGACATGCCGCGGCCGGGTCCGGGGGCGATGAATGCCATCCCGTCTCCGCTGAAGACGAGCGCCGTCCCGTTTTCCGAAGCCGCGGACCCGGCGATGGACCACCTCACAGCTCCGGCTCCGGCCCGGCAAGCGGTCGATACCGTTCCGCCCCCGATAAGTGCGGCCTTTGGAGCGGTCCCGCCTCCAGCCCCGGCTCCGGCCCGGGTGGCGCCCCAGGAAGTGGACGTCTGGCGCGACTACGCGCCCGACAACCTGTACGCCACGCCGCGTCCCCAGGCGGCCGAGCGGCCGGTATTCGCGTCCGCGCCCGCTGGCCCGGCTCCGGTCGAGAAGCCGGCCAGCGACGGTCTCGAGCCGGTCGATTCCATCCTGCGCGAGTCGACGGCGGCGTTCGGGGCGGGTGACGAGAAAGACCGCTCCTAGGCCCCTCCGTTGTGCCTGGGAAAATGTGTCTGGAACCAGGAAGGCCCTGAACGGCCCAGATAATTTGATCCAACATTATTTCGACGGCAACCCTCGTGCTGCCGGTCGGCGCCTTGAACCCCTGTTGAACCCCTGGACACATTCTCCCTGGCACAACGGGGGTTTCACGACTGGCCTTCCGTGCTCTGGCGGGGTATCGTATGCCTCCTGGGGTCCCCGGCCGGAATC
Organism: Candidatus Krumholzibacteriia bacterium; assembly: GCA_046484865.1. Taxonomy (GTDB): domain Bacteria; phylum Krumholzibacteriota; class Krumholzibacteriia; order LZORAL124-64-63; family LZORAL124-64-63; genus JAWOID01. The sequence goes on from JAWOID010000104.1 coordinate 40,062, forward strand.
GGCGGGGGGCTTTTTGACGTCCGACGAGAGCCCTGGCGCGACCATCCGGGACACGCGACACGCGCGGGAACGGCGCCGCCGGCGGAACGGCCGGGCGCAACCGGCGTTTCACCCGGCCGGCGACGCGTGTTACCTTGTCCTCCCGTTCGCCCCGAACCGCCGGAGGTGATCCGTTGACCGATCTCCACGACCGGATCCAGGAAGCTGCCGCCTTCATCCGGGCGCGTTGCGACATCGAGCCTGAACACGGCCTGATCCTCGGGACCGGGCTGGGCGGCCTGGGTCGCAAGATCGAGGCGCAGGCGACCATTCCGTTCACGGAGATCCCGCACTTCGCGGCCTCCACCGCCACCAGCCACGACGGTAATCTCATCCTCGGCGAGCTGTCGGGCGTGCCGGTGATGGCCATGCAGGGTCGGGTGCACTACTACGAGGGCTATTCGATGCAGCAGATCACGCTGCCGGTGCGCGTGATGAGGGCCCTGGGGGCGCGCTCGCTCATCCTGAGCAATGCGGTGGGCGGCATGAACCCCCAGTTCACGCCCGGCGACATCGTGGTCACCGTCGACCACATCAACCTGATGGGCGACAATCCGCTGATCGGGCCCAACGACGACCGTCTGGGGCCGCGTTTCCCCGACATGTCGCAGCCGTACGACCGCGCGTACGTCACGCTGGCCGAGAGCGTGGCGCTGGAGCTGCGGATCCCCCTGAAGCGCGCCGTCTACGTGGCGGTGGCGGGTCCGAACCTGGAGACGGCCGCCGAGTACCGCTTCCTGCGGGCCGTCGGCGCCGATACCGTGGGCATGAGCAGCGTGCCGGAGAACCTGGTGGCGGTGCATGCGGGCATGCGCGTGCTGATGCTCTCGGTGGTCACGGACGCTTGCTTCCCCGACGCGCTGGAGCCGGCCGACGTGCAGAAGATCATCGCGGTGGCGAACGAGGCCCAGCCGCGGCTGGAATCGCTGGTGACCGGCTTCCTGGCCGGTCTGGCCGGGGCGTGAAGCCGAGTACCGGCAGGATGGACGACGAGCGGAACCGACCGATCAGCAAGGATCGCCAGATGCCCGACGACCTCAAGCCCGAGGACCTCGAGCTCGAAGGCCCCGAGGCCGACGAGCGTCAGTCCGACGACCGCGCATCCGCCGGTCGCGAACCGGCCGACCAAACGCTGTATCCGCCCCTGGCGCGCAAGATGCACGATGCGGAGTCCGAGCGGCGCATCAACCGCTTCTGGAAGGAACACGACACCTTCCGCCGGAGCATCCAGCAGCGCGAAGGTGCGCCCGACTTCGTCTTCTACGAGGGACCGCCCACGGCCAACGGCAAGCCGGGCGTGCACCACGTCATCTCGCGCGTGTGCAAGGACATCGTCTGCCGCTACAAGACCATGACCGGGCACCGCGTGCTGCGCAAGGCGGGCTGGGATACGCACGGGCTGCCGGTGGAAAGGTCGGTCGAGAAGGAGCTCGGCATCCAGGGCGCCCAGGCCATCCGCGAGTACGGGCTGGAGCAGTTCAACGCCCGCGCCCGGACGAGCGTCTGGACCTGCAAGCAGGACTGGGACGACTTCACCGAGCTGCTCGGCTACTGGGTGGACCTGGACGATCCGTACATCACCTACACCGACGACTACATCGAGACCGTCTGGTGGATCCTGGCGCGCTTCCACGCCGAGGGCCTGCTGTACCGCGGCCACAAGGTGGTGCCGTTCTGCCCGGTCTGCTCCACGCCGCTGTCGAGTCACGAGATGGCCAACAGCTATCGCACGGTGAGCGACCCCAGCATCTACGTGAAGCTCGCCGCCACGGAACCGGGGCCCCACGGCCCCGAGTCGTTCGTGACCTGGACCACCACGCCCTGGACGCTGCCCTCGAATGTGGCGCTCGCCGTGGGCCCCGACTTCGACTACGTGCGGGTGCGCAGGGGCGGCGGCGGCGCGGGCGGCGGTGAGGGCGGTGGCGCGGACGGGGGTGCGGGCGACGGCGCGGGCGGCGGAGTGTCCGAGGTGCTGATCCTGGCGGAGGCCCGCCTGGAGGCGGCGCTGGGCACCGACGAGCCGCTGGAGATCCTCGAGCGGCTCAAGGGACGCGACCTGCTCGGCCGGCGCTACCGGCAGCTCTTCCCCTTCTGCCGGCCGGACGAGGGGCGCCGGGCCTTCGAGGTGGTGGCGGGCGACTTTGTCACCCTCGATACCGGCTCGGGCATCGTGCACATGGCGCCGGCCTTCGGCGAGGACGACTTCGCCGTCGGCGAGCGCGAGAACCTGGCCTTCTTCGAGCCGGTGGACCCGAACGGCGCCTTCACCGCCGAGGTGCCGCCGTACGAGGGTTTGCACGTGAAGAAGGCGGACCCGCGCATCGTCCGCGATCTGCGCGAGCAGGGCCACCTGCTGCGCGAGGCCACCCACACCCACGAGTACCCGTACCACGACCGCTGCGGCAACCCGCTCATCTACTACGCCACGCCCAGCTGGTTCATCCGCACCACGGCCCTGCGCGACCGGCTGCTGGAGGCCAACCGTCACATCCGCTGGGTGCCGCCGGAGGTGGGGACGGGTCGCTTCGGCAACTGGCTGGAGGGGAACGTCGACTGGTCCCTCAGCCGCAATCGCTTCTGGGGGACGCCCCTGAACGTCTGGACCTGCGACGCCTGCGAGCAGCTGCATCTGCCCACCTGCCGCGCGGACCTCACCGACCTCACCGGCACGGACCAGAGCCGTCTGGACCTGCACCGGCCGCACGTGGACAGCGTCACCTTCCCCTGCGTCCATGAGGGATGTTCCGGCACCATGCGCCGCACGCCCGAGGTGATCGACTGCTGGTTCGACTCGGGCAGCATGCCGTTCGCGCAGTATCATTACCCGTTCGAGAACCGGGAGCTGTTCGAGAGCCAGTTCCCCGCCGACTTCATCAGCGAGGGCGTGGACCAGACCCGCGGCTGGTTCTACACCATGCTCGTCATCTCCACCTTCCTGTTCGGGCGCAGCAGCTACCGGAGCTGCCTCGTGAACGAGCTGATCCTGGACAAGAAGGGCAAGAAGATGTCCAAGAGCGTGGGCAACACCGTGAATCCGGTGGAGATCATGGCGAAGGGGGGCGCCGACCCGCTGCGGTGGTACATGGTCACCGCCAGTCCGGTCTGGACGCCGCTGAAGTTCGACGACGACGGCGTGGCGGAGGCCCAGCGCAAGCTGCTGGCCACCCTGGAGAACACCTATGCGTTCTTCGCGCTCTACGCCAACATCGACGGCTTCCGTCCGGGCGAGGATGGACCGGCCGAGCCGGACCTGCTCGACCGCTGGATCGTCAGCCGCCTGCAGACAGTGACCGCATCGGTGCGCACGGACCTGGAGGACCTGAATCTCACCCGCGCGGGCAAGACGCTGGGCGCCTTCGTGCTGGACGACGTCAGCAACTGGTACGTGCGGCTCGCCCGCCGGCGCTTCTGGCATGGCGAGATGACGGCGGACAAGCGCAGCGCTTTCCGGACCCTGCACACGGTGCTCGAGAGCACGGTGCGCCTGCTGGCGCCGTTCGTGCCGTTCACCGCCGAGGAGATCTTCCGCGGCCTGCGGGCGCACGCCGACGGCGATGCATCGGTGCACCTGGCCGACTACCCGGCGGCCGCGGCGTCGCTGCAGGATGCGGATCTCGAACGGGCGATGGCGGTGGCCCAGGACGTGGTGGGAGTGGGGCGCAGCCTGCGTCAGGACGCGCGCCTGCGCACCCGTCAGCCGCTGGGCAGGCTGCTGCTGCACGCCGAGGACGACCGGGTGGAGCGCCTGCTGGCGGACGGTCGCCTGGTGGGGTACGTGGCGAGCGAGCTGAACGTCAAGGACGTGGCGGCGGTCTCCGACCCGGCCGACGTGGCCCGCATCACCGCCAAGGCGAACTACCGCGCGCTGGGCCCTCGCTTCGGCAAGGGTGCGCCGGCGGCGGCCCGGCGTATCGAGGCCATGACCCCCGACGAGATCGCCGGCCTGCGCCGCGCCGGCCGGATCACGCTGCGGGTGGACGGTGAGCCGGTCGAGTTCGGGTTCGAGGAGATCCAGGTGCGGCAGGAGGGCATCGCCCCCTGCGTGGCGGCAGGCCACGCCGGCTTGACCGTGGCCCTGGACACCAGCCTCAGCGACGAACTGCTGGCGGAGGGGATGGCGCGGGAGATCATCAATCGCGTGCAGAACCTGCGCAAGAAGAGCGGGCTCGAGGTCAGCGACCGCATCGTCCTGAACGTGCACGGCGGAGAGCCGGTGCAGCAAGTCCTCGCGCGGCACGGTGAGCGCATCGCCGCCGAGACGCTGGCCGTGCGGCTGGCGGAAGACGGCTCGCTGCCCCACGTGGATGCGTTCGAGATCGATGGCACGGAGGTCCGGATCGCTCTCGGTCGCGCCTGAGGCCCGGTCCGGCAACCGATGAAGGGGAGAGCATGCGCAAGACCGACCTGCAGCGTTTCCGCAAGCTGCTGATGGCCGAGAAGGAGCGCGTGATGCGCTCCCTGGCGCAGGCCGAGAAGGCCATCATGCACGCCGACGGCGGCACCGCGGACACGCCGCGGCTCCACTCCAATCACCTGGCTGACCAGGGCACCGACGAGTTCGATCTCGAGAAGACCATCCGCGTGGCTGCGTCGGAGGGCCGCTACCTCTATCACATCGAGCAGGCGCTCGTACGCATCGAGGACGGTTCTTACGGGAAGTGCGAGGAATGCGGCGTCAACATCGGCCTGGATCGCCTGCGGGCACTGCCCTATACCCGGCTCTGCATCGACTGCAAGGAGAAGGAAGAGGCGACCCCGCGGTGACCGGCGACGGCGACACGGTCCGCGTGGGCTACGGGGACGGCGACGAAGGTCCCGGCGATCGTCGCGACGGCGAGACGATGGCGACGCCGGCGATGCATCCCGGCGAGGACGCCCGCCGCCGGGGCGGCCTGCCGCCGTGGCTGTGGGCCCCGTTCGTCCTGGCGCTCGATCTCGTCACCAAGCGGCTGGTGCTCGAGAACGTGGACACCCTGCGCGGCCGCGTGGAGGTGCTCGGCGACCTGGTGCGGTTCATCTACGTGCGCAACCCGGGCGCCGCGATGGGCCTGTTCCCGGTGGGGCGGTGGGTGCTGGTGGCGGTGAGCGTGGCCGCGGTGATCTTCCTGGTCCACCTGTACCTTCGCAGCAGCCCGGGCCATCGCCTGAGGCGGAGCGCCATCGCCGCCATCGTCGGCGGCGCCCTCGGCAACCTGGTGGACCGTCTCTTTTATGACGGTCTGGTGGTGGACTTCATCGACGTCGGGATCGGGAGCGCCCGCTTCTACACCTTCAACGTGGCCGACATGGGGGTGACCATCGGCGGCGCGCTGCTGTTCCTGAGCCTGCTGCTGGACGGCCGTGCGCGCGCCCCCGCCGGCGACGAGCGCGAACCCGGCGCCGAAGACCGTGGTTGACGGACGGGCCCCCGGGGGAGCCGGCGACGGCGAGCGAGCGAAGGGGACTCCGCAGCCGCCGGCGCCGCTGCGGCTGACGGCCGATCCGGAGGCCGCCGGCGAGCGTCTGGACGCCTACCTCGCCGCCCACGTCACCGATCTCTCGCGCACGCGCATCCAGGCCGCCCTCGCCGCGGGGCGCGTCCAGGTGGACGGCCGTGCGCGCCCCAAGAACCACCGCCTGCGCGGCGGCGAGCAGATCGTGCTCGAGCCGCTGCCGCGCGCCGAGATGTCGGCGGTGCCGGAACGCATCCCGCTGGAGGTCGTTCACGAGGACGAGGTCATGCTGGTGGTGAACAAGCCAGCGGGCCTGGTCGTCCACCCTGCTCCCGGGCATGCCGGCGGCACGCTGGTGAACGCGCTCCTGCACCGCTACCCGCACCTGGGCGCGGCCGGATCCTCCCTGCGCCCGGGCATCGTGCACCGGCTCGACCGCGACACCAGCGGCCTGCTGGTGGTGGCGCTCACGGAGCAGGCTCATGCGCACCTCGCCGCCCAGCTACGCCGCCGCACCCTCGGTCGCCGTTACCTGGCGCTCAGCTGGGGGCGCTGGCCGGCGGGCGCGGGCGAGCTGACCAGTTCGCTGGGGCGGCATCCGCGGCACCGGAAACGGATGGCGGTGGTGGTGCAAGGCGGCCGGGAGGCCCTCACCCGCTACCGTGTGGAGGAGGACTTCTCGTTCTGCCAGCTCTGCACCGTGGAACTGGGCACCGGACGGACCCACCAGATCCGGGTCCACTTCAGCCACCACGGCCATCCCGTGGTGGGCGATCCGACCTACGGCGACGATCGGCGGGCCCGCGGGGTGCCGGCCGTGGACCGGGCGCTGGCGGCCTGGGTCGTGCGGCGGGCGCAGCGGCAGCTCCTGCACGCGGCGGAACTGCGGCTCACGCATCCGGTCACGGGCGAGCCGCGGGTATTCCAGGCGCCGCCGCCGCCGGACCTGGCCGAGATCCTGGCGGAGCTGCGGCGACGGCTCTGAGGCCCTCGGCAGCGCATCGGACTGGACACGGGCGCCGGGCGATGCTTATCCTGCACTCCGGTTCGCCGGACGGAGATCGGCAGCGGCGGTGACGCACGGAAGAGGCGAAGTGAAGATCAAGGAACGCAAGCGCGATGGCGTGGCCATCCTGGAACTGAGCGGCAAGTTGATGGGCGGCCCCGACTCGGAAGCCTTCGACGAGACCTTGAAGACGCTGATCCACGAGGGCGTCCGGAACTTCCTGGTGAGCATGGAACGTGTACGGTGGGTCAACAGCACCGGGCTGGGGATCCTGATCTCGGGGTACCAGACCGTGAAGAAGAGCGGGGGCGAGCTGAAACTGTTGAGGGTGTCCGACCGTATCGAGAACATCTTCATCGTCTCGAAGCTCTACACCGTCTTCGAGTCCTTCGACGATGAAGACGAGGCCTTGCGCAGCTTCTCCTGACCAACTTCCAACCCGGGCGGACGCCGTTGACGTCGCGAATCCACCTGAAGATCCCCAGCCAGATGATCTACCTCGGCGTGCCCGACGCCGTCCTCCAGGAAGTGGGGGGCGACATCGACTGTCCCCAGGGAACGATCGACGAGCTCGGCACCGCGGTCATCGAGGCCTGCACCAACGCCATGGAGCACGGCAACCGTCTGAACGAGGACCTCGCGATCGAGGTGTGGCTGGACCTGGAGGAGACCCGGATCGTCGTGACGGTCCTCGACGAGGGCACCGGGTTCGATCACGCCACCTGGCAGCCCCCCCAGGAGGTGATGCGCGAGCGCGGACGCGGCATCCTCATCATGCGCGAGTTCACCGACGAACTCCTGTATGGCCGCGCTCCCGACGGTCGGTTCCACGTCCGTCTGGTCAAGAACCTGCCGCAGGGCACCCAGGACTGAGGCACCGCTGCTCGCGGCGTCCGGCGAGTGCGCCGGCGCCGCGATAGTCGCCCCCAACGGAGATCGATCGTCCCGCCATGGCTCCCGTCCTCGGCATCGACTATGGAGTGCGTCGCATCGGCATCGCCGTCAGCGACCCCACCGACACCCTGGCCACCGCCGTCGGCACGCACCACGAGGGCCGCGACGGCTCGGTGCTCGCGCTTTTGCGCGGCCTGGTGGCCGAGCGCGGCGTCACCGAGGTGGTGGTGGGCTGGCCGCTGACCACCGGCGGCGAGGTGGGGGACATGGCCCGTCGCGCCGCGCGCTTCGCCGACCGGCTACGCGAGGAACTCGAGCTGCCGGTCGTCCTCGCCGACGAGCGCTTCTCCAGCGCCGAGGCTGCTGCCCGTCTGCGCGAGACGGGGCGCCGGCGCGCCCCGCGCGGTACCGTGGACGCCGCGGCCGCCGAGATCATCCTGCAGCAGCACCTCGACCAGCGCCGGGCCCGCGGCCCGGAGTCCTCGTGAACGCCGTGCGCACCCGGGTGCTGCGCGCCGCCGCCGCGGCGGGGCTGGCGGTGGTCGTCGCCCTGCTGGCGGTGGGCGTCTGGTCGTACCGCGCCTGGACGACCGGGCCGCGAGCGACGCCCGGCAGCGCCGCCGTGTCGGTGCGGGTGGATCCCGGCGCCACGGTGGCGGCGGTGGCGGACACGCTCGGAGCCCGGGGGCTACTGCGCCATCCGCGGATCTTCCGCTGGGGTGCGCGCCTGACGGGTCAGGATCGCGATCTGCGCGCGGGGCTCTACGAACTGCCGCCGGACGCGTCGCCGCGCCGGCTGCTGGCGATCATGACGGCCGGGCAGACGGTGCCGGTGGTGATCACGCTGCCGGAAGGGATCGAGGTGCGCGACGCCGCCGCCCGGCTGAGCGGCCTGCTGGGGTTCGAGGCCGACACCTTTCTGGCCGCAGCCGACTCGCTGGCTGCCAGCGAACTGCGCCGGCGCGGCTGGATCGCGCCCGCCGCCGCCGCGCGGCTTGACAGCCTGGCGGCCGTGTCCGCCGGAGCGCCGGGGCCGCGACGCTTCCACTGGTCGGAGGGTTATCTCGCTCCCGATACCTATCACTTCGCCGAGGGGAGCACCGCACGGGAGGTCGCCCGCACGCTGCTGTCGCTGCAGCTGGCGCGGCTCGACTCCGCTCTGGCGGTGCGGCCGGCCGACGGCGAGTTGCCGCCGCTCACGCCGCACGACCTGGTGACGCTGGGCTCGATCGTGGAGGCCGAATCGCGGCGGAGCGACGAGCGCGCCCGCGTGGCAGCCGTGTACGCCAACCGGCTGCGCGACGGCTGGAAGCTGGACGCCGATCCCACCGTGGCCTACTTCCTCGCCAAGCGCGGACAACGGCTGCTCCATGTCGACCTGGCCAGGACGTCGCCCTACAACACCTACCGTACGGCCGGACTGCCGCCGGGCCCGATCGGCAATCCGGGGCTGCCGGCCCTGCTGGCCGCCGCGCGACCGGACACCACCTGCCGCGCCTACTTCTTCGTGTCGGACGGAGACGGCGGACACGTCTTCTCCCGCACCTGGGAGGAACACAGTGCGGCCGTCAAGGCCTACCGGCAGCGTCGCGATCGCCGCGACGAGGCCGGCGGCGCTCGTTGACGGCGACGAGCGGAGACGGTATCGTGGTGCCCGCAGTCTCGACGAGATCCGCCGCCGCACCCGGGAGAGGCGTCGTGCCCAGATTCGGGATCGAACACGGCCTCCTTGTCGCCGCCCTGCTGGCCATCGTGGTCGGGTATCTGCTGCTGGCGGCGCAGCGCCTGTCCGCCGGCCCCCTGCTGCTGGTGCTAGGCTACTGCATCCTCTTTCCGACCTATCTCTGGCTCGCCTTCCGTCGCCATGCGAGCGAGGGCGGCCCTGAACCCCGCCGGCCGGACCGGCCAACCGGCGACACCCGCCGTGGGGTGGGCGAATAACTCAGCTGGTCAGAGTACCTGCCTTACAAGCAGGAAGTCGCAGGTTCGAGCCCTGCTTCGCCCACCAACTCGTCGCCCCCTGCCACCGACGTTTCGGCTCTCGTCCACCTGGCGTCGCGGTAACCGGAGGATTTATAGCCGGTTACCGCCGTCGGGCGCCGTTTCCACTCGACGCGGTTCGAGAATGCCTCATGAGGAGCAAGAAATCCTGAATCCACACCAAGTGTTAACGGATGATTTGCAAACTCTTTCCGGGGTTGACGAAAAATGGGGGTTGCACGCCCCGGCGCGCTGTGATAATCTTCTGCGCGTCAAGTGATGGACGTTCGTGAGTGGGAAGGAGGGCTCGACCTAGTTGTCGTAACGTGCTTCGCTTGGGTTAGCCACCCTCGCCGGAGAGTGCCTTTTGTGGAGGTGTCCTAATGCTCAGGAAACTCATGGGTCTTGTGGTTTGCATCATGGTGATCAGCGCTGCGGCCGCGAGTGCGAATGTGCCGAGCCTGACCCTGTCGACGGCGACGACGGCCGCGGCCGGACCGGTCGCGCTCTTCAATCTGCCGAACGGCACGGGCAACGCGTTCACCGCGGCGCGGGCCGCTCCTCCCTCGCCGGGTACCGCCGGTCCCATCGTCGACGCCACCGTCACTCTGACGCTGCTCGACGGCAACGGCGACCCGATCTCCAACTACCCGGGCGAGGATCTCTGGCTCGGCACGACGTCCAGCAACTTCTTCGCCTGCAACAACGGCACCATCGCCGACTTCAACACCAACGCGGCCGGCCAGACCGTGTGGGTGGATCCGATGCTCGCCGGCGGGTTCTCCCTGCCCGGTACGGATGTCACCAAGGTGTACGTGAACGGTGCCCCGCTGGCTGGCGCCGGCATGGCGATCTCGTTCAACAGCGCCGACATCTTCCCCGACGGTCGCGTGAACTCGTCGGACGTGGCGGCGTTCGCTGGCGACTACTTCGCAGCCTACAACTTCCGCAGCGACATGTACTACGACGGCGTGGTCAACGCGTCCGACGTGGCGGCATTCGCGAACGGATTCGGCGCGGCTTGCCCGGGCCTGTAGGTCGACGGTAATTCGACGGGAGTCCGGTCCGGTTCCGGTGGCGCAAGTCGGCGGACGGGCCGGGTCCCACGGACCGCGAGGGCGCGCTGGCACTCTCTCTCTCGAACTCCCGGGCTCGTCCCCGGCGAGAGGGAACACAGGCCCGAGCGGACGATCAGATCTGGGCTCCCCGACCGGCGCAGGCGGCGGGGATTGGGCGACCGAGCCTCGCTCCGAGGCGCTCAGCACCGACATCACGGGACCTGCGCAACAATAGGAGTCATCAACATGAAGAAGTTGCTAGTCATCCTGATGGTCGCCCTGATGGCTTCGGCCGCGGTCGCCCAGGATACCGGTACGGACAGCTTCGGCCTCTACTTCGACCCTGCATTCACCACGAACACGACCACCGTTGCGGCGGGTACGAACTTCAATATGTACATGGCGATCGCCGGACCGACCGTCCGCGGCTGCGCCACGCTGGAAGTCCAGTTGGCCGTGGTTCCCGGCGATGCGTACGTGTTCGTCAACGGCACCGTGTGGAACGGCACCGAGGGCATCGATGTCGACGGCACGACCTGGGGCTTCATCGTCGGTTTCGGTACCCCGATGATGGCTGTCGACAACAACATCTATGTCGGGTACCTGGTGCTCTCGACCTTCTCGCCGAGCTTCACGTTCCTGGCCGGCCCGGTCTCGCAGCCGAGCATCCCGAACGAGGCCTGCTACGTGGATCCGGACGACTTCGGCAACCTGGTCGTCCTGGAGTTCGCGACGGACGAGGACGGCATGGGTCGCGGCGCGAACGGCTGGCTGCTGCCCGGCTACGAGCTGGCAGCGGTGAACACCAATGCGGCCGTGAGTGCCGAGGACGCCACCTGGTCCGAGGTGAAGGGGATGTTCCGGTAGACCGGACCGTCTGACGTTCCTTCGCACAAGCGCACGGGCGGCTCTGCCGCCCGGGCGTCTTTTTGGCGCGGAGTTTGCGTCTTGACAGGAAATCTCGTTACCTGGATATTGCGCCTAGACCGCGCCCGGACGGGTCGGGCCGGTGCGGTGCGAAGGATTTCCAGGCCGGGTGATGCCGCAGCAGGCGGCGACTCGTTTTCCTGGCCGGACGGAGCCGGGGGTCGCCGCGCCCTGCGGTCGTTTGGCGAAAAGCCCGGACGCAGCCCGGGCCGAGAGCCTGATCCGCCCACGCGGCGGATCGCGCCGGGGACGTGGGCTGATGAACCCAGGGCGAAGAGGGGACGACCAACAGAAAAGGGGTAAGGACGCCATGAGGAAAACGATCAACGTGCTAGTCCTGGCCGCTCTGGCGGCATTCACGTTCCTCCTGCCGGCGGTCGGCCAGGCCGTCGAGCCCCCTCCGGGGCAGGATCGATTCGGCATCTACACGGCCGAGCATTTCGACGATCCGCTGATGGACGACCACCTTCCGGTGGCCGGTCCTTCGGGCACCCTCTACAACTTTCCCTTCATCATCACGGGCATGACCGCGCCGTCCTGCCGGTGCGTCGAGTTCATCGTCACTCATGACCCAGGGATCGCGTTCAGCGGATTCACCTGGAACCAGAACAACATCGACATCGACAGCTCGCCGACCGGCGTCATCGCCGGGTTCGCGGAGCCCGCGATCCCGGTGTACGATGGGACCGACTATGCGTTCGTGGGTACCGCGGACATCCTGGTGTTCACCGATCAGCCCGTGCTGATCTACCTGAACCCGCACACCACGCCCTCGATCCCCGGCTTCATGACCTACTGCAACGGCCTGGACATCGGCGATCTGAAGGAAGTGCTGCCCTCGAGCGGCGCCTTCGAACTGCCGATCTTCGGGATCAACACGGACGTCCAGGTCCGCGCAGAGAGCGCCACCTGGTCGAGCGTGAAGGATCTGTTCCGGTAGACAGGCCCACGCGAACGCGGGCAGGGGGCGGGGAAACCCGCCCCCTGTTCTCGTCCGGGGGCGGCGAGCGACCGGGGCCGTCGGACGACCGGGGATGGTCATAGCGATCGCGACGATGTCACGCTCGAGCGGCACGTTTTGCCGGTCGCGAGCCCGTGGCGGGAACATTCCACCACCGGTCCTGTTGACCGGGGAGCGCGGCCGGTGCACGGCCCGCGCGGCGTCCGCCCCCGTTGACCGGACCGGGGCGGTATCCTATACTTGTCGGCGAAGGCTGAGCCCTTCCCCGCCCCTGGTCGCTTCCGGCCCTACCCCTGCAGGAGCCGATGCCCGATGGATCGTCCCGTGCGCCCGCGATCGCCCCGGCGCGTAGCTGCGCCGGAAGGCGGCGCTCGCGTGCTTTCAGCCGCCGGCCGGCGTCCGGCGGCGTTCCCGTGGTCGCCTCCCGCCGTGGTGGCGGTGGCCGCCGTCCTGGCAGCCATGATGGCGGCCGTGCTGATGATGAGCGCCGTCGCCGCGCCGGCCCAGACCGCTGACGATCTGGCGCTGCCCGGCAAGGGCGACGCGCCCGCGGTCGCCGCCCCGGTGCCGTCCGACGCCGTGCCGGCCGACACCGTACCGTCCGACGCCGTACCGTCCGGACCGGGGCCCGAACGCGTGATCTTCAGCGATGGCGAGATGGTGCGGTTCCGGGTGGAGAACGGGGCGCCGCGGTGGGCGTTGCGCAGCCTGCGGGGCGGCGCGCTGGAGCTGTACGAGCCGCTCGTGGACGGCTACGTGAACGGAGGCGTGCCGGCGCGTCCGGCGTTGCCTCGCCGCGGCGGCTGGATCCTGGTGCCTCCGGGCACCCGGCCCGAGTTGAGGGTCGTCGAGGAGACCTGGGAGGATGCCGGCGGCCGTCCCCTGATGGTGGTGCCCACGCCGGTGGTGCCGCGGGCGGGAGCTGCGGAGGGCGAGGCGCCGCGGACCCTGGCGGAGCAGATCCTGCTGCCGGGCGAGGACCCCGGCGGCGACGCCGTCGTATCCCCCCGGATTCGCGAACAGAGCGAGCGGACACCGGTGGCGGTGGGCGGACCCGCCGTGCGGCTGGGGGAAGCGAGTTTCTGGCGTGGTCGGCGGGTGGCCGACTACGCGATCACCGCGGTCCAGAGCGACGAGGCCGGACGCGCCACGCGCTACCTGGCGGCAGGAACCTACGAGATCCGTTTCGTACCCGAGCCGCGACGGGATCCGGCGCTGGCCCGGGCGGCGGGAACCTATGCGCGGCGGCTGACGGGCCGCGGCGACGAGCGTTTCGGCTTCCTCTTCCTCAACGGCGGGCAACTGCCGTCGCTGCCCACCGAGGCGGCGGCAGGGGAGGTCGCGTTCGATCGCCCGCTCGCGGCGGCGGATCCGGCCCGGACCGCCGGCTACGAGCCGGCGCGCGGCGGCCAGGTGACGCCCCTCACCTCCGAGATCAAGCTGGTGGTGCGACGCACGCGGCTGTACCGGGTCACCGCGCAGTCCCTGCGCGACCGTGGCCTGATCACCGATCCGGACGTCCGCGAGGATCAGATCCGGCTGTACCAGCGACGGTACGTGGCCGAGCTGGACACGTGTGCCGGGTGCTCGGGCCCGCCCTGGATCGAGGTGGAGGTGCCGGTCCACCTGGTGGGCGACGGCGGCACCTTCGCCGGCGACGACGCCTTCTTCTTCCAGGGCCTGCGCCTGCGGGACGACCATGCCCACACCGCCGATCTCGGCGCCGGCCCGGTGGAGGTGCCCGGAGCCGGCGACCCGTTCGAGATGAACAACGCGGGCAACATCTACTGGCTGGCCTTCGCGGAGCCGCCCGCCGGCGGCGGCTGGTCCCGCATGGCGACCACCACGCTGCCGGCGGCCGCCGGCCCGCCGGAGCCGCGCTACCGCCGCAGCGACCACTTCGAGGAGGCGGTGGCGTTCCGGACGTACGTCCCCAACCGTCTGGTCGACCGGGTCTACGCCAACAACTACTTCGACACCGCGGCGCGCCTGGGCATCACCTTCTGGTCGCCCGACCCGGCCGGCGGTCCCGTCGACCTCACGGCCCAGCTGGCGGCGCACGACAACAACGCCCGCACGCTGGCGTTCGACCTGGAAGCGGGGGGCGTGCAGACGCCGCTCGGCCAGTACGAGACCGTCAACCGCAGCCTGGTCACCTTCGAGACCACGCTGGCGCCGAGCCAGATCACCGCGCGAACCATGGACCTCGTGATGACGCGGGGCGGCGGTCTGATGCTGTTCGGCTATCTCAACTGGGCGCAGGTGGAGTACGACGCCCTCTTCAAGGCCATCCAGGGCGAACTGCTGTTCCCCGGCGGCGATCAACCCGGTGTCAACGACATCGAGGTCACCGGCTTCGCGGACAGCGACCTGGGGCTGGTGGATGTGACCGACCCGCGCCGTCCGGTCCGCGTGCAACTCGGCCCGGAGAACGTGCAGCCCGACGGCGACGGCTACCGGCTATCGTTGCGCGTGGACCAGAGCGAAGGCCGGCGCCGCTTCTTCGTCGACGAGCGCATGTTCGGTGACGGCACGGGCGAGATCCTCGCCTTCCTCGCCACCCGCGTGGACGATCCGGACGACCCGACCGTAGCGACCGGGGGAGCGCCCGACCTGGTGGTCATCTCGCATCCGGTGTTCACCTCCGGGCTGGACCGCTGGATCCGGCACCGGCAGGACCGCGCCGGCGGCGACCTGGCCGCGCACGTGGTGGAGGTGGACGACCTCTACGACTGGTACAACGGCGGCCTGCGCGATCCCTGGGCGCTGAAGCGCTTCACCACGCACGCCATCAACCGCTGGGGCAGCTGGGCGCTGGTGCTCGTGGGCGATGCCAACGAGAACGCGCTCGAGCTGGGAGTCACCAGCGCCGCGCGGCCCTACGCCACCGACTGGGTGCCCACCCACCTGCACGGACAGGCGCTGTGGGGGTACGATCCGGCGCTGCTGGCCTCGGACAAGTGGTACGCCGTGCCCGCCGCCGACGACGACAACTGGCCGGAGTGGTACGGCCGGCCGCCTTCGAGCATGCTCACGGACATGTACGTCGGGCGCTTTCCCTGCAACAGCACGGCCGACCTGGAGGCCATGATCGACAAGATCATCGCCACCGAGACGGTGCAGCCGGGCGAGACCTGGCGGCGCCGGGGCATCTTCATGGCCGACGATGCCTGGTCCAGCGGCTTCATCACTGACGGGGGGGGCGCCTATCTGCGCTACGACGGCGGCGAGCGCGACTTCCAGAACAGCGAGGAACTGATGGCGCAGGGGTGGGAGGAGAACGCCGCCGGCGTGGCTCTGACCGCCGATCGCCAGTTCCTCGACAGCTACCTGCCCGAAAGCGACCCCGCGCTGCCTCGCAACTGGGGCCAGTATCGCGAGTACGCGGCCAGCTACGCCCTGCAGCCGCTGCTGGCGTCGCTGTCGGCGGGCGGGCTGCTGGTGCACTACCAGGGGCACGCGAACGAGAACCTGCTGGCCCACGAGACCTGGTTCGAGGACGAGTTCGACCCCCTGTTCCGGCGCGACGTCAGCAGCCTCGCCAACCGGGGCCGCTACTGGGTATTCTTCGGCATGGGCTGCCATGTCACGCACCTGGCCCAGTCGACGGTGTACCCCGCGACGGGCAGCTTCCGGGAACCCAGCCTCGGCGAGAAGCTCGTGACCACCCCCGGCAAGGGTGCGGTGGCCACGTACGGCAGCTCGGGTTACGAGTACCGCGACACGAACAAGCGGGCCAGCGAGCTGATGCACCGCCGCTGGGTCTTCGAGCCGCCGACCGTCTCGGTGGCGGGCGAGGCCGTCCACTCGCGCTGGGTGCTGGGCGAGCTGCTCTGGGCGGGCGAGGCCGACGTCCTGGCCACCTGGGGCAACAACGACCCGCGCTACCGCGAACTGGTGGCCCAGTTCCTCCTCATGGGCGATCCGCTGATGGTCCTGGACGCCGGCGCCGCCGAGGTGACCGCCACCCTGCGGGGCAGTCCGGATCAGGAGATCGGCGGCGAGCAGGACCTGGTGGCCCTGGACGCGACCAACGTGCGGCGCCTCACCCTGGACATCGGCGACGAGGCCGGGGTGGCTCGCGTGCTCGTCCGCGATTCGGAAGGCGTGGTGCTGGCCGATGTGCGCGACCCCGCCGACGGCGGCGACGTGGCGGAGATCAGCTTCCCGCTGGCGCCGCAATCGCACCAGCGGGCGCTGGCCGAGCTGTCTCTCCCCGTGCGACCGTTCGATCACTCGCTGACGGTGCACGTCTTCGACACCGCCGACCGCAGCGAACAGGATGACCACTGGCAGGTGCGGTTGCACCAGCGTCAGACGGCGGTCTTCGTGGCCGAGGGAGCACCGATCGATCCGCAGACGTACGAGTTCCCGCTGGACACGCCGGTGGCGGTGAGCGCCGTGATCACCGGCGCGGCCTGGCTGGACGACGGCACCGAGGTCGCGCTCACGGGCCGCAATCTGGGCGTGAGCAACCTGCAGGTGGAACCGCTGGACGGGCGCACCCTGGAACTGAGTTTCACCGCGGTGGCCCACGCCGACACGCAGCAGTCGCGCGCCGTGCTGCTGTCCATCGACGGATACGAGACGGAGCACGTGCTCGTGACCCGCACCGGCCCCGGACAGCAGGTGGCGGTCACCGATCTCTTCTGCTACCCGAATCCGCTGCGCGACGCGACGCGATTCGTCTTCCGCTCCGGCGCATCGGCGGCGCCCGGCAGGGTCCTGGTCTACACGGTGAGCGGACGGCACGTGGCCGACCTGCCGTTCACCTACGGCGGGACCGGCGACGCGGTGGTCGACTGGAACGCACGCGACCGCGAGGGCGATCGGCTCGCCAACGGCGTGTACCTGTACCGGGTGGTCCTCGACACGGCGGCAGGCCGGGTGGCCAGCGACATGCAACGCCTGGTGATCATGCAGTGAACCGCGGTTCGCCTGCAGGGAGGCGCATGCTGGACCGGGACGGGAAGGAACCCAGCGCCTCGCCGCGACAGCGACCGGCGCTGCACCGCGACCGCACGAGGCCGGCGGCCCGAGCGGGCGCGGTCGCAACACTCACCCCGGCGATCGTGGTGGTCGCTGTCGTGCTGGCGGTCCTGCTGGCCCTGGCCGGCTGCGCCGGCCCGCGCCGGGTGGTCGAGGAGCCGGCCGAGGTCGCCGTTCCCCCGGCGATCGAGTCGCCGGTGGCGCGGCCGCGGCCGTCGACAGGACCGCTGCTGGTGCGGGTGGGGATGGCCGTCGGGCAGCCGGAAGTCCACCTGACCGCCGACGGACCCTGCTACGTGCGGACGGTCGGCGGCGGGCCGGGCGGCGACGCGCCCGCCCTGGCCGGGCCGGGCGCGATCGGGTCGAGGGGACCGGGCGGGGCCGGTGGCGGGCGACCCGGCGACGGCACGGTGTTGCGGGCGCGTGAACTGCACGTCGCCCGCGACGGCGCAGCGGTGCGCTGGCGAACCGGCGATCACCGGGACCTGGCCCGGGCGGTGGTGCTGCAGCCCGTCGATCCCGCCCATCTCGTGCACTGGAACGACCTCTCCCTGCGGGGGGAGGTCGTCGTCTTCGGCGACCGCTCCGGTCGCGGACTCACCGTGGTGAACACCCTCGATCTCGAGGACTACCTGCGCGGCGTGGTGCCGTGGGAGATCGGCCGACCGGGTCCCGCCGGTCGGGCGGCCGTGGCGGCCCAGGCGGTGGCGGCGCGCACCTACACCGTGTCGCACCTGGGGGCTCGCGAGGCGCTCGGCTTCGACGTCTGGGCCGGAGTGGAGGATCAGGTGTACCGGGGCGCGGCGCAGGAAGATCCCGAGGCCAACCTGGCCATCGCCGGCACGGCCGGCCTGGTGCTCCGGCACGACGCCGGCGGGCCGGACGGCGGCGGCGGCGAGATCGAGGCGTTCTACAGCGCCGCCTGCGGCGGCAGCACGAGCCAGGTGGAGGAGGTGTGGCCCCGGCCCGCGCGTCCTTACCTGGTCTGCCATCCCGACGGGCCCGGCGCCGACGGTCTGCCCTGGTGCGCCGGCTCACGCCACTTCCGCTGGGTGGAGACCTGGACGCAGGCCGAGTTGCAGGAGATCCTCGAGCGCACCCTGCCCCCGTACGTGGAGCGCATGAGCCGGCGGGACCGGGCCGACTGGGCCGGCCCGTCGTTCACGCCCGCTCGGCCAGGCGACGGTCCCGGGCGGCCGGGACGCTGGCGCGACCTCGTGGTGGTCGAACGCACGCGCAGCGGGCGTGTCGCGCGCCTGGACGTGGTCTGCGAGGCCGGCACCTACCACCTGCGCGGCGACCGCCTGCGCTGGGTCCTGGTCCCGGCCGACGGCGACCCCTTCATCCTGCGCAGCGCGGCCATCGACCTGGAGATCGACCGTCCGGCGGGCGCGCCGGCGACGGTGACGGTGCGCGGCGGAGGGTTCGGTCACGGGGTGGGCATGTGCCAGAGCGGAGCGCTGGCGATGGCCGCCGCGGGCAAGACCTACCGCGAGATCCTGGCCCACTACTACCCGGGAGCCCGGCTCGAGCCGGTGGACGGGGAGGTCCGGCCGTGAGCGACGAACGTGCGGGCAGCGGGCCGCAGGACATCCCTGGCGGCGTGCGCGCGGGCGCCCCGAAGGGCCGGGACGCTGCCGAGCCGTGGCAACTCGCCCGGCGGCTGGTGGTGGGCCTGGCCGGAACCTGGCCGCGACCGGAGGAGGAAGCCTGGCTGCAGCGCGCGCAGCCGGCGGGCGTGCTGCTCTTCGGTCGCAACGCGAGCGACCTGAACCAGTTGCAGGCACTGGTGTCCCGCCTGCGCGAGCTGTTGCCCGCGGGCGCGGAGATCGTGGCCGACCACGAGGGTGGTCCGGTGTCGGTGCTGCAGCAGGCGATCGGCCGGCCGCCGGCGGCGGCCACCCTGGGCCTCGTGGACGATCCCGGGCTCACCCGCGCGGTCCACGCGGAGACCGGCCGCCGGCTGCGGCGGCTGGGGATCGACCGGGTTCTCGCTCCTTGTGCCGACGTGCTCACCAGCGGCGGCAATCCCGTGATCGGCTCGCGCAGCTTCGGCGACCGGCCGGAACTCGTGGCCCGACACGTGGCCGCAGCCGTGGCCGGGCTGACCGAGGCGGGCATGCGCTGCTGTCCGAAGCACTGGCCGGGCCATGGCGGCGTGCGCGGCGATACCCACGCTGCGCAGGTGGAGGCGGGACCGGTCGCGGGCGGAGAGCCCTTCCGGGCCGCCGCCGACGCCGGCGCGGACGCGGTCATGCTGGGCCACCTGCTCCGCTCGGGCCGCGAAAAGGAGGGACCGGCCACGCTGGCGCCAGCCGCGGTGCGGGCGGCGCGGGCCGAGTTCGTCCGCGAGGGGCGGCCGGTGCCGCAGATATGGGTGGACGACGTGACGATGGGGGCGTTGCGCGACGCCCTGGCAGCGCGCGGTGTGGAGCCGCTGGCCGAGCCGTCGCCGGGCACGCCGCCGGTGGAGGCCACCCCCTGGCTGGTGAATCCCGCCTGTCTGCCGCCGGCCTGGTTCACCGCCCTCGCGGACGGCGGCAGCGACCGCTGGCTCGTCTATCGCATCCCCTGGTCGGCCTTCCCCGTGCCCGCCGGGGCCTGGAACGCGACCGGTGCTCGGCAGGAGGCCAGGCCTCCGGCGGCTGCGGCCGAGACTCCCGCAGCGGCCGGGACCCCCGCTGCGGCCGGGGCTGCGCGCGGCGGGGGCGCCGGCGACGACATGGACCCGGCTGCCGGGGAACCCGGCGGCAGGGCAGGTGCGGGCAGTATCCCTCCGGCCGCAGACCCCGCCTGGAACGACGCTCCCTACGACGAGGCCCGGCGCCGGGCGGTCGCCGCCGGCTGGCGATGGGCCGATCGCGGGCACGTGGCCTGGCTCGACCTCACCGCCGGCGACCGCTGGGGCGATTCCGAGCTGGATCACTTGCTGGCGAGGAGCTTCGCGCTGGTCGAGCACGTGCCCGCGGACGCCGCCGGCCGCGCGGGACGGCCGTGGCCCGCCAATCTCGTGCTGACCTCGCACCGGCCGCTCCCCGAACACGTGCAGCGCCTGCTCGCGTCCGCGCCTTGGCCGGAGCAGGGCAGCGCCGTGGCGGCGGGGCATCCGGCGCTCGCACCGGCGCTGCGAGCCGGCCTGCCGCCCGCCTGGCGAGTCCTCACGCTCCACGACGTGACGGCCGCGGACCTGGAGCCCGCGCTCGGCTGATCCGTCTCGGCTGATTCCCTCGGTTGATCCCTGGGCCGATGCCCGGGGGTACGCCGGGAGGGCACCGGAAGCGCGCCGGGGGGAAGCCTGCATCGCGCCGGGGGGGGCGCCTGGATCGCCACGGGAGCGCCCCCGGGAACGCGCCGCGAATGCCTCGGGGAGCGTGGCGTGAACGCGCCGGAAGCCCGGCGCCGGTGATTGACAGTGCACGAGCGGCACGCTATATTGCGCCCGAATTCCGCCGAGTGCTGGCGGGGGCGTAGTTCAGTTTGGTTAGAACGCCGGCCTGTCAAGCCGGAGGTCGCGAGTTCGAGTCTCGTCGCTCCCGCCATCCGCATTGCCGCCGCCCGGACGCTCCCGTAGCATCCGGGCGGCTGCTTTTTCGGGACAGATGGTCTATCTTGCAGGGTCGTGCCGAGGACCCACGCATTCGCGCAAAGGAGCCGGTCGATGAACCAACACGTTCGGAACGTCGTCGCGCGCATCGCTCACGGGCGGGCGGCCGCCACCCTGCTCGTCCTGCTGCTGGCTGCGGCGCTGGCGGGTTGCGCCGCCGAGACCGATTCCACGGCGCAGAACCGCGCCGCGGACGCCGATGCCCCCGCAGGAGGGATCACCGTGACCTCACGTGAGCCGAATCCGGACTGCGCCTGGGTGGACCAGGGTCCGCTCGAGGTCGCGCCGGACCTGGAGCAACGGGTGGAGGCGTACGCCGAGACCGAGCTGGCACCCGACCTGGCCCATCTGACCGAAACCCAGCGGGACGTGCTCGGCAAGCTGGTGGATGCCGCCCGGATCATGGACCGTCTGTTCACGGCGCAGGCGTGGCCTTGCCGCGAGCAGATGCTCGCCCGCGTGGCGGAACTGCCGGTCGACCAGCGCCGGGCGGTGCAGGCGTATCTCGAGATCAACTACGGTCCGTGGGACCGTCGCATGGAACTGGAGCCCTTCGTGGGCGCCTGGCCGCATCCGGCAGGAGCCAACTACTACCCGCTCGATCTCACGGAGGCGGAGACGGCGCAGATCGCCGCGGACGAGGAGGGTCTGGCGTCGCTGACCACGATGGTGCGTCGCGACGAGAACGGCGCGCTGGCGGCCATCCCCTACTCGGAGTTCTTCCGGCCGGGGCTGGAGGCGGCGGCGCGGCTGCTGCGCGAGGCCGCCGATCTCACCGAGAACGAGAGCCTCGCCGCCTTCCTGCGGGCCCGGGCCGATGCGTTCCTCGACGACGACTACTACGCCTCGGACCTGCTCTGGATGGACCTGGACAGCCCGGTAGAGGTGACGATCGGGCCGTACGAGACCTACGAGGACGGACTCTTCGGTTTCAAGGCGGCCTTCGAGGCGTTCGTCACGGTCACCGATCCGGAAGAGTCGGAGCGGCTGGCGCGGTTCAAGCAGGAACTGCCCTGGCTGGAGTCGAACCTGCCCGTCCCCGACGACTACAAGAACCCCAACCGGGGCAGCGAGTCGCCCATCAGGGTGGTGGACGAGGTCTTCTCGGCCGGCGACACCCGCGCGGGCGTGCAGACCATCGCCTTCAACCTGCCCAACGACGAGAGGGTGCGCGAGGCCAAGGGCAGCAAGAAGGTGATGCTGCGCAACGTCATGAATGCGAAGTTCCGCCAGATTCTCCAGCCCATCGCCGGGGAACTGGTGCACGAGGAGCAGCAGTCTCACCTGACGGCCGAGGCCTTCTTCCTGCACACGCTGTGGCACGAGATGAGCCATGGCCTGGGGCCCGGCAAGCTGCGCAAGGACGGGCGCGATACGGAGGTGCGGCTGGAACTGCGCGAGCACTACTCCACCCTGGAGGAGGCGAAGGCCGACGCCATGGGCGAGTGGGCCATCTTCGCCATGCACCGCGAGGGGCGCGGCGAGTTCCCCGAGGACATCGTCGAGCAGCAGACCGCCACCTACCTGGCGGGGCTGTTCCGGTCGGTGCGCTTCGGTATCGACTCGGCGCACGGCGCGGCCAACGCCATCCAGTACAATTACCTGAAGGAGAAGGGCGTGCTCACGCACGACGAGGACACCGGTCGCTTCCACCTGGACGCGGAGCGGTTCCCCGCCGCCATCGAGCAACTGGTGCGCGAGATCCTCGTCCTGCAGGCGGAGGGCGACTACGCCGGCACCGGCGCGTTCATCGAGCGCCACGGTCACCTGCCGTCCGAGGTGCGCGCCGCCCTCGACCGGCTAGGGGAGATCCCGGTGGACATCCGGCCGGTCTTCTCGCACTACCCCGAGAGCTGACGGGCTCCGTCGCTACCCGCCGGGTCCGGGAGCAGGGCCGCCTGCTCCCGGACCACCTCCAGCAGACGCTCGAACACGTCCGGCGGAAACGCCGGCATCCGCTCCAGGTACCAGTTGTAGCTCCCCTCGGTGCTCGTCGGCTGGTCCGGGTTGCGCAGCGCCGCTTCCTGGTAGGCGGTCAGGAATGCGGCCACGCTGTTCGCGCTGCTGCGTAGCCGCTCCTCCCCGAGCCGCCGCTCGATGAGCCGCGCCATGGCGAACCCGACGCTGCTGTACCCTCCGCTGGGGGCCAGCAGCTTGTGCGCGGCCAGCCCGCGGTCACCTTCCTGCCCGTCCGCGACCTGCTGCGTGTCCGCGAGCGCATCGGCGGTCGCCGCGATCACGTTGCCGAGCTGGCGCACGCCGCGCGCCATGATCTCCTCGGGCACCGGCATGGTGTACCGGGACAGGCGCGGGTGGTCGGTGTCCATGTAGAGGGTCTCGAACTCGTCGATCCAGGAACCCACACCACCGTGGACGACCGCGCCCCAGGTGGAATGGAGGGCGGCCGCCCCCTCCACCGTGACCGGATTGGCGTGCACGGGGGCGCCGTACTTGCGGTACAGCGACGAGGCCAGCGCGCGCTCCAGCTGGTCGACGTCCAGCGCCGCGGCGAGGCCGGCGTCCACCAGGAAGCGGTCCTCGAAGAAGCGCAGCTCGGCATCGGCCGCCAGGAAGTCGATGCGCAGCGGGTCGGGGATGTCCGCGGCGGGCACGAAGCCACGCGCGCGCTCGGCGACCTTGCAGCCGAGGTCGGCGGCGATCAGGCGTTCCACCGCCGCGGTCACGGCCGGTCCGTTGTCGACGACATAGCCCATGCTGGCGATCATGCCGGTGTTCGCCGGCAGCTTCTCGCCCTCCAGCCGGCGCAGCCCGCCGCTGGACGTGCGGCCGACCGTCGCGTAGAGCACCAGGCGGTCGAGGAGTTCGGCCGGCACCGGCTCGTCATAGCTGCGCAGCAGGAGGTCGTAGATGGGCAGGCTCGCCAGCTCGCCCTTCCGGCCGGGCGGAATCCGGTTTTCCGCCTGGATCTCGCCGGTCAGGTCGAGGAATGCCTCCAGCCCCGTGGTGGTGATCACCACCGGACACTCCAGGCGAACGACGTCCCCCGCCGCGCCGGAAGCCGCTTCCGTGTCGCCGTCGCCCTCGCCCGAGCCGCAGGCCGCGAGGCCGAGCAGCAGGCCGGCGGCTACCAGCGCCGCCGCAGCGTCGGCTGCGGACCGTCCTGCGCGGGAGCGCACCCGCCGGCGTGCGGACGCGTTGTTTCTGCGGCGATATCCAGCTATGTTACGCACCGTCGTGGACCTCCCGGAACTTTCAGCGAGAATCGTTCCCCATGCTTCTGGTCAGAGAAATATATCCCGCCATCATGGGCGAGTCACGCGCGAGCGGCTGGCCTTGCGCGATCGTGCGGCTCACCGGCTGCCACCGCCGGTGCAGCTACTGCGACACCGCGTACGCTTTCCAGGGCGGCGAGCGGCTCGACCGGAAGGAGATCCTGCACCGCGTGGCGGAGATCGGCCTGCGCACGGTGCTGGTCACGGGAGGGGAGCCACTGCTGCAGGAGGAGGTCTGCGAGCTGATGGCGGACCTGCAGGCCGTCGGGCACACGGTGGTGATCGAGACCAGCGGCACCACGGGAGCCACGGCGCTGGACCGGGTGCCGGCCGGCGTGATGCGGGTCGTGGACGTCAAGGCTCCCGGCAGCGGTCTCGCCGAGAGCGCCATCGACTGGGCCGGCATCGCCGGGCTCGGGGCCGACGACGAGCTGAAGATCGTCTGCTGCGACCGGCGGGACTACCTCTGGGCGCGGGACGTGGTCCGGTCGGGACGGCTGCCGGCCGGCGTTCCGGTGACCTTCTCGCCCGCGTGGGGGGAGGTGGACGCCCGCCGCCTCGCCGAGTGGGTGCTCGCCGACCGTCTGGACGTGCGGGTGCAGGTGCAGCTCCACCGGCTGCTGTGGCCGGAGGCGGAGGGAGGCGTGTGATGGCGCGGCCCCTGGCCGTCGTGCTCGCCAGCGGCGGACTCGATTCGTGCGTCTGCGTGGCCGAGGCGGCGGTGGCGCACGATCTGGCCCTGCTGCACGTCAACTATGGCCAGCGTACCGAGACCCGCGAGCTGCAGGCGTTCGAGGCGATCGCCGCCCACTACGCCGCGCCGCACCGGCTGGTGGTGGATGTCGGCCACCTGAAGGCCATCGGCGGTTCCAGCCTGCTCGACTCCGCGCGACCGATGGAGGAGGGGCTACCACGCAGCGGCGCGCCCGTGCCGTCCACCTACGTGCCCTTCCGCAACGCCCATCTGCTCTGCATCGCCGTGTCGTGGGCGGAGGTGCTGGGAGCGCGTGCCGTCTACCTGGGCGCCGTGGAGGAGGACGGCTCCGGGTACCCCGACTGCCGCGAGGAGTTCTTCCGCGCCTTCGCGGCCGCGGTGGACGCCGGCACCCGGCCGGACACCCGCGTCACCCTGGCGACGCCCCTGCTCCGCCTGGACAAGGCGGCCATCGTCCGCCGCGGAGTCGAGCTCGCGGCTCCCCTGCAGCTCACGTGGTCGTGCTACCGCAACGAGCGAAGAGCCTGTGGCCGCTGCGAGAGCTGCCGGCTGCGGCTGCGCGGCTTCGCAGGGGCGGGCATCGCTGATCCGATCTCCTACGAGGACGCGACCGGGTTCTCCACCGGAAGCCGATTCCCTGGTTTCAGGGGGTGATGCTCTTGCCCGCGCAGGAGTTCCGTGGTGCGCCGGCTCCTGGAGCGCGCCCGCCGTCGAGCGGTCACGGCCGGGCGAGGAACCGGGAGAAATCATGGGCGGCGTAGGCGTCGCAGCGTGAGCAGAGGTGGATGAGGTCGCGCCGGCCGTCGTCGAGCAGTGATCGCAGATGACGCGCCGCGTGGCCGTCCCAGATCTCCTGCACGGTCTGCTCGTACACGTTGCCGATGACGGCGCGTCCATGCACGTCCCAGCAGCACAGCGTGGCGTTGCCGTCGGTGTAGAAGAACAGTTCGTCGAGGACCTTCAGGCAGGGCTTGCGCACCACCTCGGCCGCCGTCTGGCCGGTCCAGGGCCAGCGATAGAGGCTGGTCTCCACCACCTCGCTGCAGCGCGGCTCCCAGAACGCCCGGTAGTCGTCGAGTTCATGCCGGTTCTCCGGCACCGCGATGATCCGCACCTCGGTATGGACACGGTCGCGATACCCCTCGCGCTCCCAGATCTCCAGGAAGCGTGGCACCCGCTCGTACACGCGGTCGTAGCTCACGCCCACGCGCGACGGTTCGTACGCCTCGCGCGAGAGGCCGTCGATGGAGAACCGCATGATGTCCACGCCCGCCTCCAGGAGTGCACGTCCGAGATCCTCGGTGAGCAGTTCGCCGTTGGTGTTGAACTCCACGCGGGCGGTGGGATCGTTGTCCTTGATGTACCGCACGATCTCCGGCTGCCGGCGGTCCACGAAGGGCTCGTTGGTGAGGAACGGCCGGTAGGTGACGCCCCAGCCGCGGGTCTGGTCGACGATGCGCCGCCAGGTCTCCTCGGTCATGCGGTGCGGGATGCGCTCGATCTCGTGCTGCGGACAGAACGGGCAGCGCGCGTTGCATTTGGTGACCGTCTCGAGCTGGATGTAGAGGGGCCGCTCGGCGTACGGCATGCGCCATCGCGCCGCTGCGCAGACCGTCCGCGGAGCGGGCGAGGCGGGGTCGAGCCGGTTGGCCTGCTGCGGTCGCATGGGCACGCTCCTGCCGTGTGTGTCGGGCGGTGGCGCCGGCGTCGATCCCGGACGTGCCGGCCGGTCGGGGATCCGGGCTCCTGCAGACGTCGGTGCGGGCCGGGGGGCGAGGACAAACCTAGCAAGGGCTGGACTCCGGCACCAGTGCCGGCTCCAGCACGGCCAGGCTGCGCGCGGTCGCGCCGCGCTGCTCCAGCACCACCGCGCGCGCCGCCTCGCCGCAGCGGGTCAGGCGGTCGGGATCGCTCAGGAGCGCGTCTGCCGTGCCCCGTGCGTCCGCCGGCGTGCGCAGGACGAACCCGGCCTCCCGCCGTACCAGTCGCGCCGCCTCCTCGGCGTTCTGGATGCGCGGCCCGAACATCACCGGCAGCGACGCCACCGCCGGCTCCATCGTGTTGTGGACCCCGGTCGTGAAGCTGCCGCCCACGTACGCCAGCGTGCCGGCGCGGTAGATCTCCGCCAGCACGCCCACCGAATCCACCAGCACGCAGCGCGCAGACGCAGCGGGGCCGGAGGCGGTGGCGGCGGCACCGGCGGCATCGGCGGCAGCGGTGGCAGCGGTGGCACCGGTGGCCGCGCCGTCCATCAGCGCCGAGAGCCGCCGGTGTGCGATGCCGCGGCGGTCGAGGTCCGCCTCCAGGGCGGCCAGCCGGTGCGGCAGCGGCTCGTGCGGGGCCAGCACCACCCGCAGATCGCGATAGCGTCCTAGCAGTTCCGGCAGCACCGGCAGCCAGAGCTGCTCGTCCGGCGGCCAGGTGGAACCCAGCACCAGCACGCGGCCGCCCGGTTCGAGCAGGCGCGCGGCCACCGATCCGGCCTCGCTCTCCTCGTAGCGACGGATCACCTGCTCGGCGCGGGTGTCGCCGGTCACGCTGACGGGACAGCGTACGTCCAGGTCGTCCACGAACCGGCGGCGGTCCTCCTCGCTCACGGCGCCCACGTGCTGGAATCGTCCGAACACGTCGCGGAACAGCGGCCGCGCCAGGGGATGCAGCCGCGCTCCGGGCGGCTGCAGGGTGGCGGCGAGCAGGAAGAGGGGCACGCCGGCAGCGTGGGCTTCCAGCACCAGGTTCGGCCAGCAGTCGAACTTGACGAACAGCAACAGGCGCGGTTGCCAGGCCCGCACCAGCCGGCGCATGTCCGCCGGTCGGTCCAGGGGCAGGTAGTCGTGCCAGTCGGCACAAGGTCGTCGCCGCGCGAATTCCCAGCCCGAGGGCGAGAAGTGCGTGACGGCCACCGGCGGGGCGGCTGCCCCGAGGCGATCGCGGATGGCCGCGATGACGGGCCGCGCCTGTTCGTACTCGCCGACACTGGTGACGTGGACCCAGACGCAACCCCGCAACCGGTCGGCGGCGGCCACGCTGCGCTCCAGCAGTCCGCGCCGACCGCGGATGCCGGCTGCCAGCTTGGGCGAGAACGAGGCCAGGGTCTCCGCGACTCCGGCCACCAGGGGGGCGGTGCTCCGGTACAGGCGCAGGGCGGGACCCGGCTGGCCGTTCATCCCGCTCCTTCCTCCGGCAGGCCGGCGGCCTCCGTCGATCCGGAATCCTGCGACCACCCGCCGACCGCCAGAGCGGCGGCCAGGACGCGCTCCGGACCGATCTCCGCCAGGCAGGCCAGGTCGCCCCGCCAGCACGGGCGGCGTCCGTTCCGGGAGCAGGGCCGGCAGCGGAGGTCGCTCATCTCCAGCAGCCGGCTGCGCGGCAGGGTCGGGGCGTAGCCGAACTCGCGCACCGTGGGCCCGAAGAGCGCCACCACCGGCGTTCCCACCAGCTCCGAGAGGTGCAGCAGACCGCTGTCGCTGGTCACGGTGGCCGCGCAACCGGCCAGCGCCAGCGCCACGTCCGTCAGCGGCCGTCGCGCGACGAGTTCCACCCCGGACACCGTGGCCGCGGCCTGCTCCAGCGTGCTGCCGGCGAACCACGCCTCCTCGTCCGGGCCCAGGAACAGCCGCACGGGCGCGGCCGACGCGCGCCGGAAGGCGTGCAGGAACGACGTGGCGTGCTCGATCGGCCATCGCTTGGTCGGCCAGCGCGCGCCGGGGGCGAACCCCAGCGCGCGCGCCGGCGGTCGTCCCGCGTTCGCCCCCGGCGCCGGCAGCCGCGCGGCCGCCCACCCCGCCAGCGGCGGCGCCTGAGACGCATCGACGCCGGGCGCCGCGAAGGGCTCGAGCAAGGCGTCGAAGCGCGTCCGCATCGTGCGTTGCAGCCGGGGCGATCCACGCCGGTGCAGCAGCAGTCGCAATCGCGCCGCGGTATCCTTCTGCAGCCGGCGATCGACGCGGCGCCCCAGCAACAGCGACAGCACGCGCGCCCGGAGCACGCCGTGCGCATCCACCACCGCGTCGTGGCGGCGGCCGCGCAACTCGCCGGCCAGGCGCCCCAGTGCACGCAGGTCCCGCCCGCGCAGGGGGACCACCTCGTCCACGCCCGGGAACGCGGAGGCCAGACCGGCGAAGGCCTCCTTCGTCACCAGCGTGACCCGCGGCGATGCGGACGCCAGACGCGCCAGCGACCAGGCCAGCAGGCAGAGGTCGCCCAGCGCACCGAAGCGGATGACGAGGAGGCGCTGCGGCATGGTCCCGGTCGGCTCCCGGTACGAGCAGGTGTGCCAACGGCGAACGGGGGCGGACTCCCGACGAGTGTCCTGCCCCCGGCGCGGCGATCATAGGGGCGCCCTTGCAGGCTGTCAAGGAAGCCGCTATCCTCGCGCGCAGCCGCGAGCTACCGGAGTGTCACGTGGACCTGCCCCTGCTGTTCGTACTGCTGGTTCTGTCGGCCTCCTTCTCCGGGTCCGAGACGGCGTTCTTCTCTCTGCGCCGCTCGGAACTGGCAGCGCTCGCGGGGCGCGGCGCCGCTGGACGCCGGGTGACGGCATTGCTGGCGCGCCCGTCGGACCTCCTCTCGGCCATCCTCATCGGCAATCTCGTGGTGAATGTCGCGGCCAGCGTGGTGGCCACCACCCTGGCGCTGTCCGTGTTCGGAAGCAACGGCCTGGCGGTGGCTGTGCCCGCAGTGACGCTGGCGCTGCTGCTGTTCGGAGAGATCACACCCAAGCTGCTGGCCCTGCGGGCCAAGAGCCGCGTGGCGCTGGTGGCGCAGGCGCCGTTGACCCTGTGGATCCTGATCACGCGGCCGCTGCTCTGGGTGATCAGCCCGCTGACGCACTGGCTCGTCCGCGCGCTGCCCCTGGAGCGCACGGGAAGCCGTCTGCTCACCGTGCCCGAGCTGCAGACCGCGTGCGACCTGGCGGTGGAGGAGGGCACCCTCGGCGAGACGGAGGGGCGGTTCCTCGCGCGTCTGCTCGGACTGCGCACGCTGGCGGTCCGCGAGATCATGACTCCGCGCCCCGACGTCGAGATGCTCGATGCGGGGTGGGGCCGCGGACAGGTCCTGTCCGCCGCTCGCCGCGCGGGCTTCAATCGATATCCGGTGGCGGGCTCCGAAGGGGACATGCCGGTCGGCTTCGTCCACCTCAAGGATCTGCTCGGCGCGTCCGACCACGCGCCGGTCTCCGAGCTGGTGCGGCCCCTGATCTTCGCGCCCGAGAGCAAGGACGCGGCCTCGCTGCTCACCGAGATGCGCACCGGCGGCGTGCACCTGGCCGCCGTCATCGACGAGCACGGCGACTTCACCGGTATCGTGACCCTGGCCGATTGCCTGCAGGCGCTCATCGGACCGGTGGCCGACGTGGGGTCGGTGGGGAGCGACGCCGTGCAGATCGGGCCGCGCCGGTGGGTCCTCGCCGGCTGGCTCGACCTGCGCGCCCTGCGCGAGATCGCCGGCATCGAGCTGCCGCCCTCGCGCAACTACGTGACCCTGGCCGGGTTCGTCATGGCCCGCCTCGGACGGATTCCGGCCCCAGGCGACCGGGTGCTGCTCGGCGGCTGGCGGTTCACGGTGCTGGAGATGGAGGCGAATCGCGTCGGTCGCGTGCTGGCGGCGGTGGCTCGCAACGGGCGGGAGGAGACGTCGTGAGCGGCGTGGCCGTACTCGGCTGGGAGGCCACGGCAGCGGCGGGGATCATCTTCCTGTTCCTGTCGGCGTTCTTCTCCGGCGCGGAGACCGGCTACATGAGCGTGAGCCGGGTGCGGCTGCGGCGGCTGGAGGAGGCCGATCCCCGGGCGCGCCGGCTACGTCGCCAGCTCGAGAGTCTCGACGACGCCATCCTGACCTGCCTGATCGGAACCAACCTGTTCAACGTGCTGTTCAGCGCCCTGGTGACGACGCAGCTGGCGGCGCGGTTCGGCCGGGAGACGAACGGGATGGCGGTGCTGACGGCGTCAGTGCTGGTGATCCTGTTGGGCGAGATCATCCCCAAGACGCTTTACCGGGAGTTCCCCGAGCGCTTCACCCTCGCCTCGGCGCCGGCACTGAGCGCGGCCATGTTCATCACCGCGCCGGTGAGAGCCCTGCTGCGCGGCTGGGGTGCGCTGTGGCGGCGCCTGTTGCCGCGCGACGATCGCGGCGAGCCTCACGGGCTGGACCGAACGAGCTTGACGGCGCTCCTGCTGACCAACTCCTTGCCGGAGACGGAGGACCGGCGCTTCCGCGAGAGCCTGGACCGCTTCATGGAACTGGCGGGAGCGAACCTCAAGCGGATCATGCGCCCGGTGAGCGAACTGGTGACCGTGACGCCGCACACCAGCGTCCGATCGGCACGTGAGATCGCGGCGCGCTACGGTTTCAGCCGCCTGCCGGTGGTGCCGCCCGGTAGCCACACGCCGATCGGCTACGTGCTCGTGCGCGATCTGCTCTTCTTCGCCGGCGATCCGGAGAGTGCGTTTCCGGAGACGATGGTCCGCTCCTTCCTGCTGGTGGACGAGGACCTGTCGCCGTACGAGCTGTTCGAGGAGTTGCACGCCCAGGGGCGGCAGATCGCGCTCATCGTGGATCGCCCGGGCGAGGCGCTGGGAATGGTCACCCTGGAGGACCTCCTGGAGGTCGTGGTCGGCTCGATCCAGGACGAGTTCGATGACCGGTACGATGCGTTCGCGACGGTGGCCCGCGATCACGCCGGCAGCGGCCGGCTCCGGCGCGTCGCCACGCGGGAGCGACCGTCCTAGCCTGGGCGGCGCCGGAGAGAGATGGTCCCGGCCGTGGTTCCGGGGCCGGGGTCCCGGCCGGCGCGGCCAGCGGAGGTGGGAACGATGAACGACGAAGGCATGTCGCGGCATGACGAGGTCCTGCTCGGCCT
The DNA here is from genome assembly GCA_046484865.1 of Candidatus Krumholzibacteriia bacterium. Classification (GTDB taxonomy): domain Bacteria; phylum Krumholzibacteriota; class Krumholzibacteriia; order LZORAL124-64-63; family LZORAL124-64-63; genus JAWOID01. The sequence goes on from JAWOID010000104.1 coordinate 71,762, forward strand.
GGCGCTCACGCTGAAGCACGCGACGATGCAGCACCTGGGCAAGTTCAAGAACCCGGTCACCGACCAGGTGGAGCGGGATCTCGACCAGGCGCGCGGTACGATCGACATCCTCGAGATGCTCAAGGCCAAGTGCCGCACCGACACCCCGGCGGACCTGCTGCGCCTGCTTGACGCCGCGGTGCTGGAGCTGCAGATGAACTACCTGGACGAGCGCCGGCGAGACCGCCGCGAGCATGCGGGAGAGGAGGCGGCCGCCGGCGGGTCCGGGGTCGGAAATGCGGCCGCCGGGCCGGCCGAGCCGTCGGACTCGCCCCCTGCGGACGCGTCGGACTCGCCCTCCGCGGACGGGTCGGACTCGCCCTCCGCGGACGCGTCGGACTCGCCCTCGCCGGATACGACGGAGGGATCCGCCGCTGCCGGGACCGGCGCGGAGGACGATGAGACGACCTGACGCTCCCCGCGCCCCGCGACCGCGCCGATGGCTGCTCTGGGCCGTGGCCGCGGCCCTGCTGGTGGCGGCGGCAGCCGCCGCCGCCCAGCCTGTCCAGCCGCCGCGGGTGGATCCGGAGCAGGTCAACCCCACGGGTACGCCGCCGGAACGTTTGCAGGAAGCGCTGAAGCTACGCCACTTGACGCCGGGAGCCCTCCCGCACGACGGACTGGTGACCTTGGGGCTCGGTGGCAGCACCGGCAGCGCGCTGTTCCCGCTCGACGGCGGCGCCATCACCGACGTGACCACCCGCGATCTGCGAGCCTGGCTGGCCTGGGGTCTGCGCCCCTGGGCGCACGTGCGGGCCGAGGGGCGCATGGTCGGCATCGAGCAGGGCGAGCTGCCGGGCGTGGCAGGCGGTTCGGCCCTGGGCGACACCCGCCTGGAGGCCTTCCTGGGATTGCCGGTGCCGGGACGGACCCTGTCGCTGGCGCTGCACGGCGGAGTGGTGTTGCCCACGGGCGACGTCGAGCGAGGCACCAGCGAGGACGCTTCCTCGCGCTGGGCGGGCGCCGCGGCTACCGTCGCGCTCTTCCGGCGTTCCCAGCTACCGGAACTGCGGCTGCACCTGAACGTCGGTCGCCGCTGGAATCGCAACGAGGCGCTGGGGTACGGCTGGGACGCCGGCGCGAACTTCCAGCCGTGGCCGCCGCATTACCCCGCCGCCGCCGCGGCCGGCGGGGACCGGGAGAACGACTACACCCTCCTGGGCGCCGCGCTGGAGTTCCGCCAGAACGAGGCCTCGCTCTGGCTGGAGTACTACGAGTACCGGCTCGACATTCCCGGCGTGGTGTCTGCCCGGGAGGATCCCGCGTTCCTGACCGCCGGCGTGCGCTGGGGCAGGAGCGAGGGGATCGCGCTTCACGCCGGCTACGAGGTGAGCCTGGCGGTGGACGACCCGGCCACGCCCTTCTGGCCCGGCTATGCCGACCTCCGCTACCATGTGGGGCTCTCCTACCAGTTGCCCCTGGGCGGGCGGGACCGCGACGGCGACGGCATTCCCGACCGGCGCGATGCCTGCCCCGACTCGCCGGAGGATCTGGACGGCTTCCAGGACGACGACGGCTGTCCCGACCTCGACAACGACCTCGACGGCGTGCCGGACCTGCGCGACGCCGCTCCCCTGGAGCCGGAGGATTACGACGGCTGGCAGGACGAGGACGGCGCTCCGGACCTCGACAACGACGGCGACGGCATTCCGGACGCGCTCGACCTCTGTCCCGACCAGCCGGAGGACTTCGACGGCGTGGAGGACGACGACGGGTGTCCCGAGGAACACGGCGACCGGGACGGCGACGGCGTGCCCGACCGGTACGATCTCTGCCCGGACCAGCCGGAGGACCACGACGGATTCGAGGACCACGACGGCTGTCCCGATCCGGACAACGACCTCGACGGCATCCCCGATGATCGGGACGAGTGTCCCGACGAGGCCGAGGATTACGACGGGGACGCCGACGGTGACGGCTGCCCCGAGTAGCCGATCGGGCCCGTGTTGCCGATCGGACCCGAGAAGCCGATCGGGCCCGGGTTGCCACCGGGCCGCTCACCGCCCGCCCGCCCGCCGGCGGGCGACAGAGTCAGCGGGGCCGCTGCGCCCCGCCTTCCCCGCGCTCCCGCTCGCGGACCTTCGCCGCCACCCAGGCGGTCTCCAGGTCCGCCAGCGGCGCACCTCGCAGGCGTTCCGGATCGTTGCCGAATGCCGCCTCCACCTGCTGGAAGCGGTCGCGGAAGCGGTGGTTGGCCTGCCTCAGGGCCAGGTCGGGCTGCACGCCCAGGCGGCGCGAGAGGTTCACCACGGCGAATAGCAGGTCGCCTACCTCGTGAGTGACGGCGGCGAGATCGCCGCCGGCTGCCGCCTCGAGCAACTCCTCGCGCTCCTCGTCCAGCTTTTCCCATACCCCGGCCAGGTCGGGCCAGTCGAAGCCCACGTCCGCGGCGCTGTTCTGGTATGCGTAGGCCTGGTGGAGCGGCGCCGTGCTGGAGGGCAGCTCCCGCAGCAGCGACTGCCGGGCGGGATCCACCCCGCGCTCGCGTTTCTCCTGGTCCTTCATCTCGTTCCAGCGCTGCTGGCTCTCGCCGGTATCGCGGGCGCGGGCGTCGCCGAAGACGTGGGGATGGCGCCGCACCAGCTTCTCGCCGCCGTCGCGGGCCACGTCGTCCAGGTTCAGCGGTCGGGTCTCACCGAGGATCTCCACGCAGAAGCAGACCATGAACAGGAGGTCGGCCAGTTCCTCACGCACATGGTCCGGATCGCCGGCCAGCACCGCGTCCAGCAACTCGCCGGCCTCGTCCAGCAGGAAACGGGCTGCATCGGTGAGGGTCTGCTTGCGGTCCCAGGGGCAACCCCCCGGAGAGCGCAGGAGGTGAATGGTCCGCTGCAGCCGGTCCACGGGACGATCGGCGGAGCCTTGAGGGAAGGCGGGGTGCTCGTCGTTCATGCGGCGCGCCTCGTCGGGGCGGAGGTCCAGGTTGCCGGTGCGGCCGGGCCGGATCGGGTCCAACACTAATCCTCTTTTGCGGCTGCGGAAAGATGGGTTATTCCACGCAAATTGTTTCCGGCTCTTTCCTCGGGGTCCGCAGCCCCGTTCACCCCGCGTACTTCAAGTCATGGCGCCGGTTCACCTTCAGCGCCCGCGTCCTGACCTCCCCCCAGTAGTACTGACGCCAGCGGCCCTCCAACCCGATCTGAGCCGCGAACAGACGCCGGCCGACCACCTCCCTGACCGTCAACTGCCGGCGACACAATCCGACCAGCATCCCGGGCGTCTGCCTGCTATCACGC
>JAWOID010000022.1:0-29229 GCA_046484865.1 Candidatus Krumholzibacteriia bacterium
CCGACGTGCCGCTGTGGGGGCACTGCGTGGCGGTCACCGGTGCCGGCACCACCGCCGGGCAGGACTGGGTCATGATCAAGCATGACAACGATCAGAAGGTCGCCAAGCCTGCCGAGTTGAAACAGGTCCCCTCGGACATCGTGGTCGGCAGCAACGGTCAGATGGTGCTGCCCGGTCTCGCGGTGGAGATCGAGAAGCCCGCCGGCACCAGGACCAGGTACGAGGCGCGGGTCACGTCGGTGGTGTCGGAGAGTCCGAAGACCGGGCTTCCGCAGCCGCCGGCCAGCGAGACGATGGGCCGCTGGTGTCAACTCGTGAAGCGGACGGTGCCGCCGGGCGGCGCCCTGGAGATCGGCTTCCCGGCCGAGGGCGAGGGGCGCTGCTTCAACGTGACGGTGTGGCGTATCGACCGCAAGGTGACGCCGGCGGCGCGCGTCTTCGACCGGCAGTGGAACTTCAACAAGGGGAAGACCCGGCGCCTCACGAACACCGAGGATTACCCGGTGACCTATCTCGTCCACAACGACGACTACCAGAATGACCCCTACACCGGCTACGACGTGGGCGTGAACGTGGTCCAGGCCGACGACAATCCGCACCTGGACGACGCCGGCAATCAGTTCGCGTACGGCGGCTACTCGGTCGGCGGCAACGATTTCTCCAGCGAGGAATTCGCGCAGGTCGCGCTCGGGGCGGCCGTCACCGCCGGGCCGATCCAGGCCGGCTTCTCGCTCGCGAACATCCCCGCGAGGTTGCACGCCGCCGGGACCTTCGACCTCACGATGCTCGTGGACACGTCGGCGTGGACGATCTACTGGGAACAGACCCGCTTCGTGATCGACGTCTTGACCGTCCACCAGCCCGGCGACCTGCTGGTCGATTGCCCCTCGACCGGGTTCCTCGACGTGATCCCGATCGCCGCGCCCGGTCGCTACGAACGCGACCTGGGCACGGCGGCGCCGCAGGCCCAGTTCCAGCTCCGGCTGGTGGCGCAGAATGGTCTGGACCTGGAGATCGACGGCCTGGGCGCTCCCTCCCTGGTGCTCCCCCCGGGAACCGCGGTCAGCGATGCCCCGCCGTCTCGTCCGTCGCTGGAAGCCTGGCCCAATCCGTTCAATCCCTCGCTGACGCTGGCCTTCGGGCTCGCTGCCGATGGTCCGGTCGAACTGGCGATCTTCGACCTGCGCGGGCGTCGCGTGGCGACGCTGGTGAGCGAGACCCGGCCGGCAGGCCGGCACCTGGCGACCTGGGATGGGCGGGACGACGCCGGCCGTCGTGCGCCGGCGGGCACCTATCTCTGCCGGCTGGTGGCAAACGGGCAGATCGTGCCGAGGCACGTCTCGCTCGTGAAGTAGCCGAGCCGTACGAGCGCTCGCCTTCGTCTGCGGAAGGATGAGACATCCGGTCGTGCCGGCGAGATCGTGGCGACACCTTCTCGCCGGCACGACGAAACCCCGGGGCCTTCGGTTCGGCGGTACGCGGGTTCGCCGGCCCCCGGTCGTCGCTCCCCGGGGCCCCCAGATGATTCGACGAATTTCCTTGCCGGACGCATGACGGTCCGATAGAATCACGATCGATAACAGCAAATCGTTTGACGACGGACAGGATTCCGAACAGATCGAAATGCGGTGCCCGGCTCCGGACCGATGGCCCGGAACAGGCCGGGAGCGCGAGAAGACGACATCTTCGAACCCCGCCGCCACGATTGCTGAAATGGAGCGTTCGCACGCGTCTCGCGTGGCCGACAGGGAGGTCTCCCGCGGTCGCGGAGCCGCCTGGGTTCCGCGGCCGTCTCCGCTCACGATCCGATCTCGTTCACGCTGGAGGGGAACTATCATGACCAGGATTTCGCCAGTTCATCTCTGTACCATCATCCTGCTGGTCGCGTTCACGGCGGCGATGCCCGTCGTGGCGACGGCCGGGGCGCCGGCCGCGCCGCTGGGCGACGATCCGGGCGCGTTCAAGCCCGAGCGGGAGCCGATCCCGGCCGGCAAGGCGCTGGGGCAGCCGGTCGACTTCGCCGCGGCGCTCGCGGGGGGCGCCGACTACCTGCGCCGTGCGCAGGCCGACATCACCGAGGACAACGCCGGCAACGGAGCCAGCGACACCGATCCCGACGACGGGGGCTGGGACTGGGTCCTGACCGACCCGGCCTTCACGCACTCCGCATCGGCCAGTGCGACCAACACCTACGGGGTCACCGGGCAGGGCGCGTACCGTGCTTACCTGGCCACCGGCGACCCGGCGCTGCTGACGGTGCTCACCGACGCTGCCGACGCCATGGCCGCGAACCCGAGCATTCGCTCGGCGGCCGACCTGATCTTCCTGATGAACGTGAACGACCTGCCCGAGGTGAGCGGCACTGCCTACACGGACGCCGCCCGGGCCAAGTACGATGGTCGCATCACGTACTACGGCAGCGCGACGGCGTTCGCGGAGTACATCCGCGACGCGCGGGCGGGTCAGGGATACGCAAACGGCCTCATCGCCTGGGACGTCGGTCCCTGGGTCGTTGCCGCCCAGATGCTTTACGACCGTTACGGCAGCCCCTACGAGGCTGACGCGGACGCGATGGCGGAGGTCCTGTGGCAGGATTCGTTCAACGATAGCCCGGGCCACTTCGACATCGTCGACGACCAGGGTTTCGACCCGACGTACGCCGACAAGAACTTCTGGTGGTACAACCTAGGCATCTGCGGGCTGATCGACGCCTTCCAGGCCGCCGACGTCCACACGGGCGAGATCCCCACGCTGGTGGCCATCCTGCTGGACGGCCAGACCGCGGAGGGCGCCGTCACCGAGTGTTACGGCGGCACCTTGGGCGACGAGGACTGGCAGAGCACCGCCTACGCGGTCCTGAGCCTCGCCGCCCTCGACCAGCCCGCACACCAGGCCGCCATCAACCGGATGGCCTATTTCCTGGGCGCCACCCAGCACGCCAGCGGCGGCTGGGTGTACAGCTCGGGCAACCACAACCTCGAGGTGGGCGGCGAGTGCACCGCAGCGCTCTCCTACGGCCTCGCACCCGCCTCGGTGCTCGTCGACGACGGCTTCACGAGCCAGGCCGACGTGGACTCCTACAACGCCTTGAACGGCACCGATCTCGTCTTGGGCTACGATGCCTTCGGCACCATCCAGGAGGGCATCGACGCCGTCGTGGGCTCCACCGTGACCGTCCTGCCGGGCACGTACGTCGAGCAGCTCCACATCACCACCAGCGGGCTGCAGATCGTCGGCGCGGGTATCGACCAGACGATCATCCAGTCGCCGTCGGCCCTGACGGCGTTCTTCACGACCGGCACGAACTCGAACTATCCCGTGGTGTTCGTCGACGGCGCCACGGGCGTGGACATCTCGGGCGTGACGATCGACGGCGCGGGGCAGGGTAATGCCAACTACCGCTTCCAGGGCCTCGGGTTCTGGAATGCGGGCGGCTCGCTGCGCCACGCGAAGGTCATCAACATCGTCGACACGCCGTTCAGCGGCGCCCAGCACGGCGTGGGTATCTACGCCTACAACGACACGGGCGGCCCGTACGCGATCGCCCTCGAGGCCGTCCTCGTCGGCGACTTCCAGAAGAACGCGCTGGCCCTGCTGGGAACCGGCCTCACGGTCGACCTCGACCAGGTGACCACGATCGGCGCCGGGCCGACGAGTGTCACGGCGCAGAACGGCATCCAGATCTCCTATGGCGCCGGCGGCACCGTGGACGACTGCTCCATCGCCGGCATCGCCTACACGGGGGCGTCGTATACCGCCACCGGCCTGCTGCTCGCGGAGAACACGCCGGTCGTGGTGACCAACACGACCATCGATGGCTGCCAGACGAGCGCGTACTTCATCGATGGTGACGCGGTCTTCACCGGCGGCGCAGTGACGAATCCGCTCGCGGACGCCCTGTACGCGTACAGCTCGGGCGCAAAGAGCGCGGGGGAGCCGCGCATCCTGCCGCAACCGTTCGACGGCGACCTGCACCTCGCGACGAAGGCCGCCATCGACGTGACGGTCGCGAACAGCTCCTTCACCGGCACGGGAGCCGCGGATAGCTGGGGCGTCACCGGTTACGGCTACGGCCCGCTCACGTTCACGGTGACCGGCTGCACGGTGACGGGCTGGGACTGGGGCGTGGTGACCTACGACTTCGGCGGCGCCAGCTTCGCTGCCGAGGTGCACGACAGCGACCTCGCCGCGAACGGTTCCTACGGTCTGTACTCCAACGCCGTCGAGGTCGTCTCCGCCAGCTGCAACTGGTGGGGCGACGTCGCCGGGCCGAACGACGCGCCGGCGAACCCCAGTCCGGGCGCGAACGTCACCGGCAACGTGGTCTACTGGCCGTGGCTCGATGCGCCCGGCGGCGCCTGCAGCCAGTACGGCGCCGACAACGTGGCGGTCGTGGGTCCCACCACCTGCCTCACCCCCGCGAACCCCTGCGCCCAGGCGACGGTCGTGTTCAACCGGACCGACACCACGCCGCTGCGGGGCCTGCGGGTCACCTTCGAGCTGAGCAGCGAACTGGTGCTCTGCACCGGGAACGCGTACGCCGACATCGGCGTGCTGAGCGGCACCGGGACCATGCTCGACGGCTATACCAACTACACCTATCAGATCGTCGACAACGGCGGCGGCAGCTACACGGTGGACGTGGCGGTCCTGGGCCTGCCGTGCGGACCCACCGGCGGGGGCGGCGTCTTCACCGTCAACCTGGCGCAGGCGGCCGGGGTCGCCGGCGACGCCACCGGCACCGTCACCGTGACCGAGGTGGTGGCGCGCGACTGCGACAACGTCCCGCTGCCGGGCCTTCCCGGTGCGCCGGGAGCGGTGACCGTCGACCAGACGGCGCCCGTGGCCATCACCGATCTCGGTGCGACCCAGCTCAGGACCGGCAACGACCTGGACGGAACCACCCGGATCGCCCTCACCTGGACCGCGCCGGTCGACCCGGATGCGGACCACGTGGAGATCTGGCGGAAGGGTTACGGCGCCTATCCCGAGTACGACGACGGCGGCGGCGCGCCAGCCGGTCTGCCCGTCGAGGTCGGCAACGGCTGGACCCTGGTGGGCACGGTTCCGGCGACCAGCAACGGATACACGGACGAGCCCGCGACGCGGGACTTCTGGTACTACGCGGCCCGGGTGTTCGACGCCTGCGGCAACGTCTCGGAGATCGCGGCCGGCGACATCGCCGGCGGCGTGCTGAACTATCACCTGGGAGATGTCAGCGACGGAGTCACTCCGGGCCAGGGCGACAACAGCGTCGGTACCGCCGACATCTCGCTGCTGGGCGGCCACTACGGGACGTCCGACGGCGACCCCGGGTACCTGGCGTATCTCGACGTGGGACCGACCACCGACTACAGCGTGCACGCGCGTCCGACCACGGACGACGAGATCGAGTTCGAGGATCTCATCGTGTTCGCCATCAACTACGGACAGGTGGCCAAGGACGGGCTGCCGCAGATCGCGCCGGCTGCCGCCAACGCGGTGACGCTGGACGTCGGCCCCGCCACCACAGGTGAGGGCGAGACGTTCGCGGTGCAGGTGTGGCTGTCCGGCGACGGCGCTCTCCAGGGTCTGAGCGTGCCTCTGCTCTGGAACCAGGCGGCCGTGGAGCCCGTCGGCTTCGTGGCGGGAGATCTGATCCGGAACCAGGGCGGGCTGCACCTGCTGCTCAGCCCCGAGCCGGGGACCATCGATGCGGCCCTGATCGGCACGCGGGAGCGCGGCATCTGCGGCCGGGATCTGCTCGGCACGGTGACCTTCCAGGTGAAGGGGCCCGGCCAGCCGGAGATCCGCACCGGGGAGATCCGCGGTCGTGACGTCCGGAACCAGCCCGTGGTCGTCGACGGGGGGACGGCCGCGAGCCCGCCGCCCGCGGTGCTGCCCGGACGGACGGTCCTGAACCGTAACGTCCCCAACCCGTTCAACCCGTCCACCGAGCTGTCGTTCGTCCTGGCCCGCGGCGGTTCGGCCCGCGTCCGGGTCTACTCGATGCAGGGTCAGCTCGTGCGAACGCTGCTGGACAGCGACTTGCCGGCCGGACCGCACAGCGTGGTCTGGTACGGTCGCGACGACGCCGGTCGGCCGGCGGGCTCGGGCACCTACATCGTCCAGCTCGAGGCTCCCGACCGGACGCTGAGCCAGCGCATCATGCTGGTGAAGTGACCTCATCCCGGGGCGGTCCCCTCCGGGGGGCCGCCCCGGCCCGACGGCCTCTCGGCGGGCCGCTGGTGAAGGAGAGGCAGGACCATGATACCAACGACATCGGCCGCGCGGCTGCGGGCGGCAACGGTGGCGCTGCTGCTGGCGGGCGCCGCGGCTGCGCCGGCGGGGGCTGCGCCGGGCGCCGCGGCGACTTTGACCTTCGAGCCGCCGTCAGCCGTCTTCCACGGCGAGGAGACGCAGGCCGTGGAAGACGGCTGACGGCGAGGAGACGCAGGCCGTCGACCTGATGATCGACGCGACCGCCGACGTCCGCGGCTTCTCGATCGTCCTGGAGTTCGACCCCGACATCGTCGGTCCCATCGCGGTCACGGCCGGCGACCTGCTGACCGGCGCGGCCTGCGGACGCTTCTTCGACTGGTTGAACGTGTCAGCCGTGGGCGACTCCGTGGCCGTGGATGCGGCGCTCCTGGGCTGCTCCGGCGACGGTCCCGGGTCGTTGCTGCGGATCGTCTTCGAGGGCGTGGAGAAGGGTACCAGCCCGTTGCGATGCCGCCGCTGCCGCGTGCGGAACAGCCTCAACGAGTCGATCCCGGTGGACTGCGTGGCGGGGATCATCACCTACGAGGGGCCGGTGGCGGTGGAAGCGGCGGCCTGGGGGGCCCTGAAGCGCGTCTACCGCTGACGGCGAGCGAGGAGATCGCGAGCATGACCCGACCCGAGCCCTCGCACCGGTGCCATCCCGGCGTGGCGTTCTCGATCCCGCGTCTTCTCGGCCTGGCGTGGTTGCTGCTCGTGCTCAAGGCCGCGCCGGCGGCGGCGTCCATCGACTTCGCCATCCTGCCGGCGGAACCGTACCAGGAACCCGGCGACACCATCACCGTGGAACTGACCGTCACCGGCGCCGGCGCCGAGTTCAATGCCTACGATGCGGTGGTGGCCTACGATCCGGAGCGCCTGCTCTTCATGGGCATGACGCCGATCGGTCTGCAGGAGGGTCCGCTGATGACGGAGGCCTGCTCGCAGCGCTTCCACCTGTTCTCCATCGCCCCCGACAGCACCCGGCTCGAGGTGAACCACAGCCTGCTGTGCGCGGGGGTGAGCATCACCGGTCCGGGAGTGGTCTACCGTCTGGCGTTCCGCTGCCGAGACCTGGTCGGAGCCACGCGTCTGGATCTGGTCGAGGGCACCGCCATGTTCGACGTCGGGATCCACGTCGATTCCGTGAAGCTGTCGGGATCCCTGGTCAGGATCGGGACGGCGCCGTCCGCCGTGCCGGGCCCAACCGCCCCGCTGGCGCCGCCGCGCGCCTGTCCGAACCCGTTCAATCCCCGTACCCAGGTCTCGTTCTCGCTGGTGTCGCCGGCCTGGACCCGCCTGCGGATCCATGCCCTGGACGGCCGCCTCGTGCGGGAGTTGCACCGGGGCTTCCTGCCGGCAGGGACGCACCGCGTGAGCTGGGACGCCACGGACCGGACCGGCCGGGCGGTGGCGTCCGGGCGCTATCACGCGGTGCTGGAGGCCGACGGGAGAAGGTCGATCGGGGCGCTCACGCTGGTGCGGTGATTTCCTCGTCGTCGCCATTGACCTTCCGCTCGCCGGTGATCTACGGTCCCGTCAGGATCTCACCTCTCTGACAGACATCTCACTCGGCTGAACGGGACTGCAACGCGCCGTCGCGCAGGTCGACGGAGGGATGCGCACGTGAACGCTTCGCCGCCGGGTCGCCCTGCGGGTCTCGATCCCGCCCGCTCCTCGCGAAGGCCGCCGCTGCTGCGTCTGTGGCCGCGCGTCGTCGTGCCGGCCCTGCTGGGAGTGGCGCTGGTCTCGGCCGCCTTCTTCGCCGTGCTGCTGCCACGGGTGCGCGAGAACATCATGGACCGGCGGCGGGTGGAACTGCGGCACCTGGCGGCGCCCGTGTTCCACCGGCTCGAAGCGCTCGAGGCGCGGGCGCGCGCGGGCGAGATCACCGTCGACGAGGCGCAGCGGCGTGCCATCGAATACGTGCGCGAGCTGCGCTACGGCGACGACGGGCGCTCCTACTTCTGGATCAGCGATCTCACTCCCACCCTGATCGCCCATCCGTACGTGCCGGAGCTCGAGCGGCAGGACCTGCGCGACTACGCCGATTCCGAGGGACGCCACCTGTTCCGGGAGATGGTCGAGGTGGTGCTCGATGACCCCGTCGAGCACGACGGCTATGTGACCTACCGGTGGCAGTGGCAGGACGACCCGGACCTCATGCTGCCCAAGCTCTCGTACGTGAAGCTCTTTCCGCCATGGGGGTGGATCGTCGGCACCGGGGTGTACATCGCCGACCTGCAGCGCGAGACGGCCGCCCTGATGCGTGCCGTCACCGCCGTGGCGGCCGGCGTGGTCGTGCTCGTGGCGGTGCTCACCGGCTGGCTGGTGTGGTTGCAGCAGCACAGCGAGCGACGCCTCCGCCGCGCCCGCGCCGGGCTGCAGGTCAGCGAGTTGCAGCGGCAGGCGATCCTCGATCACACCTTCGAGATGATCGCCCTGGTCGATCTGGAGGGACGGATCCTGGAGGCGAACCGGACCGCCCTGGAGTCGATAGGCGGTGAGATGGCCGCCGTGCGCGAGAAGCCGGTGTGGGCCGCCGGCTGGTGGCAGGAGCTTCCGGAGGAGCAGGAGCGTATCGAGGAGGCGGTGCGGCAGGGGGCGGCGGGCGAGTTCGTGCGGTTCGAGACCGTCCAGCGGGCGCGCGACGGCCTGCGCAGCGTCGACTTCTCGCTGAACCCGGTTTTCGACGACGGTGGCTCCGTCCTGTTCCTGGTGGCGGAAGGACGCGACATCACCGAGCGCAAGCTGGCCGAGCAGACCCGACAGCGCCTCGAGTCCCGCCTGCGCGAGTCGCAGCGGTACGAGGCCGTGGGGAAGCTGGCGGCCGGGGTGGCGCACGACTTCAATAACCTGCTCACCACGATCCTCGGCAATGCCGAGCTGGCTCAGCTGGAACTCGCGGCAGACCATCCGGCGCGGGAGAGTCTCGGTCCGATCGTGCGCGCCGCCGAGACCGGCGCGCAGCTGACCCGGCAGCTCCTCAGCTTCGCCGGTCGGGGCCGTTTCCAGAGCGCCCCGGTGGACATCCACCGGATCTTGCAGGATCTGCGCAGTCTGCTCGGCCACGCGGCAGGCCCGGACACGCGCATCGAGCTGCAGCTCGCGCCCGGTCCGGCGGTGATCATTGGCGACGCGGCGGAGTTGCAGAGCGCGCTGCTGAACCTGGGACTGAACGCGCTGCAGGCGATGCCCGGGGGAGGCCTCCTCACCTTCGCCACGCGCCGGGAAGGCGCACCCGGCGACGGACCCGCCGCCGACCGCGATCCCGGGGCAAAGGAGCAGGTGGTGGTGGAGGTGCGGGATACCGGCACGGGGATCGCGCCCGATATCCAGCGGCACGTCTTCGAACCGTTCTTCACCACCCGTGCTGAGCTGGGCGGCACCGGTCTCGGGCTGGCGGCGGTGCACGGCTGCGTGCAGAGCCATGGCGGCACCATCGACGTCGACAGCATCGAGGGCGAGGGCACCACGATCACGATCCGCTTGCCGTTGCACGACGAGGTCGAGCCGGTGACGGAGCGGGAGACTGGCGCCGAACCGGCTGCAGGCGGCGACATCCTGCTGGTGGAGAGCAACGCCGAGGCGAGGCGGACCATCGCCGGGCTCCTGCGGCGCGGCGGCTGCCGGGTGACCGAGGCGGCGGACGCCGGCGAGGCCCTGGCGGCTCTCGAGGTCGCCGGCGAGGTGGATCTCGTCCTCTTCAGCACGGGCGCGCCCGCCGGAAGCGGAATGACCCTCTGGCGGGAAGTTCGCCGCCGCCGGCCGCGGGTGCCGGGCATCGCACTCTCGGCCGGAGGCGAGCCGGCCGCGCTGGCCGCCTTGCAGGAGGCCGGAGTCGCGGCGGTGTTGCCGAAGCCGCCTCCGCCGGACGAGTTGCGACGGCGGGTGGCACGTCATCGACGGCGCCGGCGAGACGCTTGAAGGGGTGCTCAGTCGCCTTGCCGCCAGGTTTTGACAAACCGACGGTCCGCGGCTAACGTCCGCGCGGGAAACCGGGCCCGAGCCAGGCGTCGGCCTATCAGACGCTCAGGAAGGTCATGAACCCGCGGGATCAGAAACACCCCGCCGCGCCCGACGAGCCGGCACGCGACGGCGCGGGGTCCGGCGGCGAGACGGCCGCCGCCAGGGCCGTCACTCACGCTTCCGGTCTGCGCGCGGGAGCCGCGCCGCCGGGCCTGGAACCCGGCGTGCTGATCTCGGCAGCGCGCCGTCGGGACGGCGGCCGCGGCGAGGGACTCATGCGGGCGCTGGCGGTGTTCGTCCTGCTCTACCTGTTCCTGCTGGCCATCGCCCTGCTGAGTGCCGCCTTCAAGCTCTTCGGCGGCGAGTTCTCACGCCAGCTCATCGAGACCACCACGAACCCGGTGATCGGCCTCTTGATCGGGGTGCTGGCGACCTCGATGATCCAGAGCAGTTCCTCGACCACCTCCATCGTCGTGGGCATGGTGGCCGCGGGTGCGCTGAGCGTGCGCGGCGCCATCCCGATCGTGATGGGCGCCAACATGGGCACCACGGTGACGAACACGCTGGTGGCCATGGGGTCGATGGGCCGCCGAGCCGAGTTCCGCCGCGCCTTCGCCGGCGCCACGATGCACGACTTCTTCAATCTCTGCACCATCGTGCTGATCTTCCCGCTGGAGCAGGCCACGCGCATCCTGGAACGCACGGCGACGTGGCTGTCCGCCGAGCTCGTGGGCACCAGCGGCGTGGAGTTCAATAGTCCGGTGAAGATCATCACCAAGCCGGTCGCGAAGGGCATCGAGCACCTGTTCACGGACACGGCGGCGCTGTCGAACTGGCTGGCGGGGACGCTCATGCTCGTGCTGGCGCTGGCAATGCTGTTCACGGCGCTGACATACCTGCAGCGCACGCTCCAGACTGTCGTGCTCAAGCGGGCGGAGCGCAGCTTCCACCGGTACGTGACCCGGGGGGGGCTGTTGGCCATGGCGATCGGGCTGCTGGTGACGGTGAGCGTCCAGAGCAGTTCGATCACCACCAGCCTGCTGGTCCCGATGATCGGCGCCGGCATCGTACCGCTGGAGAGCGCCTTCGCGGTGACCGTGGGCGCGAACGTGGGTACCACGGTGACCGCTTTGCTGGCGTCGCTGGCGGGGAACGGCGCGGCGGTGACGGTGGCGCTGGTCCACCTGCTGTTCAACTTCGCCGGCATCGTGCTCATCTATCCGATTCCTGCGGTGCGGCGCATCCCCATCCGCATGGCGCGGACGCTCGCCTACCGGACCAGCCGCCGGCGTTCGTTCGCCTTCATCTACATGGGTCTGGTATTCTTCGTGGTGCCAATGCTCTTCGTGCTGGTGGAGCGGCTGGTGCGGAAAACCGGCTGAGCTCCCGGAGGTGGACATGGGCTTCAAGTCGATCCTCGATATCTTCCGGCAGGACGACTGGACCAGCGAACTGGTGGACCGGATCGAGGAGATGCTCGACTGCGCGGCCGAGATGCTCGGCTACGTGGTGGGCGTGCTGATCCATGGCGAACCGGACGACGATCCGCAGGGCGAGGTCTACGACACCGACCGGCACATCAACGGACTCGTACGCGAGGTGCGCAGGCTTCTGGTCACGCGGCTCTCCGTGAGCACCGACCGGACCCAGATCCCCACGGCGCTCATCTTCATGAATGCCGTCAAGGATGCCGAACGCATCGGCGACTACATCAAGAACCTCTACGAGGTCGTCGGCATGCAGCCCCCGGAGCCGGATCGCGAGCTCTACCAGCACTGGCTGCAGGGACGCAGCAAGAGCATCGAGGACCTGCTCGGGCTCACGAGCATGGCCTTCGCCGCGAGCGACGACGAGAAGGCCGGCGCGGTGATCAACCGCGCCCGGATCCTGGCCCGCGAGGCCGAGACCGCCATCCGCGAGATCGTGGCCAGCGACCTGAACACGCGCGACGCCGTGTGCCTGGTGCTGGTGCTGAGGTTCTACAAGCGGATCGTGGCGCACATGTCGAACATCGCCACGACCGTGGTGATGCCGGTGGACCTGCTGGATTTCCACGACGAACCGGAGCAGATGGGCCCGCGACCGCCTCGCGAGGCGCGTTGACTCGGACCGCCGGCGAACGCCGGGCTCGCCGTGCGGCCGGGCGAACGGCGCGGGGCCGGCCCTTGGCCCGGCGCGCGCCGGCTGCTAGCATCGAGTGTCGCTCCCGACAAGGAGAGCCATGAGCGAGTCGGTTCCGGCCGCGAACCCGTCCGAGCCGAGGCCCCTGCTGGTGCAGGCGCGGTTCACTGCTCGCACCTACGACGTCGACTTCATGGGCATCGTCAGCAACATCGTCCACGTGCGCTGGCTCGAGGATCTGCGGTTGCGCCTGCTGGAGGAGTACTTGCCGCTCGACGAGCAGCTGACAGCCGGGTACGCCCCCATCCTGGCGCGGACGGAGATCACCTACAAGCAGCCGGTCCGCCTCGGGGAGACGGTGGGTGGACAGCTGTGGGTGAGCGACCTGGGCCGGCTCCGGTGGACCGTCACGGCCGAGTTGCACGTGGGACGCCACCTGGCCGCTGCCGCGGTGCAGAGCGGCGCCTTCTTCGACCTGCACGCGCAGCAGCCGATTCCCATGCCCGAACCGCTGGTGCGAGCCTACCGGGAATGGCCCCGGGATTGACCGGCCCCGGACCGAGCGCCGCGAGCGAGGAGAGAGCATGTTCGTTTCCGAGGTTCGCAGCCGGAGTTCGCGACGATGATCCGGGCCAGGGCCGCCGCCACGGGAGAACCGTCGTGACGCGACCGCGCACCAACATCATCCTCTTTCCCGGGGTCGCCCCGCGGCGTCTGCTGGTGTTCAGGGTGGAACTGGTCCTCGTCCCGGTGCCCGTGTGGCGGCGCATCGCGGTCCCCGAGAGCTACACCTTCTGGGATCTGCACGTGGCCATCCAGGACGCCATGGGCTGGGCCGACCGCCACCTGCACCTGTTCACGCTGGACCATCCGGTGACGGGACAGCGCGCGTTCTTCGGTATCCCGGACGCGAGCGGCTTCCACGGCGCGCGGGAGATCCGGGCCGGCTGGGAGGTTCCGATCGCCGACTGGTTCCGCCCGGAATTGCCGCCTGCGCTGTACTCGTACGATTTCGGGGACGAGTGGCAGCACGAGCTCCAGATGGAGGGCACGCAGCCGCCGGAACCGGGTTGCGTCTATCCCGTGTGCATGGACGGGAGAGGAGCCTGTCCGCCCGAGGACTGCGGCGGGCCGGCGGCCTATGCGGAACTGCTGGAGGGACTCAGAAGCGGCGGCGTGACCGACCTTTCCCTGGCGCCCCGCGGTGCGGGCTTCGGCCCCGGTGTGATCGACCCCGACGCGTTCGATCCTCTCGCCGTTCGCTTCGACGATCCGCGGCAGCGGTGGGAACGCAGCTTCCGTCCGACGTAGAGGCGTCGCCCTGCGGGTCGGCCGCCACTCCCGTCGAGGCCGCCTCGCCGGCGGCGTCCCGGTCGTCGCCGGCGGCGTCCGCGGACTCCGGCGACGGACGGTCGACGACCGGGTTGACGCGGCACAGCCGCAGCATCTCGGCCAGACCGCCGAGGACGGGCCGCAGGCGCGCGAGCAGGACTTCCCAGGCACGATCGTCGTCCAGGAGCAGCGCTCGACGCACCGCGAGCCACGGCCCGACGTCGGGTTCGAGCTTCAGACGCGGATAGACCCAGACACCCAGGCCCCAGGTGTTGCAGAGAGCGTCCGCCAGCCCCACGAGAGCCGCTCCGGAACCGGCCTCGACGGCCTCGGCGCCGGCCGTGCCGTGGTGCTCCGCCACGGCTACGACCACCGATGGCGGCAGCGACCAGCTCGCGGCGATGCGCGCGGAGATCTGCGCGTGATCGAGCCCGCAGGCCTCCCGCTCGTCGTCGCGCGAGACGAGCCGCGGCCCGCCGGCGGTGGGCAGCACGCCGTCGAGGACCCGCTTCCCCGCATCGTGCAGCAGGCCGGCGACGAACGCTTCCTCGGCTCCCAGATCGGAACGACCGCCGGCGCCGGGGGGGGAGCCCGGGCCGGGAGGCGAGGCGGCGTCGACGAGCATCCGCGCCGTCACGCCCACGGCCATGGCGTGGAGCCAGAAGCCCTGGTCCGGGTAGTGATAGACCTTCAGCCGGTGATCGAGGAGGTCCCGGGAGCAGACCGCGTAGACCATGCGCTGGAGCCGCTCGAGACCGATGACGACGGACGCCTCGGCGAGCGTGCGCACCGGCCGCGCGAGGTTGAAGAAGCCGCTGTTCGCCTGCCGCAACAGCCAGGCGCGCAGCACCGGATCGCCGGCGAGCACCGACTCGAACTCCCGGGCGGTGAGGTATTCCTTGCGCGCGAGCGTGAGGAAGTCGCTGACCACCGCCGACAGGCGGGGCAGGTGCGCGAGGCGGTCCGCCAGGGCCGGCGGCAGGTCGCGGTCGCCCGCGGAGCCGGAAGCCCGGCGTTTCATCGCGACGTCCAGGGGAAGGTCACGAGGTGCCGCTGCAGCTGGCGGGCGTTCCGGAAGCGGCTGAGGATCAGCGAGCGTTTCAGACCGCAGATGATGGCCTTGATCTCGGGCGGTTGCCGCCGGTACAGGCGCGCTCCGCCGAGCACGTCGTACAGGATGCGCACGAGGTCGGTGACGTCGCCCAGGATGCCCTCGGTGGCCGAACCCTCCCGGTGATAGAGGTCCAAAAGCCGGGGTTCGAAGCTGAGACCGCTGCGGCGCACGATCACGTTGTCGATGTGCAGGTCGCCATGGTACTCGCGCTGCTCGTGGACCTCGGCCAGCCCGCCCGTGAGGGCGTGGAGCAGGTTGAGCGCCTGGAAGAGATCGAGCCGCCTGCCCGGCTGGCGAGCCAGGAAGCGACTGAGCACCTCGCCCTCCACGTAGTCCGAGACCAGCATGGTCACGGCCTGTCCGTCCAGTTCCACCGCCTCCTGCGTGTGGTACTTGATCAGCACCGCGCACTGGCGCAGCTTGTGCAGCTTGCGGGCGTACCGCCGCACCGTCCGGTTCTGGCGGTTGCGGCGGGGGAAGAAGAGCTTGGCCGAACGCTCGATGCCCGTGAGCAGCTCGCGCACGCGGTACACCTCGCCTTCCCAGCCGGTGCCCAGCCAGTCCAGCACGCGGTACTTGTCCGCCAGGATGGAGCCGGGCTCCAGGGCGAAAGCGGTGCCGGTACGGCGGCGGGTCGGACCATGGACCATCCTGAACGGCTCCTCTCGGGAGTGATGCGCTCCGGGCGGTCGTCACCGGTGGGCGGACCGCCGGCGCGCCCTGCGCGGCTCGGCGAGCCATGACGATGCCGCAGCGCGGCGCGGTGTCAAGGGCGACTCGTGGCTCGGCGGCATGCCCGGTCGGTTGCCTTGCCTGCGGCCGCGCGCTAGATTCGGCGCCGGCGGCGCGGGGGAGAACGCGTCTGGGCCGCTGCAACGTTATCGGCACCAATCCGCGGAGCTTTCACGATGCCGACGGCAGAATGCGGCGACGGTACCCCCGGCGGCCAGCGGTCGTGGCGCTGGCGGGCGGACCCAGGCAGCGGTCGGCTCGAGCTATGCACTGCCCTTCGTGCTCATCTGGGCATCGCGGCCACCGACCCCGCGGCCCAGGCCCGCGAACTCCTGCGCCGCCTGCACCCGGAGGATCGGCGGCGTCTGCTGAGGTTCCTCCGGAGCGAGGCGTGGCGGGACGGCCCCGGTTTCCGCCAGGAGATCCGGGTGCGCGCCGCCGGCGGCCGCCTGCACTGGTTCGCCGTCGCGGGAGCGGCAGAGCCGGACGACGGCGAGCCGGGATGTCTGGCCGGCACGGCCGCCGAACTGGACGAGACGCGGCTGGTGGCGGACGAACGCGACCTCCTCTTCAACCTCTCGCTCGACCTGCTGGGCATCGCCGGGCTGGACGGCTACCTGCGGCAACTGAACCCGGCCTGGGTGCGGATCCTCGGCTGGTCGCGCGACGATCTCATGGCGCGGCCCGTGCTGGAGATCGTGCATCCCGAGGACCGCGAGCGCGTCGAGGCGGCGATGGTGGAACTGGCCGCCGGCCGCCCGGTCCAGGACCTCGAGGTGCGGTTCGCCGCCCGCGACGGTTCCCACCGCTGGCTCTCGTTCAGCAACTTCCCGCTGCCGGACCGCAACGTCGTCTTCTCGGTGGCTCGCGACGTCACCGAGCACCGGGCCGTCGAGGAGCGGCTCCAGCAGTACCAGGATCGCTTGCGCCGGCTCAGCCTGCAACTGACGCGGGTCGAGGAGCGGCAGCGGCGAGACCTCGCCACCGCCCTGCACGATGGTCTGGCGCAGGACCTGTTCGCCATCCGCACCCAGGCCGGGCTGCTGCAGCGGATCGAGCGCCTCGACGACCCGCAGGCGGTGGTGCGCAGCATCATCGGAGGCCTGGACGGCGCCATGGAGAAGACGCGCAGCCTCACCTTCGAACTGCTGCCGCCGTCCCTGCACGAGGTGGGCCTGGAAGCGGCCCTGGAATGGCTGATCTCCAGCTGCGGGGAGCGATGGCGGCTGGAATGCCGCTTCACCGAGGCCGGCCCGGAAGTGGAACTGGCCGGGGACGAAAGGTCCATGCTCTACCAGATCGTGCGCGAACTGCTGGCCAACGTGCACCGACACGCCGCTGCCGAGACCGTCACCGTCGCCGTGGAGCGTCGTCCCGGCCGCTGGCGGGTGACCGTGGAGGACGACGGCGCCGGCTTCGTCGTGGACGCCTCGGGCGAGCGCCCGGTGTCGGAGCCGTCGCTGGAGGGCGGTTTCGGGCTCTTCAGCATCCGCGAGCGCCTGCGCAGCCACGGCGGCCGGATGCAGGTGGACAGCGCGCCGGGGCGCGGCTGCCGGGTCATGGTCGAGATCCCCACCGCGACCGCCTCTGCGGTCGAACCGGACTGAGGCCGCGGCCGTGGGCGAGATCTTCTCGTTGCTGTCCGCCGTGTTCTGGGGCCTGGCGGTCATCTTCTTCAAGCGGACCGGAGAGACGGTGGCGCCGCTGGCGCTCAATCTCTTCCGGGTCGCGTTCTCCAGCGCCGTTTTCCTGCTCACCCTCGCCGTCCTCCAGCAGCCGCTCCTGGGCGTGGCGCCGCCGCGCGATTACGCCATCCTCGCGGTGAGCGGGATCATCGCCATCGCCATTTCCGATACCTTCTTCCACATGGCGCTGAACCGGGTGGGGGCGGGCATCCAGGCCGTGGTCGACTGTCTCTACTCGCCGGCGGTGGTACTGTTCGGGTTCTTGTTGCTCGACGAACGGCTCGGACCGGGGCAGTTCGTGGGCATGGGGCTCGTGATCGCCGGCGTCGTCGTCGCGGCCGGACACGCCCCGCCGCCCGGCACGTCGGGCCGCACCCTGGCGGCGGGAGTGGCGTTCGGCGTCATCGCGATGGCGACGCTGGCCCTGGGCATCGTCATCGCCAAGCCGGTCCTCGAGCGCTCGTCCGTGCTGTGGGCCACCGCGGTGCGCCAGCTCGTCAGCCTCGTCGTGCTGCTGGCCCTCGCCCTGCTGTCGCCGCGCCACCGTTTCATGCTGAAGGCGCTGCGGCCCCACCGGGACTGGCGGTTCAGCGTGCCCGGCACGCTGCTCGGGTCGTACATCGCCCTGCTGTGCTGGATCGCCGGCATGAAGCTGACGCGGGCGGGCACGGCGGCCATCTTCAACCAGACCAGCACCATCTTCATCTTCGTCTTCGCCGCGCTGCTGCTGCGCGAGCCGTTCACCCGGCGCAAGGCGCTGGCCGGAGTGCTGGCGCTCGCGGGCATCGTCGTCACGATGGCGTCGTGAACCGCTGGAGCGGACCGGCCGCCGGTCTCGCCGGTGCTATCGGTACGCCGCCAGCCCGGTGATCTCCTGTCCCACGACGAGGGTGTGGATGTCGTGGGTCCCCTCGTAGGTGTAGACCGATTCCAGGTTGGTCATGTGGCGGCCCGGCGAGTACTCGTCGGTGATGCCGGCCGCACCGAGCACGTCCCGCGCCGTCCGCGCGCAATCCAGGGCCATGGCCACGTTGTTGCGCTTGGCGAGCGAGACGAGGGGCACCTCGTTGACGCCGCGGTCCTTCAATCGGCCCAGCTGCAGGGCGAGAGCCTGAGCCTTGGTGATCTCGGTGAGCATGCGCACGAGCTTCTCCTGAACGAGCTGGAACCCGGCGATCGGCCGGCCGAATTGCTGGCGTTCCAGGGCATACTCGCGTGCCACGTGGAAGCAGTCGGCGGCCGCGCCCACCGCGCCCCAGGCGATCCCGTAACGGGCCTCGTTCAGGCAGGAGAGCGGAGCCCACAGGTTCCGTGCGCCGGGCAGCCGGCGGCTCTCGGGCACGCGGACCGCATCGAGCACCAGCTCGCCGGTGTCGGACGCCCGCAGGCTGTACTTGCCGTGCACCTCCTGGGTGGAGAATCCGTCGGTCCCGCGTTCCACCAGGAACCCGTGCACACCCGGCTTGCCGTCCTCGCGCTGCACTCGTGCCCAGACCAGCGCCACGTCGGCCAGGTTGGCGTTCGTGATCCACATCTTGCTGCCGTTCAGCACCCACCCGTCGCCGTCGCGCTCGGCCCTGGTCTCCATGCCGCCGGGGTCGCTGCCGTGGGCGGCCTCGGTCAGTCCGAAGCAGCCCACGAGCCGGCCGGCGGCCAGCTCGGGCAGGAATCGCCGCTGCTGCTCCTCGCTGCCGAAGGTGGCGATCGGCCACATGACGAGCGATCCCTGCACCGAGGCGAAGCTGCGCAGCCCGCTGTCGCCGCGCTCCAGTTCCTGGCAGATGATGCCGTAGATCGTGGCGGTGAGGCCGGGGCAGCCCGGACCTTTCACCGACGAACCGAGCAGCCCGAGCCGCGCCAGTTCCGGCACGACCTCGCGCGGGAAGGTTCCCCGGGCGTGATGGTCCTTGACGAGGGGCAGGAAGCTGCGTTCGACGAAGCCGCGCACCATCTGCTGGACGGAGCGCTCCTCGTCGCTCAGACTCTCGTTGAAGCGGTAGAAGTCGACGCCCTTGAACGGCTGCATGGCAATCTCCGGGGAAGGAATGTGGGCAGCGGCTCGCTCCGCCGGGCCGCCTTGCGGCCGGCTCCGGCGCCGGTGCGGCCGGCCTGCCCGGGATCGTGCGACCGGGTGCAAAGTTACGCAAGCGCTGCTCGATCGCCAGGCGGCGTTCCGGCACGCGCGGTGGCGGGAAACGGCGCGAGACGTGCTCGAGGTGCGATGTGAGAGGGACGGGTCTGCGCTGGATGAGAGCCTGGGCCGGAGCAGGTGCCTGGGCCTTCCTGCTGGCCGCCGCCGTCGGCGCGCTGGAGGCGGTCGGACGCGGCGTGCTGGACGCGGTGGCGGCGGGCACCTTCGCCGCCGGAACGGTGGCGCAGGAGACGCTCGCCCAGGTGGCGGTGTACGGCTGGACCGCCGCCGCCATGGGATGGGCGCTCTTCTGGCCGGCGCTGCTGGTGGGCAGGACGCGCCCGCGTCCGCGACGCAGCACGTTCGCGGTGGCGGTGGCCGGAGCAGCGGCCGGCCTGCTGGTGATCTACGCCGATCACGTGGCCCGCAACCACGTCTGGCCCGGCCTCTGGGACGAGGCCGGCGTCGGTGCGCGGATCCTCCTGACGATTCTCTGGTTCGCGCTCCTGCTGGTGCTCACGAGCCCTGCCGATCGCCTGGCGGGGTTCATCGCTCGCCGGTCCGATCTGTTCCTGGTCGTGCCGCTCGCCCTCATGGCGGGCAGCCTCTGGCTGTATCCGGACGGAGAGACGCACGCCCGGGTCGAGCGCCTGGCCCACCTGGAGCGCCGGAGCGGCGAGGCGGTCGGCCCGGACGATGCCCGCCCGCACGTGGTGCTGGTGACCGTCGGCGACTGGCGGCGCGATCACCTGTCCGCCGCGGCAGCGGCGTCGCCGCCCACCCCGCACCTCGACGGGCTCGCCGCCGAGGGAGTGCGCTTCGACCGCGCGTACACCGCCTCGCCCGCGACGCTGCCGGCGCTGGCGGGAATCATGACGGGCTGGCCGGCACGCGTCACGGGAGTCGAGCGCGTCGCGCCGCTGCCGCCGGCCGCGGCGACCCTGGCGGAGGTCGCCTGGCGCCACGGGTACGACACCGCGGCGTTCGTCACCGGCGCCCATCTCCTCCCGTTCTTCGACTTCGACCGCGGCTTTCTCCACTTCGAGCACGCGCTGCGGCTCGAGTTCCTCGCGCCCGCGGCCCGGTCGGTGCTCGTGCGTCAGGCCACTCGCTACGCGGAGGAGAACGCCGGCGCGGAGGACGCGGAGTACGTCGTGACCAAGGCGATCCGCTGGCTGGAGCACCGCCCGGGCGACGCGCCGTTCTTGCTGTGGGTGCACCTCCACGACGTCCGCCTGCCGTACCGGTGGCGCGACCTGCCCGCCGTGACCGACGCGCCGGCGACGACCGCGGCCGGCGGGCGTCCGCCCGACCGCGCCGAGACGCGTCCGGCCGGACGCCTGGACGACGGCGAGGTGACCGTCGAGGATCTGCGCGCGCACCGCGCCGGCTCGTGGCATCCGGTCCAGGCCGAACGGAGGGCGATCGCCGCACTCTACGCTCGCGAGGTCCAGTACGCCGACGCGTGGCTCGGGCGCCTGTTCACGGCCCTGCGGGAGCTCCGGCTCTGGGACCGGTCGATCGTGATCGCCACCGCCGATCACGGACAGGAACTGTTCGATCACGGCGGATTCGGGCACGGGCACACCCTGTTGCCGGAGGTGGTCGGCGTACCGCTGCTCGTCAAGACGGCGCGAGCTGGTGGACCGGCTGCGCCTTCGCCGTCCGGTACGGTCAGAACGGAGGTCGTGACGACGCTCGCCGTGCTGCCCACCGTGGCCGAGCTCGCCGGCTGGGAACTTCCGTCCGGACCCGGTCCGCTGCCACACGCATCGCTGGTGCCGCTGCTCGATGCACCGGCGGAGCCGCCGCAGACGCCGCGGCCGCGGCGTGAGCTGATGTTGCTGGAGGGAGCGGTCGTGGGACCGCCAGGCTTCGGCGTGGTGGACGACTCTCTTTACCTGATCATTGCGAGCGATCCGCCGGACACCACCTGGATCGCACCGGACGATCCGCTCGCCCGCGCACCGCTGGGTGCGCCGCCCGCGGACACCAGCGGGTTCGCGGCGCGCGTGGACGCCGCGCTGGCGGCCATGGCCGGTCCGCGGGAGGCGATGGAGCGATCCCGCCATCGCGCGGGAGCGGCCGGGACGGACGACGTTCCCGCGGAGGTGCGGCGCAGCCTCCGGTCGCGCGGCCACTGAGCGCCGGGCCGGCTGCGTGGATTGGTCGAAGGGAGACCTGGTGCGGCGTGCGGCCTGGCTCGCGTATCTTCCGGCACTCCTGCTGCTGGCCGCCTACCTGCAGCCGGTGGGCGGATCGTGGCGCGAACGCGTGGTGGGCCCCTTCCTCGGCATCGACGCCATCCTGCAGACCGGCATCCTGGAGTGGACCGGACGGCACTGGTGGCAGCCGGCGGTCTGGTCCGGGTTGCCGATCTTCCACCCGGCCGGCGGGGCCACAGCCTTCATGGATGGACTGGTCGGCCAGGCGCTGCTGGTGTGGCCGTTGCGGCTGGTGCCGGGCGTCAATCCCGTGCTGCTCTACAACGCGGCCTGGCTGGGAGCGATGCTGGTGGGCGCGGCGGCTTTGCTGTGGCTCTGGAGCGCGAGCGGTCCGGGGCGAGATCGGCAGGCCATGTCCGAGACCGTCGCCGCGCAGAGCGCGCCTGCCGTGCCCGGGAAGCCGCTCGACGGCACCGCCGGGCACCTCGCCCGGGGCGCGTTGCTGCTGGTCCTGCTCGGCTCCCCGTACACGCTGAGCCAGCTCGGGCATCTCAACCAGCTGCCGCCGCCGGGGCCGCCGCTGGCCCTGGCCGGGCTGCTGCTGGCCTTGCGCAGGCGGCGGCCGGCGCGGGAGGTCCGGGCGACCCGGACAACCGCGTCGCCCATGCAAGAGCGGCGGCCGGTACCGGCGGCGGGAACGGCCGAGAGCAGCGTGACGCCGGCAGCGCCCGGCGCGGGGCCCGGCAGGACGGGACTCTGGATCTGGGCCGCAGCCGTCACGTTGCAGGCGGCCTGGGGCTGGTACGGCCTGGCCGCCACGCTGGTCGTCTCGGCGCTGGTGCTGCTGCCGGTGCTCGCCCACGCCTGGCACCGGCAGACGGTGCTCGCGTGGCTGCGCGCCCTGGCCGGACCCGTCGCGGCGGCCGCGGCCGGGGTGCTGCTGCTGGCCTGGCCGTATCTCGCGGCGGCCGGCCGGCAGCCGGAGTACCGGCGCACGGCCGCAGAGGTGCGCGTCTTCGCCGCGGATCTGCCCGACCTGGTGAACACGGGCGCCTATCGCTGGGGATGGTCGGACGTGACCGGGCGCAGGCTCACCGCCGGCGAGCGGGCGGTGCACCGGCGCCGGCAGGTCCTGCATCCGGGCTGGTTGGCGCTGGGGGTGGCGGCCTACGGGGTGGCACGGCGGCGGCGCATCGGTTCGCACACCCGGCAGGCGGGCGACTTCCTGCTCGCCGCGGGTCTGGCGGGAATGGTGCTGGCGTTTGGCGAGTCGGCGGTGGTACCCGGCACGGCGACCCGGGTGCCGCTGCCGCTGGGGGTGTTGCAGGAGGCGTTGCCGCCGCTGCAGTCGCTGCGGGCGGTGACGCGCTTTTCATACCTGATGGTTCTCGCGGTGGCATGGTGGGCGGCGGTGGGCCTGGGCCTGCTGGCGGCGGCCGACCGGCGGCCCCGGGGGACGGCGCTCGCTGCCGGACTCCTCGGGCTGATCCTGCTGGAATCGTGGCCGGTGGGACTGACGGCCGTGGAACCGTACCGGCCGACGTCCCTTGCGCACTGGCCGCGGGCGGCCGACCCCGTCGCGTCGTTGCCGTCCGGGGCCGTGCTCACCCTGCCGGCGCCGGCGACCGAGCAGCAGGAGGACCGCACCGAGGCGCGCTGGCTGCTGCGGGCGCTGTCGCACGGCCACCCGGTGACCGGTGGCGTCTCCGGCTGGGTGCCGCCGGAGGCTCGAGAGCTGCGAATCCGTTTGAACCAGGTTCTCAGGGGTGAGGCGGATCTGGATACATTGATGGAAGATATGCGAGACGCGGGTGTGCTCTACGTGGAGGTCGCGGCGGATCCCGAAAGCCCCGACGCGGCGGCGGCATCGCGGCGCTGGCAGGACTTGCTGGCCGTCCGGGGAGGGCCGTGGCTCCCGTCGGTGCCCGGCTATCGGTACCTGGTCATCGCGCGGGACGCTGCCGCTGAAGCGGCTCGGACACGGGGCGCGGCGACGCTCCGCCGCAGAGCGTCGCTGCCGAGTTCGATGGAGATCGCGGACACGGGACCGACGGGCTAGCGCGACCTAGAGCGACTGGACCGATTGCACCTCGGGGATCCTCTGGCGCAGCCGCGCCTCGATTCCCTGCTTGAGCGTCATCATGCTCATGGGGCAGTTGCCGCAGGCGCCCTTGAGCCGCACGGTCACGATGCCGTCGTTGAAGTCGATGAACTCGACGTCGCCGCCATCGGCCTGCAGCGCCGGGCGGATGGTCTCGAGCACCTCGCGGATCTTCTGCTCCATGGCGGTCCTTTCGGTCCGAAGCGGGGCATGATGCGGCACATGATGGTGCAGTGAAAGCTACAGCGTGGCCGTAGGTTGTCAAGAGCGTGGCCCTCGCGAGCGGCGGCCGCAGTTCCGCGCCGGTCGGCGTTGCGACTCGCGTCGCGTGGCCCCGGCGAGCAGCGTATTCAGCCGGCGCTTGTTGCCGGGCGTCTCCGCTCCTATGATCGCGGCCGCAGGAACCACGACCGGGAAGGAGACGGGATGGGGCTGGAGGGGCGCGAGGAGGCGCAGGTGGCGCGAGATCTGGCCGTCGCAGCCGGATCGCTGCTGCTGGAAAACCTGGGCCGGCTCTCGCACGTGGAACGCAAGTCGGCCACGGAACTCGTGACCGATCTCGACCGGCAGGTGGAGGAGCGGATCCTCGCCGGCCTGGCGACGGCTTTCCCGGGCGATGCCATCCACGCCGAGGAGAGCGGCGATGCCGCGGGAGACTCGGGTCGCACCTGGTACGTCGACCCGCTCGACGGGACCACGAACTACGTGCATGGGCATCCGTTCTTCTCCGTCTCGGTGGCGGTGGCCGACGCCGGCGGACTGCTGGCCGCGGTGGTGCATGCGCCGTACCTCGATCAGCTCTTCGCGGCGGTTCGCGGCGAGGGCGCCGTCGCGGAGCGGCCCCGCAATGCCGAGGTCCGTCCCCTGCCGGCGCGACGGCCGGTGCGGCTCGAGGATGCCTTGCTGGCCACCGGCTTTCCCTATCGGCGCGATGCCACCGTCGATCGCAACGTGGAGTACATGCGGCGCTTTTTGCGGGCGGGCTGTCATGGCGTGCGACGCGGCGGCAGCGCGGCCCTCGACCTGGCCCACACGGCCGCCGGGGTGCTGGACGGATTCTGGGAGATGCGCCTGCGTCCCTGGGACGTGGCGGCGGGGACGCTCCTGGCGCGCGAGACCGGTTGCCGGGTGACCGACCTGAGCGGCCGCGAGAGCATGCTGCAGTGGGACGAGATCCTGGCGGCGCCGCCGGCGCTGCACGAGCGGATGTGCGCCGTGCTGAACGCTGCGCCGTGAACCGCAGTCGGCCTCGAGAGGAGACCACATGGATCGAAGCGGCAGGCTCCTCGTCTGCACCACCACCCTGCCGCAGCGCGCCGCGGCCGAGCACATCGCCGAGGCGCTGGTGCGCGAAGACCTGGCAGCCTGCGCGCAGGTGGGAGCCGACCTCGTCTCGTTCTACCGCTGGGAGGGCGAGGTCCAGCGTGACCAGGAAGTCCAGCTCACCCTGAAGGTCGCGACCGACCGCTGGGAAGCGTGCGCCCGGCGTCTGGTCGAGCTGCACCCTCACGATGTGCCCCAGGTCGTCGCCTGGTGGGCCGATCGCGTGGAGCGACGTTATCTGCTCTGGGCCGAGGGCGGTGAAGCGTGACGTTCGCGGCGCGGCGCAGGCCCTGGTTCGCGACCCTCTCGACGGCCATGGCGGCGCTGCTCGGCGTCGCGGTCGTGATGGCCGTCTGCGGAGCGGCCGCGGCGGAAGCGCCGGCGTGGTCGGTGTCGGCGCCGCCGCTGGTGCTGCGCGGCGTGCCGTTCACCGTCACGGTCACCGCGGCGGACACGGTCAGCCTGCGTCTGGTGGACACCGGTAGCCCCGCAGCCGAACCCGCCTGGCGCACGACCAGACTCGGCGTGGAGCCGGACGGACCCGGCCGTGATCGGCCGGGCGAATCGCCTGGCGCGACGAGGACGACGAGGACCGGCGAGCCGCTCCGACCGTTGACGGCAGGACCGGGCGAGACGGAGGTCGCGGGCATCACGGTCCTGCGCGCCGGCGTACCCCTCGCGTTCACCGACGGCGTGCACACCGTGGAGGTGGCCCCGAGGGTGGTGCCCGGCTGGCTGTCGATCCTGCCGCCGCTGCTCGCCATCGTCCTGGCTCTGGTCTGGCGGCAGGTCCTGGTGGCGTTGCTGCTGGGAGTCTGGCTGGGCGCCACCATCCTCACCGGATTCAACCCGCTCACCGCCTTTCTGCGGGTGGGAGACCAGTTCCTGGTGATGGCCCTGGCCGATGCCTCGCACGCGTCCATCGTCCTGTTCTCGACGACGCTCGGCGGAATGGTAGGCATCCTCGCGCGGGCGGGCGCCACCGAGGGCGTGGTGCGCGCGCTGGCCGGCCGCGTGGGCGGGCGGCGCGGCGGACAGGTGACCACCGCCGCCATGGGAACCGCCATCTTCTTCGACGACTACGCGAACACGCTGCTCGTGGGTTCCACGATGCGGCCGCTCACCGACAGCCTGCGCATCTCCCGCGAGAAGCTCGCGTACCTCGTGGACAGCACGGCGGCGCCCATCGCCACCCTCGCCGTGATCTCGACCTGGGTAGGGTTCGAGGTGGGGCTCATCCAGGAGGCCATGGCGGACCTCGGCCGCGAGGACGGCTCGGCGTACACGTTCTTTCTGCGCAGCCTGCCGTACGGATATTACCCGTGGCTGACCCTGGTGATGGTCTACGTCGTGGCCGGCACCGGTCGCGACTGGGGACCCATGCTCGCCGCCGAACGCCGGGCGAGCGAGACCGGACTCCTTCTGCGCCCGGGCGCGAGGCCGGCCAGCGAATCGCTCGGCGAGCCTGAACCGGCGGTGGACAGGTCCGCGGACGGCGGTGCCGCCGGCACGCAGGCCGCCGGCCGACCGCGGCCGCGCGGACCGGCGCACCCGGCGCTGGCGCTCGTACCGATCGGACTGGTGATCCTCACCACCGCCGGCGGGCTCGTCTACAGCGGCCTGGTGGGGGCGCGGGCCGCGGGCGTGCCCGACGCAGGGCTGCGCGAACTGCTCAACCATGCGGACAGCTTCGCCGTGCTGATGTGGGCGGCCCTGGCGGGAGCCCTGGTGGCGGGTGTCCTCGCCGTGGCGGCGCGCCGGCTCACGCTGCGCGGTGCCGTCGACGGATGGCTGGACGGTGCCCGCGCGATGCTCATCGCCGTCACGATCCTGCTGCTCGCTTGGGCGCTGAGCGCGGTGTGTTCGGAACTGCACACCGCCGACTACCTGGTGGACGTGACCCGCGGGCTGCTGTCGGCGAGGCTGCTGCCGGCGGTGGTCTTCCTGCTGGCAGCCGCGGTGAGCTTCGCCACCGGCACGAGCTGGGGGACCATGGCCATCCTCATGCCCCTGGTGTACCCGCTGGGAGCGCTGCTGCCGGGCAGCGAAGGAATCGCCGAGGCGACGGCCGTGCGCATCCATCTCGCGTCCGTCAGCGCGGTGCTCGCCGGGGCGGTCTTCGGCGACCACTGCTCGCCCATCTCGGACACCACCATCATGTCGTCGCTGGCTTCCGGATCCGATCACGTGGACCATGTGAGGACACAGCTGCCCTATGCCGCCACGGTGGCGGCGGTGGCCGTGGTCACCGGCTACGTGCCCGTCGGCTACGGTGTCTCACCGTTGATCTCGCTGCCGCTGGGGGTGGTGTTCGTGATCGCCATCGCGCTGCTGGCGGGTCGTCGCCCCGCGCGGTGAGAGGAGGCGCGCATGGACCGCACGGTGACGTTGCTGACGGATTTCGGCCACTCGGATCCCTACCTGGCGGAGACCCGAGCCGCCCTGCTGCGGCAATGGACTCGCTACCCCGAGCAGGAGGCGTGGCCGCGCATCGTGGACATCGCCCACGATTTGGCGCCCGGCGACGTGGACGGAGCACGCTGGCTGCTGGCCCGCACCGCCCCGCAATTCCCGGAAGGTACGGTCCACGTGGCGGTCGTCGATCCCGGTGTCGGCACCAGCCGTCCGGCGGTGGCCGTGCAGGCGTTCGGTCACTTCTTCGTCGCTCCCGGCAACGGGCTGCTGACCTTCCTGGCGGGCCGCGCCGACGTGGTCGTGGTGCGACTCGACAATCCGCTCTACCATGCCGCTCCGCCCGGCTTGCCCCTGTCTACCACCTTCCACGGACGCGACGTCTTCGCTCCGGCTGCCGCCCACCTCGCGATGGGGGTCCCGCTGGAGCAGGTCGGCACCCGCGGCGACCCGAACGACCTGGGCGAGGTGCAGCCGGTGGTCACGCCGACGCCGGAGTATCTCGGCCGCATCGTGTGGATCGACCGCTTCGGCAACGCGCTCACGGACCTGCCGCGCTCGAGCAACGTGGGCGTGGAACTGTCGGGAGGGGGCGTGGTCGAGGTGGGCGGACACCGTGTCCGTGGGCCGGTCACCGCCTATGCCGAGGGCGGTACGGACGAACCGTTCTGGTACTGGGGCAGCGGTGCCACGCTGGAGATCGCGCTGCGGTCGCGCAGCGCCGCTGCGGTGCTTGGGTTGCGTCGGGGACTGGTCATCCGACAAGCGACGCCGTAACTTCATGGCTGGAAAGCGTTCCGCGACATGACCGAACCACATCCTCGAGAGGACCACGCGTGCGAAATTCGCCCCGACGCACCGCCCGGCTGCTGGGGGTGCTGTTGCCCGCACTCACGCTCGCGGTCGGGTGCGGCGGAGATCGGGTGGCTTTCCGCTACCCCGGCGAGCAGATCGATTTCTCGCTGCAGACCACGGCCACACCCCGGCTCTTCATCGACACCGTGAACGACCTGCGTGGCGAAGACCAGCGCCGCGGCGGCGGACATTTCTTCGGTGTCGATTATCCGGGCGACGACGAGTGGGGCGCGCCCGTCGTGCAGATCTACCGGGATGCGCTGGTGCAGGATCTGACCCAGACGAACCTGATCGAGCTGGTTCCACTGATGCGCCAGGCCGACTACGTGATGTCGGTGGAGATCCTGGAGTTCGGCGGCAGGGTGGACCGCGGCCCGATGAACTTCCTGCTGCCGCTCGTGGCGGGCCTGGGCGCGGGTCTGGTCGTGGGCGACGACACATCGTCGGGGCTCAAGATCGGAGCGGTGCTCGGCTTCGGTGCCGTGGCCGCGGTTCCCACGCCCACCAAGCACCGCGCCGCCTGCGAGGTGAGGATGATCCTGCGCAACGCAGCCGGCGAGACGATCTGGTCCCGCGCCTGCCTCGGCGAGGTCTCCGACGGCATCTGGATCACCGCCACCAGTCGCGACGTCCAGGACCTCGTGGACAAGTACCTCACCGTCGCTGTCAAGCGCTGCAATGCCTGTCTCCTCGGCCAACTCCGGCAGGCCCTGCTGACGGACGCCGGCTGAAGCCCGTCGGCCGGCCGTCAGCATGCACCCCGGTACCCGGTGGCATGGCGCGGCCCAAACCGGAGCCCGGTGGCGCGGCGTGGACCTGGGGCCTTGCGCGGTGCGCGCATGGGGTCCGGTGGCGTGGCGTCGACCCGGGTACCGGGTCCCCGGGATCTCTTCGGTGGCGGACGCTCCGCAACCGAGCACCCGGGGGTCATCGGAGTACCCGGGGATCAGCACCGCTTTGGTCGCTTGGCCGGGGCGGGCGTCTGGCCGCCTGACCGCCTGACCGCCTGGCCGCCTGACCGGGGCGGGCGTCTGCAGCCTGCCGCAGCCTTG
>JAWOID010000041.1:0-5782 GCA_046484865.1 Candidatus Krumholzibacteriia bacterium
GGCGATGTGGTATCTCTGACCTATTTCGAGGCAGTCGCGGTCAAGGTCGAACCGGCCGGCAACTGATTTCCGGGTCAAGGCGGAGAGCCCCGGCATGGCTGTCTGCCAACGGGGGCCAGGGGAGCGGTCACGGATCCGGGTATCGGCAGCGCGGGATGCGGGCGATGCGACGGGGCGCTGCATGGACGGTGCTCCTCTCGGGTGCGGCGGTAGCCTCGGAGCCGGTGCGGGTTTCGGGGGGGCGCCACTCTCTACGCGCCTTTCCGCGGGGTGTTGCACGGTTGTTCGGTGACGTTCGCCCATCCCGACGTTCCGACGACGCCGCTCGGCGAAGAACGGTTGGAACGAGGATCGGGACGTTCCTGACTCGCGGGGCGGGCTCTTGCGGTGGTCCCCATCCGTGGATACCGTCGGCGCGCCGGGTACTGTCGCCGCAGAGCTGGAAGGAGACGACGATGCGCAGGTCGAACTGGGTCGGTCCGCTGGCGGTCGTGGCCCTGGTCCTGGGGGCGGGCGCGGCCGAGGCGCTGCCACTGGTACCGAGCTTCGGGGTGAAAGCCGGCGTCAACCTCTCGCGGGTGGACATGGACGTGCAGGGCCTCACCGGGCGGGAGAACCGCACCGGCTTCGTCGGAGGACCCTGGGTGCGGCTGCCCCTGCCGGGGCTGGCGCTGCAGGTCGAGGCGCTCTATGCCAGGAAGGGCTTCAAGGGGGCCGAACTCGCCGGCGCCGCCGATGCGGAGGCGAAGTACACGTATCTCGACGTCCCCGTGCTGGTGCGCTTCGCATTCCCGTCGCCGGTGGTCGCCCCATACGTGTTCGCGGGCGGGCAACTGGGCATCCTGCTCGACGCCGAGGGCCGCGGCCTGCCCGAGGCGGGCGGCAGCGGCTGGGTGGATATCGGCGACTGGACTCGCGACACCGCCTTCGCCCTGGTGGTGGGCGCGGGCGTCGACCTCGCCAGCCTCCACGTGGATCTGCGCTACAGCTTCGGGCTGACCGACCTCAGCGACCTGCCCGGAGTGGAGACCAAGGACCGCACATTCTCGCTCATGGCGGGCGTCAGGCTGTTCTGACCACGCCCGAAGGTCGCGTCCCGCCGTCCGGGTTGGCAGGACGGCGGGTTGTTCTATCATGAGAGGGGGGGCGCTGGGAAGCGACCGGCGGAGGGAGAAGCCATGACCACGAAATGGCGCACCGTTGTGTTCGGCGCGGCGCTGCTGATCGCGCTGGGTTCCGGCTGCAATGGACGGGACGACGCGAGCGTGGCCCAGGAGGAGGACCGGCTCCGGAACCAGCCGCAGGAGAGCGGACTGCCGCCCGCCGGGCGAGACGCCGAGCGCGACCCGCAGGCGGGCGGCCCGGAGGTGGAGGCGCACGCGGACATGTTCCGCGGCATCACCACGGCCGTGGCGGTGCTGCAACCGACTCGCGGCAACGACGTCAGGGGGACGGTCCGGTTCGAGGAGACCGCCGACGGGGTGCGGGTGACCGCGGATTTCCAGGGGCTCGAGCCCGGCTCGCAGCACGGCATCCACGTGCACGAGTTCGGCGACGTCAGTTCCCCCGACGGCTCGGCCGCCGGCGATCACTACGACCCCGACGGCCACGAACATGCGCTGCCGCCCACCACCCCCCGCCATGCGGGGGACATGGGCAATCTGATGGCCGACGAGCAGGGGAATGCGCACCTCGAGGAGACGTTCACGAACTTCTCGGTCGCAGGCCTGGAGGCCCCGGTCGTTGGGCGGGCGGTGATCGTGCACGCGCAGCCGGATGACGGCACCGGGACGGCCGGCAACGCCGGCCCTCGTCTGGCGCAGGGCGTCATCGGCATCACCGAGGATGAAGCCGACACGAGGTGAACGTCGACACCCCGCCGCCGCCAAGGAGCAGGACCATGTCCCTGTCTTGCCGCCAGGTGTTGTCGAGAGCGTTCGTCGCCCCGGTGAGCCTGCGCATCTTCGACGTGCGCGGGCGACTGGTGCGGACGCTGCTGGACGAGGCGCCCCTGGCAGCGGGAACGCAGACAGTGGTCTGGCGAGGCGACGACGACGCCGGTCGGCCCACCGGGTCCGGGGTCTACTTCGCCGAGGTCCGGGCGGCCGAGGCGCTGCAGGTGCGCAAGATGACCCTGGTGCGCTAGGCCCCTCATGAATCCTGCGGCCAATCATGCGGACATCGTGCGGCCAATCGTGCGGCCGGGGCTAGATGTCGAGCAGGTTGCGCAATCCGCTGCGCAGGCCGGCCCACAGGAACTTGAAGAAGCGGTCTTCCGGCTGGCGCGTGTACTCGATGGGCACGGTGAGCAGCGAGCCGTCTTCGCCCGACTCGTCCCGCAGGACCGCGAGATTGGCGACGAACGATTCGATCTCCTGCCCCAGTCCCTGCTCGCCCGACTCGTCGAGCAGGTCGGCCTCCACGTCCGAGAACCCGGCCCGCATCTCGCCCGTGGCCTGAACGCCGCGCAGTTGCAGGTCGAAGGCCAGCGTGTCCAGCCGCCCCTTCGACAGGCGGATGTTCGTCGTGTTGACGAGGATGGGGTTGAAGCTCGTCACGGGCATGGCGGACAGCATACCCCTGGCGTCGAGCGTCACCTCTCGCTGCATCAGGTCCCAGCGGACGACAACCGCCAGGCGGGCGGTGTCGGCAAGCTGGGTGTGCAGGTCGAAGACGGCGGGATCGGCGGCCGAGACCCGGCTGGAATCGTTGCTCAGACCGGTCACCACGGCCTCGGTGTCCGCGAAGAGGATCGTGCCCGGTTTCCCGCCGGTGGATGGCCGCTCGGTGTAGCGGATGCTTCCGTGCGCCAGTCGTACCGAGTCGACGGTCAGGGTGACCGGCAGGCGCTGCAGGCGTTCGTTGGGCATCGGCGGGTACTGCGGCGGACCTCCTGGACGCGGCTCGGATCGATCGGCGAAGACCTCGAGGTAGAGCGTGTCCACGGCCAGCCTCCTCACCCGCAGCCGCGGACCATCCAGCAGTCCGTGCCAGTCGACTCCGTCCAGGCGCAGCGGCTGCAGCAACGCACGTTGTCCCTGATCTTGCAGCCGTTCGGTCGGAGCGATGGCCGAGTCTCGCTCGGCCGGGGCGAGCGCCGCCCGTTCCGCGTGCAGCAGGGAATCGCGTGAAGATGCGCGCAGGGGCCCCAGCTCGTAGCCATATCCGTTCCGGCGCCAGTGCAGGAGCGGCGTCTCCAGCTCGATCCAGCGGCAGAGGAGGACGCGATCGGGTGACCACGCCGATTTCGCCGAGACTTCCAGCCCGCCGGCGTCCAGCCGGACGCCGGCGAGTCGCGACGCCTGCGGGCCAGATCCGAACTGCACCGCCGCGTCCTCCACGCGGATGCGTTCCGCCGCCAGCCGCGGCAATCCGGAGACGGCTTCGGCCAGCCGTTCGCGCGGCGACTCTGCACCGCGGTCGCCGGCGCCGGGCTCTCCCGGCCCGGTCCGGTCCGACTCGTCCGGGAACACGACGAGCGGCCGGTCCAGGCGCAGGTACGCCACGTCGAGGCCGCCGTGCACGAGCAGCGTCCAGAGGTCGATCCCGTCCAGCTCCAGACGTTCGGCCACGCCGCGTGGACCGCTCCCGCCGTTGCGCGGCTCCACGCTCACGCCGCCGAGGACCAGCGCGGCGCCCAGCAGATCGGGGTCCGCCTCGTCCGCGTGGACACGGTATCCATCGCCCAGAGCGCCGTCCAGGCGCTCGGTCACGAAGTCGCCGTCCACCACCACCTCGGCCGCGTACTGCGCCACCAGGACGATCACGACCACGACCCCGAGAACCACCAGCAAGCGCCGACCCGACGTGGATACCACCGTAAACCTCGCTCGTCATCGTCCGGGGCCACCGCCGGTCGCGTCCGGAGACGCTGACGCAGTCCGCGCGGAGACGTTGCCGCGCCGCGGCGCCGGGCCGGCCAGATCCTCTGGCCCCCCGTTAAACCTTCGGCCCGAACCACGCCGCCGGCAACCGCTGGCGATCCGCGGGCGTGCCCGGGGCCGCCCCGATGGCGCCCTCAGGGGCGCGCTCCTAACTCTCCACGGGGGCGACCGGGAGACGGATCCGGCCGCTCGGCGGCCGCGGAGGCGTCGGCCCGTGATGGCAACCCGACCGGAGGCGAACAGCATGGATCTGCTCGAACTGCTGAAGAAGGAACACGACGAGGTGCGTGCCAACCTGCAGAAGTTCTCGGAACTGAAAGAGGACCCTGATGGGAACGGTCGGGAACTGCAGCGGATCTTCACTCGCCTGAAGAGCGATCTGGAGGCTCACATGGCGGGCGAGGAGAGAGTGTTCTATCCGCGCCTCAAGGACACCGAGGAGTCGCGTTCCGAGGCGATGGAGGCCATCGAGGAGCACCACGTCGTCAAGCTTCTGCTGCGCGAGATCGGCTCCATCCAGATGGGCGAGAAGTGGGTGGCCAAGATGTCGGTGCTCAAGGAGAACGTGGAGCACCACGCGGAGGAGGAGGAAGAGGAGGTCTTCCCGATCAGCCGCAAGCTCTTCTCGGAGGCAGACCTCGACCGTATGGCGCGCGAGTTCAAGCAGGAGAAGAAGGCGTCGGGGCACTGACGCCGGCCGCAGCGGCGGGCGGCGGCGGCACGAGTCAGCCGTCCTGCTCCGTCTGCTGCTTCGCCAGGGGCGACTTGCGGGGCACCAGGAAGCGCAGGGCCGCTTCCCGGATCTCCACCTTCACCGGCGTCTTGCCGATGATCTCGCCGTCGGCTTGCACGAGCGTCGGCCGGCGCGAGACGACGTTCACGGTGCGACCGCGCAGCATGTACACGCGCGGAGCGGCGTGCGACCGGCGCAGGAGCACGCTGCCGGCGATCCGACTCCATTCCCACAGGTTGCGCGCCCTCACGACGACGATGTCGAGCTGACCGTCGCTCGGATCGCTGTCCTCGGTGATCCTGAGCCCCAGGTCGGCGATCTCGCCGATGTTGGCCACGATGACGCCGCTGGCATAGCACCGGGCGTGCCGGCCGTCGACCTCGACGTCCATCCAGGTCCGGCGGGTGCGCCACATGGTCCGCAGCGCGCCGAAAACGTAGGCGAGGAACCCCAGCTGGTCCTTCTTCTCCCGCGGCGCGTCGCGGATCATCCGCGCCGGCGCGCCGATCGTGGTCATGAAGAGGAAGAAGCTGCCGGAGTCGGGCAGGAAGCCGGCGTCCAGCTCGATAGAGTGGCCGTCCTCGATACTGGCGATGGCGTCGTCCACGTCGGAAGGTATGCCGAGCGCCCGCGCGGTGGCGTTGGTGGTGCCGGTCGGCACGTGGGCCAAAACCGTCCGACCCTCGGCGCGGGCGATACCGGAGGCCACCTCCTGCACGGTGCCGTCGCCGCCCACCGCCACGATCAGGCCGCAGCCGGATCGTGCCGATTCCTCGGCCGCACGGGCGGCATCACCCGCCGCTGCGGTCTCCACGTGCGTGCACGGGCGAACCGGCATGTTGTTTGAGATCAAAAACATCGAGACATACTACGACCTGATCTATGCGCTTCGCGGTGTCTCACTCTCCGTCGAGGAGGGCACCATCACCACGATCCTCGGGAATAACGGGGCGGGTAAATCCACGATCCTCAAGACGGTCATGGGCCTCATCGAGGACCAACCGGACAAGGGAACCATCGAATTCCAGGGAAGGCGCATCGACGGCAAGGACACGGAAGACATCGTGAGACTCGGGATCTCCTATGTCCCGGAAGGCCGCGAGGTCTTCGAGGAACTCACTGCGCGGGAGAATCTCCTCATGGGGGCCTACACTCGGAAGGACTG
>JAWOID010000057.1:0-33158 GCA_046484865.1 Candidatus Krumholzibacteriia bacterium
CACGGGCGATCTGGCGATTGCAGGAGCAGGAGAGCAGCCGCATGAACACCCGTTTCAGACGCTCGGGGTGCTTCAGCCAGTAGGTATTCGAGAAGGTCTGTCGACTGAAGGAGCGTCCACAGACCTTGCAGCGATACCTCGGTATAGGCTTCGGATTGCACAGGGAGGTGTAGTAGCCCATGCGCCGGAAATCGTCCCGGCCGACGAACCCTTTATGCCTGTTGCAGTTGGAATTTGGGCAAAAGGGAGGCTGCCACTCGCGGGGAACCTGATGGTAGTGCCTCATGCCTTCCATCAGGCATCTTTCGCGCCAAGCACAACAGTCGATCCATAACGGAAACAATTTGCGTGGAACGACGGTTAATCTGGCGGCGACACCTCTGTCCCGGGAATGGACCATGGATCGCAAGCTCCCCCGCTCCTTCTACGACCGCGACACCGTGACCGTGGCGCGTGACCTGCTCGGCAAGCTGCTGGTGCGGCGGCAGGACGGCGCAATGCGGGTGGGGCGCATCGTCGAGACGGAGGCCTACCTCGGGCCGCACGACCGCGCCGCGCATTCGGCGCGCGGTCTCACTCCGCGTACCCGCCCCATGTTCGGCCCGCCCGGTCACGCCTACGTCTACCTGATCTACGGCATGCACTCGTGCATGAACGTGGTGACGGAGCGCGAAGGCCAGGCCGCGGCCGTGCTCCTGAGGGCGCTGGAGCCGTTCGAGAACGTGGAGGGCCGCACGTCGGGACCGGGACTGCTGTGCCGCGCCATGGGAATCGACCGCAGCCTCAGCGGACACGACCTCCTGGGCGATCAGCTCTTCATCGCCGCGCCGCCTGCCGGCGATCCGGTGGCGAACCGGTCCTTCACGATCGTCAGGCGCCCGCGGGTGGGCGTGGCCTACGCCGGTCACTGGGCCCGCCGTCTGCTGCGCTTCTACATCAAAGGCAATCCCCACGTCTCGCGTCCGTGATGCGAGCGGCGCCGGGCAGGGTCGAGACGGTCCATTGACGGTGCGCTGCAGCGGCCCGATCCTGAGGACGGTGGAACCAGTGTCTTGCTCGGGGGCGCGACAGCGATCCAGACCGATGACGGAGGTGGAGATGTCGATCTGCAGGTCCGGACGAGGCCCCGGAGCGGCGGACGCCGCCAGCCGAGGACAGCGGGTGCTGTCCCGGGCGCTCCTGCTGATCCTGATGGCTGCGCTCGCTGCGACGGCGGCGCTGGCGGCGGCCGCCGGTTGCGGGAACGAGGACCAGCAGCGGCAAGCCGTCGAGGCCACCGAGGCGGTCCAGTCGGCCGCCGGTCCCGAACCGCACCTGGCGCCGGCGCCGGGGCCGCCGGACGGGCCGGCAGGCGAAGACGGGTTCGAGGACGAGCGCATCACCGGAGATCTCGGCGATCGCCGGTTCGTGCTGCGAGCCTGGAACGGCGAAGAGGCAGCGCCGGCCTCGACCGAGATCACGCTGGCGCTTCGCGACGGCCGTCTCGCCGGTCACTCCGGCTGCAACGAGTACGTCGCCGTGGTGAAGTCCGGGACCGAGCCTGGTCGTCTCCGGGTGGACAGTGTGGCCACCACGAAGAAAGCGTGCCCGGAGCCGCAGATGGCGGCGGAAACCAGGTTCCTGGAGCAGCTCGAGCAGGTGCATGGATACGAGTTGCGGGGCGATCGGCTGCTGCTGCACTTCGGGCCGGCCGATTCGCCCGGCACGATGGAGTTCGTGTCGCCTTGACCTGCGGTTCTGGTGCATGACGGGGCGGCCGGCCGGTCGCCGGCGGATGGAGAGTCGGTCAGGTTTCGAGCCTGCCATCATTCCCACCGGATTGTGATGGGCGGCGAACGCCGGAGTCCTCGTCAGCGCGATTCCCGGCGGTCGACCGCGGCTTCCACCCCCGGCGACTCCACGCCGAGCCTCTCGGCGAGCGCCCGGGCATTCCGCGGCGCATGAGCGTGGTGATCGTTGTCGAAGTAGACGTAGACGGTCCGGTGCTTCCGCCTCGGCGGCCGGCGGTCGGTGACCCGCCGCGGACGAGGCGGCTCGTCGCCCGCCGCCCATCTGCGGACCTTGTGGGCCCAGTCGTCGAGGGCGGCCCCGGAGTAGCTGCTCGCATAGGTGCGCGGCGAGCCGTGCAGACGCACGTAGACGAAGCCGGCGGTGATCTCCTCCACGTAGGGCCAGTCGCCGCTGTCGGCGAAGACCAGCGCCACGCCGTGCCGCCGGCAGAGCCGCACCACCTCGGCGGTGAGGAAATGTTCGCTCCGGAACTCCAGCGCGTGACGGATGCGCCGGCGCCGGTGAACGGCCAGGGACGACCTGCCCTTCACCCGGTCGTCGTGCTTCCGCGCGAGCTTCGCCGCCTCCTCCGTGTCGCGGGGCAGCAGTTCCAGGAAGCTCTCCACTCGTGCCACTTCCCATGCCATCTCCGGGAACTGCCAGAGCAGGGGCCCCAGCTTGTCCTCCAGGCGCAGCACGCCCGAGGCGAGGAAGTTGGCCAGGGGTGTCTCCACGTTCCTGAGCTTCTTCGCGTGCGTGATGAACCGGCTGCCCTTCACCGCGTAGAGGAATCCGTCCGGTGCGGTGTCGCGATAGTTCTCGTAGGTCTGCGGGGTGAGCAGGGAATAGAAGGATCCGTTGATCTCCACGGAGTTGAACCGACGCGTGAGGTACTCCAGCTCGCGGCGGCGCGGCAGGCCTTCCGGAAAGAAGGCGCCGTTCCGCCAGGAATCGTAGCTCCAGCCCGA
Source organism: Candidatus Krumholzibacteriia bacterium (assembly GCA_046484865.1). Taxonomy (GTDB): domain Bacteria; phylum Krumholzibacteriota; class Krumholzibacteriia; order LZORAL124-64-63; family LZORAL124-64-63; genus JAWOID01. The sequence continues at coordinate 2,739 of JAWOID010000057.1, forward strand.
TACGCCGACGTGCACCTGGGCCATGGTTGTTCCTCGGAACCTCGCCGGTGGCTATCAGTCCGGTCGCGACTGGCACGACGGGCAGTGATAACCACGTTATCAGTCCGGTCGCGACTGGCACGACGGGCAGTGATAACCACGTCGTCCGCCCACCGTGATGGCCTTCACCTGGCCCTTGCAGCGCGGGCAGGGGCGGCCCGGCTCGCGATGGTGCAGGAGCCAGGTCTGCGGCATGCGACGGGGGTCGGTACGACCCTGGATGGCTCGCTTCAAGATGCGCTGCATCGTGCGGTGCAGCCTCCGCAGGCGCTCGCCCTCCAGCCGATTCACGCGCGAGCCGGGGTGAAGCTTCGCCTGGAACAGCGCCTCGTCGGTGTAGACGTTGCCGAGGCCGGCCAGAACTTCCTGGTTCATCAGGGTGCTCTTGAGCGCCCCCGACCGTTCTGCGAGGCGCTGCACGAACTCGTCGGCGCCGATCACCAGCGCATCCGGCCCCAGCCCGCGGTCGGCGACGAAACTCTCCGGACCGTCCGCGAGGTCGACCGCACCGAGCAGCCGCTGGCAGGAGTAGCCGAGCCGCCATTCGTCGTCGAGGTCGAGGCGCAGCCGTTCGTGAGCCGGCGCTTCGTCGTCCTCCCGGTAATGGTGGAGAAAACCCGTCATGCCGAAGTGCAGCGCCAGCCAGCGACCGCCCTTGAGTTGCGCGAGCAGGTGCTTGCCGTGCCGCCGGGAGCCGGCGATGCGCCGGCCGGTGAGAGCCTCGCGGATGGTCGATGGGCTCTTCTTCAGCACCCGGGTGCGCGGGACGCGGGCATGGCGGATCCGGCGGCCGGCCGCGACCCGGTCGAAGGTACGCTTGAACAGCTCGACGTCCGGCAGTTCGGGCATCGTGACTCCTGTGCCTTCCAGGCGAGCGCCATCCGGTCACGACACACGCTAGCGGCGGAGAGCACGAACTCAAACGATGCTGCGGGATCTGGGGCCGTACCCCACGCCGCCGATGGCAGCGGCGGCCGGCGAGTCGCCAGAGCTCGGCCGCTCATCGGCCCAGACCTCCGTCGGTCACCAGGTAGGTGGCGAAGCTGCCCAGCCAGTGTCCGCCGGCGTAATGCTCTCCCGTGACCGCGGCGAGGCCGGCGGCGGCGTGCGCGGTGGCGGCATGTTGCAGGGCGGCGCGGCGATCGTCGTCCGCCGGCAGCCCCGACGCGATGCCTTCCAGCATCCAGGCCCGCGACAGGTTCAGACCGTCCAGGTGCGCCAGCTTGCCGTCGCTGCGGTCGGTGACCTCGGCCACGGGCAGCCAGTCCGCCGCGTCCTCGCTGGGAATCAGCGGCAGGAAAGCGTCGAGCCACCGCGCGAATTCCGCCGGCGGCAGTAGCCGCCGCATGAGGTCTGCCTCGGCCAGACAGGGGGAGAGGAAATCCTGGCCGCCGGGCTCGTAGTCGAGGGGGCAGGAACGATCCTCCAGGTGATAGAAGCGTGCTCGCTCCTCCACCAGCCGTGCCATGGCCGTGTCGCCCGCGGTCGTCGCCCAGTCGTGCACCAGCCCCAGGGCGAACGCGGTCTGGCTGTGCTCACCGGTGCGGATGGGGTAGCGGAGCTTGGGTAGCCACTCCCGCAGCCGCGCGGCCGCGGCGTTCTCCAGTGGTCGCAGCTCGGCCGACCACCGCGCCGGCGCTCCTCCCTCGTCCGCAGCCCACTCGCGCAGCTCGGCGGCGAGTTGCAGCAGCCAGGCCAATCCGTAGGGGCGCTCCCACGAGGCGCGATCTTCGCCCTGCAGGTAGGCCTCCTCGGCGGCGATCCGCGGTCCGGTAAGGCTCGCCGCCAGGGCGGCCCGTGCCGAGTCGGCGAACGCCGCCCGCGGATGCAGACGCGCCAGCCGGGCCAGCAGCCAGTGGCCATGCACCGCCGAGTGCCAGTCGAAGCAGCCGTAGAACGCAGGCGTCAGTTCCCTCGGCGGCGCCACGTCGGCGTCCGACTGCATCACGTGCGCGATCTTGTTGGGGTATTCCTGGTGCACGCAGTCGAGGGCCAGCCGCGCGAACCGCGCCACCGCCGCGTCGTCCATGTGTGCCACCGCCGCGTCGTCCAGGTCCTCCACCGCCGTCCCGCCCGCCAGGGCAGGCGTGGCGACCGCAAGGAGCACTCCGGCGAACACCGCGAACACTGCGAACACGGCGAGCCCGGCAAGAGCCGTCGGAGTGGCGATCCGTTCATTCATGATGCAACCCCCCTGCCTGAGTCGTCGTAAGCCAGTCGATGATGTCGCGGAAATACCCCTCGCGCCAGAAAGGATCGGCACCATGACGACCTCCCGCCGCCAGTTTCTCCAGATCTCGGGTACCGCCTGCGGCCTCGCTGCCGCCGGAGCGGCGGGAGCCCTCGGCGCTGGTCTGCTCGTCCCGGCTCGCGCTCGCGCGCAGGGGCTGGCGCTCCAGTGGAGCAAGCCGCAGGTCGAGCCCGCTGGCAAGAAGCTGCGCATCCTCTTCCTGGGCGGCACCCGCTTCATCGGACCGCACCAGGTGGAGTACGCGCTGGCCCGCGGTCACGAGGTCACCCTCTTCAACCGGGGCAAGTCGAACCCGCACCTCTTTCCGGACGTGGAGAAGCTCCAGGGCGACCGCAGCGAGGGCGACTACGAGGCACTGAAGGGAAGGACCTGGGACGCGGTGATCGACAACTCCGCCCACATCGTGCGCTGGATGCGGGACACGGGCGAGTTGCTGAAGGACAGCGTGGGACAGTTCGAGTTCATCTCGTCCACCGGCGTCTATCATCCCTACCTCGACCAGGGCATCGACGAGAACGGTCCCCTCGCCACCGTCGAGGATCCCGCCTCCGAGGACATCGACCGGGATTTCGCCGGGCTCAAGGTGCTCTGCGAGCAGGAGGCCGAACGCTGGTTCCCCGGACGCACCACCGTCATCCGGCCGCACCTGATCGTGGGCCCCGGCGACGTCTCCGACCGCTTCACCTACTGGCCGGCTCGCATCGCCCGCGGCGGCGAGGTGATGGCACCCGGCAATCCGGACGATCCGGTGCAGATCATCGACGTGCGAGACCTGGCCGCCTTCTGCGTGCACGTGCTCGAGCAGGGGCACACCGGAGCCTTCAACGCCGGCGGGCCGCTCGCGCCGCTCACCATCGGCGGCATGCTCCACGGCATTCGCGCAACGGTGAGCAACGACATCTCGTTCACGTGGGTGCCGGCGGATTTCCTGTCGCGGCACGAGGTGCGTCCATGGTCGCAGATGACCGTCTGGATCCCCCCCGAGGGCGACTATCTCGGCATGTGCACGATCGACAGCAGCAAGGCCGTCCGCCATGGCCTGACGTATCGACCCCTGGCCGATACGTCGCGCGACACCCTCGCCTGGTGGAGCCTGCAGTCAGATGAGAAGCGGATGAAGCCGCGCATGGGCTGTCCGCCCGAACTCGAGGAGAAAGTGCTGGCAGCTTGGCACGCCCACGGCGCGGCCGATCAGGGCTAGCCTGACCGGGTTCAGGTCCCTGTCGCACACGCCGTCGGCCCGGCACGCCGGTCAGGAACTCGGTCCGGTGGCGCGCGGCGCCGACGCCGGCCGCACCGGGGCGAGCAGAGCGTGCAGCGCCGCGTCGGACAGCTCGGCTTCCCCGCCGTCGTCTCGGGCGGCGAAGGCCGTCACCAGGACCACCGCCGAGTCGGTCACGGTATGCAGGTTGTACCAGGCAGGGTGTCCCGCCTCGGTCCGCCGGAGCATGCAGGCGTGCCAGGTGCGGCCGCGGTCCTCGAGCGACCGGCAGTCGCGCTCGGCGTAGGCGGCGAAGTAGTCCTGCAGCGGCGCGCGGAGGCCACGGCGACGATCGATGGCCGCCCGGATCCTCTCGCGGAACGCCTGCTCCACCGCGCCGGCGAAGGCATCGGCGGCGGGATCGTCGGTTCCGGCGGTCGCCGCGATCGTCGTGCGGGGGAAGACGAGCACGTTGGCCCGGCGCACCCGTCCCGGCCCGGTACGCACCAGTTCGTAGCCGGCGTGGGGGTGCAGGACCACCAGCCAGCCTTCAGGTCTCACCAGCTCGAGGCCCTCGGTCAGCGGCACTTCGTCCAGGGAGAAGTCCTCGCCGCACCCGGCGCCGGCCAGCAGCGCCAGCGTCCCCGCCACCACCGCCGCGACGACCACCCCCAGCGCAGATCGGCGGCGCATCACGGGGATGTCTCCCCCATGCGGTTCGCTTCCGGTCCTGGCGCAGGCGATGCGGGCACCCTGGACCAGTTCGTCGATCGCAACCGGCAAGCGCCGGCGGCACCGGCAGACGTCCTGTGCGCCAGGACATGCGGGGGATCGTCGCACAGGCTGCTCCCGGTCAGTGCGCCCGCCGCCGGGCGCGCCCGATCGCGGTCTTCCCGCCTCTGGGCCCATCGTTCCAGCCGTGATCGCGTCTTCGCTCGTCGTGACAGCATCGTCGCCGGTCGCACGGACAGGTGCAAGCCCCGGCATCGGACTGAAGCGGATCGCCGCCGGGAGCCGCGCAGCGGGCGATCCGGCGCCGCCAGGGATATCCCCAGCTTTCTTCTCCAGCGCCCTGCGCGACATTTGTCCGCGACGATCGCTAGCAGTGAAGCAGGATCTGGATCGACCGACACCTCGCTCGACATCCACATCTGGGCCCGCCGCTGCTGCGCCGCGACTCCGGGGCACCAGACCGGGTGTTGGGGGGGGCTTTCCACGCTCGTGCTGGGCCCCGGGGCTCGTGGATATTCGACGGGAACGGCGCGCCTACCGCACCTCGAAGACGGACGATGAACCTGGCGCGAAGCGTTGGACCTGGCGCAAGGACGTTCGATTCCTGCGTCCCTGGTCCTGCGGCCCTGGCCGTCGGATCGGGATCGCGAGCGGCGGGCGGATTCCGGTAAACCCCGCCTAGGGTTACTCCCAGCGGAATATCCGGATCTAAACCGGACGAATGGAGTAGAACAAGGCAGTCGGAGGAATCAGGAGGAAGCAGGCGGAAGCTGCTCGCAGCGAGGAGCCACAGCTGACCGCCCCAGGGACCGATCCCCTATCCCCCCGGTCCCAATGCACTGGACGTCCCTCCCACGATCCCCCAATGTCCGGTGCGGGGCGGTCTGCTCTGGCTCCCTCGCGAAAGACGCAGAAACGCAAGGGCTTCAAGGACTTCCGGGCGAGCAAGTTCCGGCTCCACCCGGGCCGCTGAAAGTCCCGGAAGTCGCCGCTGAAAAACCCGGACGTCGTCACCGGCGGCCGGGGGGCTGAACATAGAAACGCGACTTCCGGGTCGATACGCCGCGGGTTCCTGCAGGGAGGCAGGGGCCCGCGGTTCTTTTGGTTCGTGCGGGTCGCTCCCGCCGCCGCCTCCGTCGAAGGTTCCGCCGACGTCGCGTCGGGAGATCGTAGGAAGGGGGTGCTCCATTGTCCATGAGAGCATCCCCCAACCGTGAGTCCACGCAGAATTCGACGAGATCGTGTCCGCCCCCGCGCCGTCCGGGGGCGGACATCCCTCGTGTGGCACGACCTAGGAGCAGCGGTCTGCGATGGCTTCCGCCATCTCCGTCGTCTTCGACCGGCCGCCCATGTCGTACGTCCGCACCTTGCCCTCGGCGATCACCTCGGTCACGGCCTTTTCCAGGCGGCCGGCCAGGTCGAGTTCGCCGAGGTGGTCCAGCATCATCTTGGCGGACAGGATCATGGCGATCGGATTCACCTTGTTCTGCCCGACGTACTTGGGCGCGCTGCCGTGGGACGGCTCGAAGATGCCCAGTTCGTCGCCGATGTTGCCGCTGCAGGCGAAGCCCAGCCCGCCCACGAGCTGCGCGCACAGGTCGCTGAGAATGTCGCCGAACATGTTGCTGGAGACCAGGACGCCGTAGTCCTGAGGATTCTTGATGAGCCACATGCACATGGCATCGATGTTGGTCTCCCAAAGCTCGACGCCGGGGTAGTCGCGCGCGACCTTCCGGGCCTCGCGCACCATCAGCCCGCTGGTCTCGCGCACCACGTTGGGCTTCTCCACCACCGTGACCGACTTGTAGCCGAACGAGCGGGCGTACTCGAACGCGGCCCGCACGATGTCTTGACACCCCTTGCGGGTGAAGACCCGGCAGGAGACGGCGATGTCCTCGCCGGCGGTCGCGGCCAGGCGCTTCATCTGCGCGGGATGCGACTCGGCGAACGCGTCGCGCAGCTTCTGCGGGAGGGGGTGATACTCGATCCCCATGTACAGGCCCTCGGTGTTCTGCCGGAACACGACCAGATCGAGGTCGTCGCGGTAGTTCAGCGGGTTGCCGGCGTAGGCCTTGCAGGGCCGCAGGTTCGTCTTCAGATCGAACTCCTGCCTCAGCCGGACGATGGGGCTGCGGTACACGTGCCCCTGGCCTTGCAGATCCGCCACCAGCTCCTGCTCCGCCTCCTCCTTCGGCTTGCTGGTGATGGCGCCGAAGAGGGCCGCATCCACGGATCGGAGCATCTCCAGCGTCCTGTCCGGCAAGGGGTTGCCCTCCGTGCGCCAGAACTCCCAGCCGATGTCGCCGTGAACGTATTCGGCGTCGAAGCCAAGCCGATCCAGCACGATCCGGGTGGCGTCCATCACGTCGACGCCCACCCCGTCGCCGGGCAGCCAGCCGATCCGGTATCTCGCCATCGCATGCCTCCTGGTCAGTCGGTGTCGTCAGTCGGTGTCGGTCAGTCGATGTGCGTCGCCCGCCGCCGCTCCGGCGGTCGGTCGCGCGGGAATCCGCCCAAGATAGATGGTGGCTGCGGGCTGTCCAGGTCGATCGGCGGGGTCCGCCTACTGCGTCCCGGCCTCGCGATCGGAGATCTCCGACTGCAGCTGCGACCACAACTGCTCCATCGTCGGACTCTCCGCCTGCAGCCGGTTGCGTTCGTCCAGCTTGTAGGTGAGCCCCAGCGAGAGCAGCACGAAGTAGAGCGGTACGAGGTACGGCAGCAGGCGGCGCCAGCCGGCCCGGCTCAGAAGCTCGCTGGTGCCCCGGACACCGGCGGCGAGGATCACGCAGAAGCCCAGCGACGTGACGTAGAGGTGAGTGAGGTTCAACCAGTGTCCACTCTCCGGCATGCCGGAGAAGGGCAACACCGTGATGAAGGTCCAGGCGATGAAGAAGCGGACGGCCGCGTTGCCGAAGAGGAAGCCGAAGAAGCTGTACGAGATGATGGCCAGCGTGATGAGGACGCGGATGATCGACCGCGCGGTATGCAGCCAGCTCACCCAGAACGGCGCATCTTCCAGCAGCGAGCTGGTCTGCAGGGGGAAGAACATCAGCACGAGATACCGGAAGACGTTCTTGATGCTGATCCAGGTGTAGGTGATCGGCTCCGCCTGGGCGCGCAGCGCCGAGGGACTTTCGAAGCCCCAGCGGTCCTGGGCGATGTAGAAGACGGCTCCCACCGCGGCGAAGAGCAGCAGCCCGAGATCCAGCACCGGCCGCCCCGCCCGTTGCCGGTAGAAGAGGGCCTTGTACGCCACGATCGCGCCGAGCAGCGAGACGTACGACACGCGGGTGAACCCGGCGAGCACGAACAGCAGCAGACCCAGCAGGTAGTACGGCGACGTGGTGCGGCCCTCGTGACGGAAGTCGTTCCGGATGAAGAAGTAGAGGACCAGGATGTGCATCATGGCCAGCAGCAGGGGCTCGAGCTGCGCCACACCCATCAGCACCTTGCCGTAGCTGCCCACCCCGAGGGCGAAGAGCAGCGCCGCCAGCGGCGCGATGCGGTGACGCGGGAAGAGCATGTTCACGAGCATGTAGACGAGGAAGGCGTTGGTGGCGTGCACGAACAGGTTGACGGCCTGATAGCCGGCGGGATCGAGGCCGAAGAGCCGGTACTCGAGAACGAAGACCAGCTGCAGGATGGGCTGGCTGAAGTACGCGCCGAGGTGCCGGAGCATCGACCACGGGTCGCGGCTGAGCTGCGCGGCCTCCGCCAGGATCTGGAGGTCGAGCGGATTCCAGAAGGGAGTGGTCAGGAGCCGGCCGAAGACGGCGAAGACCACCAGGATCAGGAGCAGGTAGACCGGCGCGTGCACCCCGAAGCGCTTCAGGCCGCTGTCAGGCGGCGGCACGACTTCGGGTGCTCTCGAACTCATGGCATCTGTCTTCATGGGTTGTTTCATGGGCGGCTCTCGCGTTCCGCGCCGGAACCGGTCGCAAACAAGCCGCTCAAGTCTAACCCCCGCCGGGTCCCGGGGCCATGGCGAAATCGGGGTCGTGGCCCTGCGTCGCCGCGGCGGCTTGTTGCCGCCGTGGTCAGCCGGCGGTAGACTCCAGGGCCCACGAGAGACGCTGGCAGGGAGAGATGGAGAGATCATGACGGAAACCTACGATGGTGCCTACGCCCAGCATGCGGACTACTTCGGACGGCAGGCGAGCAAGTTGCTGCGGCAGTACGAGCAAATGGTTCCCGCCGACGCCCGGGTGCTCGACCTCGGAGTCGGCCAGGGACGGAACGCACTTCCCCTGGCGGCGCACGGCTGTCACGTGACCGGCGTCGATACCAGCGCCACGGCCATCGCTCAGGCGGAGGCCCGCGCCCGGGAGCAGCGCCTGGAGATGGATTTCTGGCAGGGGAACTTCCTCGATTACCAGCCGGAGCTGCCGTTCGACGCGGTGCTCTGCTTCGGGCTCCTGCAGATGCTCGATCGAGGCAGCGGCGCCAGCCTCGTGCACCGCTGGTTCGAGTGGACCCGCCCCGGCGGGGTCCTGTTCGTCACGGCGTGGCACGTGGACGACCCGGAGTTCCCGCAGATCCTCGACAGCTGGGAACGCACCGGTCTGCACACGTTCCGCAGCCCGGAAGGAGAGAACCGGCTCTACCTGGCACGAGACGAGATCCTGGACCTGCTGCTCGGCTGGCGTGTGGTGCATCACTGGGAGGGACTCGGGCCGGAGCATCGTCACGGCGACGGTGCGCCGGAGCAGCACGGGGAAGTCGAGGCGGTCGCGGTGCGACTCGGCTGATCGGCCCCACCGGGGTCCGATTTCGTGCTATCATGGTCTCGAGGAGATCCTGCAACACGACCGCCCCTCGGCGCGTAGGTTCGGCATGCCCGGGCGCCCGAGGGGACGGGGCTAACGAGCTTCGCAGCAGCACGCCCACCGCTCGATTCGACATCGGATTCGCCTGGCCCCGGCCGCTCGCAGCGCAGGATGCTCCAGTCCACGGTCCCGCACCGGGGGGAGCGGTGACCGCGGAACACCCGCGTGGAAGGAGGGCCGTCATGGCGGCCACCATCTACTCCGTGGACTACTACACCACCACCGTCGAGGATCGTCCCGGACAGGGCTGTCGGTTTCTCGAACTGCTTGCCGCGGAAGACGTCAACCTGCTGGCGTTCAACGCATTTCCGGTGGGCCGCGACCGCACGCAGCTCATCATCTATCCGCTGAACACGACCTGGCTGGCGGACGTCGCCCGGCGGCGTCGCATTCGCCTGGTGGGCCCGCGCCATGCCTTCATGGTCCATGGGGACGACTCGCTGGTCGCCCTCACGGGCATCCACCAGAAACTGTGGGACGCTCAGATCAACGTGGCCGGCAGCAGTGGCGTCGCCAACGGTCGAGGCGGCTACCGTTACATCATGCATGTGGCCGCCGAGGACTTCGAGCGGGCCTGCGTGATCCTGGACGTGGATCGTACGGTGGGACCCGATCTGCAGCTGAAGATCTTCCGGCGCTTCCAGGCCATCGGCTAGCCGGCACCGGCGAGTCGGCTGCGCCCTGAGCGGGACGGTTGCTGCCGTATTGCCCGCCGCCGCTCCCCCTGCTACCTTCTGCTGACGCTCGCCTTGCCGCTCCTTCCTTCCAGACCGGTCAGCGAGGAGATCGCCCCCATGGCGCGCCTGGATGAGGTCCATCGCCGCGACGAAGGTGTGTGGCGCGTGAGGGACGCCGCCGCTCACGGGCGTCGTGTGCGCTCGATGTTCGCCCGCATCAGCGGCGGCTACGACCGGATGAACCACCTGCTGAGCCTGAACCTCGACCAGAGCTGGCGCCGGAACCTGGCTCGACGCCTCGACGACGACGCCTGGGAGGTGCTGGACCTCTGCGCCGGTACCGGCGACCTGGCGCTGGCCTGCCGCCGCGCGGGCAAGGGGCGGGCGTGGCTGGCGGCGGATTTCTGCCCCGAGATGCTGCGCGGCGCCCGCGGCAAGGACGGCGCCGAGGACTTGCGGCCGGTCGTCGCCGACTGCCTGCGGCTGCCGCTGCCTGACTGGACCGTGGACGCGGTGGTCGTCGGTTTCGGGGTCCGCAACCTGGCCGACGTGCGCGCCGGACTGGACGAGATGACGCGCGTGCTGCGACCCGGCGGTCAGATCGCGCTGCTGGACTTCTATCGTGATGCTCCCGCGGCGGCGGGTGAGGAGCGCGGCAAGGCGCTTCCCGCGCGGTGGCTGGTGAACTCGGTGGTGCCGCTGCTGGGCCGTGCGATGGTCGGCGACGGACACGCCTACGGATACCTGCCCGGCAGTGTGGGCGAATTCCTGACGCCCGGGCAGATGGCGTCGCTACTGCGAGAGTACGGCTACGTGAACATCTACGTGCAGAGGCAGACCTTCGGCATCGCCCATCTGGTCGGCGGCAGGCGGCCCTCGGCTTGAATGTCGCCGCTCCGCCCCCCTGCGTACTGTATGCAACATGGGGGGCCGCCCGATGTTCGCCCCACGTTCTCCTGTCTAGGTTGTGGCACGTCCCGGGGTGGTTCGCATCGCCCCACGGTCGGGCCGCTTCACCGGCCCCCAGCCATTGCGACCCGGCCGCGACGGCCCGCCGACGATCCCCCGGCGGGCCGTCATCATTCCCAGCACGTGACGGCTCGAAGAATGTGCTCGCGCGAATCCGCTAGGTGTGGCCAAGGAGGTGCCGGCGTGCAGCGAGACATGGACGGAGTCCCCGGCGATCGGGTCTCGAGCGGCGATTCCGGCGATTCAGGCGACGACCGGAAGCCGGGACGCCGTAAAAGCAGCCCGGGACGCGACCTGGGGTCGCGAGAGGACGTTCCGCGCCGCTCCATCCGTTTCCGGCGCCGCTCACGGCCGCGGCCCCCGTTGTGGCCGCTGGCAGGCGCCGCTCTGCTGCTGCTGCTGCTGATCCTGATCTCACGCTGGCTGGCGAGTTGAACGTCCCGGGAGTCTCGTGCGGGGCAAGACGGCGCGCTGGTCGCGAGGGTCCGGGCCGGCAGGTGCCGGCGCGTCACTCCCGCCGGAAGATGTGGAACCCGTACACGCTCTCGATCACCGGCGACACCTCTCCCGGTTCCAGGTGGAAGAGCACGGAGTCGATCTCGGGCGACAGTGCTCCGGGCTCCACCCAGCCCAGGTCGCCGCAGCGGGCACGGTTGCTCGCGTCGTCGGAGCACTCCAGCGCCAGACGGCAGAACTGTTCCGGTTCGGCGAGGGCGCGGCCGTGCCACTTCGCCGCCGCGGCAGCCGCCTCGGCGCGGGTGCGCGAGAGAGCGGCCGGAGCCATCTTCGCCCCCGTCCACTGCACCAGGATGTGCCTGGCCCGGATCCGCTGCACGGGTTCGCGGCGCAGGACGTGGAAACCGAACGGGGTCTCCACGGGCCCGCCCACCTGCCCTTCCTGCAGCGCGAAGAGCGTGAGCTCGATCTCGGGGAGGGCCTCCCCGCGCCGGAAGACTCCGAGGTAACCGCCGCGCTCGGCCGTGCGCGGATCGTCGGAATTCTTGCGGGCCAGTTCCTCGAACCGGCCGCGCCGGGTGCGCAGGAGCACCACGATGCGCCGGGCGATCTCCTCGGCCTGGGCACGGGTGCGCGCGAGATCGGCGGGGGCGCCGACGCAGCCGCGGAAGGTGACCAGGACGTGGCTCGCCGCCGCCGCCTCGCTGGCCTCTTCGCCCGCCGGGCCGGTGCCCTCGCCACCCCCGTCGGCGGGACTGTCGTCGCGGCAGGCGCCCAGCAGGACGATGCCGGCCAGCATCGCCGCTGCCGCGAGCGCCGTCGCAGCCGGTCCCGGGCGGCGGACGCGCCGCCGGATTTCTCTACAGTTCATGACGAGACGGCCGATGTTCCGGGGGAAGTCCCCGTCCTCGCCAGAGATCGTGAGGTGCCATGGTGACCGTCAACCCCCCATTGTCCGACACCTTGCCGGTCCTCGATACGTCCCGACTGCTGACCGACTTCGGCGACAGCCCGGAGGTGCTCTCCGAGCTGCGCGACCTCTTCCTGGAACACGTCGCGCCGCAGGCCGAAGCGATCGCCGCCGCCGTGGCAGCCGGCGATCCGGTGCGTCTCGCCGACCAGGCCCACAACCTCAAGGGCGCCTGCTCCACCTATGGTGCGTTGCGCCTGACGGCCGTGTGTCACGCGCTGGAACTGGCGGGCAAGGGAGGCGAACTCACGACGGCCGCCGCCCTGCTGCCTCACCTCGACGACGAGATCGCACGGCTGGTGGAGCACCTCGGAGCGATCACTGCCCGTTAAACGCCGGGAGACCGGTCAGTTCCACGATCCTGCGCGCGAGCAGGTGGTAGATCTGCATCTCCCAGTCCACCATCCCCGCTCGCATGTGCAGATGACGCAGGTAAGTGAGGAACTTGCGCCGCTCCCACTCGCTGTAGCCCAGTCCCTCCATGGCATAGGCGAGATGGGCGTACATGCTGTCCAGCTCGAACTGGGTGGGAAGGCGTGTGCCCCGGTGGGGGTGACGGACCGCCATCTCCGGATGCGGCGGCCGGCGCGGGTCGCCACCGGACGCAGGCGACCGGCGGGTCGGCGGCGGTAGCCCCGCCTCGGTGCGCAGGAAGGCCTGCCGCACTTCCCAGGCGTAGAGCATCACGGCCATGGCCAGGTTGAGCGACGGCTGGTCTTCCGAGGTGTCCACCCGCGAGAGGTAGCGGCAGATGTCCGCCTCGTCGTTGGACAGGCCGGTCCGCTCGGTGCCGAAGAGGATGACCACCGTGCCGTCGCGGCTGTGTTCCGCCACGCGGGCGGCGGCCTCGCCCGGGGTGAGCAGCGCATGCTTGCGCAGTTGCCGCCGGCGGGCGGTGGTGCCCACCACCACCACCGCGTCGGCCACCGCGGTGTCGAGGGTATCGTGCAGCTCGGCCGCGTCGAGCACGTCCTGCGCTCCGTGGGCCAGGGCCCGTGCCGACCGGCCCCGGGGATTCAGCGGCGCGATCAGTCGCAGGCGCTTCAGACCCATGGTCTTCATGGCGCGGCAGGTCGAACCGATGTTGGCGGGCTCGGTGGTATGGCTGAGGACCACCACCACGTTGTCGGGGTCGGGTCGCGAGGCGCGTTCGGGAGTGGTCGGCGCCGGGTCCGGTGACGGCGACCGTCCCTCGGTCATGGCGAGCGGTCCTCCGTCCGGCGGTCGTCTGCCGGCCCGGGGGTGAGCAGCACGAGCGTCTCCACGTGCGCGGTCTGCGGGAACATGTCCAGGACCCGGACGTGCCGGATGACCTGACCGCCATCGCTCAGGAGCCGGCAGTCCCGGGCCAGGGTGGCCGGGTCGCAGCTCATGTAGATCACGGCCGCCGGGCGCGCTTCCAGGAGTGCGCGGCAGGTTTCCGCACCGAGGCCGGCCCGCGGCGGGTCCACCACGCAGCATCCCTCCGCCAGGGCCGCGCGCGGAAGCAGGTCGGTGTCCGCGAGGGCGTCCTCCGCCGTGCGCACCACGGCCTGCCCCCGGTCGCGGGCGACCGGATCGCGGCGGATGTTGTTGTCGGCGTCCTGGACCGACCCCGGATCGGCGTCGGCCGCCACGAGGCGCTCGAACCGGTCCGCCAGCGCCAGGCTGAACAATCCGACGCCGCTGTAGAGGTCCGCGAGCAGACGACCCGCGCCCGGCAACTCGTCCAGCCAGGTTCGCACCTGCGCCACCGCTCGCTCGGCCACGGCGAGGTTGGTCTGGAAGAAGCTCTGGGCGCTCACCTTGTACTTCTTGCCCGCACAGTGCACGACCAGGTAGTCGCGTCCCCAGACCGGACGGTTGTTGAACTGGATCCCCGCGCAGCCGGATGCCGGCGGCCGATCCGCGGCACCTTCGGTGGTCAGCTTGCGCAGGATCTTCATGCGCTGCGGGTTGCCGTACATGCTCACCAGCCAGCGGTCCTGGTGATCGAACCGCAAGACCAGCTGCTCCACCGGTGGCAGCAGCCTCAGCCAGGGCAGGATGTCGCGCGTGAAGATCTCCGGCACCAGCAGGCAGGTCTCCAGGGGCAGGACGTCGCGGGTGCCGCGTCGGCGGAGCCCGTAGGGTCCCATGGGCGAGGCGAAGAGGCGCAGCTGGTTGCGATAGTGCAGCGGCGGCAGGTCGGCGTCGGGCCCCTCGATCCGGTCGCCCACGTCCAGGCCTCCCAGACGGCGGAAGCAGTCGGCCACGATCTCGCGCTTGGCCGTCCGCTGGGCGGCGTCGGTGAGGTGCTGCAGGTCGCAACCGCCGCACAGGCCCACTCCGAAGTGCGGGCAGGGTCCGGGCCGACGGTCCGGTCCCGGCGTGAGCACTTCCTCCACCGTTCCGGTCACGAAGCTGCGACGCACCTGCTCGAGGCGGACGCGCACCTCGTCGCCGGGTGCCGTCAACGGCACGAAGACGGTGCGGCCCTCGTGGTGTGCGAGGCCGGCGCCGCCGGTGACGATCTTCTCCACGTGGAGCGTGACCGTCGGGTCGTTGCTGCCGGGGACTGCGTCTTGCATGGCGAGACCCATGGTAAGTGCCCGGGCGCGCATCGCCAAGCCGCGGTCGCGGATTCGCCCGGCGCAGACACGCGGGCGCCGGCGGGCTATACTCCCGGGTCACGGCCTGCCGACCCCGACCGGCAGGCGCCGAGGGAAGGAGCCCGGAGTGATCCGATCCGGTCGCCGCAGGCCACCGAGCGTCCTGACCACCGCGCCTTTGCTGCTCGGAGCAGCGCTGGTCGCGCTGCTCGCCGGCACCAACGGCTGCGCGCCCAAGCGGGTGCTCGATCCGCCGCCGTCGGGCGCTTCGGCGGACCGTTCTTCGCCTTCCGCCCGCAGTACCCGGACGGCCCGCCCCGACACCGCGACCTCGTTCGACCTGCCCCGGCCGGGTTTCCGCCCTCGTTCCGGTCCGATCCAGGCGCCGGCGCCCGGCGGTGCGGAGGACGCCGTCCTCGGTGCCCGCGCCGCCGAGCTGGCCACGGCGCAGATCGGCAAGCCGTACAGCTTCGGGGCGATCGGCCCCGATCGGTTCGACTGTTCCGGGCTGATCTTCTTCGTCTACGGCTCGCTCGGCGTGAGCCTGCCCCGGGTGGCGCGCGACCAGATGCGCGCGGGGGTGGGCGTCTCGCTGGCCGACGCTCGCCCCGGCGATCTCCTCTTCTTCCGCCTGCGCGGCAGCAACGTCGACCACGTAGGCATGTACCTGGGAGACGGCCGCTTCGTCCATGCCCCCAACCGGTCGCGGCCGATCTCGGTCGATCTGCTCGACGACTACTGGCGCCCGCGGCTCCGCACCGTGCGGCGCGTGCTTTCCCCTCAAGGCGACCCGCCCCCCGGCGAAGACTAGAACGATCGCCAGCAGATTCGGCGAGAACGTCATCATCCTGCCGGACGTCGAACCGGCGGGCGGGAGGTGCCGCGGTGAGCCGGCGGGAAGAGATCCTGAGCCAGGTACGTACGGTCCCCTCGCTGCCCGCAGTGGTCCTGAAGCTGAGGGAATACCTGAACGATCCCGAGGTGAGCTTCGACGACGTCGCCCGCGTCATCGAGTACGACCCCGGGCTGACGGCGAACGTGCTGCAGCTCGCCAACTCCGCCTTCTTCGGCTGGTCACGGGAGATCAGCTCGGTCAGGGACGCCGTGACCCGGCTGGGAACCCAGCGCGTGTTCCAGATGGTGCTGTGCATGTCGGTGGCGCCGCTCGTGCGCAAGCCGGTGCGCGGCTATGACCTGGACCCGGACGCGCTCTGGGAGCATTCCATAGCCGTGGCGATCTGCGCCGAACGGCTCGCGCAGAATCTGAACCTCTCGGTCGGTGCCGACGCTTTCACCGCCGGGCTGCTGCACGACCTCGGCAAGGTCGTGCTCGGCACCTTCGTCGAGATCGACGACGAGCCGATCCGCGAGATCGTGGAACTGGACCGTCTGGCGTTCGACGAGTCGGAGCGGATGGTGCTGGGGATCGACCATGCCGAGGTGGCCGGCGTGCTGCTGCAGGAATGGAACGTCCCGCCGGGAGTGGTGCAGGCGGCACGCTGGCACCACGAGCCGGGCCGGTGCGGGTCCGACCACCAGTTGCTCGCCGACCTGGTGCATGTGTCCGACGTGCTCTGCCTGAACGTGGGCTGGGGACTGGGCAGCGACGGCAGGCAGTACCGGCTCGACGAGCGGGCGGCCGCCCGCCTCGACGTGAACATCGCCGCAGCCGAGGATGTGGTGCTCGCGGTGGTGAACGGGCTGGAGGAGATGCATGCCCTCTTCCAGCCGGAGACCGCGGAGGTCAGCGGCGGCGCACGACAGCTCGCTCGCTGATCACGCGACGGCGGAGCCCGGCCTTCGTGATCGGCGCAGTCGCCGCGGTGGCGCTCTTCCATGACCTGCATGACCTGGCCTGTCGCTGCTCCGCACGCGTGATCTGGCGCCGGCGGCGCCCATCGGTTCTTGTCAGCCACGGTCGCGGTGATGTAGATTGCTCGCCTTGCCCGCGGACGGATCCGCGTCCGGGGTACTCGCACACGCCTATCGCCAACGAGGAGAGAACGATGCGATTCCCGCGCCCCTGCGTTCCCGTGGCTCTTCTGCTGGTCGTGCTCGCCGCCGCGCCCGCCGCCGCCGACGAGATCCGGGATCAGATCGACCAGGCCATCCAGATGTACAACGACGGCGACTACGCCGGTGCAGCATCGGAGCTGGAATTCGCGGCGGCGCAGATCCGCCAGCTCCGCGCCGGAGAGATCTCCGGCGCGCTCCCCGAGCCGTTGCCGGGCTGGAATGCCGAGGATGCCGAGACCGCTGCCATGGGCGCGGCGTTCTTCGGCGGCGGCACCAGCGCCAGCCGCCGGTACACGAACGACGAGGCCAGCATCGAGATCCAGATCACCACCGATTCGCCCATGATGCAGTCGCTCTCGATGCTCATGAGCAACCCCATGCTCATGAGAGGCAGCGGGCAGAAGCTGGTGCGCGTGCAGGGCCACAAGGCCAGCCTGGAATGGGAAGACGACGGCGGCGAGTTGAACGTGGTGGTGAACGGCACCGTGCTGGTGGCGGTGGAGGGCAGCGGCTGCACCGAGAAGGACCTGATGGCCTACGCCGAGGCCGTCGACTACGAGAAGATCAAGCAGATCATCGGCAACTGACCGGTCGCGGTCGGACGTGCCGCCCGGCCAGGACCAAGGGCGAGTCCCGCTCGGCCGCTGCCCGTCAGCGGCCGAGCACCGTCAGGGTCACGAGCGATCGCCCGCCTGCCAGATGAGGATCACGTGCACCCGGAGTGCGCCGGGGCCCGCGAGGCTCCGGACGAGTCCCGGCACGCCGCTAGCGATGAACTCGAGGCATCGCCGCCCCTCCATGAAGAGGGGCAGTCCGATCTGCACGCGGCCGGCCGCCTGCAGGCGCCTGGACTTCATGACGCCACCGGCCACGCTGGCGATCTCGCCCAGGGCGTCGGCCAGGTCCTCCACGGCAGGTTCCTCGTCGTCGCCCATGGCGAGGAGGATGCGGGCCAGGTGCGCCGCGCTCGGGCGGTCGGCCATCACGGCCAGATTCCAGGCGCCTCGCTCGCTGCTGAGCGCGACATTGCTGCCGACCGCCACGTCGGTCTCGCGGAGGTCCGGAAGGCCGCTCTCGACCTCGAACCGCAGGCCCGTCTGGATCTCGCAGGTGTCCACCACCGACGCGACGGCCTCGCGCAGCACCTCGGCGGGCATGCATCTCTGGGCGGCGATCCCGGTCCTCACGACACGAGCGCCCCCAGGACCTCGGCCATGTCGTCCGCGGTGAACGGTTTTCCGAGCAGGAACAGCGCACCTGCGTTCCGGGCGGCCTCCACCATCTCGGGCGTGTTCTCCGAGGTGACGAACCCGAACGGGATGACGCAGCCCTCGGCGTTCAGGGCGGCGAGGAACTCGATCCCGGTCATCTCGGGCATGTGCCAGTCGGACAGGATCAGGTCGGGCTGCTCGGCTTTGGTCACCTCGAGCGCCTCGCGTCCGTTCTCCGCCTCGACGAACTCGTGCCCGGTGAATCCGGCCTGACGAATGGTCCTCGCGACGATCCGGCGCATGGCGCGCGAGTCGTCCACCACCAGGATCTTCATGCCTCTCCTCCTGCCCGCGTCCGGCGTGGTTCTCCGGATCTGGCAGCAAGAAGCGGACCTGGGACCGGACATGCGTTTCGCGGGAGGGTCAGTTCGCGGTCTCGGGCGGGCCCGGCTCCGGCTCGTCGGCCGCGGCCGGGTCGGCCCGGGCCACGGTCGTGGTGGGCGCGTCGGACGGGACCACGCGTCCCTCCGGGCCGATCGTCAGACGTTCCGAGGCCAGCAGCGACTCGTCGACGGCGGCTTCGAGGTCCATGGCGGCTGACTGGCGCAGGAGATCGCGCGCGCGGGCATCGAGCACGGGCCGCGGGGAGCGGATGGAGCAGCAGTCCCGGTAGGGCTGGATCGAGACCTGGAACGCGCCGATCCGCTCCGACCGGGCGGTGATCTCCGTCTTGTCCAGGCCCACCAGTGGCCGGAAGATGGGCAGCTCCACGTCCGGGGCGATGGCGGCGATGTTGTGGATCGTCTGGCTGGCCACCTGCCCCAGGCTGTCGCCGGTCACCAGCGCCTGGCAGTTCTGGCGCCAGGCCAGGCGGGCCGCGGTGCGCATCATGAACCGGCGGAACATGACCATGTCGTGGCTTTCGGGGACGGTTCCGATGGCGCGCAGTTCGTACGGGACCACCGGCACCAGGTGCAGCTTCAGCGGCTGAGGCGCGTAGCGCGCCAGGATCCGTACCAGTTCCTCGATCTTGTCCGCGTCGGCCTCGGCGTAGCTGCGTCCGGAGTAGAAGTGGACGAACTCCGGCCGGCAGCCGCGGCGCATCATCAGCCACGCCGCCACCGGCGAGTCGATGCCGCCGGAGAGCAGACACATGACGCGCCCGCTGGCCCCCAGGGGCAGGCCGCCGTGTCCCGCGATCTTCTCGCCGAACACCAGGATGTGTCGCTGCAGCACCAGCACGTTGACGGTGAAGTCGGGCGCCGACATGCGGGCCGGCAACCCGAGGGCGTCGCCCACCGCCTTGCCCACGCGCTGGTTGATCTCGGGGGAGGGCACGGGGAAGTCGCGATCGCTGCGGCGGCTGTCCACCCTGAAGTTGCGCGCTTCGCCCGCGTGCCGGCGAGCGAGTTCGGCCGCCAGGCCCTCGACGCGGACGAGGTCGTCCTCCGGCTGCGAACGCACCACCGGGATGGCGGGCGAAACCCACTGGACACCGAACACCCGGGCGAGCTTCTCGCCGACCTGTGGGGCGCGCGCGGGATCGTCGAGCCAGACCAGGAACCGGCTCTCCACGTGCTCGATCCGTCCTGCCGACTCGCCGCGGACCGCCGCTCGCAGGTTGTTCACCAGCCGCCGCTGGAACAGGGGACGGTTCTTCCCCTTCAGGGCGATCTCGGCGTAGGTGACGACGATCACGGGCGTGCTGAGGTCCACGGAACCATCCTCGGAAAACCGACAGGGCCGGAAATCGCCGTTGCGGGCGCCGGGGCGCGGGGTATCCTGATCAGGAACGCCGGCGGGGCGCGGGCTCTGGGCGCCGGCGTGCAGCGCGAGAGACTCGAATAATGAAGCAGCCCGGCGGCTGCACGCAAGGCCGGCGGCGCTGGCGCACCCGCGGCGGGTACCGCCGGCGGCACCAACGGAGGTCGCAGGCATGGTCGGTCCGGTCATCTCCCTCGACGTCAGCGGCACCGAGAGGTATCTCCCGCCGGACGCGCTCTCCGCGCTCGCTGCGCCGGTGGCGGAGATCGCCGCCGATCTCGAGGCCCGCCGGGGCCCCGGCGCGGAGTTCCTCGGCTGGCTGGACCTGCCGGAGCGCATCGGCGAGGCCGAACTGAGCGCCTACGAGGAGACGGCGACCCGCGCCCGGGACAGCGAGTTCTTCATCGTGATCGGGATCGGCGGCTCGTACCTGGGCGCTCGCGCGGTCCTCGAGGCCCTGCAGCCACGTCACACCGGTCGCGGCCCGCAGGTGCTCTTCGCCGGGCACGGGCTCGCGGCCGCCGAACTGGACCGGCTGCTCGGGGAGATCCGCGACCGCGAGGTGCGCCTGTGCGTCATCTCCAAGTCGGGCACCACCCTCGAGCCGGCCGTGGCGTTCCGGGTCCTGCGCGAGCGCATGGTGGAGCGCTACGGGCGCGAGGTGGCGGCCCGCCGCATCATCGCCATCACCGATGCCGAGCGAGGCGCCCTGCGCCGGCTGGCGGACGCGGAGGGTTACCGTACCTTCGTGGTGCCCGAGGACGTCGGCGGACGATTCTCCGTCCTGACCCCGGTGGGCCTGCTGCCGCTGGCGGTGGCCGGCGTCGACGTGCGCGCCCTGGTCTCGGGCGCCGCCGAGATGCGCGAGCGGTGCCGCGCCGTCGAGTTGCGCGAGAACCCGGCCCACCTGTACGCCGCCTGCCGTCACGCGCTGTACGAGCGGGGCTTCGTCGTGGAGGTGCTGAGCGCGTTCCATCCCGACCTGCGCCTGGTGCTGGAGTGGTGGAAGCAGCTCTTCGGCGAGAGCGAGGGGAAGGACGGCCGCGGTATCTTCCCCGCCAGCGCGGTCTTCACCACCGACCTGCACAGCCTCGGGCAGTATCTGCAGGACGGCCGGCGGATGCTCCTGGAGACGCTCCTCCACGTGCGGGAGACCGCCGCCGGGCTGCGGGTGCCGCCGGTGCCGGAGGACGGCGAGCCGGGCGGTGGCGACGGTCTCGGCTACCTGGTGGGACGGTCCCTCGACGAGATCAACCATCACGCCTACCTGGGCACGCGCGCTGCGCACGTGGACGGGGGGGTGCCGTGCCTGTCTCTGGAGTTGCAGCGCCTGGACGCCGTCACCGTGGGGGCCTTGCTGTACATGTTCGAGAAGGCGGTGGCGGTGAGCGCGCGACTGCTGGGCGTGAACCCCTTCGATCAGCCGGGCGTGGAGGCGTACAAGAGCGAGATGTTCCGGCTCCTGGGCAGACCGGAGGCCCGAGGGTGACCCGCGCGGAACTCGCCGCGCTGGTGGACCGCGAAGACCATTCCGCGCTGGTGGATATGGCCCGTGCGCGGGTGGGCCGGGTGCTGCGGTATCTGACCGGCCGCCTCTACACCGACGATCCCGAGGAGAAGATGCGGGCGGTGCGCGCCCTGGGGGCGGTGTGCGCCGACCGCCAGGCCGTGGATCGCACCCGCGCCGCCGACACGCTGCGCCGCTTCTTCTGGGCTCTGAACGACGAGTCGGGAGCCGTACCGTACGGCGTGCCCGAGGCGATCGGCGAGATCCTCGCCGTGAGGCCGGAGTTGCAGGCCGACTTCCTGCCGCTGCTCTGCTCCCTGATCACCCACGAAGAGATGCTGCAGACCGGTCCCATCGAGCGGGGGGCGATCTGGGCGCTCGGCCGGGTGGGACCGCCGGTGGCCGCCGGCTCGCCGGCCGCCGTGCAGGCGCTGCGCCACGCGGCACGGCGGCACGAGGATCCGGAAGCCCGGCGCCTGGCGGTGGCGGCGCTCGAGGAGGTGCAACCGCCCCGGCTGCACGAACTGGGGTGAAGCCCGCCGCAGGCGCCCGGGCTCCAGGGGTCGTCGCCGCCGGCGTCCGGCCGGGCGCCCATCGGGCCGGCTCCGACCGTTCACCGCGCGCTCGAACCGCTTCATCTCCAACGACTTCCCACGTGGCCGAGGGGGGCTTCCGATCTCGTCGATCGGCAGACCTTTTTCCTTTACTTCCCTCCCCCTGCTCATTACTGTTAAGTTTCTAACAGCAGCAGGGGTTGCGGCTTATGGCATTGCAGGATCATCTCTTAGGCCGTAAGGCGGCGCTGGCGCGAGCGTGGTACGAGCGGATCCTCACCACCTATCCCGCCGAGAGCGCCCGTCTCCTGGGCCGCAACACGGAGTCCTTCGGCAACCCGGTGGGCCAGACGATGATGCCGGCTCTCGAGGCGATCGTCGAGGGGCTCGCCACGGGTGCGAACCCGGAGGTCGTGCGCCCCCACCTCGACGCCATCATCCGCATCCGGGCAGTCCAGACCATGCGCCCGGGCGTCGCGCTGGTGTTCCTGGTGCAGCTCAAGGACCTGGTGCGGGACGAGGCGCAGGCATCCGGGGCCGATGCGGCGGAGGTACGCGCCCTCGAGGAGAGCATCGACGGCGCGCTGCTGCTGTCGTTCGATCTGTACACCGCCTGCCGCGAGCAGGTGCACGGCCTCCGGCAGCGCGACCAGCGCCGCCGGACCGAGGCGATGACCCCGGGACGGCCGGGCGGCGTGGCCCGCCGGGACGACCACGGCAACGACGACGCGCCCGACGAACCGGGACGATGATCCCCGTCCGGTCGCGTCGCGGATCCTGGGTGATCTGCCGCGACCACCACCGGGAACAGGGAGGCAGCGCTCGATGAAAGTCCTGATAGCCCTGGGGGCCGTGGCCCTGCTGTCGCTGGTCGCCTTCGGCGCGGGAGCCCAGTTCCACGTGGTGTTCGGCGTGGTCCTGCCCGGCGTGGCCCTGGCGGTCTTCGTGGTGGGGCTGATCGTCCGGGTGGTGAACTGGGCCCGCACGCCGGTGCCGTTCAAGATCACCACCACCTGCGGACAGCAGAAGTCCCTCGCCGGGATCGAGTACAGCGCCCTGGACTGTCCGCCGGACCGCAAGCATGCCTTCCTGCGCATGGCCCTGGAGGTGCTGTTCTTCCGGTCGCTGTTCCGGAACACCCGCGCGTCGCTGACGCGGGACGAGCGGCGGCTGGTCTACGGCTCGAGCAAGTGGCTGTGGCTCTTCGCCATCATGTTCCACTACGCCTTCCTGGTGGTGGTGATCCGCCACCTGCGTTTCTTCATGAACCCCGTGCCCGGCTTCGTGGACCTGGTGGACAGGGTGGACGGCATGTTCGAGATCGGCGTGCCGGGGCTCTACATCACCAGCGCCCTGCTCATCGGTGCGCTCGGGTTCCTGCTGGTGCGCCGGCTGTATGACGCGCAGGTCCGCTTCATGTCCCTGACCAGCGATTACTTCGCGCTCTTCCTGCTGCTGGGGATCGCGGTCAGCGGGGCCGTGCTGCGTTACACGCCCCTGCGGGTGGACATCGTCCAGGTGAAGCAGCTCGCCATGGGCATCTGGACCATGAACCCGATGCCGGTGGAGGGCGCCAGCGGCGTCTTCTACGTGCATCTCTTCCTGGTGAGCGTGCTGCTGGCGTACTTCCCCTTCAGCAAGCTCGTGCATGCGCCGGGGATCTTCTTCAGCCCGACGCGCAACCTGCCCAACGACAACCGCGCCGTCCGGCACGTGAACCCCTGGGCCCAGGAGCTGCCCAACCGCACCCACAGCTACGCCGCCTGGGAGCGCGAGTGGGCGACCCAGCTCGAGGGCGCCGGCTTCGAGCTCGAAGCCAAGCAGAAGTAGGAGGGGGAGATCAATGGCCCACAAGACGATGCCGCGCGAGGAGATGCTCGAATTCTCGCTCAATCCGCGCACGGCAGATTGGCTCGACGCATCCAGGACGGAATTGAAGGCCGGCCGCTGGAGCTACGCCGGTTCCCCCGAGTCGCTGGAGTACCTCGGTCTGCCCAACCCGCGCCAGTGGTCGCCCGCGGACGACGACTGGAAGCTGCCGCCCAACTGGATGGAGATCCTGCACGACGGCATGCACAAGCGGCTCGGCAAGTACCGGTCGTTCAAGCTGTTCATGGACATCTGCGTGCGCTGCGGCGCCTGCGCCGACAAGTGCCACTTCTTCCTGGGCGGCGGCGACCCCAAGAACATGCCGGTGATGCGCGCCGAACTGATGCGCTCGATCTACCGCAAGGACTTCACTCTGGCGGGGAAGCTGTTCGGCAAGATCGCCGGGGCCCGGCCCATGAACGAGGACGTGCTGAAGGAGTGGTTCTACTACTTCTATCAGTGCACCGAGTGCCGTCGCTGCTCGGTCTTCTGCCCTTACGGCATCGACACGGCCGAGATCACCATGATGGCGCGCGAGCTGATGAACGAGCTGGGCGTCTCCATCAACTGGATCACGAAGCCGGCGGCCGACTGCCAGCGCACAGGCAACCACCTGGGCGTGCCGCCCCACGCGTTCAAGGACAGCGTCGAGTTCGCCTCCGAGGACATCAAGGACATCACCGGCCTCGACGTGGAGATCCCCATCATGAAGAAGGGGGCCGAGGTCCTGTTCGTGATGCCGTCGGCCGACTACGCCGGCAATCCGCACTACTACACGATGCTGGGCTACTTCATGCTGCTGCACGAGTGCGGGCTCGAATACACCGTGAGCGCCTACGCCAGCGAGGGCGGCAACTTCGGCCTCTTCCATTCCACCGAGATGATGAGACGGCTCAACGGCAAGATCTACGCGGAGGCCAAACGGCTGGGCGTGAAGTGGATCCTGGGCGGCGAGTGCGGCCACATGTGGCGCGTGCTGCACCAGTACATGGATACGCTGAACGGCCCGGCCGACTTCCTGGAGGTGCCGCGCAGCCCGATCACCGGCACGGTGTTCGAGAACGCGCGCACCTCGAAGGTGGTGCACATCTGCGAGTTCACCGCCGACCTGATCCAGCACGGCAAGATCAAGCTCGATCCCAGCCGCAACGACCACTGGACGCCCACGTTCCACGACTCCTGCAACCCGGCGCGGGCGCTGGGGCTGCTGGAAGAGCCGCGCTACATCCTGCGCAACGTCAGCAACAAGTTCGTGGAGATGCCGGAGGGGACCACCCGCGAGCAGACCTTCTGTTGTGGCGCCGGGTCGGGCCTGGGCACCGACGAGAACATGGAGATGCGCCTGCGCGGCGGCATGCCGCGGGGCAACGCCCTGCGCTTCGTCAAGGACAAGCACGGGGTCAACATCATGACGTGCATCTGCGCCATCGACAAGGCCACGCTACCCGCCCTGGCCGACTACTGGGCGGGCGACGTGGAGATCGGCGGCGTGCACGAGCTGGTGGGCAACGCCCTCGTCATGACGGGCGAGCAGAAGCGCACCATGGACTTGCGCATGGAACCGCTCCCGGACCAGGAGGCCGACGCCGAATCCGCCGTGGAGCCGGGAAAGGAGGCCGTCGATGTATGACGCCGGCAAGGTGATGGCGGGGCTGGCGATCTTCGTCGGAATCGTCAGTGCCCCGCTCTGGTACGGCGCCCTCTCGGGGCAGGCCGGCCGGGTGCCCGAGGTGGAACTGGCGCCGGGACTCGAGGGCCGGACATGCGTCCGCGACGCCGCCTACATGCGCGCCAACCACATGGACCTGCTCAACCACTGGCGCGACCGCGTGGTGCGCGAGGGTGAGCGGATCGACCGGACCGACGGCCACGGCGCCCACGTGATGAGCCTGCAGAACACGTGCATGGGCTGCCACAGCAACCAGGCCGAGTTCTGCGACCGCTGCCACGACTACATGGGCGTGCAGCCGTACTGCTGGGAGTGCCACGTGGAGCCCACGGCCGGCGGCGTCCTGGAACGAGAGCCCGTGACGGACGTGACCATGAGAGGAGGCGGGCTGTGAGCGTCGATCGCCGCGATTTCCTGAGACTGGCCGGCCTCGCCGGCGCCGCCGCGGCGGTGACGGGCAAGGCGGCCGGCGCCGTCGCCCAGACATTGCCCGTGGTCGCCGAGTACGAGCGCCCCCTGGAGGGACGGCGCTGGGCCATGGTGGTGGACCTGCGCAAGTGGACCGAGGAGGATTCCCGGCTCACGCGCGAGGCGTGCCACCGGGTCCACAACGTGCCGGAATTCGAGAGCCCCAAGGATGAGATCAGGTGGATCTGGACCGAGAAGTTCGAGCACGCCTTCCACGAGGTGGAGGATCACCACCACCTGGCCGAACGCATCAAGCACATGGACGTGCCGCTGCTCTGCAACCACTGCGACAACCCGCCCTGCACGCGCGTCTGCCCCACGCAGGCCACCTGGAAACGCGAGAAGGACGGCGTGGTGATGATGGACTGGCATCGCTGCATCGGCTGTCGCTACTGCATCGCCGCCTGTCCGTACGGCTCGCGCAGCTTCAACTGGCGTGACCCGCGGCCGCACATCGCGAACATCGGCCACGAATTCCCCACCCGGCAACGCGGGGTGGTGGAAAAGTGCACGCTCTGCGAGGAGAGGCTCTCCCGCGGGCAGATCCCCGCCTGCGTGGAGGCGTGCCGATCCGGCGCCATGGTGTTCGGCGATCTCGAGGATCCGGACTCGCAGGTGAGGAAGCTCCTGGCGGAGAACTACACCATCCGCCGCAAGCCGAATCTGGGCACCCAGCCCGAGGTCTACTACATCGTCTAAGGAGCGGTCATGCTGGAGAAGGCACTGCGCGGAGGACGCGCCTACTGGACCTGGCTGGGAATCCTGGCGGCGATCATCCTGGTCGGTCTCGTCATGTACGTGCGCCAGGCCCAGACGGGACTCGCCATCACCGGACTCAGCCGCGACGTGACCTGGGGCTTCTACATCGCCCAGTTCACGTTCCTGGTGGGCGTGGCGGCTTCGGCCGTGATGGTGGTGCTCCCCTACTACCTGCACAACCACAAGGTCTTCGGGAAGATGACGGTGCTCGGTGAGTTCCTCGCCATCGCCGCGGTGATCATGTGCATGCTGTTCATCATGGTGGACCTCGGGAACCCGCGGCGGGCCATGAACATCATGCTGCATCCGTCGCCCCGGTCGGTGATGTTCTGGGACATGATCGTCTGCCTGGGCTACCTGTTCCTCAACGTGCTCATCTCGCACGTGACCCTCGACTCGGAGCGCAAGGGCATCGCGCCGCCGACCTGGATCAAGCCGTTCATCATCATCTCGATCCCCTGGGCCATCAGCATCCACACGGTGACGGCGTTCCTGTACAGCGGCCTGGCGGCCCGGCCGTTCTGGCTCACCGCCATCATGACGCCGCGCTTCCTGGCCACCGCGTTCGCCGCCGGCCCGGCGCTGCTGCTGCTCATCTGCATGCTGCTGCGGCGCAAGACCCGGTTCGACGTGGGCGAGGAACCCATCCGCAAGCTGGCGGTCGTGGTCACGTACGCGATGATCGCCAACCTGTTCTTCCTGGCGCTGGAGGTCTTCACGGCGCTGTACAGCGACATTCCCGAGCATGTGGCGCACTTCACCTACCTGTTCGCCGGGCTGGGCGAGGCGGGCCAGCTGGCGCCGTTCATGTGGGCGTCGGTGATCCTGGGCCTGGCATCGCTGGTGCTGCTGATCAATCCGCGCTTCCGCAACGACCTGCGCATCCTGCCGTGGGCCCTGGGGGCGGTGTTCGTCTCCATCTGGATCGACAAGGGCATGGGCCTGGTGGTGGCGGGCTTCGTGCCGGGTGTGCTCGGGCACGTGGTGGAGTACTCGCCGACCCTGCCCGAACTGCTGATCACGCTGGGGGTGTACGGGATCGGGCTGTTCATCCTGACCGTGCTGTTCAAGATCGCGCTCACGCTGCGGGGGCACGTGGCGCGGTAGCGGCGGGAACGACGCTCGCGACGGCCGGACGGCCGCGCGCGCACCGGCCCGGACGCCGGCGAACGACGATGATGCGGGCCGCTCCGGCAGGGGCGGCCCGCCGGCGTTCCCTGATCAGCCGGTCGCCACCGCCGCGGGGCGCGCCGGGGTGATCGGACCGCCGCATGCGACTGCCCGGACCTGCTCAGGGCCATTCCCGAGTTTTCCCCATGGGAACTGAAGGAATTCCGCTCTTGGGTGTGCAGACGCGGCGCGGCGCGGGTGCGGCGAGGTGGCCGGCGGCGGCATCGACCCCGGCATCGACCCCGGCATCGACCTCGGCATCGACCCCGGCATCGACCCCGGAATGGCTCGCGCCGCCGGTATCTCCGCCCGCAATGAGATGGACGCCGGTGGGGGACGCGACGGGACAGGTGTGGACATATCGCAAGGGAGAACGAGGCATGGACAATCAACGACCACACGCGTCGACGGGTGGTCCGGACCAGGGCCGTACCGCGGATGACGCGAAAAACGAGGATCGGCACACGGTGCAGGGACTGAAGGACCAGGGTCGCGAGAAGTCCGAGCAGTTGAAGCAGAAGGGCCGCGAGGTCGTCGACGAGGCGAAGCACAAGGCGGCCGACCAGGTCGATCACCGGACCTCTCAGGCGGCGGACCGGCTGCAGTCGGTTGTGCACGCGCTGAGTTCTGCCGCCGAGCGCCTCGACGAGGAAGGCGAGGGTCAGCTCTCCGACTTCGCCCGTCAGGCCGCCGGCCAGGTCGACCGCGTCACGGGCTATCTCCGCGACCAGGATGCGGGTTCGATGGTGGCCGACCTCGAGGACCAGGCCCGGTCGCATCCGGGTACCTTCCTGGGGACCTCCTTCGCCGCCGGGGTGGCGCTCGGACGCTTCCTGCGGGCCTCGGAACCGCGGCGGCCGGCTGCCACGCACGAGAGCGGCCGCGCGGATGGATCTCCGCGTCCCGCCTCGAGCTATGGGGCCGGCTCCGACTTCGGAACCGGCTCCGACTACGGGACCGGCTCCGACTACGCCACCGGACCGAGCCGGGGAGCCGGCGCGGCACCCCGGACCTCTGCCGGCATCGATCCGGCTCGAGGCGACGATGATCTGACACACGGCGGCGACGACCTGGGCCGCCCGTCCGGGAGGTCATGATGGAGGGACAACGTGAACCCACGGTCGGCGCGCGGGACGAACGTTCGCTGGGCGAGCTGATCAAGGAACTCGGAGGCGAGAGCAGCCGCCTGCTCCGCGAGGAAGTCCAGCTCGCCAAGGCCGAGATGAACGAGAAGGTCGAGGTCTACAAGAGCAGCCTCGTGAAGATGATGATCGGCGTCGGACTGCTGCTCGGTGCGCTCGTGGTGCTGCTGGCGGCGGTCAACCGCGGCCTCACCGTCCTGCTGGGCCAGTTCATGTCGGCGGAGGTGGCCGTCTGGGTCGCGCCGCTGATCCTGGCGATCATCTTCGGGCTCATCGGCTGGAGCATGCTCAAGGGCGCGCAGAAGGCCATGAAGGACGAGGGCATGACACCCCACCGCACCGTGGATTCGCTCCGGTCCGACCGGGACTGGGCGAAGCGGGAAGTGAAGGAGAGGCGCAATGGCTGACCCGCGTGAAGAAAGCCGGAGCACCAGCGAGATCCGGCGCGATATCGAGGACACGCGCGCCGACATGCACGAGACCGTCGACGCGCTGGAACGGAAGCTCTCACCCGGCCAGCTGCTGGATCAGCTGTGGGACCGCGTGGGACGAGGCGGGGCGGGCGCCGTCGGCGACGTCGTGCGCGAGCATCCCGTGCCGCTGGCCATGGTCGGGGCCGGCCTGGCGTGGCTCGCGATCGAGAAGGCCACCGACTCGGGTCGCGACACCGGCATCGAGGACGATGCCGCGAATCGCCGCGGCGCCTACGGCTGGGAACCGGAGGGGTCGAGGAGCGATCGGGCCACTGGCAAGGCGGAGGCGGTCAAGGACAAGGCAGGCGCGGCCATCGGTGCCGCGAAGGACCGGGTGGGGTCGGCCGTGGATGCCGTGAAGGACAAGGCTTCCCATGCCGGCGACGCCGCGAGCGATCAGGCCGGAGGGGTCAAGGATAGCGCCCGGTCGGCTGCGCACCGGATCGGTGACGAGGCCAGTCACCGCGGCCGCCAGGTGAAGCGCGGCTTCTGGTCCGCGCTCGAGGAGCAGCCGCTCGCCATGGGCGCGGTGGCGTTCGGTCTCGGTCTGGCCAGCGGGTTGTCGGTTCCCGGCAGCCGCTGGGAGGACCGGGCCATGGGCAGTGCTGCCGAGGGCGTGAAGGAGACGGCGAAATCGGCGGCCCAGGACCTCGGTGAAAGCGCTCGGCGGGTGGCCAATGACACCGTCGAAGCGGCCAAGCAGGAAGCCGATCGGCAGGGCGTCGCCGGGAACCTGAAGGAGTCGGCGCAGAGCGTCGCCCAGGAGGCGAAGCAGACGGCCCGGACGCGAGCCGAACAGGAAGACCTCGACCCTGAGGGCCTGAAGTCCCGGGCAGCCGAGGCAGGCGAGAGCGCGCAGAAAAAGTCGCGCGAGTGACGTTCCCATCAGACCGGGCGTGAGGCGACCTCGCCATCCGCCCGGCCCGGAGCCGGTACCTCGCTGGCGGTGCCGATCCAGCACGAGGGGGATCCGCCGCCGTTCGCGGCCGGCGCCGTGCGTGCGCGGAACCACAGGTAGCCCCCTTCGCGGCTGCGCAAGGGGAAGCTGTCCTCCCACGGCTCGGAGGCGGCGAAGGCGCGCGCCAGCCCGCGCACCACGCGTCCCAGATGATGCGGGTGGTGCA
>JAWOID010000059.1:0-55009 GCA_046484865.1 Candidatus Krumholzibacteriia bacterium
CGCGATGATGGGCTGCTCGATGATCTCGCCGAAGCCGCCGGTGATCTTCTTCTGGGGCTTGGCCATGAGTCCGCGCATGCCGGCCAGCTGCTTGATCTGGTCGGCCGAACCGCGGGCGCCCGAGGCGTTCATCATGTAGACCGGGTTGAAGCCCTGGTCGTCCTTGGCGAGATGGTCGAACATGCGGTCGCGGACCTCGTTGGTCACCTGCGTCCACTTGTCGATCACCTTGTTGTACCGCTCGCGATTGGTGATGATGCCCTTGCGGTGCTGGTCGACGATGCCCTCGACCACCCGCTGCGCCTCGGTGATGATGTCATGCTTCTCGGGCGGGATGATGATGTCATCGATCCCGATGGAGATGCCGCCCTCGGTAGCGTGGTGGAAGCCCAGTTCCTTCAGCCGGTCCAGGAACTCCATGCACGCGGTGACGCCCAGCTTGTAGTGGACCTCGCCCACGAGATGGGCCAGCTGCTTCTTGCCCAGGGGACGGTTCACGTAGCCGATCTCCTGCGGCAGGATCTGGTTGAACAGCAGGCGACCCACCGTGGTCTCGATGAGACCCTGGTCGCGGAAGCGCACCTTCACGAGCGCATGCTTCGCCACCAGTCCGGCGTCGTAGGCGGCGATGGCGTCGTCCGCGTCCATGAAGGTCTTGCGCTCGCCCTGGGCTCCCTTGCGGTGCAGCGTCAGGTAGTAGCAGCCCAGCACCATGTCCTGGCTGGGCGTGGCCACCGGCTCGCCGTTGGCCGGCGAGAGGATGTTCAGCGGCGCGAGCATCAGCAGGCGAGCCTCGAGCTGCGCCTCGTACCCGAGGGGCACGTGCACGGCCATCTGGTCGCCGTCGAAGTCGGCATTGAACGCGATGCAGACCAGCGGGTGGATCCGGATGGCCCGCCCCTCGATGAGCACCGGCTCGAAGGCCTGGATGCCCAGCCGGTGCAGCGTCGGGGCGCGGTTCAGCAGCACCGGGTGATCCTTGATGATCTCCTCGAGGATGTCCCAGACCTCGGGCCGCTCCTGCTCCACGAGCTTCTTGGCGCTCTTGACGGTCTGGACGTATCCCTTCTCCTCCAGCTTCCGGATGATGAAGGGCTTGAACAGCTCCAGCGCCATGCTCTTGGGCAGACCGCACTGGAACAGCTTCAGCTCCGGTCCCACCACGATCACCGAGCGGCCGGAGTAGTCCACCCGCTTGCCGAGCAGGTTCTGGCGGAAGCGGCCCTTCTTGCCCTTGATCATGTCGCTGAGCGACTTCAGCGGCCGGTTCCCCTGCCCCTTGACCGCGCGCGAGCGGCGGCCGTTGTCGAAGAGTGCGTCCACGGCCTCCTGGAGCATGCGCTTCTCGTTGCGCAGGATCACGCCGGGCGCCTTGATCTCGATCAGCTTCTTCAGGCGGTTGTTGCGGTTGATCACCCGCCGGTAGAGGTCGTTCAGGTCACTGGTGGCGAAGCGGCCGCCGTCCAGCGGCACCAGCGGCCGCAGATCCGGGGGCAGCACCGGCACGCAGTCCAGGATCATCCACCCGGGCTGGTTCTCCGACTGCCGGAAGGCGTCCACCACCTTCAGCCGCTTCAGCAGCGACTTCTTGCGCTGCACCGACGACTCGGTCTTCACCTGGGCCCGCAGCTCGCCGTCGAGCGTCTCGAGGTCCAGCCGCTTCAGCAGCGTCCGGACGGCGTCGGCGCCCATGTCCATCTTGCACTCCCAGCCGGGGTGCTCCTCCTTCAGCTCCCACCAGTCCTCGTCGCTGATGACGTCGCCGGCCTTCAACTCGGTGTTGCCCGGGTCGAGGACGACGCTGGACTCGTAGTAGAGGACCCGCTCGAGGTCCTTGACCTTCATGTCCAGGAGCTGCCCGATGCGGCTGGGCAGGCCCTTGAAGAACCAGATGTGCGCGATCGGCACGGCCAGCTCGATGTGTCCGAGCCGCTCCCGGCGCACCTTGCTCTGGGTGACCTCGACGCCGCACTTGTCGCAGACGATGCCGCGGAAGCGGATGCGCTTGTACTTGCCGCAGTTGCACTCCCAGTCCTTCACGGGACCGAAGATGCGCTCGCAGAACAGGCCGTCCTTCTCCGGCTTGAACGTACGGTAGTTGATGGTCTCCGGCTTGGTGACCTCGCCGTAGCTCCAGGTACGGATCGTGTCCGGAGAAGCCAGCTGGATCAGGATCGAGCTGTGGTCCCGATGACTGGTCTCTTCACGATGCCTCAGTCCGAGCATTCTCTATCCTCCTCCCCCCCGCGCCGTCGCCGACGGGGACGGACGTCCACGGGGCCGCCTAGCTCGCCTCTTCGAGGCGCACGTCCAGGCAGAGGCTCTGGAGTTCTTTCATGAGCACGTTGAACGACTCGGGGATTCCCGGCTCGGGCGGGTTCTCCCCCTTGACGATGGCCTCGTAGATCTTCGAGCGGCCGGTCACATCGTCCGATTTGACGGTCAGCATCTCCTGGAGGCAGTTGGCGGCGCCGTAGGCTTCCAGCGCCCACACCTCCATCTCGCCGAACCGCTGCCCGCCGAACTGCGCCTTGCCGCCCAGCGGCTGCTGGGTGACCAGGCTGTACGGGCCGATCGAGCGGGCGTGGATCTTCTCCTCCACCAGGTGGTGGAGCTTGAGCATGTAGATGACCCCGACCGTCACTTCCTTGTCGAAGCGCCGGCCGGTGCGGCCGTCATGGACGATCGCCTTGCCGCTGCGGGGCAGCCCGGCGGCCTCCAGCGCGTCCTTGATGTCGTCGATCTTGGCGCCGTCGAACACCGGCGTCATGACGTGCACGCCGGTGCTCGCGGCGGCCCAGCCCAGATGCGTCTCCAGGATCTGGCCCAGATTCATGCGGCTGGGCACGCCCAGCGGGTTGAGCACCATGTCCACCGGGGTACCGTCCGCCAGGTAGGGCATGTCCTCGTCGGCCATGATCTTCGAGACCACGCCCTTGTTGCCGTGCCGGCCGGCCATCTTGTCGCCCACGTTGAGCTTGCGCCGGCGGGCCACGTAGACCTTCACCAGCCTCACCACGCCCGGGGGCAGTTCGTCGCCGCGCAGGGCGCGCTCGGTCTCCTTCTCGTACTCCACCTCGATGCGGTCGCGTTCGCGGCTGGCCGCCTCGAAGATGGCCCGGATGCGCGCGTCGCGGCGCTCGTCCTTCACCAGGGGCAATCCCCAGTGGATGGACGTGAACTCGATCTCGTCCAGCAGCTGCGCCGTGAACTTGCGGCCGGACTTCACCAGCACCTCGCCGGTGTTGGCGTCGATGATGTGATGGGCGGTCTCGCCGAGGAACAGCTCGCGTAGCCGCTCCTCGCAGATCTTGTCCACCTTCTCGCGCTTGCGGTTCCGGCGGCGGCGCAGGGCGTCGAGCTGACGCTTCTCTTCCTTCTTGGAGCGGGTGGAGCGGTCCTGGCGGCTGAACACCTTCACGCCGACCACGATGCCGTCCATGCCCGGGGGCGCCTTCAGCGAGGCGTCCTTCACGTCGCCGGCCTTCTCGCCGAAGATGGCCCGCAGCAGCTTCTCCTCGGGGCTGAGCTCGGTCTCGCCCTTGGGCGTGACCTTGCCCACCATGATGTCGCCGGCGCGCACCCGGGCGCCGATGTACACCACGCCGTCCTCGTCCAGGTTCGCCAGCGCGTCCTCGCCCACGTTGGGGATCTCGCGCGTGATCTCCTCGACGCCGCGCTTGGTGTCGCGCACCTGCAGCTCGAACTCCTCGATGTGCAGGGAGGTGTAGATGTCCTCCTTGACCAGTCGCTCGGAGCAGAGGATGGCGTCCTCGAAGTTGTAGCCTCCCCACGGCATGAAGGCCACCAGCAGGTTGCGGCCGAGCGCCAGCTCGCCCCGTTCGGTGCTCGGGCCGTCGGCCAGCACATCGCCCTTCTTCACCCGCTGACCCGGCATGACCAGAGGCTTCTGGTTGTAGCAGGTGTCCTGATTGCTGCGCTTGAACTTGCGCAGCCGGTACTCCACCACGCCGCTGGTCTCGAAGAAGTTGTTCGACTTGACCACGTCTTCCTCGTCGTAGTGCACGACGACGGACTCGGCGCTCACCGACTCCACCACGCCGTCGCCCGCGGCCACCACCACGGCACCCGAGTCGATGGCGATCTTCTTCTCCATGCCCGTGCCCACCACCGGCGCCTCGGCCCGCAGCAGGGGAACCGCCTGACGCTGCATGTTGCAGCCCATCAGGGCGCGGTTGGCGTCATCGTGCTCCAGGAAGGGGATCAGCGACGCCGCCGCCGACACGATCTGCTTGGGCGAGACGTCCATGTAGTCGAGCTCGGGCGGCGGCACCAGCGGGTACTCGCCCTTGCGCCGGGCCAGCACCCGGTCGCGCATGAACGAACCGTCCTCGCGCAACGATGCATTGGCCTGCGCGATGGTGACGTCGTCCTCCTGATCCGCCGTCAGGTAGTCGACGGACTCGGTCACCTTGCCGGTCTTCACCTGGCTGTACGGCGACTCGATGAAGCCGAAGCGGTTGATCCGCGCGTGGGTGGCCAGGCTGGCGATGAGCCCGATGTTCGGACCTTCCGGCGTCTCGATCGGGCACATGCGTCCGTAGTGGGTGTAGTGGACGTCGCGCACCTCGAAGCCGGCGCGATCGCGATGCAGACCACCGGGGCCCAGGGCGGACAGCCGGCGCTTGTGCGTGAGCTCGCTCAGCGGGTTCGTCTGGTCCATGAACTGGCTGAGCTGGCTGCTGCCGAAGAACGACTGCACCACCGCGGAGACCGTGCGCGCGTTGACCAGGTCGGCCGGCGCCAGCGGCTTCTCCTTGTCCGACAGGTTCATCCGTTCCTTGATGATGCGCGCCATGCGGCTCAGACCCACCGAGAACTGGTTGGCCAGCAGCTCGCCCACCGACCGGATGCGGCGATTGCCGAAATGGTCGATGTCGTCGATCTCGCCCTTGCCCAGGAACAGCACGATCATCTCGCGGATGATCGCGAGGAAGTCGGCCGGGGTGAGCGTGGTCACCGTGGAGTCGACGTCCAGGTGCAGCCGGCGGTTCATCTTGTAGCGGCCCACCTCCGCCAGGTCGTACCGCTTCTCGTGGAAGAAGAGGCGCTCGAACAGGGCGCGGGCCACCTCCTCGTTGGGCGGATCGCCCGGCCGCAGCAGCTGGTAGAAGCGGCGCAGCGCCTCGTCCTGGGTCGACGTGGGGTCCTTGCGCAGGGTGTTCAAGATCAGGCTGGGCTCGTTCAGCCTCACCTCGCCGGCCTTGATGAGCCTCAGCTCTTTCACGCCCGCGCCCAGGATGTTCTCGCGCACCAGCGCGTCGATGACCGTGCCCGCGTGCGCCACGGGATGGTCGGCGTCCGCGCGCGTGACGTCCTGCGCCAGCACCCGTCCCTCCAGTTCCTCCTCGAACTGGCTGTAGGCCTTGGTGCCCGCCTTGGGGACCTTCACCACCTCGGTCTCGTGGAACAGCTCGATGACCTCCGCGTCCGTCTGGAAGCCGAGGGCGCGCAGGAGCATGGTGACCGGCTGCTTGCGCTTGCGGTCGATGTGCACGTAGAGGATGTCGTTGATGTCGGTCGTGAACTCCACCCAGGAGCCGCGGTAGGGGATGATGCGCGCCCGGAAGAGCCGCCGTCCGTTGGGGTGGATCTCGTCGCTGAAGAACACTCCCGGCGACCGGTGCAGCTGCGAGACGATCACCCGTTCGGCGCCGTTGATCACGAACGTACCCTTCGACGTGATCATCGGCAGCTCGCCGAGGTAGACCTCCTGCTCCTGGATGTCCCGGATGGTCAGATCGGAGTCGCTGCCGCCCTCCTCGGCGTCCTTCACCACCAGCCGCAGCTTGACCTTGAGCGGGACGCTGAAGGTGAGGCCGCGCTCCTGGCATTCCTCGATGCCGTACTTCGGCTCGCCGGTGGCGTAGCTGATGAACTCCATCACGAGATGGCCGCGGGTCGATTCGATGGGGAAGATGGTCTGAAAGACCGACTCCAGCCCGACGTTCTGCCGCTTGTCGGCGGCCAGGCCGATCTGCAGGAAGTCGTTGTACGACTCCAGCTGGACCGCCAGCAGGTTGGGCATCTCTTCCTGGCGGCGGAGCCGGGAGTAGTTGACGCGCCCTGTGAACTCGTCGACGGGGATCTTGTCAATCACGGATCACTTCCTCGCGCGGATGGCTGCGGTCGGGGCGGCTTCCGGATCGTCCAGTGCCGCCGCCGCCCCGCCCTGCGATCGCAGGGCGGGGCGGACGATCGAGAACGCGGGGAAGACCCCCGCGGTTCCGGCCTACTTGAGGTCGACGATGGCGCCGACTTCCTCGAGCTTGGCCTTGATCTTCTCGGCCTCCTCCTTCGAGACGCCTTCCTTGACCGGCGTCGGGGCCGATTCGACCAGATCCTTGGCTTCCTTCAGGCCCAGGGCGGTGATGGCGCGGACTTCCTTGATCACCTGGATCTTCTTGTCGCCCACGCCCGTCAGCACCACGGTGAACTCGTCCTTGACTTCCTCCTCGGCCACGGCGGCGGCGGGGGCGGCGGCCATGGCGACCGGCGCCGCGGCGCTCACGCCGAACTTCTCCTCCATCGCCTTGACCAGGTCGGCGGCCTCGAGGACCGTCATGGAGGAGATGATGTCGAGGACCTTCTGGGCGTTGTCGCTGAGATTCACTGCATCGGCCATTGTTCCGTGCTCCTCTGTGTCTGGGTCGGGCCGCGCGCACCCGGCGTCGCGGACCCGCAGGGTTCACACTCTAGCTGGCGGCCTCGGCCTTCTGCCTGGCCACTGCGTCGAGAGCGCGAGCGAGCGAGGTCATCACGCCGTTGACGACATACACCACTCCGCTCAGCGGCGAGTTGATGCTGCCCATCATCCTGGCGATCAGTTCGTCCTTGCTCGGCACCTTCGACAGCGCCGCCACCTGATCCGGATCGATGTACTGGCCGGCGACGATGCCGCCCTTCACGGCCAGCTTCTCGTTGTCCTTGGCGAAGTCGATCACGATCTTGGCCGGATCCACCTGACTGGCCGGACCGATGACGAGAGCCGTCGGACCGGTGAGGTGGTCGAGCAACGCCGTCATCTCGACGCGCTCGGCCGCGATCCGCGCGAGCCGGTTCTTGACCACCCGACAGTCCACGTTCTGCGCGCGGCACCTGGACCGGAAATCGGTCATCTGCGCCACACTCAGCCCCGTGTAGTCGGCCAGAACCAGACTCTGCGCACCGCGCAGCTTGTCGGCGATCGCCTCGACCTCGGCAACCTTCTCGGGACGTGCCATAGAGGTCATCTCCTTGAACGCAAGACCTGTCCCGTTGCACGCGTCCGACCGGACGCCGCCGCTGCGGCGACCGGTCCGCCGTCCGTCACGCGAGCGAACCCGCGTCGATACGGATGGACGGAGACATCGTGGCGGACAGGAAAACGGACTTGACGTACACACCCTTGACCGCGGTCGGCTTCACCCGCACGAGTTCCCGGTAGAGCGCCCGCGCGTTCTCCGCCAGCTGCTCCGGCGGGAACGAACGCTTGCCCACGGGAGCGTGGATGATGCCGGCCTTGTCGACGCGATACTCGATCCGGCCCGCCTTCGCCTCGCGGACGGCCTTGGCGACGTCCATCGTCACCGTGCCGACCTTGGGGTTGGGCATGAGACCGCGGGGACCGAGGATCCGGCCCAGCTTGCCGACTTCCCCCATCATGTCCGGCGTGGCGATGATGACGTCAGCATCGGTCCAGCCTTCCTTGATCTTGGGGATGTACTCGTCGGCGCCCACCATGTCCGCTCCGGCCTCCTCGGCCTCCTTCTCCTTCGGACCCCGCGTGAGCACGAGGACCCGCACCGACTTGCCGGTGCCGTGAGGGAGGACCAGCGTCCCGCGGACCATCTGGTCCGCGTGCCGTGGATTGACGTTGAGACGGATGGCGGTTTCGACCGATTCGTCGAACTTGGCCTTGGGCAGGTTCGCCAGGGCCTGGAGGGCCTCCTCGATGGAGACCGCCTGATCCTTGTCGACCTGGGCCCGGGCCTTGCGATAGGTTTTCCCGTGCTTCATCTCGGCTGCTGCTCCTGACTGGATGGTTCGATGGGATCCTCCGGACGGGCCCTGGGCCCGGGGCCGGTGCCCCACCTCCGGTGACGGTGCCCGCTTCCTGCTCCCGTCGGGGAACGTGTCCCCCGGAAGCCCTGGCGAACCCGACGCCGTGTCTTCACAGTCGGCGGACGGAACCAGCGGTCGTCGCTAGACGACCTCGAGCCCCATGCTCCGAGCCGTGCCGGCGATGATCAACATCGCCGCATCGATGGACCCTGCGTTGAGATCCTCCATCTTCAACTCGGCGATCTCGCGCACCTTGTCGCGCGAGATGGTGCCGCAGGAGGTCTTGCCGGGCTCCGTGCTGCCGGATTCGAGACCGGCCGCCTTCTTGAGCAGGATGGAGGCCGGGGGGGTCTTGGTGATGAACGCGAAGCTCCGGTCCTGGAAGACCGTGATCACCACGGGGATCACCAGACCCATCCTGTCCTTCGTCCGCTCGTTGAAGGCGCTGCAGAACGCCATGATGTTGACGCCGTGCTGTCCCAGGGCCGGTCCCACGGGGGGCGCCGGATTGGCCAGCCCGGCCTTGATCTGCAGCTTGATCTGCGTCATGACTTTCTTGGCCATGAACATCCACTCCTTCAATCCGGGACCAGGGTCCGTCGGCGGGTCGGTCCGCGGCGGCAGGGAGTCCACCACCCGTGCCGGGAACGCCCCCCGGGCGATACCCATCTATGGAACGTCCGCCGCCGTGAGAGGTACGGCGCGCGGCGGTCGCCGCCGGCTCCAGACAAAAGCCGACGACTCCCGACAACGGCCTCGCTAGACCGGCTTCACCTGAAGGAAGTCCAGCTCGACCGGAGTCTCCTTGCCGAAGATCGAGATCATGACCTTCAGCTTACCCTTGTCGTGATTGATGGCGTTGATCACGCCGATCCAGTCGGTGAAGGGTCCGTCCATCACCTGCACACTCTCGCCCACGTTGTAGGGGATCTCGATCGTCTCCTTGCCCACCTCCGGCTCCGCGATGCGGCCGAGGATCCGGTCCACCTCGTCCTTGTCGATGGGCTGGGGCTTCTGCGGCGTGCCGCCGATGAACCGGGTCACGCCGGGGATCGAGTTGATGAAGTGATACGTCTCCTTGTTCATCAGCATCTCGACGAGGATGTAGCTGGGGAAGAACTTGCGCTTCACCGTGGCGCGCTTGCCGTTCTTCATCTCGGTCACTTCCTGGGTCGCCACCAGGACCTCGCCGAAGGAGTCTTCCATGTGATTCGACTTGATAGCCATCTCGATGTTGCGCTTGACCTTGTTCTCGTGACCGGTGTTGGCGTGGATGACGAACCACTGCATCCGGGAGCGACGCTCGAGGTCGGCCTGCTCGTCCGCCGTCAGCTTGATGTCCACCGTGGCCAGCAGGTCGTCCTCGTCGGTCGGCCCTTCCGGCGCCGTCCCGGTCGCGCCGGCGGCGGCGTCCGGAGCCGGCTCGGCCTCGGGCTCTTCCTCGTCCGTGACCGGCTCGTCCGGCAGGTCGAAGAACAGCGACTCGGCGTCGCCCTCCCGGGTGGCGGCCTCGGCGTCGTTCTCGGGCGTGGGCAGGTCGCTCTCGTCGCTGTCCCGCTCGCGATCGTCGTCAACGTGCACGGTCTTCTCCTCGCTCACCGAGGGTCGTCTCGCCACGGCATTCCGCGCACAGACGCACCCCCGGAGGTGAGACACCAGTCCCACCTCCGGGGATCGCCTGCGTACCGGGTCCCGGAGATCGCCCCGCTCGTTTCTCTACGTCAGCGTGATGATCTGCTTGATCGCAAAGTCCAGGATCTTGTCGATAACGTAGACGATCACCGTGATGATCGCCACGGTCACCAGCACGATCAGCGTGGACTCCTTCAGTTCCGCCTTGGACGGCCAGGAGACACGTTTCATCTCCTGCTGCGTCTCGCGCAGATACTGCGTCAGTCTCGCGATCATCGACTCACCTTGCCTCCGGAATTGTCCGTTGCCCTCGGGCCCAGGCTGGCAGGGGCGGCAGGATTCGAACCCGCGACCCTCGGTTTTGGAGACCGATGCTCTACCAACTGAGCTACACCCCTGCCTGGTTCCTCGGGGCCGGCCGCAGCCGGCACCTCCCGCAAGCGGTACTCCGCCCGGCGGCGACCCCCGGCCGCCGCCGCGCCTTCCCGCCCTACTGGAGGATCTTGGCCACCACGCCGGCGCCCACGGTACGGCCGCCCTCGCGGATGGCGAAGCGCAGACCCTCCTCCATGGCGATCGGCGTGATCAGATCCACCACCATCTTGATGTTGTCGCCCGGCATCACCATCTCCACGCCATCGGGAAGGAATGCCGAACCCGTCACGTCCGTCGTCCGGAAGTAGAACTGCGGACGGTAGCCCGTGAAGAACGGAGTGTGGCGGCCACCCTCCTCCTTCGTCAGCACGTACACCTCGCACTCGAACTTCGTGTGCGGCTGGACCGACCCCGGCTTGCAGACCACCATCCCGCGCTCGAGATCTTCCTTCTTCATCCCACGCAGAAGCAGACCCACGTTGTCGCCGGCCTGACCCTGATCAAGGATCTTGCGGAACATCTCCACCCCAGTGCACACCGTGCTCTGGGTGTCGCGGATACCCACCACCTCGACCTTGTCGCCGGTGTTCACCACGCCGCGCTCGATGCGGCCCGTCGCCACCGTACCCCGACCCGAGATCGAGAACACGTCCTCCACCGGCATCAGGAACGGCTTGTCCAGCGCACGCTCCGGCACCGGCACGTACTCGTCCAGAGCCTTGATCAGCTCCAGAACCGACTGCGCCTCCGGAGCGTCCGGATCCCCGCTCTCCAGCGCCTTCAACGCGCTGCCCCGGATGATCGGAATGTCGTCGCCCGGGAACTCGTACATGCTCAGAAGCTCCCGCACCTCCAGCTCCACCAGGTCCAGAAGCTCCGGATCGTCCACCATGTCCACCTTGTTCATGTAGACCACGATGTACGGTACGCCCACCTGACGGGCCAGCAGGATGTGCTCCCGCGTCTGCGGCATCGGACCGTCCGAAGCCGACACCACCAGCACCGCGCCGTCCATCTGCGCCGCCCCGGTGATCATGTTCTTCACGTAGTCGGCGTGTCCCGGACAGTCCACGTGAGCGTAGTGGCGGGTCTCGCTCTGGTACTCCACGTGTGCCGTCGCGATCGTGATCCCGCGCTCGCGCTCCTCCGGGGCCTTGTCGATCTGGTCGAACGGCACGTAGTCCGCCAGACCCTTCTTCGCCAGGATCTCCGTGATGGCAGCCGTCAACGTCGTCTTGCCGTGATCCACGTGACCGATCGTTCCGACGTTCACATGGGCCTTCGTCCGTTCGAACTTCGCACGAGCCATCACGCGTGTCCTCCCGACGTGAGTTCTGGGTCAGGCGGGCCAATCCACGCCCGCAGACGCATCGAACCGGCCGCGTCGTCCGCCGTCTGCCGGCGTACGGGACCGGGAAGGAGCCGGGGTGGAGCCCACGAGCAGAATCGAACTGCTGACCGCTTGCTTACCATGCAAGTGCTCTACCGACTGAGCTACGTGGGCCCCTGTACCGGATCCGTCGCGCGCCGCGGCCAGGGC
Organism: Candidatus Krumholzibacteriia bacterium; assembly: GCA_046484865.1. Lineage (GTDB taxonomy): Bacteria > Krumholzibacteriota > Krumholzibacteriia > LZORAL124-64-63 > LZORAL124-64-63 > JAWOID01. The sequence goes on from JAWOID010000059.1 coordinate 11,612, forward strand.
CTGCCCCGACCTGCGGCGTCTTGGCCAAGCTGGAGCGGGAAACGGGGCTCGAACCCGCGACCCTCAGCTTGGAAGGCTGATGCTCTGCCAACTGAGCTATTCCCGCTCCGAACCGCCGCATCGGTCCGCCGGCCACTCCGGCGGGGGAGTGGTGGGGGGGGGAGGATTCGAACCTCCGTAGGCGTCTGCCGACAGATTTACAGTCTGTTCCCTTTGACCGCTCGGGAACCCCCCCAGAACCTGGAGCTGGCGAGAGGACTTGAACCCCCAACCACCTCATTACAAGTGAGGAGCTCTACCAATTGAGCTACGCCAGCCCCGTCCGGGCTGTCTTCCCCGTCTGGCCGGGGCCGGGTCCGCCAGGGACGCTCTCCGCTCCCAACCCGATGTCCTCACGTGCGTTCCAAGCGAAAAATCCGGCCCCCAGGCTGGTGCTCGGGAGCCGTTCAGGGCTCCGGAATATATAGCGTGCCCATCGACGATGTCAAGCCGGGTTTCTGGCGGTGCGGCGGCCTCCCCGGCCTTCCCCGGCCCCGCCGCAGGGTCGCCGGGGCACGGAGGTCGACGCCCTCACCCGGCATCGGTTCCCTCCTTCGGCCGCAACCGCCAGCCGCCCGGGGTGTCATCGATCTCCCATTGCGCGCGCCGGATCCGCTCGCGCAGCGCGTCCGCACGCGCGAGATCGCCGCTCTGGCGGGCGGCGTGCCGCTCGCGGGCGAGTTCCTCCACGTCGGCGGGGGGCGCCACCGGACGCAGCGCCTCGAGGCCGCCGGGGAAGAGGCCCAGGATGCGGTCGGCGTCGGCGCAGAGCCGGTAGGCGCCGGCGAGCGGATCGGGATCGAGGTAGCGCCCGCCGCTCGCGTCGAGGTAGTGCCTGAGGTCGCTCGCCAGCGCGAACAGGGCGCCGACCGCGCCGCCGGAGTTGAAGTCGTCGTCCAGGGCCGCGAAGAAGGCGCGTTGCCGCTTGCGGACGGCGCGAGCCAGCGCTTCGCCGGCCAGCGACACCAGCCCGCGCGGCACCGGCAGCGGCCCGGACGGAGCCGGCGCCACCCCGGCGTCGCCGTCGCGGGCGCCGCCGCCGGCGAGGGCGCAGGCGGCGACCAGACGTCCCAGGTCGCGGCGCAGCCGGCGGTACGCGGCGGCGGTTTCCTCGAGCCGCTCCTCGCTGAAACGCAGGCTGCTGCGGAAGTGGGCGCTCAGCAGGAAGAAGCGCACGACCTCCGCCGGGACCCGCGCGAGCACGTCGTCGACGGTGAAGAAGTTGCCGCGGGACTTGGACATCTTGCGCTCGTCGACCAGGAGCAGACCGGTGTGCAGCCAGTGGTTGACGTACCGGCGGCCGGTGCAGGCGCAGCCCTGGGCGCGCTCGTTCTCGTGGTGCGGGAACAGCAGGTCGCCGCCGCCCCCGTGCAGGTCGAACTGCTCGCCCAGGTACCGGATGGCCATCGCGGAGCACTCGATGTGCCAGCCCGGACGGCCGCGGCCCCAGGGGGAATCCCAGCCCGGCTCGTCGGGCGCGGCGGCCTTCCACAGGGCGAAGTCGAGCGGGTCGCGCTTGCGTTCGCCGACCGCCACGCGCACGCCGGCGCGCAGGTCGTCCGGGTGGCGCCCCGACAGCAGGCCGTACTCCGGCCAGCTCCGCACGTCGAAGTAGACGTCGCCCTGCGCCGCGTAGGCATGACCGCGTTCCAGGAGGCAGCGCACGTGCTCGACGATCTCGGGGATGTGCTCGGTCACCCGCGGATAGTGGTGCGCCGGCAGGAGGCCCAGCCGCTCGGCGGCTGCGTGGTAGGCGGCGATGTTGCGCTCCGCCACCTCCGCGGGCGCCACCCCCTCGGCCCGGGCGCGGGCGATGATCTTGTCGTCGATGTCGGTGAAGTTCTGCACGTGGGTGACGGCGAGCCCCAGGTACTCCAGGTAGCGCCGCACCAGGTCGCAGGCGACGAACGTGTACATGTGCCCCACGTGGGGGCGGTCCTGCACGGTCAGGCCGCAGACGTAGAGTCCGACGCGGCCGGGCCGCACCGGCTCGAACCGGAGCTTCTGGCCGCTGATCGGATCGTGCACGTGCAGGGTCATGGCCACCAGCCGCGCGCCGGCTGCGCACCGCCGGACGGCCGGCCGGCGCGCCCCGGCACGGGGGTCACGGGTTCGCGTCTCCCGGACCGCGCGCCAGCCGCGCGCGGGCCAGGGCGTCGGTGCAGAGATCCTCCACCAGCTCGGCGAAGCCGATCCCTACCGCCGCGGCGGCCTTCGGAACCAGGCTGGTGCCGGTCAGGCCGGGAATCGTGTTCACCTCCAGACAGAAGTAGCGATCGCCGTCGAGCCGGAAGTCGGCGCGCGCCACGCCGCGGCAGCCCAGCAGATCATGGATGCGCAGAGCGTCCTCGGCGATCTGCTCGTACACGGGCGAGTGGACCGGCGCCGGCACCAGGTACTCGCTGGCACCGCTCGTGTACTTGTTGCCGAAGTCGTAGAAGCCGCTGCGCGGCCGGATCTCGACCAGGGGCAGGCGCCGTCCCAGGAAGACGGCTGCGGTCAGCTCGCGGCCGGGGATGAACGACTCGATCAGCACCTCCACGACGCCGCCCTCGGCGCCGTCCACGACGCGCTGGAAGGCCGCGGCGAAGGCGGACGGACCGTGGACGATCTCCACCCCGACGCTGCTGCCGCCGTCGTTCGGCTTGATCACCAGCGGGAAGCCCACCTCGGCGCTCGCCCGCTCGCCCACGTGGCTCAGGCTGAGTTCCTCCGCGGGTCCGCCGGGGCGGATCTCGCCGTTGGCGACGGCCCCGCTGCGGCCGCTGCGCCGGTGCCAGGTGACCAGCAACCAGTCCGGAGTGGGAATGCCGGCGCCGCGCATGATCCGCTTGGTGGCGCTCTTGTTCATCGCCAGGGCGCTGGCCGCCGGGCCCGACAGGGCGTACGGGATGCCGCGCAGGTCGAGCACGGCCTGCACGTGGCCGTCCTCGCCGGCGCCGCCGTGCAGGGCGGGGAAGACCACGTCCATGGCGTTGAGCACGGGCAGGTCGCAGACCTCGGCACAGCGGGCCAGTTCCACGGACATCACCTCGTGGCCGGCGCCGCGCAGGGCCTCGGCCACGGCGCGGCCCGAGGCCAGGGACACCTCGCGCTCGGGCGACTCGCCCCCCATGAGAACGGTGATGCGCACGGTCGTGAGCCTCCTTGGCGTACGTGGCGCATAGGATACGGTCGGACGTCGGACGGCGCCGGGGCGCCACCTCCGGTTTCGCCGGGCGGTGATTCTGATGGTGGTCGGCGCCGGCGTCAACGGCCCTCTCGAGAACCGTCCAGGCTGGAGGCGTCCAGGCTCTGCAGAAGCACGACCGCCTGGGCGGTGATGCATTCCCCGCGGCCCTCCGGGCCGAGGCCCTCGCCTCGCGTGGCCTTCACGTTGACCCGCGCGGCGGGAATCGCCATCGCCTCCGCCAGACGCGCCCGCATGGCCGCCCGTCTGGTCGCGATGCGGGGCCGCTCGGCGATCACGGTGGAGTCCACGTTCACGATCCGGAAGCCGGCCCCGGTCACGAAGGCCACGGTGCGCCGCAGCAGATCCAGGCTGTCGGCCCCGGCCCAGCCGGGATCGGTGTCGGGGAAGTACGTGCCGATGTCGTCGAGCCCGGCAGCTCCCAGCAGGGCATCGATGACGGCGTGGGTCAAGACGTCCGCGTCGGAATGCCCGACCGGTCCGTCGTCCGCCTCGGGGAACGGGACGCCCCCCAGGACGCAGGGACGGCCCGCGACCAGCGGGTGGCGATCCTGGGACTGGCCGATACGGTACATGCGGTGAACCTCGCTCACGATTCCGCGGCTGCGCCCGCCGCCGATGCCGGGGCGGGCCCCACGCGGCGGGCGGCATCTCGCTCGCTCGCGGCGCCGGCCGCCGCTCGCGCAAACCTCATCGTCTGGCCCTGCCGGGCAATCCGCAAGCGACAAACGAGATCGCGAGCTTGGCGAGTTCGGTCGCCTGCCGGAACGTGATCCGGTAGGCCAGGCTCCGCCGGAGCGCGTGCAGCGCTCGGCGGTGATCGCGCTGCTTGCGGAAGCAGTAGCTGGCGAACAGGTACTTGCCGCCGATCCGCCGGCGGAGCTTCGAGGCGAACCCGGCGTCGAGAGTCGCCCGCTCGAGGTACGACGAGAACAGATGGATCTGGTCCAGGGCCAGGTCGAGGGAGTTCTGGAACGACTCGCTCGTGAGGCTCCCGTCGTGCCGGTGATAGACGCTCGTGACCAGGTTGCGGAACGCGAACGTCGCCTGCGAGGTCAGGTGCAGCTGGATGGAGAAGTCCCGGTCCTCGGCGCGCCGGATGTCCTCGTTGAACAGCACGCCGGCGAGGGAGCGCCGCCTGACCACCATCGACTGCAGGTGGATGAAGTTCTCGTCGATGAGAGCCCGGAACAGGTCGTCGTTCACGACGCAGTAGCCGTCGTCCCGCTCCTCGTAGGTGAGTTGCTTCAGGAACCTGCGCTGGCCGAACCAGTCGCCGATCCGGACCCCCGAGGCGTGATCGACGATGTCCGAGTTGTAGAAGACGACGTCGATGTCCGGGTTCCGCTCCAGGAAGTCCAGCCCCTCCTGCAGGTGGTTGCGATACCAGAGATCGTCGGCGTCGAGAAACGCCACGTAGTCGCCGGACGCCCGGAGCAGGCCCGTGTTGCGGGCCCCGGAGGGCCCGGGACGGCGCTCGTTGCGCAGCAGGACGATCTCCGGGTGCGCTCCGGCCAGCTCGGTCACGATGGCGAGCGTGTCGTCGCTCGATCCGTCGTCCACGACGATGAGTTCCCGCGGCACGCGGGAGTCCTGCGCGAGCACGCTCGCGATGGCGCCGGCGATGAACCCGCCGGCGTTGCAGGCCGGCATGATGACCGAGACTCCGGCCGCCGGTGTCGTCTCGAGCTCCATCAGATATCGAAGCTCTGCCGCTGCGCGGCGGCGGGAGGCGCGGGTGCCGGAGGGGCCTCGCCGCCGGCTTCCCCGGGCGCCCGGCGGTGACCGATGACCCGGGCGGGGAACCCCGCGAGGATGGCGAACTCCGGATAACGCTTGCGGTGCACGACGCTGCCGGCCGTGACCACGCATCCGCGGGGGATCTCCACGCCCGGCATCACGAAGACGTTCGCGCCGAGCCAGACGCCGTCGCCGAGAGTCACCTGCGCGCGGTCCCAGCCCTGCTCGCGGATGGGACGGTCGAGATCGTCGTACCGGTGGTTCACCGACCAGATCTTCACGCCCGGCCCCAGCATCACGTCGTTGCCCAGCACGATGTCGCCGCCCGCCTGCAGGAAGCAGTCCACGCCCAGTTCCACGTCGTTCCCCAGGCTGAGCCGGTGGACGTTGCGGATGCGCACCCCCTCGTGGACCCGCAGCCCCGGGCCGGATGCTTTGAGGAACCGGCGCAGGTAACGCGCCCGCAGGTCCTCCCCGAAGCCGCCGGGCAGGCCCCTGAGCAGCGCCCAGACGTGGTTGAAGCGGCCGTAGCGGTCCCGGTTCTCCCAGATGAGGCGCTTGAACGCTCGGATCATGCGTCCGTCCTTCGGGGGGTTGGCGGCGCGGGCGGCAGGTTCCTGCCCCTGCCTGCCCGGCCAGACCGGGGTCAGAACATCGGTCGCACGGTGTTGTACACCCGCATGACTGCGCGACGGCACCGGATATCGATGGCGTCGCGGTATCGCTCGCGGCCGGGGTGCAAGACCCGATCGTTCTTCGGCGCCGGCCGGTGCCACCCCATCGAGCACTCGGTGTTGAACCTGCGCTCGGGTCCGATCAGACCATCGAGCTCTCGCCCGAGGATCTCGCCCGCGAGGCAGAGCGCATGAGTGAAGAACCAGGTTGAGAAGAGGTTGCCCGAACCCACCGGCGTTTCCGTGTACTCCATTCCCATGTGGTGGAACGCCTGCCCCCGCATGTCCTCGAATCCGCCCCGGGGCGTCTGCTTCTCGAGGATGAGCGCCACCGCGCGGCGCAGTGAACGACGGATCTCGCGGCGGCGATGATCCACCAGCTTGTAGAAGTTCACGAGGATGTCGATCCCGTCCACCATCGCGCACGTGCCCGCATCCTGCCACCGGGAATAGCCGCCGTCGAAGTGCTGCAGCGCCAGCGTCGAATCGATGATGGACTGGGGATGCCTCACGGGCCGGCGCCAGCAATGGTAGAGGAGCAACTGGTGGTACGCGCCGTACATCGCCACGTCCGGCCTCGCGCCGCGATCGGTGCCCCAGAATCCCGTCCGCGGGTCCTGCCTGGCATCCAGCCAGTCGAAGAAGAACTCCATGAGCGCGGGAATCCGCTCATCCTGCTCATGGGCCTGGATGTAGGTCAGGAACTGTCCCACGAACAGCAGATTGTTGCCCTCGATCCACACGTGATCCCAGTCGCGCGCTTCGAGCCAGGAGCGCAGGCCGGCCTCGGCGAGGAGCGGATCCATGAAACGCAGCGGATGGGCGGCGGTGCCCCCGAGCACGGCCAGCGCCGGCAGGACGTGCGCCGTCAGGTGCATGGACAGGTGCTCGCGAGAGTGAGCGGCGCTCTTCAGTCGCCCTTCCGTCAGCTCGGGACCCAGGAAATAGCCCGAGTCCGGATCCTGGAACCGTCGTATGTACTCGATCCAGCTCTGCCGGGTCGATTCCGACAGCTCGATGCCGAGGTCGTGGGTGATCATCGCCGCATAGCACGAAGCATACAGGCACTCGGGGCCGTCGGGGTGGATACGGTAGGCGTTGCGATCGCCGCAACGGCAGGCCTCCACGAACCGGAGTACTCGCTGCTTGATGGTCGTCATCCGTCCCTCTGCCTTGCCCTGCGTGCGCGGTCGACGAGCGCGGCGGGAAGGTACGTCAGCGCGAACCGCAGCCACCCGCCGGCCGACAGACTGGATGGATCGGTACGCGCGGCGCTCCAGTAGGCCCGGCGGGCCCACCGATACTCCCCGGCGTGGAACAGGCCGCCGCCGAATCCGGCGGCGAGCGTCGATAGCCGCGTCTTCACGAGCGGGTCGTCCTTCGACAGCGGACCCAGGGCCGCTGCCCGGTTCAGCGCCGCCTGCATGCCGACGAAGCGCCGGACCGGGTGGAGGGTCGCGTTGCCGGGGTGACGGCGATAGCAGACCAGCTTCTCCCGGACGACACCGATCCTGTACCTCGCGGACATCCGGAGCCAGAGATCGTAGTCCTGGCAGTTCCGGAGCCGGGGGTCGGTGCTGAAGAGCCCGACCTCCATCAACGCCTCTCGCCGCGCGATGACCTCGGAGGCGCTGGAGATGTAATTCGCTCGAAAGAGATCGCGGAAGATATCCCCTTCCGGCAGGTGTGCCGGCGCATCGGCGTAGGGAATGACCTCGCCGGCTTCGGTCACCCATTCCTTGTCACAGTAGACGAGAGCCAGGTCCGGTTCGACGGCGAATCGCTGCAGTTGCTTCTCCGTCTTGTCGGGCAGCCAGCAGTCGTCGGCGTCGAGGAAGGCCACGAAGGTGCCGGTCGCTCGAGCGATGCCCGTGTTGCGGGCGGTCGCGGCCCCGGCGTTCTCCTGCCGGAGGTAGCGGACGCGCCCGCCGAACGTCTCGACCGCTTCCCGGGTCCGGTCGGTCGACCCGTCGTCCACGACGATGATCTCCTCGGGAACGACCGTCTGCCGGAGCGCCGAACTGATCGCCTGTTGCACGAACGACTCGGCGTTGTAAGCCGGAATCACGACGCTGACACTGGGCATCGAGAATCCTTCGGAGGCACGGTTGCAGTTCGACCGCCGATCAGGCGGGCCGGGACCGGAATTCCGACCCGGTCCCGTCGACCTAGATCTAGCCGGTTACCTCGCGTGCTGCAAAGGTATTCGTAGATCGTCTTGGCGTCCCGTTCTCCGGCCGGCGGCCCCCCGTGCGGCCTCACGAGATCCTGCAGATGGAGAACCGGTACTTGCCGTTACGCTCCGCCGGGATCTCGTCCAGCAGCCGGATCTGCACCCGGAGGCCCGATCCCAGATGCCGCCGGAGCTCCTGCTCGAGCGCCCGGGCCGTCTCCTCGCCCCAGCCGCGTCCCGCCACGACGTTCGCCACGATCGCCCCGCGCTCCTCCTGGACGAGCTGGAGCTGCCGGATCCCCCCGTACCGGGTGAGCGTGTTCTCGATCAGCGAGATGCCCGCCACCTGGGAACCGTCCTCGGCGACGAGGAAGTCCGCCGTCCGCCCGCTGAGTCCCTCCATCAGCGGCAAGCCGCGGCCGCAGGGGCAGCTCCGGTCGGCCGGCGCCCCCCGGTCGCCCACCTCGTAGCGGATCATGGGCATGCCCCGGTTGATCAGCTCCGTGACGACGATCCGGCCGTCCTCGCCGGGTGCGCAGGGCGAACCGTCGTCGCGCAGGAACTCCACGTAGCAGTGCTCGGCGTTGATGTGCATGCCCTGGTGGACCTCGCACTCGCAGGCGATGAGGCTCACTTCCTCGCAGCCGTAGCGATTGGTCACCGGCGTGCCGAACACCTGCTCGATCACCCGCCGCTCGGGCTCGAGCAGCATCATGCTGGTGGCCACGATGCCGGCGGGTCGCAGACCGGTCTCCCCGCGCTCCCGCAGGTGCTCGGCCAGGATGAACAGGGAATGGGCGTGGCCGTACAGCAGCCCCGGGCGCCAGCGCCTCCAGTCGCGCACGAACCGGTCGACGGCCGCGGGGGTGATCTTCATCGTGTCGAGGTAGAAGCGGCGGTCCTTGAGATGACGACGCAGATGGCTCCTCCAGTTCCCGGGTCGGGGAGGGTTGCCCCAGACGGCAGCCAGCGGCTGGCCGAGCCGCCATCCCGCCCAGGTGTCGGCCCGCAGAGCGGCGGCGGCACGACGTTCCACACCCGCGCGATCGCAGTAGACGCGCAGCGCCTCTCCGGTGGAGCCGCCGGTCTTCGCGGGCACGAGATCGTCCCGGGAGTATCGGCTGGAAACGATCTCGGCAGTCGCATCACGGATGTCGGCTTTCGTCAGCAGGGGAAGCGACGCCAGATCCTCGATGCCCCGGACCGCCGCCGGGTCGATCCCCGCCGCCGCCAGCCGGTGGGCGTGGAGAGGCGAACTGGCCGCCGCGTGAGTCAGCAGCGAGCGAAGCCGAGCGAGCCGCTGGCCCTCCAGATCCGCCCGGGAGAACCACTGCGACCGGTCCAGATCGCGGTAGGTGCGCAGCCGGACCGAGCGCTCGTACAGATCCCACAACGGCTCGCACAGCGACGAAACCACGACGTCCGGTACCCGCAACATGTCTGCTTCCAGCTCCTCGCTCGCCGGCCGCTAGTCGAGCCGTGCCCCGGTCGAGGCGCCCGCCACGCGCCTTCTCCCCGGGCGGCTTTCGAGCTGCTCGACGTAGTACTCCTCGTGAGCCCGGGCGCATGCCTCCCAGGAGAACCGCTGCACGAGGTCGCGACGGGCACGCGCGGCGAGCCGCCCGGCCAGACCCTCCGTCCGCAGCAGTTCGCGAACGGCCGCCGCCAGTCCCTCTGCATCGTCCGGGCGGACGAGCAGACCGTTCTCACGATCGCGGATCGCGTCCACGTTCCCGCCCACGGCGGTGGCCACGGCCGCGCAGCCGCTCGCCATGTACTCCAGCAGCGCGTTGGAGAATCCCTCGGAATCCGAGCAGAGCACACCCACATCCCATCTCGCCAGGATCTCACGGACGTCATCGCGACGCCCGAGGAACCGCATGCGGCGTGAGATGTCCAGTTCGGCGGCCCGGTGCTCGAGCTGGGCGCGCAACCGGCCTTCGCCGGCGATCTCCCAGGTCACGTCGGGAAAATCGCGCCCGAGGCGGCCCGCCGCCTCCACGAACAGGTCGACCCTCTTCACGGGACGGTTCAGATTCGCCAGGATCCCCACCACGCGCGGCGACGTCTCCGGTTCGCGGTAGACGAACGCTTCCGGATCGATGCCGTTGGGGATGACCTGGACGCGGCGCGGGTCGAGGCCGTCGGCGGCGCAGACATGGTCGCGCACGGCGCTGGAATTCGCCATGAATCCGGTCATCCGCCGGTAGACCTGCCGCAGGAGGACCACCTGGAGCGGTCGCCGCCAGAAGCCGAGGTCCCGGAACGACGCCACCCGGACGGGCACTCCTGCGAGCCACGCGGCAGTTCCCCCGAAGGCGGTGCTGTCGGGGTGATACGTCTGGACGACGTCGATGGCATGCTCCCGCAGGTATCCGGCCAGGCGCCGGATGGCAAGCAGGCCGCCGGGACGCAGGAGGCCCGCCACGCGCCAGTCCAGATGCGGCAAGTCGGCGGGCGCGACCAGAGGGTCGCCGGCACGCAGGGTGCACAGGTGCGGCGCGAAGCGGTCGCGGTCGAGATGGTCCAGCAGCCCACGCAGCTGAAGTTCCGTCCCGCCCCTGGTCATCGCGTCGATGCAGAAGAGCACCTCGATGCGCTCTTTCACGGTGTGTCCTCCCCCGGGGGCGAACTCCGCATGATGTCGTGTCCGCCGATCGTCGATCATTTGATCGGACGCGGCCGGCCCGTGCAAGATATTCCATTCTCGTTCCCGTTGCGCCTCGCGCGTCGAGTCGCTAGCATCACCGCGTCCGCAGCGCGGCTTGATCGAGCACACGAGGTCGTGAAGTCCATGGTCAGGAGGAGGATAGCCGAGAGCTTGATCCCCGGGCCGGTCGCCCGCGCGCGGCTCCGTCGCCGGCTCGCACGAGGCGCGGTGGCGCTGATGTACCACGAGGTCCTGCCGGACGACCATCCGGTCGCCGCCTGGACCGTGGTTCGCGCCTCGCAGTTCCGGGCGCAGATGGAATTCCTGAAGCGGCACTTCGATTGCGTCTCCATCGATGATGCCCGAGAACGTTTGAGTCCCGGTCGACGCCTGGCTCGGCCGCTGGCGGTCGTCACGTTCGATGACGGCTACGCGGGAAATCTCCAGCAGGCGCTGCCGATCCTCGCCGACCTGGGCATACCGGCTCACTTCTACGTTGCGACGCAGTCCTGCCAGGAGCAGTCGCTCTTCTGGTACGATCGGATCATCGGTCTCCTCGGACTGGAGCGGACGTTGACGGTGGACCTCCGCGAGCACGGCTTCGGGGAGTTCCGGCTGAATTCGTCGCGCACCGAATCGGGCCGCTGGGAGCAGATGCAACGATTGCTCGAGGTCCTGAAGACCATGGAGCCGGCGGCCCGGATGGGGGCGGTCGACAGCATCTCGGCCGATGTGACCGCGCCGATCGCGTTCCGGATGATGACTGCCGCCGAGATCGCCGAGCTGTCACGCAGCCCGCTGGCCTCGGTCGGCGGCCACTCCCACACGCACGACATCCTCGTCCAGCTCGATGATGCCGCCGTGCGCACCACCTTGCAGGTGAACCGATCCCTGCTGGAACACTGGTGCGGAGTTCCGGTCACGCACTTCTCGTATCCGAACGGAGATACGGATCGGAGGATCGCCGGCATCGTCAAGGAACTCGGGTTCGCCAGCGCGGTGACCACCCGTCCCGGGATCTGGTCGGCGGCATCGGATCCCCACCGGCTGCCCCGCCAGGGCATCGGACGATTCGCGACCGTCAGGTACATCCAGGCTCGCCTCGCCGGCCTGGTCTGAAGGGAGATCGGCCATCAAGTTCAGCTCCGTCTGCCAGGGTCTGCGCACGGTCCTGCGCCCACGCGTCCTCGCGCAGCTGTTCTACAATCTGAAGTGGTTCGTCAAGGATCGCCTCGAGCCGTATGCTGCGGTCCGGATTCCCGCCCGGAGCTTCGTCCATCCGTCCGTGAACTTCAAATCGCCCGAGAACGTCATCATCGGCGTCCGCGTCCGCATCCAGCCGAACGTCTGCCTCTGGGCGTCGCCCAATGCGCGCATCGAGATCGGGGATCTGTCGGGAATCGGTCCGGGAACCATGATCTTCTCGTCGAATCACGCGTACCGGTTCGGCGCCACCTACATCGAACAGCCCTGGGTGGAGAAGACTGTCCGGATCGAGAAGAACGTCTGGGTGGGAGCGGGCTGCATCATCACGGCCGGCGTGACGATCGGCGAGGGAACGGTCGTCGCCGGCGGATCCGTGGTCACTCGCGACATCCCGCCGTTCTCGCTGGCAGCAGGGGTGCCGTGCCGCGTGGTGAGGTCGGCCGATGCGCCGCCAGTCGGCGAGGCTTGAAGCACGGCTGTCCCCGGCGGTGCCGAGCCCGGCAGCGGCAGATCAACTCTTGCCGCGCCGCCCGAGCAAGGTCCTGGTTCGCCGCGCCACGCGCTCCCCCGTCTCGTGATGCACCAGCGGCATCATCAGGAGAAAACTCAGGGAAAGAATCGATTTCACGCCGATCTCGAGCACCTTCTCGCCACTCTCCGCCAGCATCGTGATCACCTTGCCGTCCTTCCAGGTACCGAGCCAGGTGTTGCCGAGCGAGTCGAGTGCACCGTTCGCTGCGCCGGCCGCCGGACTCGCCCACCGGACCACCACTTCCATGTCGATGGCGTTCAGCGCCAGGAACAGGGCCACGCTCGCGCCGACCATCGCGGCCAGCTTGGACCATTCCAGCACGAGGCGATAGTAGCGCTGCGACACGACGAACGACCACACGAGCAGCACCGAAGCCGTGACGAGTGCCGAATAGGCAGCTCCATAGAGGCCCCAGAGGCTGATGGCGGTGTAGGAGACCGCCACTTTCAGCGCCGAGGTGACCATCCTGATCCTGGCCAGCAAGCCCGTCTTCTTCGCATAGTAGAGGCCGAAGTGGAGGTGGACGTACGCCGCCAGCACGATGGTGGTGACGATCTCGATCCTGGCGATCCGGCCCGCTTCCCAGAACTCCGGCGGGGTGAGCAATTCCAGCACGGCCTGGATGTTCACCGCCATCAACAGTCCGCCGAACAGCAGCAGGAACATGGAGTAGGTGAACATCCTGCCGATGCGTTCGGGGGCGCCCGGCTGATCGGCGATCTCCGTCCGCTTCGTGTTCCAGCTGCTCATGAACGGGTTGGCGATCAGCAGGTTGAGCAGGACCGGGAACTTGTAAGCCATCTCCAGCACGCCGAGCGTGTCGATGCCGATCTGGAAGCGGACCAGGACCCGCTCGATCTGGCGCGACACGAACTGGGCCATGCTGCCTGGGATCAACGGCAACTGGTAACCGAGGAGGTCCCTGGCCAGCTTGCGGTCGAACCCGATGCCGACCATGCGCCCGGAAACGGCGAGCGAGACGGCACCGGCGATGAGCGCGGTCACGAACGACGCGACGAAATAGCCCAGGAGGTCCCAGCGCAGCACCACGACGAACAGGATGCTGCTGCTGATCCCCAGGATCAGGCGCAGCAGACTGAGGGAGGAGTAGGTCTTGGACCGCCTTTCGATCGTGAGGATCGTGTTGGCGGTCCTCGCGACGATGTCGAAGAAGAACGATGCCAGCGCCAGGCAGATCAGGTGCCAGTACTCCGGCGTCCCGAGCAGGAGCCGCGACAGCGGCACGCTGAAGAGCCCTGCGATCAGGACGATGCCGAACGAGAGCCCCCCGGCGATGGTGATGCCCGTTGACACCACCTTGCGCTTCTGTTCGGGATCGGTCTGCTCGTGGTAGATCCGGGTGATGCCCGCCTGGAAGTTGTAGCCGAGGAGGCTGGCGAGGAACACCAGGCTCGCGTCGATCATCCCGATCACGCCATAGCCGATATCCCGCAGGATATGCGCGTAGAACGGGAGCATGATGAAGCTGATGGTGCGCCCGAGAATCGTCGCGCCGCTGTAAATGGCGGCGTGGTGGAAGGTCTCGCGGACCAACCCTTGCTTCTTTTCCGTTCCGGGCTGCCCAGGTGGTCGCATGGAGGCCTGCACCGGGTGGAAGTCGTCCCTGCAAGAAGGTGGAGAAGCATCGCGGGCGCACGCAGCTGCTGGCGCACGGAGCCGCCTCAGCGTATTCCCAGGCGCTCGGTTCGTCCACCATCAACTCCCGGGGCCCTTGCGGCAGCGTTTTTGCGTTCTTGCCTGTCCAGCGACGTTGCTCCTGGCGTGCATGCCGGCAGCGCAGAACTGTCAGAAATCGGCAGAAGGGTACACGGTCAGGCCGTCCTGGGCGCGGGGTTCGGGTTGCCTGAACAGGGTGAATCGAGGGTGAACATGCCGGGCTTCTGTCTGTCGTGGAACACGGATGCTGCGAGAGCGGAACGACTTACGACCGCGTTCGCTGCGCCCTGGGAGCCGATCGCCCACCACGAGATGGGCAACTGTCATATCGCCTGGCATGCATTCGGTCCGCATTCCACGAGAGTCGCCTTGCGTGACGGTCGAGCCTTGCTCCTCGATGGGGATGTCGCTGCCCCGGATCCAGGCGAAGAGCCGATCCGCACCGGAACGATCGGATCGGATGCGCAACCGTCCTCCGCTCCCGCACTGGTCGTCGAGGTCGACACGGCAGCTCAGGATCTCGTGGCGACAGGCGATCCGACCGGTTCATTTCCCATGTACTACTGGCAGTCGAGCGCCGGATTGATGCTCTGCACTCGCCTCGGCCCGCTCGCTGCCGCGACCGGTGCTCCCGTCGACTGGGTGGGAGCGTTCCAGTACATGCGTCAGGGCTACCTGCTTGGCGACAGGACGATCTACTGCGGAATCAAGCGACTCGGGCCCGGCCAGAGGCTGTCGTTCCACGCTCGCACCGGCAAGGTCGAACTGGCCAGGGTGGTCGACCTCTGGGCTGAGCAGGAGTGCGGCGTCTCGACTCACGATGAAACCCTGGAGAGAGCATGGAACCTGCTTCTTCAGTCTGTCGATGCTGCGGCAGGCCACATGGAATCTTGCGGCCTCATGCTTTCCGCGGGCTGGGATTCCCGACTGGTTCTCGCGGCGTTGCTGGCGCGCGGCAAGACCAGAAGGCTCACGGCGTATACCCACGGGGACACCCGAAGCCTCGAGCTTCGGGTGGTCCACAGGGTTGCCGACCGGTACTCCCTCGATCTCCTTGCCCGCGATTTAGGACCGGGCTTTCCCGATCTGGGGCTGTGGGACATGGTTCATACCAGGACCGGCGCCACTGCCTTCCCTCACTGGCACGTCGCAGCGGAACGCCTGCGCGGCCATGCCACGGTTGCGACCGCCGGAGTGTACGGCGAAGTCCTCGGCGGCCACTACGGCAGTTCGATGCTCTATGGCCGGCGCCGGCAAGCGTGGACCGTGGGGCGACTCCTGGTCAACTCCGGCAAGAGCCCCCCTTTCGACAGAGACGTCTTCCAACAGGGCCTGATGCGGTATCTCGGCCTTCATCGCGAAAGGAAGCCATGGTACCTCAACTCAGAACTGGCGGGCGAACTGCCTCGGTTGTTCCGCGGGACGCGGGCGGACGTTCATGGAACAGTCGAAGCCTTCGCTATGCGCGGGTTCACGTGCCTGGACTCCGCTGTCGAAGCGTTCATGGCAGAACACCGGGGAGCGCAACTCATCAACGCTCGGCTGCTGACGTTTCGCGCTCGCGGAGACGTCTGGCTGCCGCTGGCCGGGCCCAAGCTGGTCGCGCTCGCCGCGAGCCTCCCCTTCCACAGGCGGATCCACAATCGCCTGACGAGAGACCTCATCAAGCGCTTCGCTCCGGGGCTGCTCCGGTTTCCGACCTCCGCTGTTCCCGTGCCGACGCGACTCCCTCTCCTCGCTCAGGAGTTCGCGCGCGCTCTGCGCAAGACCAGCGAGACCATGCAGTGGCGATCTTACTTCCGCACCCACGGCAAGACGTCACCGCCATATCTGGACTGGGCCAATTTCGAGTTCCTGCGGAACACCCCCGAACTGCTGGAACTCGTCGCCGATCTGAGAAGCCCCATCTGGGACAAGCGACGCATGATGCGGGATATCCTCGCGAGACAGTCCTTCGAGATGCCGGGCCCCATGCTGCCCGTGGCGATGCAATGTTTCCTCATCTACGGCCTCGACAAGCAGCTACGTCGCTGACCGGGTGACCTGGCGGACGATCAGTCGACGCTGGTGGGATGATCATTCGACGGGTATAATGAGCCTGTTCCACCGGACCGCCGGCTGAATCGGGACCGAGCCCGCCTATGGCAACTCAACGCCTGGAACGTTCCTCCGGACCGCCCACGGTGTCGGTCATCGTGCCTGCGCGGGACGAGGAAGAACACATCGGCCGCTGTCTCGAGAGTCTGCTCTCGCTGGAGTATCCCCGGCACAGAGTCGAGATCGTCGTCGTCGACAATGGTTCTCGAGATCGTACGGCCGAGATCGCACGAGGAACCGGCGTCCGGGTGCTCGAGTTGCCCCAGGGGAACATCGGCGCGGTCCGGAACCACGGCGTGCGAGGGACCACCGGCGCATTTCTCGCGTTCATCGATGCGGACTGTATCGCCCCGGATGGCTGGCTGAATACCGCAATCGCCCTGCTTTCCGAAGATGAGGGCCTGGGAGCAGTTGGTGGGTCTTGCAAGGCGGAAGAATCCGCGACCTGGGTCGAGCGCGCGTGGGACTCCGGTCGATCGGGTTCGTGCACCTACGTGCACGGGCTCGCAACTGGCAGCATGATCATCAGCCGCCGCCGCTTCGAAGAAGTCGGCGGCTTCAACGAGGCCCTGACCGCTGGCGAGGACTATGACCTCTCGGCGCGGCTCCGCGCGATGGGGCTGCGACTGCTGTTACACCCCACCTGCTCGGTGATTCACCTCGGCTGGCCCAAGAACCTTGGGGGCGTATTCCGGCGGGAACTCTGGCACGGTTCCCACCAGCTCGAACTGGCGCATGGGCTCATGACGAGAACGATGATATCCGTCCACCTGTTCGCGGTCACACTGCTGGTGGGGCTCTTCTGGGTTTTCGCCAGCGGCTTCTCTTCGGCGTTCCCGCTGCTCCTGCTCTCGGTACCGCTCTCGCTGCCTGCGGCCGCTGCGTGGGCAAGGTCCACCGCAATCGCCCCCCGCAGCGCGAGAGCGAGACGGATGGCCACATTGTATCCTATCTTCTGGTCTTATTACCTTGGCCGGTCATTCGGCCTGCTGGGCAACTACGGGAGCTTGTTCGGTCGCTGGATCCGAAGATCACGTTGATCCAACGCCTGACGCCCCGGATGCCGCTCGCCTCCGTGCCGATGCGAGACCGATCAAGGGCTTCCGATCGGAATGCCCGTCGCCGCCGGATGATCACCGTCGATCGTCAAGGACGTGGATGTCGCATTCCCGGACAGATCGTAGCAGGTGATGGTGATCACGTTCACGCCGGGCTTGAGTTCGATCCCTTCGATCGACCAGTTGACCGATCCCGCCGCGTTCCCCGATCCCCCCAGGCTGTTCGACCAGGTCACCCGCGCGATTCCGACATCGTCGCTGGCCGTCCCGGCAAGTTGCAGATAGTGCGGCGGCATGGGCTCGCCAGGCCCTCGTCCGACCACGCGCCAGCGCCCGTCGACGAAATCACCGGGCAGATCTCCGTAGATGGTGCCCAGGAGCTGGGATTGCCCCACGAAGATGACCGGCGCGGTCGCGTCGTCGCCGCTCGTCGCGAACTCGAGCGGGACACCAGCCGAAGGCACACCGTTCGCGTCGACCACGAACAGGAACAGCCGTTGCCCCGGCGGGAACGAGCCCCGGTTGGCGTTGCACGTGATCTGTCCGCTGGACCACGATGTCGGGATCTGCATCTCTCGCTGCGAACAGTTGGCATACACGAGATCATCACCGATTTCGACGCGGGCCCACGACTTGTCGACGTAGACATCGTCGAACCAGCTGTGAACCCACTCGGCGGCGCCGTCCTTCACGTAGTTGCCGAGCCAGAACATGTCCAGCGAATCATCCGTCTCGTCCGACATCCACTGCACGAAGTCCCAGGAGAACTGCTCCACACCGTCCATGTAGACCTTCAGCACGCCGTTGCAAACCCCCCTGGAGTTCACCTGGAGCTGGACCTGGACGTTTTGCCACTGGTATCCGGGACCCGGCACGGGCAGCCCGGAGATGCGCTGCGTCTCGGAGCAGCCCGTCTCCTGCCAGATGACGGCCGATCCGCCGTTGCGGCAGGACAGTTTCATTTCCCCGGTCGTCCAGGTCGTTGTTATGTCCGGATACGTATCCACATCGATGGGCCCATCGCAGATCCGCCAGACCTTGTAGTGATCCGCGAGCGTCGGATCGAAATCGCTGGCCCACCAGAAACTGAAGAACGCTTTCTCGTTGGGCCGGATGTTCAAATCCTGCAGGTAGATGATCTCTCGGAGATTCCCGATCTTGACGCCCGCGTTGAGACCTCGCCCGTTGCGAAGATTCCGGTTGTCCCAGCGGACCTGATCCTCGGGTGAATTGGTCCCTCCGTAATGCCATGTACTCGAGTCCCGGTTGATTCTCTGCCCCAGGACGCCGGCATCGAAGTTGTCCCAGAGAACAGGGGCCGGATTAGACTTCGTCCCGAAATTTGATCCGACGATCGTGAACGTCTGGCCGTCCAGGATCACCGGATCGTAACTGTCCACGTTCGGCTGTGCGCTCGCCACGCCCCCTGTCATCACCAGCAGGCAGATCGCAACGATTGTACGGAGCATGGGTTTCCTCCACCGGGTGCAGCGAAGCAGTCGTCCTTACAGAGAGGAGGCATG
Source organism: Candidatus Krumholzibacteriia bacterium (assembly GCA_046484865.1). Lineage (GTDB taxonomy): Bacteria > Krumholzibacteriota > Krumholzibacteriia > LZORAL124-64-63 > LZORAL124-64-63 > JAWOID01. The sequence continues at coordinate 30,171 of JAWOID010000059.1, forward strand.
GCATTCGGCGTGCCAACGCGCAGTGCGCTGCAATATACGGAACTGTTCCCGGTTGTTCAAGGGCTCCTCGTCTTTCCTCGACCTCCTCGTCGAGGAGCACAACTCCGACGGCATGGGGATTCCCTAACCTGTTATCGCGAAGGGATTTACATGCCCGCAGGTTATCTGGCCAGGAGCTCAGCCGGTGCTCCGGAAGCTCGCCTCGCCCCTCTTCCGCCTGTCCAATCTCATCGCGAGATCATAGACGCTCTGCATGTGGCCCAAGGTGGAGTAGAGTGGCCGACTGGCTTTTGCTCGGGCCCGACGTTCCATCTTTGCCCTCAGGTCGGGCCGGGTCCACAGCGCGATCACGGCCTTCTGCAACCCTGCACGGTCACCGCAATCCAGAACGTAGCCATCGACCCCGTCCCGGACGTATGCCGCGGCGCTGCGCCTGTCGCAAACGACCACCGGCTTCCCCAGGTACAGGGCGTTGAGCATCGTCTGGTGTCCCGCGGTCCGGAAGAACCCCGCCGGGTGCGCCTCGACCACGACGGTGCTGCTGGCGAGCAGATGGCGAAATTCCACGGGCGTCACACCGCGCACCGTTATCGAGGGGTACCTTGCGGCAACCTGCGCCACTCCTTCGACCTGCGTTGCGATCACGACGGGAATTCCGGTCGGCCCGAGGGCTTCGATCACCGTCTCGAAATCACGACCGACATTGCCGCCACAGAAGACATATCCGCCGTCCCCGGGCTCCCAGACCACGCCGCCGAAGTCGTCCAGAGTGATATGGTACGGATGGAACCGAAGCTTCCGACGATCCAGTCCGTGGGCCCTGGCGAACAGGTCCACATCGCTCTTGCCCCAGACGACTGCTCCGTCGATCGCCCGGTTGAAGATCCAGGCCTTCGCCGTGTCGCGAAACCGCGCCCATCCCGAACGGGGCCGGTCGAGCAGCAGATCGAACATGAGGTGGACCCTGGGTTCTCGGATATGCCGGAAGGAGTGCTGCAAGACCGCCAGGACGAAACCGTGCGAAGCGCCATAGGTCACGATGACTGCTCTGCTCGGGTAGCGCAGGGAACGCAGGTACATGCCGAGACCGCGAATACCGCTGCGAAGGAATTTCATTCTTCCGCGCAGGAATCCCGTCTCCAACCATGACCACTGCGGATCGATCCGCTCGCGGACGCCCTGGAAGTGCTCGGGGTCGCCATGGTCGGTGAGGACGACGTAGGCGTCCAGCGATTCAGGACGGCCCCTCGCGCTCATCAGACGCGCCTCAGTCCGAGCTTCGTCAATCCCTTCCAGGTCCGCTTGCTCGCCGGCCAGAGGATGACGGCACGCAAAAGATCCCTGTAAGCCTCACGACTTCGACCACTCCGCGCGAGCCACAGACCCCGCGTCGTCAACGTGTACGCCCGGGCTCGCCGGCGGACCATGCCACTGACGGCATCCGGATTGGCTTCATGAAAACGCTCGAGCAGTGCCATGGCATTTCTCAGCCTCTCCTCCACTCGGGCGGACATCTGACCGTCCCAGATGCGGTAGCAGGCAAATACCTGAGGGATGTAGCGGAAACCATGTGCGACGGACATCCGCAGCCACAGATCGTAATCGATCGACATGGTCAGGCGCTCGTCGAACCCGCCCAGGTCCTCGAAAGCCGATCTCCGCACGAGGACCGTGGGGAAGGTGATGAAGTTCTCGATCAGAAGTTGAGCGGTGATCTGTCCCGAGTAGCGTTTCGCCCGGTAGGTCGGGACCTCTCTCCCCTCGCTGTCGATCCACCTGGATTCGCCATAGACGACCGCGATGCCTTCGTCTGCCTCCATGATCGGCACCTGCGTCCCGAGTTTGCCCGGCAGCCAGAAATCGTCGCCGTCGCAGAAGCCCAGGTACTTGCCCCTGGCTTCCCTGCATCCTCTGTTCTTGGCGATCGTCTGACCCTGGTTGGGCTGTCGCAAGATCCTGACCCGGGGATCGTCGACGAATTCCTCGAGAACGGCCGGCGTCTCGTCCGTCGATCCATCATCGACCACGATCAACTCGAGACACGGGTAGTCCTGGTCGAGGATCGATCTGATCGCCATGCCGACGTAGCGGCCCTGATTGTACGTCGCGATGACGACGGTCACCAGCGGTGCGCCGGCCTCGCTCGGCGACGATCCAGAACTCGGGTTCATCTGGCCCCGCTGCTTGTCTGGGTGTTGCGAAACGCCATTCCGTCGGTGGAGTTGCCGGGCTGCAGGTCGTTCGCAGCCTCGCTGGCGTTCACGAGGATCGCCACGCGGCGCCCCAGCACCCTGGTGACCCGCAGCAGCACGAATGCGTTGCCCGCCAGGAACCACCAGTAGACGTACAGCAGATCATGTCCGAACATCCCCATGAGCAGGTGCATGACCAGGAAGCCGAGACAGCCGAGAACCATTCCTCGTGCGAGCAGGAGATCGTTCAACAGCGTCCCCGCAAACTCGTGTTGCCCCGACGGGAGCCGGGCTGCCGACCGCCGGACGGTCCTGATCAGCGCTTCGGTCCGCGTCTTCGCCCTCTTCAACGCGTCCACGAGGGCAAAGATGAAGATCGAGAACACGATCAGTCCCTGAATGCCCGTCGCGACCAGAATCTCGAGATAGAGGTTGTGCGTGTACTGAGCGTTGGCGCCGTAAGTATCGTAGCGCAACTTGGGAAACGCCTCCAGGCCGGTACCCAGCGGGTTCTGTAGGAAGAGTTGCCAGGCATCCTCCATCAGAGCCAGTCTGGCCTCGCGCGATCGCCCGGTCGTGCTGTCACCGCCAATGCTCTCGAACCGGCCGACGTATTGATCTGGAACCAGGACGACCAGGACGGGCAGAACCAACAGTCCGATCAGCAAGGCCTTGGTCTTTTGCTTCGACATGCCCCATACGAAGAGGACGAAGCCGACGAGCGCCAGATAAGCGGAGCGGGAGCCCGAGTAGACCACGCAGACGGCACCCAGCACGAGAATCGCCACGAACCAGGCGCGGACCAGCAACTTGCGCGCGGGAATGAACAGGTAGAAGACGAAGGGGAGAGCGTCGACTGCGAACGCTCCGAGGCTGTTGGGGTGGTGGTAGATCGGAACGGCGCCGTGCAGACGCATGATCCCCTGGTTCTGCCAGTAGAGGCCGCCTCCGATCAGCCCCCTGGTCGACTCCTGGTAGACGTAGAAACACGCCAGCAGCCACGTGAGCACGAACAACTTGTACTGCCTCGGGCTGCGGATGAGAATCAGCATGAACACGGTCAGGAAGCTGTGCTTGACGACACCCTCCGTGAAACCGCGCTCGGCTGCCGGCGGATCATAGGCAAACGGCACCTGGATGGCGAGAACCACGTACAGCGCCAGGATCGCATAGATGAGCCTGGCGCCGTCCCGGAGTTGCACCGGACGGGTCGCCGCGATCAGCACGCAGGCACAGAGGAGGATCACACCGAGCAGCAGTTCGAATCGCGTGACGGCGAAGATCTCCCGCCGGTAGCCCCACTGCATGTACCGCGCGAGCACGAACACCAGAAACATGCCGTAGATGACGAAGTTCGGCTCCCAGGTTCTCGGCACCTGAAGAGACATCGGCCTGGGTTGGCGATCAGAGATGATGTGCATCGGTCGTCTTCTCTGGCTGTGGTTCGTCCCAGTATGCGCTGAAGTACGAGCGCTTGGCTCCGGCGACGCCGGTGTGCCGATCTAGCCGGACCAGTTCGAACGTCAGGGCGCCCTCGGCGAGGTCCGTGAGCAAGCGCTGCAGATGGTCAGCGAAGCCGCCGGCCGTGAGACGGTCTCCGTCACCGAGATCCAGGCCGATGCGGACACGGTCCGGAGTCTCCTGTCGGATGTGGAATCGTTGCACGTGTCCATGGGCGCGCGCCACCAGCATGATGGCGTCCACGACATCCGTGACGTGGATGAGAGCACCAGCCCGCGTTCGGATATAACGATCGCGGGACCGTCCCGCCACGGACTCGAGCGAGGGTAACCCGCGACCGCACGAGCACCTGGCCGTGGCGGCCACGGCCGCGTCTCCCACCCGATATCGCACCAGGGGCTGGGCCCGGTTGTCGAGGTCTGTCACGACGACATCGCCCCCAGGAGAGCGGCTGCTCTGCGCAACGAGTTCCACCAGCACCTTCTCGGCCTGCACGTGCAGAGAACCCTCGGGGCACTCGAATGCGATGATATCGACCTCACTGCATCCGTACTCGTTGAGGACAGGCACGCTCAACCGCTCTGCCAGGGCGATACGCTCGAGGTGCGTGCTCATCTCGGCCGTCACGACGGCGGCCTTCGTGCCCAGATCGGCGAGATTCGACCCGGGCGGTCGAGGAACCCCCGCCAACCGGTCCACCAGACTGAAGTAGCCGTACAGGTAAGTCGGCCGGAAACGTGCCAGTCGCCTCCAGATCTTCGGATTCTCCAGCTCGGCGGGGCGGACCACCAGGCGATTCAGGAGTGAGTCCCTCGCCCGCTCCACCATTCCGCTTGCCCCGCGCCGTCCCCAGAATCGCGCTTCTCGCGCGCCCACGGCGATGCCATGCCAGCCGAGACAGCGAAAGCGAGCCGCCAGAGAACGTGCATGGGCACGGGCATCCACATGGACGATGGTCGGCTCGCCACTGGTCCCGGAAGAGTGTCGCCGCAGATCCAGGGCGTTCCGGCTGACTGACCTGCCGAGTTCGTGGACCTCCGGTTTGCCGATGACCGGAAGGTTCGCCAGGTCCGCCAGTTCGCCGATGTCATCGCTCCGGAAATCCCGCCCCCACAGCTCCCTGTAGAATCCGAAGTTGGCATGGCAGTAGGCCAGCAGATCACGCAGCTTCCTCAGCTGCAAGTCCGCCATGCCGTCAGCGTCCAGCCACTGACTGCGCTCGAGTTCCCTGACCATCGCCCGGATGTTCTGGCCCCGCAGGCCGAAGATGGCGGGGACGACGACTGTCGAGGCGATTCCCTCACGCACGGCGCACTCCGCGCAGCCGCCGGGAGGATCGGCGCTGCGTACGCCGGCCGATCACGTCCGAGGCCTCCAGACCACCTTCTTCTCTCCTCGCAGGAACCTGCCCAGCGCCACCAGCGCTGCCGCGTTCAACAGGCACAGGTAGTAGGGAAACCCCAGCGCGCGCGGCAGTTCCCCGGCGCCGGGGCGCCGCACCGCGCTGGCCAGCGCGAGGCCGTAGAAGGTGACCTGGGCCATCAGCAGCAGACTCCAGAAGACGCCGCCGCCCGTCAGCACGACCAGTGCATTCGCCATCAGCGCGCCCGCCTGGAACAGCCCGGCCAGGTACCGCAGCACCTTGTGCGAGAGCAGTTGCCATGCGTAGAGGCCGTATCGCAGCGGGTTCAGCAGCCGCGCCTTGTCCTTCAGGGCCCACCAGGCCCGCAGCGCCACCCTCACCCGCATCCGCCACTCGTCCCGCGCGGCGGTCAGGACGTCCTCGTACAGCAACGCCCCCGGCGCGTACACCACGCGGTAGCCGCGCTCGCGCACCGAGAGCGGCAGCACGAAATCCGGCAGCTGATCGGGCCGCATCGGGGCGTAGAGGCCGCGGCGCACCACGTCGATGCCGCCGTCCACCCCCACGACGGACCCGATCCCCGTCTCCCACCAGCGCAACCGGTTCTCGTAGCGCATGTAGGCCGAACACCCCTCGCCCGTCAGCGAACCGTCCGCCGCCCGGTAGACCATGCGGCCGGTGACGTAGCCGATCGCCAGGTCGGCCAGGGGCGCCACCAGGTGACGCAAGGCGTCGCGCGCCCAGACGGAGTTCGCGTCGGAGAAGGCGATCACGTCGCCCGTCACCTGCTGCTGGGCCAGGTTCAGGGCGGAGGTCTTCCCCGCCCGTGGCTCCTGCCGGATCAGGCGCACGCCCTCGGCGGCATAGCCGGCCACGATCTCGTCGGTCCCGTCGCTGGAGCCGTCGGACACGACGATGATCTCCAGCCGATCCCGCGGGTAGTCCTGGCTCAGCTTGTTCTCCACCGTGGCCGCGATGCGTTCCGACTCGTTGTAGGCGGCGATGAGCACGGTCACCCGGGGCGGTGCGCTGGCGTCAGCATCGACGTCGCCGCGCCCCGCATCCGGCGCGACGGCCATCTCGTTCCCCGCAGCCGCCGCGGGCACCGGTACCCGACGGGCCGCCGGCGCCCGTCGGGGCGTGCGGAACGTCGTCGCCGGACCCTGCGCGGGCCAGCGCCGCATCACCGCAGCGAGCCCCGCGCACATGAGAGGATAGCCCACGTAGATGTAGATCAGCAACGCAACGCAGGTCCAGAAGAGCGCCGTCATCGCGATCGGGTCTCCATGGCTGCCGGAGAGGGGGCGTGTCGCGCGTAGAGATCATCGTAGGCCTTACCCATGGCGTCCAGGGTATACCGAGCGCGCTGCTCGCGCCGGGCAGCCTCTCCGAGCCTTCGGACCAGGCCTGGATCGCCGGCCAGGCGCGCCAGGGCGCCCGCGATGCCCGCCACGTCGCCCACCTCCACCAGCAGCCCGGTCTCATCGTGCCGCAGCACCTCGGCCAGCCCCCCCACTCGCGACGCGATCACCGGCCGCCCCAGCGCCATGGCCTCCAGCAGGGTGTAGGGCAGCCCCTCGTGGAACGACGGCATCAGCAGCGCGTCGAGATGCGCCAGGTAGTCCAGGATGTCGGCCCGGAATCCGTGGAACACCACCCGGCCATCGAGGCCCGCCCGGCGGGCTCGCTCCTGCAGTTCCCTCGTCATGGACCCGGTGCCGATCACGTGCAACCGGACACTCTGCGGCACCTCTGGGCGTCCGAGGGCATCCAGCGCGAACCCGATGCCCTTCACGGGCGAAACCCGGCCCACGATGCCGACGTCGAAGGCGCCGGCGGTGAGTTCGGCAGGGCGCTCGCGAGCGGTCGCGTCCAGCGGATCGATGCCGTTGGGAATCACGTGACGTTCCACGTCCCGGTGTGAACGGTCGGAGCCGGCGGCGATGTCGTGCGTCACGTAGGCGAGGGCGTCCACGCCCTGCCGCACCGCCCACCGTTCCAGGCGATGGTTCAGCCGGGCCTTCAACCAGTTCACGGGGTGAGCGAGCGTGGCCTCGGGCCGGCCGTGCACCGTGACTACCAGTCCGAACCGGTGGGTGCGGCGCGCCAGCGCGCAGGCGATGGTGGCCTTGTAGCCGTGGGCGTGCACCACGTCGACGCCCTCGCGGGCGAGGACGCCGGCCACCCGCTGGGCAAGCCGGGGGTCGTAGCGTCCGGCTGCGGTGACGATGCAAGGCTCGACGCCTCGGCCACGCAGCTGGCGGGCCAGTTCCCCGTCGTGGAAGAGCACCACGGCGGCCAGATCGGCGCCGGTGCGCTGGAGGCCGGTGCGCTGGAGGTAGCGGCACAGATCGAGGATCTGGCGCTCCACCCCGCCGAACAGCTCGCCCACCGAGCAGAGCGCCACCCGCACCGTCACACCTCGCTCCCCGGCGGTCCGCAGCGCCGCGACCTCGTCGTCGCCTGGCTCACGACGCCTCCGGGGCATCGTCCGGCAGGCTCCGGAATTCCTGCCACGCATGCAGCAGGAAGGGCAGGAATGCCTCGGCTGCCCGGCGGTTGCCCTCGCTGGTGGGATGACTGTCCACGCCTTCCCGGCTGGGGTACACCGACCAGTCGCTCTCGCCATGCCCCGTGAGCACGTCGTAGTAGTCGAAGACGGCCACGTTGGCCCCCTCGTACCCGGCCAGCCAGCCCTGCTCCGGATCGACCAGCCAGGTGTTGAACTCGCGCGCCAGTTCCGCCGACCGGGGCTCGCCGCCGAACCAGCCCTTGACCGTGCCCACCACGCCCGCCGGCTTCGGCCTGGTCAGCGGCGGGGCGGTGAACGCCACGAACAGCACGTCCGGGCGCTCGGCAAGATACGGCAGGATGGCCCGATAGGCCGCTCTGGCGTTGGCCACCGTCGGCTCGCAGGAATCCGGGTCGCCGGGTTCCCGGCCGCGCCCTGCGAACCCGTTGTTCGGGTAGCACGACTTGAACGCCACGATCTCGTTGGTCTGCCCCGCCGGCAAGAGGGCATCCTGGCGCTCGGTCCGCAGGATGCGGTCCATCTGGTCGCGGAATTTCGCGTGCCAGTGGCAGATGTCCGTGTCCTCGGCCACGACCGAGCCGTAGGACGCCTGGTTGACCGCGAATCCCGCCTGCTCGAGCAGCGACCGCAGGCCGCCTCCGCCGGGATGACTGGCGTGGATGCAGCGCTCGCCCGTTCCCCTCTCGCCGCCCACCTGCTCGCCGGGATCTGCGAGGAGCTGCCCACCGCAGGAATGGTGGATGAAGAGCAGGTTCGTCCGCGAGGTCGAATCGCGGGCAGCGGTGCGGTCGGTCGTCGGCTGGTCCATGGGTGGAGATCCTCCGGAGCGAGCCGATCCGTCGGCGCGGGCATACGGCGCCGGTGTCGCGCCGACCAGCACGATCGCCCCGAGCAGAAGGACGGACAACGGCTTGCGCACGGACACGGTGGTCTTCTCCCGCTCACGACGAGGCGCAATCGCCCCCTCCGGGCGGCTGCGAGTGGCAATATAGCACAGCTCCTCGCCGGGACGCACGGCTCCGCCGTCAGTCGTTCCGTTACCAAACGTCAGCATTACGCATATTAGTGATTTTTAATTGTCGTGATGTTGACTTTTATGCCGTGATGGCATACAATCATCCGCGGGATGGAGGACCAGCATCATCAACGAGCATGGAGCGTGCAGCATGGACAAGCGACCGTATGTTCGCCCCGTACTGAAGACCCAGGTGATCGCTCTGGGGGTCTTCGGCCAGTACGGCAGCAACGATCGGGACGATATCAATCCGTCCCCGATCAAGATCATCCCGACCGGGCGGGTCATGGGGTAGTCGGCCGATCCGACGACCTCCAGGCGACCTCGCGAACGAGACCGGAGCGTCCATCGGCGCTCCGGTCTCGTCTCGCCCCGGCCGGGACGGCCGCCGCGCCATGATCGGCGGCAGGCCCGCGGATCGTGCCGCTTTCCGCTGTTGCTTTTCCCCCGCCCTGTGTTTCCATGGGCAGGTAGCCTCGCCGGGGCCGTGACCCCCGACGGAATCTCGTGACCCCGGCACCGGCCCGCGCGCCGGTACCGTTTCCACCGGCTGGACGCCGCCCCGACGTGAAGAACCCCTCCGAGGTCCAGGCCGCATCCGAGACCACCCTGGGCCTGAAGGCCCTGCGACCCTACCTCAGCCTGCTGCGTGGTCAGGCGCGAGACCTGGCGCTGGCGCTGTTGCTCATGGCTGCGGCCACCGCCGTCACCCTGGCCATCCCCCTGCTGGCCGGCCGGTTCGTGGACAGGCTGCGCACCGCCGGCGAGGGCGGCGGATTCCCCACGCCTCTCCTGCTCGGCCTCGCCGGCTTGCTGGCGATGCAGCTGGTCGGGACCTTCTTCTACTCGCTGGTCTCGCAGCGCCTCGGCCTGCGCACCATCACCCGCCTGCGCCAGCGCCTCTTCGCGCACATGGTGGAGCTGCCCAGCCTCTTCTTCGTGCGCCAGAAGCCGGGCGACCTCTCCAGCCGCGTCACCTCCGACGTGGGCTCCATCCAGTACATGCTGACCAGCGGCGCCGTCGGCTTCGTGCGGGCGCTGGCCACGCTGGTGGGCGCCGTGGTCCTGATGCTGACCATGAACGTGCAGCTCAGCCTGGTGGTGCTGCTCATGGTGCCGGCGACCATCCTCCTGGTGCAGCTCTTCGGGCGGCGTCTGCAGCGCCTGTCCCGGGACATGTACCGGGAGCTGGGACAGGTGAGCAACCACGTCCAGCAGGTGGCCGGAGCCATCCGCCTGGTGAAGGTCTTCAACAACCAGGCCGGCGAGCAGGGCCGCTTCGGCACCATGCTCGATCGCTACTACGAGGCCGGGATGAAGCGCGCCTGGCTCACCGCGGCCCTGGAGGCCGCGATCCAGGTCCTGCTCTGGATCACCCTCATCGCGGTGGTGATCTACGGCTTCTATCTCTCGAGCGTGGGCACCACCACCTACGGCGAACTGGTGACGTTCCTGCTGCTGGCCTTCCGGGTGGCGGCCCCGCTCGGATCCCTGAGCAGCCTGTACGCCTCTGCCCAGGGCGCGGTGGCGGCCGCCGGACGCCTGGACGAGATCTTCGCCACCCCCCGCGAGGACGAGGACCGCCGCCGCCCGACGGCTCCCGAGCGTGTCGTGGCACGGGCACGCGAGGTTGTGGCGTCGGCGCCGTCACCGCCCGCAGCGGGCCGAACGGCGGCCGGCACGGCAGCGGCTGCCGCAGCGGGGATTGCCCGCAGCGGTGGCGCGGCGGCCCGCGCCGATCGCCCGCGCGGCGCCCTCGTCGAGGCGGAACAGGTCTCCTTCGCATACGACGAGGGCGCCGAGCCGGTCCTGCACGACATCGACTTCCGCATCGAGTCCGGACAGAAGGTGGGGCTCGTCGGTCCCAGCGGCGCCGGCAAGACCAGCCTGGCCGGACTCCTCCTGCGCCTGTTCGACCCCCAGCAAGGGGAGTTCCGCCTGGACGGCGTCCCCTTCCGGGAGCACGAGCTTCCGGATCTCCGGGCCCAGATGGCTTATGTCTCGCAGGAGCCCATCCTTTACGACGACTCCATCGACGCGAACATCCGCTTCGGGCTCGAGGACGCCAGCGAGGAGTCGGTGCGCGAGGCGGCCCGGCGCGCCCATGCCCTCGAGTTCATCGATCGCCTGCCGGACGGGCTGGCCACGACCGTCGGTGATCGCGGCGTACGGCTCAGCGGAGGCCAGCGCCAGCGGATCGCCCTGGCGCGCGCGTTCCTGCGCGACCCGCGCTTCCTGCTCCTGGACGAGCCCACCAGCGCCCTCGACGCCGCCGCCGAGGAGACCGTCCAGCGCGCCCTGCGCGACCTGATGGACGGACGCACCGCCCTGGTGGTGGCGCATCGCCTGTCCCTGGTCCGCGATCTCGACCTGATCCTCGTGCTCGAGAACGGCCGGCTGGTCGAACAGGGACCCCATGCCGAACTCCTGGCCGCCGGCGGGCTCTATGCCCACCTGTTCCGCCTGCAACACGGCCGCCTCTCCATCCGGACCGGTTGATCCTCTTTTCGCTGAGGCCTCGATGGGGGCATCCCCTGTAATTGGGTGCAACCCGCTTTTTCATCAATTCATCGAAGGATGCGATTAGACAATCCCGTCTCATGGAGTTATCATGACCAGTGCGAAGGGGACGTCATCACAACCAGAGGAGCCGTCATGAACCGCACCGACAGGAAACGATACCAGAAGCCGATGCTGTTCACTCGCGTGGTCGAGCTGGGCGTGTTCGGGCAGTACGGCAACGACGAACGGCCGAACGTGACCAACGTGGATCCGATCAAGGTGGTCCGCGGCGGGAACATGCGGCCGCTGTAGACGCGACCGTCGTCGTCACGTTGTCACATTGTCATGAGGGAGCGGCAGGGGTGGCAGGCGCGCGGCAGCAGCGCTGCGCCGGCCCCTCACGGGTCGCGGGTGTAACACCCCTCGATCTGCGGCCCGCCCGGTGCTCCGTCAGCGCAAAAGCGCCATCCGGCGAATCTCCACGAAACCACCCGCCTGCAAGCGATACAGGTACACCCCGGCCGCGGCTGCGCGCCGCCGATCGTCGCATCCGTCCCAGGTCGCGGTGTGGCGTCCCGGCCCCTCGACGTCCCCGCTCCTGAGCGTCCGGACGCGGCGCCCCGACAGATCGTAGACATCGAGCCAGACCGGCGTCGCGCGCGGCAGATCGTAGGTGATCTCCGTGCGGGGGTTGAACGGGTTGGGAGCGTTCTGATGCAACGCGAACGCCCCTGGCACGGACGACGGCGCGTGCGTCACGCGGGCGATCAGTGCCGGCGGGCTCTCGTTGCCGGCGAGGTCCACGGCCGAGACCCCGAAATAGCGCTGGTCGAATCCCGTGACGTCCAGCGAATCCGCCGTGGTCGCGCCGATCCGTTCGTCCGGGGTCAACTGTTCGTCCGCGGAAGCATACACGGCATAGTAGCCGAGGTCCGGGACGTCGACTCCGTCCCAGGCGAGCACGTCCGGCGCACGGAACCGGAGATCTTGCGGCGTCGCGGGCGCCAGGTTATCCACCGAATAGCCGCTATCGACCGCCGAATCGTAGAACACGAAGGGTTGCCCGGTGACGGCGCTCACGAAGAAGCGGGTCCAGCAGGTCGCGTGAACCGTCGAATCGCAGAGCGTGGGGACCACCAGCTGGTACTCGCTGTCGCCCCGCGCGGGAGCCTCCCCCAGGTAATCCCAGCCGGCGAGGGTCACGCTCGTTCCGCCGACCCTGCTCTCCGCGACCGGGATCTCCGTCGCCTCTCCGTTCTCGGCGCGGTAGATTCCGTAGCCGATCACCGGGTCGGCGTGCTGCGGGCCGTCGAGATGCGAGGCTCTCCAGCGGATGCGGACCTGTCGCCCCTGGTCGCTGGCCACGTCCGTGATGGCGATGATGGCGGGGGCCGCCGTGCAGCCCACCTCGAGCGCTCCGATCGGCCCGCACGCAGCTCCGTCGGGGTGGTTGCCGTCGGCGCACGGCGAGATGTCGAGCAGGGTGTAGTCACCGTTCTCGCGGTCGCAGAACCGCGGGTCCCGCGAGAAATTGCCCTCGACACCGAGCTGGTCGGGAACGGCGACCCAGTCGCCGCCGGTGTTGCCGAAGATGTTCGTGCACGCGACGTGGGGAGGAACGCCCGTGTCGATCACGACGGCCTCGCCCTGGTTGAAGGCGATCACGTTGGCGTCGACCGACCAGGCCATGTCTCCCCGGTGGATCAGACCTGCGCCACCGTTGTCGCAGACGGTGTTCCCCGTGAGCGTGAGCTGCTGGGGCTCGAACGCCTGGTAGGCCTCCAGCTCCAGCCCCGTCGAACCGTTCCCGGAGACCAGATTGCCCGACAGGATCGAGGAGAACATGAGGTAGACGTGGATACCTCGCCCGCCATTGGCCGTGATCTCGCAGCCTGAGATCGTGTAGTTGGTGCCTTTCGTCTCCGCATCCATCACGGCGCTGAACCGGGCGCCGGACGCGACACCGATGCCGTCTCCCGTGTTGCCGCTGATGGTGCACGCGAGGATGCGCCCATCGTCCTCGGGGAAGCCGGCGATCCCGGTGCCGAGGTTGTCGCTCACCGTGCAGTTCTCGATGGTCGTCGAGTAGTCGTGCGACCGCACGCCGCCGAGACCGTTTTCCGAGACGCTGCCGCCGGCGATGTCGAGATCACCAGCCTCGAAGGCATTCGAGTACACGCCCCAGCCGCCGTTTCCGGAGATCTCGCAGCGGACGATGTCGATGGACCCGTACGTTTCGCCGTGACCATGCCTGAGACCGTCGCCGCTGTTGGCGCGGATGACCGTGTCGCGTACCACGTGGTCATTGCCGGTGAACGTCCAGATTCCCAGCGAGCGGAACCCGGCACCCGAGTTGAGCAGGATCTCGCAGCCGTCGACGCGACATCGCATGACGTCGCGGGCGAACAGGAGACCGTCGCCGAGGTTCTCCCTGATCTCGCAGGCCACGATCAGGGGAAAGCTCTGCTCGTTCACGACGGCCACTCCCGCCCCCTGGCCGGCGCCGTTCTGCCTGATGATGCACCGGGTGATCCGCGGGCTCGTGGCGAGCCCGTCGGCCGGGAGCAGGTTCGGGTCTCCCACCAGGATCCCCCCACCCCATTCGACCCCCCCGCCGCCCGTGATCGTCAGACCGCGCAGCACGGCCGTGGAGTCCTCGCCCGAATGGAACCAGAACCCGCGGTGCGGCTCCTCGGCGCTCCCCTGGCAGTCGATGACGACCGTTTCCGGGTCGTCGGCACTGGAGCGGAGAACGATCCCCTTGCCGCCGAAGTCCAGATCACGGTTGCCGTCCCCGCTGTACGTGCCCGGCATGATCTTCACCGTGTCGCCGGCCGCCGTCCGGCCGATGGCGTGCTGGATCGTGCCGAAGGGGAGATCTTCGCTCCCCGGATCGGCGTCGGAACCGTCCGCGGCGACCCACCAGGTGATGCCCCGGGCGGATCCCGTCGCCCCGGCGAGGAACGAGAGCAGGACCACGAGCGCAGATAGCCTGGCTGCCATGGTTTGCCGCCTCCTGATCCATGAAGGATCTGCGGTCGATGTCGCACGCGATGTCACTGGAATCGCTACCGGTACAATCTAGCCTGCCGACCCTCGGCCCGCCGATCGGATCCCGACCGCGCCCGGCTCTGGTTCCGAGACCCTCGGAGCCGGCCTAGCGCGACTCCTTCAGCACCTCGACGAGCGCGAGCGCCAGCCCCGCGACATCGTCCTCGGTCATGGCCGCGTTCAGGAACCCGACCTCCCACCCGGACGGCGCCAGGTAAAAGCCCCGGTTCAGCAGCGCCAGGTGCATGTCTGCGTATCGTTTCATGCCGGCGGCGTCCACCTGCTCCACCGCCCGCGGAGCCGTCGTCTGCAGCGCGAGCCAGAACACCGATCCCACCCGCACGAAGGCCGCTCCACTGGCCTCGGCCGCCGGTCCCAGTTCACGCTCGAGGGCGCGGCCGAGCTTCTCCAGGCGCTCGTGCACGCGTTCCTCGCGGATCACCCGCAGGGCGGCCGCGCCGGCGGCCATCGCCACCGGGTTGCCGGACAGCGTGCCGGCCTGGTAGACGTCGCCCAGGGGGGCCAGCCGCTGCATGATCTCCCGGCGGCCGCCGAAGGCGCCCACGGGAAAACCGCCGCCCACCACCTTGCCGAAGGTGGCCAGGTCCGGCTCGATCCCGTAGAGACCGGCGGCGCCGGCCATCCCCACGCGAAACCCGGAGATCACCTCGTCGAAGATCAGCAAGGCGCCGTGGCGGGCGGTCACCTCGCGCAGGCGACGCAGGAACTGCGGCCGCTGCAGCAGGAGGCCGCTATTGGCCGGGATGGGCTCGATGAGCACCGCGGCGATCTCGTCGCCGCGTTCGGCGAAGAGATCGTCCACGAGCCGGTCGTCGTCCAGGGGGAGCACCACGGTGTCCGCGACCGCGCCGGTCGGCACGCCGGCGGAACTGCTGGTACCGAAGGTCGCCAGGCCGCTGCCGCCGGACACGAGCAGGGCGTCGCTGTGTCCGTGGTAGCAGCCGGTGAACTTCACGACGAGATCGCGACCGCTGAAGCCGCGGGCCAGCCGCACGGCGGCCATCACCGCCTCGGTGCCGCTGCTGGTGAAGCGGACCTGCTCGACGGCCGGGTACGCGGTCACCACCTGCTCGGCCAGCTCGATCTCCGTGGCGCAGGGCGCGCCGAAGCTGGTGCCGCGGCGCATGGCCGCCTCGGCGGCGGCGATCACCGCGGGATGGGCGTGGCCCAGGATCAGCGGGCCCCACGACCCGCAGCAGTCGAGGTAGCGATTGCCGTCCACATCCCACAGGTGGGCGCCCTCGCCGCGGTCGATGAACAGCGGGTCGCCATGCACCGACCGGAAGGCGCGCACCGGAGAGTTCACGCCGGCCGGGATCAGCTCCTGGGCGCGGCGGAACAGTTCGCTCGAGCGCGTGCGGGAACCGTGCGCACCGTCGTTCCGCCTGGCGGCGGCGCCCGTGGCGTCGGCGTCGGTCATCGGATCCAGCCCTCCTTCAGCGCGTCGCGGCCGTGGTAGGTGATCAGGATGTCGGCGCCGGCGCGGGCCATGGCCGACAGGTTCTCCAGGACGACCAGGCGCTCGTCCACCAGGCCCTCGCGGGCGGCCAGCTTCACCATGGCGTACTCGCCGCTCACGTTGTAGCAGGCCAGCGGCACCTCCACGGTCTCGCGCACGCGCTGGATCACGTCCAGGTAGGCCAGGGCCGGCTTCACCATGACGATGTCGGCCCCCTCGTCCACGTCGAGCATGACCTCGCGCAGCGCCTCGCGCACGTTGCGGGGATCCATCTGGTAGCTGCGGCGGTCGCCGAAGCTGGGAGCGCTGTCGGCCGCCTCGCGGAAGGGGCCGTAATACGCCGACGCGTACTTGGCGGCGTACGACATGATGGCCGTCTCGTCGAGGCCGCTCTGGTCCAGAGCGGAGCGGATGGCGGCCACGCGGCCGTCCATCATGTCCGACGGCGCCACGATTTCCGCGCCGGCGGCGGCGCAGGCGAATGCCATCCGGGCGAGCAACGGCAGCGTGGCGTCGTTGTCCACGTCGTCGCCGTGCAGGACCCCGCAGTGTCCGTGGTCGGTGTAGGCGCAGAGACAGATGTCCGTCGCCACCACCAGGTCGCGGCCGAAAGCATCCTTCAGCCGGCGGACGGCGTCGGGAACCACCCCTTCGGGGTCGGCGGCGGCGTGCGCGTCGGGAGTCTTCTCGTCGGGCAGGCCGAAGAGCAGCACGTGGCGGATGCCCAGCTCCAGGTCCGATTCCACCGTGCGCAGCAGCCGGTCCGCCGACTCGCGGCCGATGCCGGGCATGGACGAGATCTCCTGGCGCTGGTTCGCTCCCGGCACGACGAAGTGCGGCTGGCAGAGCATGTCCGCGTGCAGCCGCGTCTCGGCCACGAGGTCGCGCAGCACGGAACTGCGGCGCAGGCGCCGCGGGCGGATCACGCCCGGACCGGGGATCTCGATCTCCTCGTCGTCGTCGTCGCCCTCGAGATCCACGTCGAAGTCGTCGTCCATCACCATCTCCAGATCGTGCTCGACGCTGTCGTGCAGGCGCCCGTGCGGGTGGTGGTGCCCGGGTTCGCTCTTGCGATCGGCGCGGTGCCCCGCCTTGCGGGTGCCCTCGCCGGCACTGTTGTCGTCTCGGTCACGGGGGGTCATGCGACTCCTCCTCGGTCGGCGTGTAGGATCTTTCCTCGGTCGGCGTGAAAAATCTTCAGGAACGTAGCCGGTTCAGCGCCTCGCGGGCGGCGGTCTCCGGGTCCGGCGCAACGATATCGCAGCGCGCCATGGTGCCGTCGGGACGTCCCAGCGCCCCCACCAGCCGCAATCCGCCCGGCACCGTCCGGGCGAGCACGCCCAGGGGCAGGTTGCAGCCGCCCTCCAGCCCGGCCAGCACGCGCCGCTCGGCCGACACGGCGCTGGCGGTCTCCTCATGATGCAGCGGCGCGAGCGCATCCACCAGGGCGCCGCGCTCGGGAATCCGCGCGGCGCGGTGCACCTGGATGGCCAGGGCCCCCTGCGCGGGCGCCGGGACGAAGCGCTCCGGATCGAGCAGCGCCACCCGCAACGGCGCCGGATCGAGGCCCAGGCGAGCCAGACCGGCCTCCGCCAGGACGATGGCGTCCAGCGGCTCGGTGCCCGCCGGATCCTCGGCGAGTCGTGCCATCCGCGTGGGGACGTTGCCCCGCAGGTCGGCCGGCCGCAGGTCGGGTCGCAGGGCCCGCAGCAGCGAGCGCCGGCGCGCGGAGCCGGTTCCCACCCGGGCCCCCTCCCGCAGGGGTAACTCGGGCGCGTCTGGATCGTGGGCCTCGGGCCGGATCAGCAGGAGGTCACGGACCGGTCCGCGCTCGGGCACGGCCGCCACCGCCAGTTCCAGGGGCGCCTCGGTGGGCAGGTCCTTGTGCGAGTGCACCGCGATGTGCACGTCGCGCGCCAGCAGCGCGTTCTCGATCTCGCGCGTGAAGAAGCCGATGCCGGGCATCTCACCCAGACTGCGATCCTGGACGCGGTCGCCCTCGGTGCGGATGATCCGGATCTCGGCCGCCAGGCCGGCCCGTTCCCGCAGCAGATCGCGCACGTGGTGCGCCTGCCAGAGCGCCAGTTCGCTGCCCCGGGTCCCGATGATGAGCATGGCCGGACTGTCCTTTCGGTGAGGGGAGAGGCCATTGCCGGGCCGTCGATGGGTCGCCGGGCTGCCGGGCTGCCAGGTGCCAGGCTGCCAGGCGGCCAGGCGGCCAGGCTGCCAGGCGGCCAGGCTGCATCCGTGGCGCGCCCCCATGCCGAGCAGTTCGCTCAAGATAGTGACTCGGTCGCACCGGCCCAAGCACGGGTTGCACCCGCTCACCACCGTCGGGCCGCCGCCCACCGGCCCCCCGGGGCGAGCGGAGGGAGCGCCGTGCACGCCTGCGCCGCGATGGAGCCTTGATCACTCCTGCGCGAGGACCTACCATCGCCGCGCAAACCGCAAGCTCGCCATCGCCAGGAGGTTCTCATGCGTTCCGATTCGACGCGACGGGTTGCACCAGCGCTCGTCTCCCTGCTGTTCCTCGTCCTGGTGGTCCCGCCCGCCGCCGGCGAGGTGGACAACACGTCGCGCTGGGGCGTGGGATTGCAGTCCGGCCTCATGAAGCTGACCGGAGGCGACCACGACTACAGCAATCTCGACCAGTTCGGGACCATCATCATCGAACATGGCCTGTCCCGGCAGTGGACGATCGGCGCGGCCCTCAAGTACGGCTACACCCGCGCCGGCGTCGGCATCCGTGGCGAGGACGCCGGCTGGAGCACCACCGCCCGCGCGCCTCTGTACACCGAGATGCACCAGCCCATGCTGCGCACCCGCGTCCACCTGGCCCCCGGATCCCGGGTCGGCCCGTTCCTCGGCCTCGGCGCCGGCGCCACCGTCTACCGGGTCCTGGACCTGACGGGCGAAGACCCCGGCCTCGTCCTCAGCGGCACGACCATCGTGGGACGTGACGAGGACGGCCAGTTCGCCAGCCTGAAGCAGGCCGTGTTCACGGCTGACGTCGAGGCCGGCGTGGACCTGTTCCTGTCCGAGCGCTGGGCGCTGAACCTGGGCGCGCGCTATTACCTGCTGGCGGGCGTGGATCGCGACAACGTCGGACTGAGCAGCTACTGGGGTCCCGATCACGTGGATGCCAACGACGGCATGGTCGAGGGGTTCGTGGGCCTCACGGTCTGGTTCGGCAGCAGCGACCGGGACGGCGACGGCATCCCCGACCGTTACGACGGCTGTCCCGACGAGCCGGAGGACTTCGACGGCTTCGAGGACTCGGACGGCTGCCCCGACCCGGACAACGACGGCGACGGCATCCCCGATGTGGATGACGAGTGCCCGGACCAGCCGGAGGACTTCGACGGGTTCGAGGACGAAGACGGCTGTCCCGATTTCGACAACGACGGCGACGGCATCCTCGACGTGAACGACGCCTGTCCGGACGAACCGGAGGACTTCGACGGCTTCGAGGACGAAGACGGCTGTCCCGACCTCGACAACGATGGCGACGGCGTGCCCGACACCGAGGACCTGTGCCCCGACACCCGCCCCGGCGTGACCGTGGGCCCGGACGGCTGCCCGGAGACGGAAGTCACCGCCCCGGCGGCCCCGCGGCCGCCGCTGGTGCCGGACGTCGGCGGCGGACTGGTCCTCGAAGGCGTGCAGTTCGTCAGCGGCAGCGCCCAGCTGACGCCGGAATCGATCTCCGTGCTCACCCGCGTGGCCGACTCCCTGCACGAGCGTCCCGAGCTGCGCATCGAGGTCCGCGGCCACACCGACTCCACCGGCGGCGCCGAGATCAACCGCGACCTGTCCCACAAGCGGGCCAGCGCCGTCCGGGACGTCCTCGTCCAGCTCGGCATCGCCCCCAGGCGCCTGGTCGCCGTGGGCTACGGCGAGGACTACCCGATCGCTTCGAACGAGACCCGCGAGGGCCGCGCGCAGAATCGGCGGGTTGAGCTGCACCGGATCGATTGATCCGCGAGCCGCCGCCTGGCGCCCATGGCGGCGGACGGCCAGACGCGTGCACCCGCGGTGCGAATCGCACCGCGGGTGCATCGTCGCCCGGCTGGTCGCGGCGGTGGCAGATCCCGCCGGATCCCTGCTACGCCACCACCAGATCGTGATACCGCTTCTTCCCCGCCTGCAGCCGGAGACGACCGTCGAGAGCGTCGGCAGCGGTGAGGCGCAGGTGCTCGTCGGTGACGACGGCGCCGTTCACGCGGATGCCGGCCTGGCGGATCAGGCGGCGTGCCTCGCCGTTGCTCTTGCAGAGGCCGGCCTCCACCAGGGCTTCCACCACCCACAGCCCCTCTCCCTCGAGCCGGCCGGCGGCCACCTCGCTGGACGGGACGGCAGACTCGTCACCCGCCCCGGCGCCCGCACCGCCACCGGCGCCCGCGCCCCCGAACAGGGCCGAGGCGGCCCTCGCGGCGCGGTCGGCGTCCTCGTCGCCGTGGACCAGTGCCGTGACCTCGCGGGCCAGGTTTCGCTTGGCCTCCCGCAGATCCGCGCCTCGCAGGCGCTCCAGCTCCTCGATCCGCTCGCGCGGCAACAGCGTGTACAGGCGCAGGAAACGCCCGACGTCCCGGTCGTCGCAGTTCACCCAGTACTGGTAGAAGTCGTAGGGGCTCGTACGCGCCGCGTCCAGCCAGATGGCGCCGGCGGCCGTCTTGCCCATCTTCTCGCCGCTGGCGCTGGTCAGCAGCGGGAACGTGGCGCCGAAGACCTCCTGCTGGTTGACCCGTCGCGTGAGGTCCACGCCCGAGCAGATGTTGCCCCACTGGTCGCTGCCGCCGAGTTGCAGGCGGCAGCCATGGTCGCGGTTGAGGACCATGAAGTCGTAGGCCTGCAGCAGCATGTAATTGAACTCGATGAACGAGAGACCGGTCTCGAGCCGGGTCTTCACCGAGTCGCGGGTGAGCATCTGGTTCACCGAGAAGTGCCGGCCCACGTCGCGCAGGAAACCGATGTAGCTGTAGTCGCGCAGCCAGTCGGCGTTGTTCAGCACCAGGGCCGCATTGCCGCGACCGGCGTCGAAGTGCAGGAACCGCTCGAGCTGGGTCCGGATGCCGTGCAGGTTATGCTCGATCTGCTCCTCGGTGAGCAGCTGGCGCAGTTCCGTGCGGCCGCTGGGATCGCCCACCATGGCCGTGGCTCCGCCCACGATGGCCAGCGGACGGTGCCCGTGCCGCTGCAGGTGCACCAGACCGAGGATGGGAATGAGGCTGCCCACGTGCAGGCTGTCGGCGGTGGGATCGAAGCCGGCGTAGCCGGTCGTGACGCCGGAGGCCAGCAGGGCTGCGAGCCCGGCCTCGTCCGTGGCCTGCTCGAAGAAACCGCGCCACTTCAACTCGTCCAGCAGGCTGTCGCGGGAGAGATCGCCGCTGTCTGGTGCCTCGTACATCGCCTCGCCGTTCGCCGGGAGTCCTGAACCGTCGCCTTCGCCGGCCCACGCCGCGGAAGAGCGGAAGAGCCGCCGCCGGACCGCCATGGCCGGAGAATGCAGCGGATGCTAGTCCGTGGCGGCGGCCGGCGCAAGACCGCGGGCTGGCATGCCTGCTCAGCTCGCGCCGGTCAGCTTCGCCATCTCGTCCAGCAAGCCCGGCAGGGAGGCGGCGATGCAGCCGGCGTCGTCCAGCGCCAGCGGTCCCCTGGCGATCAGCGCGGCCACGGCCATGGCCATCGCCACGCGGTGGTCGCCCTCGGTCACCACGACGTGCGGCTCGGCGGAGCCGGTGTGGTTGCCCCGGTAACGGTCGTCGTGCGCATGGGCGCGCAGCGGCGTCGGGCCGTGGATGCGCCACCCGTCCGGACGTTCCTCGATCCGGGCGCCCAGGCGGATCAGCTCACGGGTGACGGTGGCGATCAGGTCGCATTCCCCCGCCCGCAGCTCGGCCGCGCCCCCGACCACCGTCTCGCCCTCGGCCTGGGTGGCCAGCACCGCCAGCACCGGCAGCCCGTCCAGCGAGCCGGGCAGCGCATCGGCACGCAAGCGGAAAGCCGGCAGCGGCCGGAAGCGGACGCGGACGTCGCCCCGCGGTTCGTCCGGCCAGGCGGCGGCGCCCAGGGGCGTCACGAGCAGATCCGCGCCGGCCGCCCGCAGCAGATCCAGGAAGCCGGTGCGGGTGGGATTGAGGAGCACGCCGGCCACCGTGAGGTCGGAGCCGGGCACCAGCGCCCCCGCGGCGAGGAGAAAACCGGCCGACGAGGGGTCACCGGGCACCACCAGGTCGAAGGCGCGCAGCGGTCCGGCCGGACCCTCCACGGCCAGATCGCCGCCGTGGCCGGGATCGGCGACCAGTACCGGCGCTCCCATGCACGCCAGCAGCCGCTCGGTGTGGTCGCAGCTGCCCTCGGCGCCGTGCACCCGCGTGCGGCCCCGGGCCGCCAGACCGGCGAGCACCAGCGCCGACTTCACGCCCGCCGACGCCCGCGCGAGCCGGTGCTCGCGACCGCGCAAGGCTCCCCCTCGGATGCGCACGGGCAATGCGCCCTCGCGGTCGAGATGATCGATCCGGGCCCCCATCGCGCGCAGGGATTCGACCACCGGCGCCATGGGCCGGCGGCGCAACGCGTCGTCGCCGGTGAGCAGCACGTCGCCACGCCGCCCGGCCAGCAACCCCAGCAGCAGACGGGCCGTCGTGACACTCTTGCCGCAGTCGACGGCCAGGGGCACTCCCGTGTTCGCCCCCTCGGGGAAGATGCCCGGCCACACCGTGAGTGTCCCCTGGCGCACCTCGCTGCGAGCGCCGAGATCGTGCACGGCCTGGAGACTGTGGCGGGTCTCGTCCGAACGCAGCCAGCCTTCGGCCCGGCACGGCCCCCCCGACAGGGGCGCGAGCAGCGCCACCAGATGGGAGATGGCCCGATCCCCGGGGACACGGATCCGACCGCGCAGGGGGTTCTGGACCGCGGTCAACCGGCGCATCGCCTGGCTCCGTCGTTGCTGTCTCCGGCAGGCGCCGCCCGGCGCCAGGAGAACGAACCGCCCGCGCGCCGGGCACTCATCTCGCCACAGCATAGTGGAGCTGACACCGTATCCCCAGTGGCGCACTCGCCGCCGACCGCAACGCGCGACGCACGAACACGACGCACGACCCTCGACGCACGACGTACGGCGCACGACGCGCAACCCGCGACGCACGACCCGCGACGCGCGATGCCGTCCAGGCTTCGCCGGCAATCAGGAGAAGTTCAGGATGATGGGATCGTCTGCGTCCCCCGCCAGCGACGGATCCCCGGCCGTCGCGGCCACCACTTCGCAATGCACGACTCGACTCCCGTGAACTCGCTGGGGCTGTCCCTCGCCCTCCAGCGGACTGCTCGCCTCGAACTTGCGCCCGGGCACCGGCATCGTATCTTGGCCCGACTCCGGACCGAGAGGCCGGCGGGCGGGCCCCAGGGCTGCCGCCGATGCGGTGCCGGGGGCCGTTCTCCCTCGCATCCACGTGAAGTTTATGAAACCCTGGCCCACGAGCAAGTCGGAAGCGCGCGAATCGGTGGCGGAGCGTCTGCCCCGCGACCGCGGCGTGGCCGTCTTCCAGGTGCGCCACGGGCGCGAGATCGTGCTCCTGGCGTATCCCACCGTGCTGGCCATGCTCTCGCACACGCTCATGTGGACGGTGGATACGGCGCTGCTCGGCCGCGTGAGCAGCCTGGCGCTCGGCGCCGCCGGTCTCGGCGGACTGCTCACCTGGACCGGGTACTCCCTCTTCAACAACCTGTCGCGGATCACCGGCACCTTCGTGGCCCAGGCCCACGGCCGCGGCGACGACGAGGCCGTGGCTGCGTTCACCTGGCAGGGCCTCTGGATCGGGCTCGTGTGCGGCGTGATCCTGCAGATCATGGGCTACTACTCGTAC
This sequence comes from Candidatus Krumholzibacteriia bacterium, assembly GCA_046484865.1. Lineage (GTDB taxonomy): Bacteria > Krumholzibacteriota > Krumholzibacteriia > LZORAL124-64-63 > LZORAL124-64-63 > JAWOID01. The sequence continues at coordinate 53,633 of JAWOID010000059.1, forward strand.
CTGGCTCTGCCGCTGACGGGGCACGACGCCGCCATCCAGGACGCCACCTACACCTACGTGCGCTGGCGTACGCTCAGCGCCGTGCCCACGCAGGTGAGCTTCGCGCTCATGGGCTACTTCCAGGGACGGCGCGAGGTGCGGATACCGATGTGGGGCGGCATCGCGGGCAACGTCGTGAACGTCGTCCTCGACGTGTGGCTCATCTTCGGCTGGGCGGGCTTCACGCTTCTCGGCCGCACCTGGCTGGCCATGCCGCCGCTGGGCATCCTGGGCGCCGCCATCGCGACCACCATCGGCGTGACGGTGAACACCCTCGTGCTGGTCGTCTGGGCGCTGACCGCGCGAGCCGGACGGCGGCGCTATCGCATCCACAAGCCGCGGCGCCCGGAGCCCGCCCGCCTGCTGCGCATGCTGCGCGTCGGTGCGCCGGCCGCCTGGGAGAACTTCGTGGACATGAGCAGCTTCTCGCTGTTCGGCGTGTTCGTGGGCCGCGCCGGCGCGGTGGCGCTGGCGGCCAACCAGATCACCCTGCAGATGCTCAGCTTCAGCTTCATGCCGATGTGGGGCCTCACGATCGCAGCCACCGTGCTCACCGGCAACAACATCGGCGCCGGCGACGTGCCGCGCGCCGAGCACTACGCTCGCCAGGTGTACAAGCTGGGCGCCTACTACGCGCTGCTGCTGGGGCTGCTGCTGGTGCTGCTGCGCGAGCGGATCTTCGCCGTCTTCACGGAGGATCCGGAGGTGCTGGCGCTGGGAGCGTCGCTGGCGATCGTGGCCGCCGTCTTCCAGTTCTTCGACGGCATGCGCATGGTCTCGATCGGCATCCTGCAGGGCGCGGGCGACACACGCTACCCGATGCTCGCCGGACTCCTGCTGCTGTGGGGGCTCTTCGTCCCGCTCACCTGGCTGCTGGTGGTGCACTGGTCCGGCGACGTGCGAACCGCCTGGCTGGGCGGCAGCTTCTGCTACCTGCTGATGGCGGCGGCCATGTACCTCCGCTTCGAGAGCGGTCGCTGGAAGACGGCCGACATCTTCGGCGACCGGCCGACACCGACGGCAACTTCTTGAACTCGTCCTTCATCCGCTCGTCCCACGCTTCAGGGCGGCCGCGCAGGTACTTGTCGAACCACTGGGTTACTCCACGCAAATTGTTTCCGACCTCCTGGTCACGATGTCGATCTGCCCCTTCACACCGCGTACTTCAAGTCGTGGCGCCGGTTCACCTTCAGCGCCCGCGTCCTGACCTCCCCCCAGTAGTACTGACGCCAGCGGCCCTCCAACCCGATCTGAGCCGCGAACAGACGCCGGCAGACCACCTCCCTGACCGTCAACTGCCGGCGACACAATCCGACCAGCATCCCAGGCGTCTGCCTG